>NZ_CP113064.1:2400000-3000000 GCF_026625805.1 Brevundimonas sp. SL130
GGGCTTCACGATGATGCCGCCGGTGTTGAAGGTGCGCTTGAGGTGGGCCTCGATGCGCTTCAGGTCGGTGTCTTTCACGGGGGGCCTCATGGTCTTGGGTTGGCGGCGGACCCTAGAGAAGTCGGGCCTTGAGGGAAACCCGTCAGATCACGAAGTCGTACACCGCGTCCGCCAGCGTGTGGTCCATCGTCCGCGCGGGTTCCGCCCCGGTGGGGCAGTTGACCAGGCGCGCCGGCACCCCGGCCACGGTGCAGCCCGACGGCACGGCCTTCAGCACCACCGAGCCCGAGGCCACCTTGGCGTAGTCGCCGACGTGGATATTGCCCAGCACCTTGGCCCCGGCGCCCAGCAGGACGCCCTTGCCGATCTTGGGGTGGCGGTCGCCGCGCTCGGCGCCCGTGCCGCCCAGGGTCACCCCGTGCAGCATCGAGACGTCGTCGCCGACCACCGCCGTCTCGCCGATGACGATGCCGGTGCCGTGGTCCAGGAACAGCCCCTGGCCCAGCCGCGCCGCCGGATGGATGTCCAGCTGGAACAGTTCGGAGATCCGGCTCTGGAAGTGGAAGGCCAGGGTCTCGCGCCCCTGCCGCCACAGCCAGTGCGCCACCCGCCAGGCCTGAAGCGCCTGGAAGCCTTTGAAATACAGGAAGGGCTGCAACAGGTTGCGGATCGCCGGATCGCGTTCCGCCACGGCCTGAAGATCGGCCTCGGCCGCCGCGACCATGGCGGGGTCGGCGGCGAAGGCGGACAGACAGACCTCGCGCACCGACATGGCGCTCATTTCCCCGTCGGCCAGTTTGCGCGCGATCTGGAAGCTGAGGGCGCCGGCCAAATCGTCGTGCGACAGGATCACCGCATTCATCTGCGACCCCAGTTGGGGCTCTTCCCGCGACGCAGCCTCGGCCGAGGCGCGCAGCTGGCGCCACACGCTGTCGGTTTCCGCAACGACTTCAAGCTTGGCCATGACCGGCTCCTTCGACGACATCATACCCGCCCCAGCATGGCCTGCGCCAGCGCCCGAGGCAGTTCCCCGTTCAAGGCCATATGATAGGCCTTGTAGGCCGTCGCCACCGTCAGGCTGTCCCGCACCGTCCCGCGCCCGATCTCGTCTAGGAGATCGAGGAAGGGAACCCGCACCACGGCGATGATCTCCGTCGGGTCCGGCGCGACCGGCACAGGGGTCAGTCCCCAGGCGATCCAGGTCTTGCCGATTTCGTCGGTGGTGGAGTTGGACATCTCGACCGTCAGGGCCGGCGCCCAGTGCGCGGCCTCCAGCCCCGCCTCCTCGGCCAGTTCGCGCCGCACGCCGTCGAACGGATCCTCGCCCAGCGGGGCCCCGCCCTCAGGCATTTCCCAGGAATAATTGGCCAGGGCGAACCTCTGCTGGCCCACCAGCACCACCGTCCCGTCGTCATACACCGGCAGGACGCCGGCCCCGACATTCTTGAACCGCACCACGGCGTAGTCGGTCGCATGCCCCGTCGGCGCCGTCGCCGGATGTCGGGTCACAGCCATCCAGGGATTATCGAAAACGATCTCGACCCCGTCGCTGCGCCAGGCCGGCGGCTTGACCAGACCAGCGGCCCATTTCGGTTCGTCGGAATTGCTCATGCTTCACCTATGGCGAAGACGAGGACGAAAGCCTAGCTTCGGAGCATGACTGACCTGCCCCATTTCCAGCTGAACCAGGCCGTCCCCTCGCCCGTCCCGTCGCCGGCGGTTCTGGCCGCCCTGGCCACGCGCCGCTCGGCCCCGGCCCAGGCCCTGGCCGCCCCCGGACCGTCGGACAGCCAGCTCGACGCCATTCTGCAACTCGGCGCCCGCACCCCGGACCACGGCAAGCTCTTCCCCTGGCGGTTCGTCGTCCTGGGCCCGCGCAGCCGCGCCGAAATCGCCGAAAAACTGGCCGTCCTGGCCGAGGCCCGCGACAAGCCGGCCAAGGATCAGGCGGTCCTGGCCAAGCTGACGGCCGCCCCGGTCACCGTCCTGGTCGTCTCGACCCCAGTCCCCGACGCCAAGCCGATCTGGGAGCAACAGCTGTCGGCCGGCGCCGTCTGCATGAACCTGGAACACGCGGCCGGCGGCTTCGGCTTCTCCTCCAGCTGGATCACCGACTGGTACAGCTACGACCCTCAGGCCACGGCCCTGTTCGGCCTGACCGAGGGCGAGACCGTCGCCGGCTTCATCCACATCGGCACCCTGACCGAGCCCGCCCTGGAACGCCCCCGTCCCGACATGGCCGCCAAGGTCACGCGCCTGCCGTGACCTCTTCCTCCGGCCGGTGCACCAGCGACACCAGCACCACGGAAATGATCATCAGCAGGAACCAGGCGCCCAGCTTGGCCAGGGACACCATCTCCCACCCTGCCTCCTGCCCCGGATAGGACCAGGCCCGCGCGAACGTGCCCAGGTTCTCGGCGAACCAGATGAACAGGGCCACCAGCCCGTATCCCAGCAGCAGCGGCATCGACCGCCGACGTCGGTCCGCCGTGAAATAGAACCAGCTCCGTCCGAACAGCAGGGCCGTCGCCGCGAACAGCACGATCCGCACGTCCGGCAGCCAGTGATGGGCGAAGAAGTTGACGTAGATGGCCGCCGCCAGCACCCCGGTCATCCACAGCGGCGGATAGGCCCGCACCCGGATATGAAAGATCCGCTGCACCCGCGCGATATAGCTGCCCACCGCCGCATACATGAAGCCCGAGAACAGCGGCACGGCGCCGATCCGCAGCAGACTGTCCTCCGGATAAACCCACGACCCGTGCGCCGTCTTGAACAGCTCCATGATCGTCCCCGCCACATGGAACAGGAAGATCACCCGCGCCTCCTCCCAGCTCTCCAGCCGGAACGCCAGCATCGCCGCCTGGATCAGCACCGCCCCGACCGCCAGAAAATCATAGCGCGAGATCGGCGCCGTATCCGGCCACCACAGGAAGGTGCCGACGATCAGCCCCAGCATCAGCCCCCCGAACAGACACGCCCACCCCTGTTTCAGTCCAAACCAGAGGAATTCGTAGGCGTAGCGACGCGGACGAGACCGGTCGGCCCAGGTCTCGGTCCGCGTGAGGAGACGGCGCCCCCAGGCTTCGAGGGGGAGGCGACGATCAGCCATTGAGAGTTGCGTCAGTTTTATTCAAGGTTGCGCAATGACCGCCCCCAGAAAGACCGGCACCATATCCGCCAGTGACACCGTCAGGGAGGCGATGGCGAAACGTGCGCCGCCGCCCGCCAAGGTCAAACAGCCACCCATGACCTCCCTCAAAAGCGGAACACGGGTGGGGGAAGTTTACTGGTGCGATTTTTCCCATACCAACCTCATTCCTGAATTCGACTCCGAGCATCTCGTCATGGTGATCAAATCCGCCAGGCTCACCGACGTGTCTCTCGTCATTCCCCTGACAAAACGCGATCAGTCGTCCAACCCGCACGGTTACAAGCTCAAACACAATCCCAACGAGCAGACAGCGGATGAATCATGGGCCGTGTGCGATCACATCTATGCGGTCTCGTCGGGTCGACTCAGACCGCTCAGAACGACCGCCGGCCAGATACGCAAGCCATTCACCCTAGACCCGAGCGACATAGAAGCGATCAGCCGTCATGTCCGCCGTGTTCTGACGCCCTTTCTTCAAAAGGGGATCGCCGCCTCAGGCCCCGCATCGGGGGTGACTTGATCATGGCGGGATCTCAGCCTATATACACGTCACGGTTTCGGCCGCGGGGACCCTGCTGTCCCACGCCTCTCCGGAGGCATAATTCTGAAAAGCCGGTTCTTCTCGAACCGGCTTTTTTGTTTTCGTCTCACCCCCGCCCGCGATACGTCGGCACGCCCTGATCCGGCAGCCACAGCCCCTCCGGCGCCACGCCCGTCTGCCAGAAGACGTCGATCGGTATCCCCCCGCGCGGATACCAATACCCCCCGATCCTCAGCCATTTCGGCGCCAGCAGGTCCGCCAGCCGCCGGCCGATGGCGACGGTGCAGTCCTCGTGGAAGGCGCCGTGGTTGCGGAAGCTGGTCAGGTACAGTTTCAGGCTCTTGGACTCGACCAGCCACTCGCCCGGCGCATAGTCGATGACGATATGGGCGAAGTCCGGCTGACCCGTCACCGGGCACAGGCTGGTGAACTCGGGCGCCGTGAACCGGGCCAGATACAGCGTATCCGCATGCGGGTTCGGCACCCGCTCCAGCACGGCCGTCTCGGGGCTGGTCGGGGCGGCGGTCTGGGCGCCGAGCTGGCTGAGGTTGTCGGTATAGTGGGTCATGGGGCGCATTTAGGCGTTTGCGGCGCGTAAGAAAATCCTCACCGATCTCCCTCTCCCGTGGGGAGAGGGCTTGAGCGCCCGGGAGCGTAGCGATCGGTCTTGCGCGAAAGGGTGAGGGGTACGGTGGTGCGGGCTGGCCCACCGCCTGTCCCTCATCCGGCCCTTCGGGCCACCTTCTCCCCATGGGAGAAGGGACGACGTTGGCCAGCCATCCCAATTTGTGAATATTTATGGCGCGATTTCAATCACTTGCTTTTCTAAAGCTGCCCTCAACCTACCACCCCATCCAACCCGCTTATAATGGCCATCCCTGCCCCCTGGGCGCCTGGAGACCGCCGCATCCGACCACGACCGCCCAATTGCACTCTTTTGCATACTGCACCCATTTCCCCCGGAGTGCAGTTTCCAGAATGGACGAAAATAGACTCCATTTTTTTCGGGTGGAAACCGTACATTTCGCCCGATTGCCTTCCCCCGCGATACCCCGCTAAGCGTAGCGAAACAAAACCCAGGAGACGCTCGTGGCCATTCCCGCTTCGCTTCAAAAAGGCCTGATCCTGCCGATCATCTCGGCGCCCATGTTCCTGGTCTCCGGACCGGATCTGGTGGTCGAGGCCTGCAACGCCGGGATCATCGGCACCTTCCCGTCGCTGAACCAGCGCACCACCGAGGGCTATCGCGACTGGATTCACGAGATCAAGGGCCGGCTGAAGCCCGAGGCGGCCGTCTTCGGCGTCAACCACATCGTCCACCCGACCAATCCCCGGCTGATGGCCGACATGATGGTCTCGGTCGAGGAGAAGGTGCCGCTGATCATCACCTCGCTGGGGGCGGTGCGCGACGTGGTCGATGCGGTCCACGGCTATGGCGGTCAGGTCTTCCACGACATCGCCAACATCCGCCACGCCCGCAAAGCGGCCGAAGCCGGGGTCGACGGCCTGATCCTGGTCGCCAACGGCGCCGGCGGCCACGCCGGGATCATCAACCCCTTCGCCCTGGTCAATGAGGTGCGCAGCTTCTTCAAGGGGACCATCATCCTGTCCGGCGCCCTCTCGACCGGCCAGGACGTGGCGGCGGCCCTGATGCTGGGCGCCGACTTCGCCTATATGGGCACCCGCTTCATCAATACGACCGAGGCCATGGCGGTCGACGCCTATAAGCAGATGGTGATCGACAGCGGATCCACCGACATCGTCCATACCCCGGCGGTGTCCGGCATCCCGGCCAACTTCATGAGCAAGTCCCTGATCGAAAACGGGATTGATCCGAAGCACCTGCCCGAGCACAAGCTGGACATGGGCGACGAGGCCAAGGCCTGGAAGACGGTCTGGTCCGCAGGCCAGGGCGCGGGCGCCATCCACGACATCCTGCCCACCGCCGAACTGGTCGCCCGCCTGCGACAAGAGTTCGCTCAGGCTACGGATGAATTCGCCATCAAGGCCGGAGCACGCTAAAGGCGCCAAACCGCATCTCGCGCGTTGGAGCCGCCATGATCCGCACCGCCGCCCTCGCCGTCCCCATCCTCGCCGTCCTGGCCTCCGCCGTCCTCATCACCCCTGCGGGAGCCCAATCCGCCTCAGGCTCTTCCGCATCGTGGGACGCCTGGTCGTTCGAGGTGGGCGCCGGGACGGACAACCGCTCCAAGGCGGCGTCCAAGTCCGGCAATGACGGCTACGTCTTCGGCTCGGCGACCTGGGAAAGCGCGGACGGCCTGTTCTACGTCGCCCCTGGCTTCGAGACGATCCAGGCGGGCGGCTCCACTGTCGAGGCCGAGTTCGTGGTCGGCTACCAGCCCGAGGCTTTCGGCTACCGCTTCGACCTCAACGCCGCCTACAAGCACCGCCTCGACGCCGAGGCCGGCTATGACGAGGACGGCTGGGAGCTGACCGGCAACATCAGCCGTTCCATCGGCCCCGCCAGCGCGCGGCTTCAAGTCCAGTATTCGCCGGACGCCGCCGGCTCGACCGACGCCTTCACCTGGGTCGAAGGCCGGGTCGGTTGGGACTTCACCGAACGCCTGAACGGCACGGCCGCCGTCGGCCGTCGCGAACAGGCCGGCGCCCCCGACTACACCGGCTGGAACGCCGGCGTGACCTATGCGCTGACCGACGCGCTGGCCCTCGACCTGCGCTACTACGACACCAACGCCGACACCTTCGGCGAGCAGTACGAGGACGCCCTGGTGGCCAAGGTCGCCTACGCCTTCTGACCCCCCGCCCTTGCGCCGGGACGGCGGGAGGCCCATATGGGAAGGGTCGATCTCTCTGCGTAACGCCGCTGCTCCCTTTGCATCACGCACCGAGGTCCAAAAGCCGATCCCATTCAGACCCGACAGGCCGACCAGGGATCCCTCCCTGCGGTCAACGCCAGACGGAGGTCTCCAAATGGCTACCGGCACTGTTAAATGGTACAACCCCACCAAAGGCTACGGCTTCATCGCTCCCGATGATGGCGGCAAGGACGTCTTCGTCCACGCCTCGGCCGTCGAAACCTCGAGCCTCGGCTCGCTGAACGAAGGCCAGAAGATCGGTTACGAGATCGAGCGCGACCAACGCTCCGGCAAGGAATCCGCCGGTCGCCTCACGGCGGCGGAGTAGGACACGCTTCGTAACACCATCGCCTTCGACGGCGAGGTGACGAAGCTACTGCCGCTGGGCGGCCGCAAGGTTCGCCTGGACAACGGCCACGTCGTTACGGTTCTGCCCACGCTCGGTTCGCCTAACGGCGTCTCCGGGCTAGGCGACCAGGTCGTGGTCGAGATCGCCTTCAATCAGCTGAAGGGCTGGCGCCTCGCGCGCCGGCCCTGAAGCCCGTTCAATCAGGACGCGCCCCATGACGACCCTCGCCGACAAAATCCCCGCGATGACCGACGCCGACCTCAACAGCCTGCGCGCCAACGCTACGCGCCTGGCCGAAACCGGCGCCTCGACCCAGGTGATGGCCGCCGCTGACATCCTGCCGATCATTGACGCCGAGGTCGCCCGCCGCGCCGCCCTGCCCAAGGCCGCCAAGTCGCCAGTGAAGCGCGCCGCGCCCAAGAAGAAGCTGCCCCCCGTCACCGGTCACCAGACCGCCCTGCCCTCCAGCTGAGATCAGCCCAGGGCCTGATCCAGATCCGCGATCAGGTCCTCGACGTCCTCAACCCCGACCGATAGCCGGATCAGGTTGTCGGTCACGCCGCCCGCCTCGCGGACCTCCTTGGGCACGCTGGCGTGGGTCATGATCGCCGGGTGGTTCACCAGGCTCTCGACCCCGCCCAGCGACTCCGCCAGGGTAAAGACCTCGACCCGTTCCAGCACGCGTTTGGTCCGCTCCAGGTCGCCCTCCAGCACCACCGTCACCATGCCGCCATAGCCGCCGCGCATCTGCCGCGCCGCCAGTTCGTGCTGCGGATGGGCGATCAGGCCGGGATAGATGACCTTGGCCACGCCGGCCCGTGTCTCCAGCCAGCGCGCCACCGTCAGGGCGTTCTCGCAGTGGGCCTTCATCCGCAGCGCCAGGGTCTTCAACCCCCGGCTGGCCAGGAAGGCGTCGAACGGCCCCATGATCCCGCCGACCGAGTTCTGCAAGAACTTGATCCGCGTCGCCAGCTCGGGATCGGCCGTCACCAGCACCCCGCCGATGATGTCCGAATGGCCGTTCAGATATTTGGTCGCCGAGTGCATCACCACATCCGCCCCCAGGCTCAGCGGCTGCTGGCAGAAGGGGGTGGCGAAGGTGTTGTCGACGATCAGCAGCAGGCCGTGCGCCTTGGCCACCTTCGACAAGGCGGCGATGTCGGCCAGCTTCATCAGCGGATTGGTGGGCGTCTCGACCCACAGCATCTTCGTCTTGGGCGTGATGGCCGCCTCGACCGCGGCGATGTCGCTCAGGTCCACATAGGCGAAGTCCAGCCCCATGGTGCGCCGACGCACCCGCTCGAACAGCCGCCAAGAGCCGCCGTACAGGTCGTCGCCCGTGACCACGTGATCGCCGGCGTCCAGCAGTTCCAGCGCCGTCGAGGTCGCCGCCATGCCCGAGCCGAAGCCGAACCCGTGCGTGCCGCCCTCCAGGTCCGCGATACAGGCCTCAAACGCCTCGCGCGTCGGGTTCTTGCCCCGCGCGTATTCGTACCCCTTGTTCACGCCCGGGCTTTCCTGGGCATAGGTCGAGGTGGCGTAGATCGGCGTCATCACCGCCCCCGTCGTCGGGTCGGGATGCTGACCGGCATGGATGGCGCGGGTCGAGAAACCCTGGCTGTTCTTGGTCGTCATCAAGCGGCTTTCAAAGCGTCCCAGCCTCGGCAGGCCAGTTGAATGGATCGTGGCACCGTGGCGCCGGTCGAGTATTTCACGACGCTTGGCCGCGATATGCCCAGGGCTTGCGCCGCCGCCGCCGCAGAGAAACCGTTGCGAAGACGCCACTCCAGGAAGGCCCGGGTGTCTTCCCTTCCCCAGGCGGACAGACAGTCCAGCCATAGCGAGTCGGCGCCGATCTCGATGTCGCCCGGCCATACCAGGCTTTGGCCCCAGTCCCCCAACCGCACGGCCTCAAACACGGACCTCTCGCGCAGGGCGGCGTAGGCGTCGTCGCCCAGCATCTGGCCAAGATCGATGGTGGCGCGCTGACCATTGCTCCAGCTCAGGTCGAGCAGGGCTGGGCCGGAGGCTGTGGCCGAGATCAGCGAGTGTTGCTCTTCCGCGCCCATCATGGATTCAGCTCGTTCCATTTGCTCAACAGCTGGTCCTGCCGATCACCTGCCCAGGCGATGGCGGCAGCCAGCGATTTGGGATCATAGACGCCTATGATCACTTCCAAGGTGGAGATTGCAACCGAGCAACGCCAGCCTCGACCCTCCACGTGAAAGTGCGGCACGCCGTGATCACGCCCATAGACCGCGATTTTCCAGGCCGGAGCGCGGTGCAGCGTCACCATGGCGTCTAGCTCTCACCGGTTCAGGCTGAGGTGGTTGATCAGGTCGGTGCGGGTGATCAGGCCCACGAACCGCTCGCCGTCCAGCACGATGGCCACCCGGTCTCGGTCGAACACAGGGATCAGGGCGTCCAGCGGCTCCTTGACCTGAAGCGTGTCCAGATCGCGCGTCATGGCCGAGGCCACCGGCTTGGCGAACCGTTCCTTGCGGGTGATCTCGTCGGTGTTCATCACCTGGATCAGGTCGCTCTCGTCCAGGATGCCGACCAGGCGGCCGTCCTCGATGATCGGCAGCTGGGACACGTCGGCGCCCTTCATCCGCTTGAAGGCGGTGTCCAGGGTGTCACCCGGACCGGCGACAACCACGTCGCCCTTCTCGTATTTGCGGTTGATCAGGTCCGACAGGTCGCCGTGCAACTCGCGCTCGCCCAGGCCCTGATCCGCCAGCCAGGCGTCGTTATAGACCTTGGACAGGTACTTGGCCCCGGTGTCGCAGACGAAGGTGACGCAGGTCTTGGCTTCAGTCTGCTCGCGGCACCAGCGCAGGGCCGAGGCGATCAGGGTGCCCGAGGACGACCCCGCCAGGATGCCTTCCTTCAGCAGCAGTTCGCGCGCCGTGGCGATCGCCTCCGCGTCCGGGATCGAATAGGCCTTGTCGATCAGGCTCATGTCCGCCGTATCGGGCACGAAGTTCTGGCCGATGCCCTCGACCGTATAGCTGCCGTCCGGGCCGGGCACGCCGTCGTTGACGATACCGGCCAGAGTCGATCCGACCGGATCGGCCAGGACAATCTGGGCCTTGGAGCCGACGCTTTTGAGATAGCGCGCCACGCCGGTGATCGTCCCGCCCGAGCCGATGCCGGCGACGAAGGCGTCGATGTCGCCCCCCGTCTGCTCCCAGATCTCCGGCCCCGTCGTCTTCACATGGGCGTCGGCGTTCGAATGGTTGGCGAACTGGTTGACGTAATAGGCGCCGGGAATGGCCTGAGACAGACGCTCGGCCATATCGGTGTAATATTCCGGGTGTCCGTGCGGCACGTCCGAACGGGTCAGGCGAACATCGGCGCCCATGGCCCTGAGATGCTGGATCTTTTCCTTAGACATCTTGTCCGGAATGACCAGCAGCACCTTATAGCCCCGCGCCCGGCCGACCAGGGTCAGGGCCAGGCCCGTATTGCCCGCCGTCGCCTCGACAATGGTGCCGCCTTCCTTCAGCCAGCCTTCCTTCTCAGCCGCATCCAGCATCTCGACGGCGATCCGGTCCTTAATCGACCCGCCGGGGTTCTGGGACTCCAGTTTCAACAGCAGCCGGCACTTGCCGGTGTCGATCTTGGTCACCTCCACCATCGGCGTCTTGCCGATCAGATCCAGCGGCGACTTGACGGTCGCGCTTAGGGCGGGGGCGTTCAGGGACATCGAAGACTCCGGTTCAGGACCAGCAGAAGCTGAAGCCCCGCACGCACTCGGTCAAATCACGCAAGATTTGACCGGCCACTCCGGTTCCCTGCGCGCCATTGGGGCATGACTGGCGGTCTAGACCGAGAATGGCTATATTTATGGCCATAGTCGGAGAGCGATCATGGCCGCATACAGCGTCGCCGAGGCCAAGAACACTCTGCCTCGGTTGCTCGACAAAGCCATTGAGGGGGAGAAGGTCATCATCACCCGCCACGGGAAACCGGTGGCTGAAATCCGCTCTCTTCCCACCGAACGGACGCCGATGTCCCACGCACAAAGACTGGCGCTGATCGACGACTTCGCAAAGCGCCGCCAAGCCCTGCCTCCGCTCGATATCTCCGCCGCCGATCTGATCCGTCAGATGCGCGACGAAGGCGTATGAGCTTCTATTTCGACGCGAGCGTCCTGCTCGCCCTGCTGCTCAACGAACCTGCGGCCGAGTCCATCGACCGCTTTATGCGTGGCCATGTCCAGACAATCAGCGTCAGCACCCTGTGCACTGCGGAATGTTCGGCCGCAATTTCAGGGCTGGTGCGGATGCGACGCCGTTCGGAGGCCGAGGTGACGATCCTGCTCCAGCGTTTGGACGACTGGATCGACGCCTTTGGCGCCCGCGCGGCGATACTGGATGCCGACATAGAAGACGCCTGCCTCCTCGTGCGTCGTTTTGACCTGAAGCTCCGGACGCCTGACGCAATCCACATTGCCGTCGCAAGACGGCTGAATGCACAACTCATCACACTCGATCACCCCATGGCGCAGGCGGCGACCCTGCTGAACCTGAACTGCATAAATCCCGCCGACACCTCGGCGAAATGAAAGACTGAATTGACCAAACCTACCCAGAGGCCGCCCGCCGGTCTCCCCGACAAAGACACCCTCCTCGCCTTCCTGCGCGAGGCCGGATCGGCCGAGAAGACCGATATCGCGCGCCACTTCGGCCTAAAGGGCGGCGACCGCCGGGCCTTGCGCGAAATGATCCGCGAACTCGAAGAAGAAGGAAAACTGGGCAAGCGCGGCCGCAAGGGCTTCGCCGAAGCCGGCGCCCTGCCCCCCGTCGGCGTGGCCGATGTGATCGAGCGCGACGGCGACGGCGAACTGTATGTCCGCCTGGTCGAGGCCAGCGCCGACGCGCCCCGCGCTCTACTAATGCCAGACAAGGGCAAGCCCGGGCCCGCCCCTGGTCTGGGCGACCGTCTGCTGGTCAAGTTCCAGCGCGGCGGCGACGGCTGGGAAGCCCGACTGATCAAGAAGCTGGACGTCGGCACGAACCGCGTCCTGGGCGTGATCCGCAAGTCGGCGCGCGAGACCCGCGTCGAGCCGGTCGACCGCCGCTCCAAGGACGTGCTGCTGGTGCCCCAGGCCCAGTCGGGCGATCTGCGCGACGGCGACCTGGTCCTGGCCGCCATCGAAAAGGGCGAGCAGCGCTATGGGCCCAAGCGCGGCAAGATCCTGGAACATATCGGCAAGGAGGACGATCCCCGCGCCGCCTCCCTGATCGCCATCCACGCCCACGGCGTGCCGACCGGTTTCTCCGAAGCCGTCGAGCGCGAGGCCGAGGATCAGGCCCTGCCGACGCTGAAGGGGCGCGAGGACCTCCGCGAAGTCCCCTTCATCACCATCGACCCCGCCGATGCGCGCGACCACGACGACGCCGTCTATGCGGCGCGCGACGAGGATCCGAAGAACCCGAACGGCTGGATCGTCTGGGTCGCCATCGCCGACGTCGCCGCCTATGTCCGGCCCGGAACCCATCTGGACCGCGAGGCCCGCGACAAGGGCAACTCCACCTATTTCCCCGACCGCGTCGAACCGATGCTGCCCGAGGTGCTGTCGAACGGCCTGTGCAGCCTGAAGGAAGGCGAGAACCGCGCCTGCCTGGCCGTGCGTATGGTGTTCGACAAGGACGGCCGAAAGACCGGCCACAAGTTCGTGCGCGGCCTGATGCGGTCTCACGCCAAGCTCAGTTACGAACAGGCCCAGTCCGCCATCGACGGCCAGGTTGACGACGCCACCGGCCCGATCATGGAGGCGATCCTCTATCCGCTGTGGAACGCCTATCACGCCATGCTCAAGGGCCGTCTGAAGCGCAGTCCTTTGCAGATCGAATCCGCTGAACGCCGCATCCGCATGGCTCCCGATGGCGGCATCGCCTCGATCGAGAAGCGCGCCTCGCTGGAGGCGCACCGGCTAATCGAGGAGATGATGATCCAGGCCAATGTCTGCGCCGCCGAGACCCTGGAGCAGAAGAAGACGCCGCTGATCTATCGGATCCACGACACGCCCAGCCAGGAGAAGATCTTCAACCTGGCAGACTTCCTCTCCACCATCGGCAAGCCATGGAACAAGGGCGAGCCGGGCACGACCAAGCGGTTCAACAAGCTGCTGGACGAAACCCGCGACACCGAACATGCCGATGTGGTCAACGAGGTGGTGCTGCGCAGCCAGATGCAGGCGATCTACAGCCCCGAGAATATCGGCCACTTCGGCCTGAACCTGGATCGCTACGCCCACTTCACCTCGCCGATCCGGCGCTATTCCGACCTGATCGTCCACCGCGGCCTGATCCGAGCGCTGAACCTCGGCAAGGACGGGCTGACGGACCGCGAGATCGCCGAACTGCCCGCCATCGCCGAGGGCGTGACCATGACCGAGCGCCGGTCGATGGCCGCCGAGCGCGACGCCATGGACCGCTATATCGCCGCCTTCCTGGAGGACCGCGTCGGCGCGACCTTCACCGGCCGGATCACCGGCGTGACCCGCTTCGGCCTGTTCATCCGGCTGGACGAGACCGGCGCCGACGGCCTGGTTCCCGTCTCGACCCTGGGCAGCGAATATTTCTCCCATGACGACCGCGCCCACGCCCTGGTCGGCGAACGCACCGGCAAGCGGTTCACCCTGGGCCGCAAGGTCGAGGTCAAGCTGATGGAGGCCACCCCCGTCACCGGCGGCCTGGTGTTCGAAATGCTCAGCGAACCGGAGCCGCGCGATCCGAACGCCCCGGCCCCGCGCTATGGCATTCGCGGACGCGGCGGCGACGGCCCGCCGATGCGCGGCAAGACCCGACCGGGCGGCCCCAAGCCTCCGAAGGGCGGCCGTCCCTCAGGCGGCTTGAAGGGCGTCCGCAAGGGCAAGCGGAAGTGACCCCGGGATGAGCGGAATGAAGGATCCCCCCTTCGACGCCGCCCAAGACCTCGCTGACGCTCCCCGCGTCGGCGGCGCCCAACGGCCCAAGGACGCGGCGACCCTGATTCTGACGCGGGGCGGATCGCAACCCGAAGTGCTGATGGGAAGACGCGCGCCAGGGCATGTCTTCATGGCGTCGAAATGGGTGTTCCCGGGCGGGCGGATCGACCGGGCGGATTTCACCGCCGCCTCAACGGGCGATTTGACGTCCGACGTCGCACGGCGGCTGGGGACCGAGGTTCCCGCCCGCCGCGCCCGCGCCCTGGCCCTGACGGCGGTGCGCGAGACCTTTGAGGAGACAGGGCTGATCCTGGGCCGCCCCGCGCCGTCCGCCAGCGTCGCCGGAGCGTGGCGCGACTACCGCCAGGCGGGCGCCCTGCCCGATCTGTCGGCCCTGTCCTACATCGCCCGCGCCATCACCCCGCCCGGCCGGACGCGGCGGTTCGACGCCCGCTTCTTCATGGCGCCGGCGGAGGCCCTGCTGACGCCCGAGCCGACCGCCGGCTCGGGTGAACTGGACGAGATCGCCTGGCTGCCGCTGGAGGACGCTCGCGCCCTTGATCTGCCCGCCATCACCCGCTTCGTACTGGGCGAACTGGCCGAGCGGTTTGGCCAGGAGCGGACTAGCCCCGAACGCCCCCTCCCCTTCGTCCGCATGGTGCGCGGCCGCCACATCGTCGATCATAGGGACTGACCCTATTCGACGACCGGCTTCGTCAGATCGAACTCGACGCGGAAATGCCGGTTCGGTCGGCGCAGCTCATAGGCGAACATCCGATCCGGATGGACCTCCATCGCCCAGACATTGGTGGTCGAGACCGCCGCGTCGTTGGCGTTGAACAGGGTGATCGATTCGGCGTCGACCGGGAACTCCTGCCGTTCGGCCGTGCCGCCGCTCGTCGTATCGCCCCCGTACCAGTGCAGCACGTCGGTCGTGCCGTCCTCATGCCGGTGATCATGTTTCAGCCGCAGGCCGGCGTCCGTCTTCGTCACCACCCAGGTCCGCGAACGGTCTTCGCCCACGGCGAACGGGATCCGCACCTCGTCCGGCGAACAGTCGCGGACGTGCATGATCAGCCGCTCGCTGGCGAACCGGGCGTCGGCGGCGTCGGTCGTGACGACCCGGCCCTCAAATCGCTGGCCACACAGGGCGTTGAGCTGCGCCAGGAAATCGTTCCGGGCCGGAGCGGGGGCCGCATCTGCGACGTCCGCAGACGACAGGGAAATCAGGGCCGCTGCGGCCAGCAAGGATGCGATTTTCATACGCCCAGCCTATATATGCGCCGCGCCGCATCAAGGCGGCATCGCGCCCGTTGACTTTGGGTCGATCCTGAGTATGTTCCGCGCCTCTTATTTTAAGCGGCTTTCGCCGTCGCAGAGGTAATTCCGATGGCCAAACCGGCTTCCATCAAGATCCGCCTGAACTCCACGGCCGACACCGGCTTCTTCTATGTCACCAAGAAGAACGCCCGCACCATGACCGAGAAAATGGTCGTCAAGAAGTACGACCCGGTCGTGCGCAAGCACGTCGATTTCAAGGAAGGCAAGATCAAGTAAGCACTTGATCTGCTGATAAATTTAAGACGCCCGGCTGTTCACAGCCGGGCGTTTTTCTTGTTCGACGCAGCGTCCGAACGGCTCAGGCGGCCTTGGCGACCACCTTGTTGCGGCCACCGGCCTTGGCCTCGTAGACACCCTCGTCGGCGCGCTTGAGCAGGCTTTCCGGCGTATCGCCGTCGCCCGTGGTCGCCGCAACGCCTATGGAAATGGTGACGGCCAGCTGTTCTTTGCCGCCCATGACCCGGAAGGGCGCGGAGGCGATGTCGCGACGGATTCGCTCCGCCACCATCTGAGCGTCGTCCAGCCCGGCGCCCGGCATGACCACCACAAACTCTTCCCCGCCCATCCGGCACGGCAGATCGACAGCCCGCACATTGGTGGCCAGACGTACGGCGAACTCGGCCAGCACCTCGTCCCCGGCGTCGTGGCCGAAACCATCGTTGACGGATTTGAAGTGGTCGATGTCGAGCATCAGCAGGGCGACAGAAGCACCGCCGTGCGCAGCCCGTCCCACCAGAGCCTGCAACTGCCCGGTCATGTAGCGACGGTTATGCAGGCCGGTCAGGGCGTCGGTGACGGCCATCTCCAGGCTGCTGTCCAGCTTCTGGCGCAGAAAATCGGTATAGCGCTTGCGTCGGATCTGGGTGCGCACCCGCGCCGAAAGCTCCTCGGGATCGACGGGACGCGGCAGAATGTCGGTGGCGCCCAGTTCCAGCGCCTTGACCATGCGCGGTCGCTCGCTCGGCTCGACGATGGCCAGGATCGGCGCCCGGCGCGCATCGCCCGACTTGGCCAAGGCCACGACCCTCAAACCGTCGAAGGCTTCAGCCGCCACATTGACGATGATCAGATCCAGGGGGCCCTTGGCCGCCGCCATCGCCGCCTCTGGATCGGTCTCGATGGCGACGCGATGCTCGCGCCCCAATTCGGCGGCGATCTTCTCGGCCTGGGCGACGTTGTCGTCGACGATCAGAACACGCCCGCCTTCGCTGCGCAGGCGTGCGACCCCCTCGCCTTCCACGCCCATGCGCCGGCTGCTTTCCTCGCGCTCGCGCAGCTCGTCCATCACCTGTTTCAGCCGCGTCAACGACTTCACGCGCGCGAACAGGACGACGTCGTCGATAGGCTTGGTCAGAAAATCGTCCGCCCCGGCCTCAAGGCCGCGAATCCGGTCTTCGCGCCCGTCCAGCGCCGTCACCAGCACCACCGGTATGTGTCGCGTCTCCGCCCGCGCCTTCAGCAGACGACAGGTCTCGAACCCGTCCATACCCGGCATCATGACATCGAGCAGAATCAGGTCCGGCTGATGCTCGGCGGCGAGCTCAAGCGCGGTGGCACCGTTTTGGCAGGTCAGGACGTCATAATATTCGATGGTCAGCTTGGCTTCGAGCAGACGGACATTCACATCCACATCGTCGACCACCAGGATTCGCGCACTCATCCCAGATGCTGCCGTATCGTTTCGAGGAAGTGCACGACCGAGATGGGCTTGGAGATATAGGCCTCGCACCCGCCCTGGCGGATACGCTCCTCATCGCCCTTCATGGCGAAGGCGGTCACGGCGATGACCGGAATATGGTTCAACTCCTCGTCGTCCTTCAGCCATTTGGTGACTTCGAGACCGGAGATTTCAGGCAGCTGGATATCCATCAGGATCAGGTCCGGATGATGCGCCCGCGCCAGAGCCAACGCCTGCAGGCCCTCACGGGTCTGAAGGGTTTCATAGCCCTGGGAATCGAGCAGATCATGAAACAGCTTCATGTTCAGCTCGTTATCCTCGACGATGAGGACTTTTTTGGACATCGTCACCTGACCTGCCGCGCCTGCGAATTGGCGAGGCTTCATTGTGTGCGATACTGCCACTCTCAGTCTTAAGTTGGCGTGAAGCCAAGGTTACGGAGACCTTAAGCTTGGCCATAAAGGCCGTCTGCCGCGACTGCCTGTGGACCGGCGAAGACCCCGCCGGCCCGCCTGAACGACGCTGTCCGTCATGCGGATCGCGTCGTGTCGTCGCAGACCCCGAACTGGATCAACTGTCCATCGCCCACATGGACTGCGACGCCTTCTATGCGTCGGTGGAAAAGCGCGACCGACCCGAGCTGCGCGACAAACCTGTCATCGTCGGCGGCGGCAAGCGGGGCGTGGTCTCCACCGCCTGTTATGTGGCGCGCCAGTACGGGGTGGGCAGCGCCATGCCGATGTTCAAGGCGCTGAAGGCCTGCCCCGAAGCCGTGGTGATCAAGCCCGACTTCGCCAAATATGTTTTCGAATCGGAACGTATCCTCGGCGCCCTGGGTCGACTGACGCCCCTGATCCAACCCCTGTCGCTGGACGAGGCCTGGGTCGATCTGTCCGGCACCGAGCGGCTGAACGGCGGCCCGCCGGTCCTTCAACTGATCCGGTTCCAGAAGCAGATGGAAGACGAGACCGGCCTGACCGTCTCCATCGGCCTGGCCCCCAACCGCTTCCTGGCCAAGATGGCGTCCGAGATGGACAAGCCGCGGGGCTTCTCCGTGGTCGGCGCCGCCAACGCCCAGGCCCTGTTGGCGCCGCGCCCCGTCACAACCCTGCCCGGCGTCGGGCCGGTGTTCGGCAAGGCGCTACGCAGCGACGGCTACGCCACCATCGGCGATCTGGCGAAGGCCGACGTCCGCGACTTGGTCAAACGCTATGGCGAGTCCGGCCTGCGCCTGCACGACCTGTCCCACGCCCGCGACGCCCGCGCCGTGAACCCAGACCGGGACCGCAAGGGCATGAGCGCAGAGACCACCTTCAATGAAGACCTGGTCACGGCCGAGGCGCTGGAAACCGAGCTTTGGCCCCTGTGCGAAAAACTGGCGTCCAAGGCTCGACGCGACGGCGTCGCCAGCCGCGTCCTGGTGCTGAAGCTGCGCCGCGCCGATTTCAAGATCATCACGCGCCGCATCAGCCTGCCTGACCCAATTCAGACCGCCCGCGCCCTGTTCGCCGCCGGCCGTGATCTGCTGAAGCCCGAACTCGGGCCGCCCTATCGCCTGATCGGCATCGGCATGGCCGACATCCAAGATGCCGACGACAGCCCGAGCGGCCTGTTCCAAACCACTGAGACCCGCACCCTGAAGACCGAACGCGCCATCGACAAGCTGCGTGAAAAGTTCGGCAAGGACGCCGTGGTGGCGGGGCGAGCGTTGAAGCCCTAGAAAGCGGCATGGACCTCGCCAAACGCGCCTATGACCATGGTTTCCGCCTGGACCCCATCGTTCGCAGCCTGCTGGACACCGACTTCTACAAGCTGCTGATGCTGCAGATGATCTGGCGCGAGCATCGCGACACGCCGGTCGTCTTCCAGGTCATCAATCGCACCAAGTCCGTCCGCCTGGCCGACGAGATCGACATCGCCGCCCTGCGCGACCAGCTGGATCACGCCCGCACCCTGCGCTTCACCAACAAGGAACTGGTCTGGCTGTCGGGCAACAGTTTTTACGGCGTGAAACAGATCTTCTCGCCCGACTTCATCGCCTGGCTGACCGACTACCGCCTGCCCGAATACGACCTGTCGGTTCAGGACGGCCAGTATGTCCTGACCTTCTCCGGAGCCTGGGCCGAGGTGACGCTATGGGAAATCCCCGCTCTGGCCATCCTCAACGAACTGCGCTGCCGCACCGGTCTGCGCCGTCTGGGACGGTTCGAGATGGATGTCCTCTACTCACGCGCCAAGACCCGGCTCTGGTCCAAGGTCGAGCGGCTGCGCGCCCTGCCCGATCTCGCCCTGTCCGACTTCGGCACCCGCCGTCGTCACGGCTTCCTGTGGCAAAGGTGGTGCATCCAGGCGCTGAAGGAAGGCCTGGGCCGGTCCTTCATCGGCACCTCCAACGTGCTCCACGCCATGGAGAATGATCTGGAGGCCATCGGCACCAACGGCCACGAACTGCCGATGGTCATGGCGGCCCTGGCGCCGGACGATGCGGCCCTGGCCCAGACGCCCTATGCCGTGCTGGACGAGTGGCGGCGGCACTATGGCGGCAATCTGCTGGTCGTCCTGCCCGACGCCTTCGGCACCGAGGCCTTCCTGGACCAGGCGCCGGACTGGGTCGCCGACTGGACCGGCTTCCGCCCTGACTCGGCCCCGCCCATTGCTGCGGGCGAACGATTGATCGACTGGTGGCGCGAACGGGGCCGCGATCCGAAGGAGAAGCTGCTGATCTTCTCGGACGGCATGGACATCGACGGCATCGAAGCCGCCCACGCCCATTTCCATGGCCGAGCGCGTCTCAGCTTCGGCTGGGGCACCAATCTGACCAACGACTTCCGCGACTGTTCGCCCGCATTCGCGCCGGAGCTGGAACCCATCTCCCTGGTCTGCAAGGTCGTGGAGGCCGGCGGTCGCCCGGCCGTCAAACTGTCGGACAATCCCGAAAAGGCGGTCGGCGATCCGGCCGAGATCGAACGTTATCGCCGCGTCTTCGGCGTCCGCGGCCTGACCGTCCAACCGGTCAAGGTCTGAAACCCGGCCTTAAGCCCGATCGGTCATAAGAGCGGCATGAACGCCTTCATCGACAAGATACGCCGCCGCGCCGGCCTCTATCTGGATGTTCGTCCCGCGACGATCCAGCCGACGCGAGGCGTATTGAGCCTGTCTTTCGACGACATCCCCGCCTCGGCCTGGCTCGAGGCTGGGCCGGTGCTGGCGCAGCACGGGGTGAAGGCCACCTATTATGTCTGCGGCGGTCTCGCGGGCGGACGCAATCTGGATCTGCCCCAGTTCGAGACCGAACATCTGCAAGCCCTGCACGCCGCCGGGCATGAGGTCGGCTGCCACACCTACGAACACGTCTCGACCCTGCGCCTGTCGCCGGCCGAACTGGACGCCAGCCTGGCTCGCAACGCCGCCTGGGTGTCGGAACGGCTGGGCGATTATCAGATGCTCAGCTTCGCCTATCCGTTCGGCGACTGCGCCCTGACCACCAAGTCTGTGATCGACGGCCGCTTTCTATGCGGCCGAGGCGTGGGCAACGGGATCAATATAGGCCGTGCGGACCGCAGCCTGTTGCGGGCCATCGGTCTGGAGCGCCGCCGCCTGCCCAACTATGATCTCGAAAAGCTGATTGAAAACACCGCGGCGTCAAAGGGTTGGTTGATCGCCTACGGCCACGACGTCAGCGACGCCCCCACGCCCTACGGCTGCAAACCCGAAGACATCGACCGCCTGATCCGCCTGGCCAAGGCCGCCGATCTGGACATCCAACCCGTCGCGGCGGCGTGGCGGCTGGCCGAGGGCGCCCGCCCGCCATCCTAGCCGTTGCGCCTGAGAATTAATGACGGCCTTCCTTAGACCGTCACACCGCCGGCGCGCGCGAGAAGTCCGGCAGGGGCAGCCAGCCGGTGAAGATCAGCACCATGACGAAGACCCAGACCAGGGCCGCGACCCAGGTGGTGGTGATGAATTTGCGCTTCAGGTTCGGCGTGGTCGGCGCGCCCCACTGGGCGCCGTCCGTCGGCGGTTCGTGCGTCTCGCGCGAGGTTCCCAGCGGCAGGACCGCGAACAGCACCGTCCACCAGACGATGATGTAGATGCCGAACATGGTGATGGGGCCGATGGGCATGAGACCTCCTGGTCCGGGCTTTGGCGTCCGGTTGAAACCGGTCTAGAGGATCAGCCCCCCCTCGACGAGTCCCCGACATGCCGCAGATCACCGTGGAATACACCCGCCGCCTGGCCGAGATCGACTGGACCCCGGTGGCGCTGGAGATCCACCAAGCCGCCGTCGAGATCGCCGGGGCCGCCCTGTCGACCTGCAAGACCCGGCTGATCGCCCTGGATCACGTCGTCATCGCCGACGACGCGCCCGACACCGCCATGCTGGCCTGCCGCGTCGGCCTGATGCTGGGCCGCACGCCGGAGCAGAAGATCGCCCTGAGCGAACGGGTGCTGGAGATTCTGACCGCCGCCCTGGCCGGCAGGGCCGACAAGGTCGAGGTGTCGGCCGAGGTGTTCGAACTGGACGAGACCTATCGCAAGGCCACGCTCGGCGACTGATACACTTTCCGCTTTATCCGATTTTGGCTTTAAAAATACTCTGCCGATCCTTCGGAGTGCCGTCTTCGTTGAAGTACCATTTCCAACGCACGTCCATTTCCGCATTCTGAACTTGAGCAAATTTGGCATGCCCCACGGGATGATAGCTTCGTTGTATATCGGACGCCTTGATGTGGTCACTCATCCCTAAGTGCCGAATAATTCTTTCGATTATTGTATTGTAGCGTTCTACCTTAAGTTCCCAGGGGGTAGGTTCAGCTGTTGCGTTCCAGAACTGTTGATAGGCTTCCCTGACATCGAGTGCGTTCATAAAAACAATGTCGATCAGGTTAAGGGCGTTAACAGCATCACCATGAATGATATTGCCTCGATGCCGAAGCAACGTTTCCAATATATAGGACTGTGATCTCCGCTCAGCATCAATTCGGTCGTTCGTCCTTCGGAGTTCTTCTGCGATCTCCGCCGCACGTTTGGGTGCGCTGAAAGTGGCCCAGACGGCAACACAAGCGGCACCGAACGTCGCAATCGCAGCAATGGCTTGTACCCAAGCAGCGCCAACCTCAGCCATCTACAGCCCCCATTTACCTAGCGCGAGTTTTTGCCATGAAACTTGAGCGTGCGCCACGGCCCCCTGCCGTAAGACTTGGTCTTAAAAATCCGCGTATAGTCCTCCGGCCGCGCCCTCAGGGATGCGGCCGGCCGACGCCGTAGCGGGCCGCCAGATAGGGGGCGATGGCGTGATCCTGAAGGAAGCGACGCCCGGTCGTTTCGCTGACCTGGGCCTCGGGCCAGTCCAGTTCGCCGTCCAGGATCAGGATCGGGCAGCTCTGATGCGCTTCGCCGACCTCGGCGATGACCGGCGGGCGCGGGCGGGCATGGTCCAGATAGACCACCTCAAGGGCGTCCCGCAGCTGAGGATAGAAGGCGAGCACGCCCTCGACATAGGCGCCGGCCGGACAGAACCACGGGCCGCCCTGGTCGTCATGCCAGTCGGGATTCAGCAGGAAGAGTCGTTCGGCCATGAACGCGATATAGCCGAACCGGGGCGGATGAGGCGATGCCAATTCGCAGCCGCCACGCCTGTCCGGGAGGCCAAGCGGCTGAGAGCCGAGATACGGAGGGCTGAAGCTCGCCCCCTGCCCCACCTGTCCGGGGCGCGGACAGGTGGGCCCTCGAGACGAACCCGAGGGTGAAGCAGGCGCGGGGCGTCAGACGCGCAGAACGACCGTCTCGACGATGGGACGGCGATCCCAAATCTGCTGGCTCGCCTTCTTCAGCACGCGAGCGACGGCCTGTTCGATGACCATTTCGTCGTCCAGGGCGTCGCCCTTCAGGTTCTTGATCACCTGTTCGACGCGCTCGGCCAGATTATCCAGGGCGTCGCCCAGGGGCGTGGCGGTGTCGCCCGGCAGACCGACGCTGCGGATGTCGATGTCGCTGGCGATACGGCCGCGCTTGTCGAGGGCGAAGCTGACGATCAGCACGCCGTTGGTCGAGGCGTGGCGACGTTCCTTCAGGGCCTCGCCCTGCTCGGTCACCAACATGCCGCCGTCGACGTACAGGCGACCGTTCGGCACTTCGTCGATGATCTTGGCCGGTCCGGGGGCCAGGCGAACCATGTCGCCGTTGCGCGGGGTCACGGTCTCCTTGACGCCGATGTCCTTGGCCAGGTTGGCGTGTTCCAGCAGGAAGCGGCGCACGCCATGGGTCGGAACCGCGATCTGCGGCCGCACCCATTCGTACATCTGCTTCAGCTCGTCACGGCACGGGTGGCCCGAGACGTGGATGCCGGGATGGTCCTTCTCGGTGTAGAGGCGCACGCCCCGGTCCGCGAGGCGATCCTGTAGATTGCCGATGGCCAGTTCGTTGCCGGGGATCTGACGCGACGAGAAGATGCAATGGTCGCCCAGGCCCAGCTTCACGACCGGATGGGTGCCGTCGGCGACGCGCGACAGGGCCGCACGGGCCTCGCCCTGGCTGCCGGTGCACAGATACAGGATCTGGTCGGCGGGCCAGACGCGGGCCTCCTCGTCGGACAGGAAGGGTTTGACGTCCTGCAACATGCCGACGTGTTTGGCCGCAGCAGTGATGCGGTGCATCGAACGGCCGGCCAGGGACACGCGACGCCCGCAGGCCTCGGCGGCGCGGATGACGCTGTCCATCCGGGCCACGTTGGAGGCGAAACAGCCCACGGCGACCCGGCCCTTGAGGCTGGCGATCAGCTTGGAGATGGCGACGGCGACATCGCCTTCGGACCCGGCGACGCCCGGCACGAAGACATTGGTCGAGTCGCAGACCATGGCCAGCACGCCCTCGTCGCCCATGGCGCGAATGGCGGGGGCGTCGGTCTTCTCGCCGATGATCGGCTGGTCGTCGATCTTCCAGTCGCCGGTGTGGAACACCATGCCCAGGGGGGTGTCGATGGCCAGGCCGCTCGGCTCAGCGATCGAGTGGCTCATGTTGACGAAGGTCACGCCGAACGAGCCGATATCGACCGTGCCGCCCAGCGGCACCTCGATCAGCTGCACCTCGTCCAGGATGCCGCGTTCGCGCAGCTTGTCCCGGATCAGATAGGCGGTGAAGGGGGTGGCGTAGATCGGCGCCTTGATGCGCGGCCACAGCCAGCCCAGGGCGCCGATGTGATCTTCGTGCGCGTGGGTCAGGACGATGCCCTTGATCGTCTCGCCTTCCAGATAGGAAGGATCGGGCACGATCACGTCCACGCCGGGCGTGGACAGGTCGCCGAAGGTGACGCCGACATCGACGATCAGCCATTCACGATTGGCCTCTGGCCCGAAGCCATAGGCGTTGAGGTTCATACCGACCTCGTCCGAGCCGCCTAGCGGCAGGAAAACGAGTTCGTCTTGGGTTTGCTTTTTCATTCAGTCGTTCATTTGGGCGTTACGACGCCAGATTTCCAGGAGGCCGCGAATAGTCAGGTCGGGATCGAAGTGATCAATGCTGTCGGTCGCACCTTCGAACAGGCTGGCGACGCCGCCGGTTCCGATGACGGTCATGGGCCGCGCCCATTCCGCCTTGATGCGCTGCACCAAGCCTTCGATCAACGAAATATAGCCCCAGAAGACGCCGGACTGCATGGCCTCGACCGTGCCCTTGCCTATGACGTGGTCGGGGCGCTGAATGGCGATGCGCGGCAGTTTGGCCGCCGCCTCGTGCAGGGCCTGGAGCGACAGATTGATGCCCGGCGCGATCAGGCCGCCCTCGAAGGCGCCGTCGTCGGCGACGATGTCGAAGGTCGTGGCCGTGCCGCTGTCGATCACGATCAGATCGCCGGGATAGACCAGCTTGGCTCCGATGGCGTTGACCAGACGGTCGGCGCCGGCCTCGCTGGGTTTGGCGATACGGACGTCGATGCCCAGCTCGGCGTTCTCGCCGATGACCAGGGGTTCAATGTTCAGATAGCGGCGCGCCAGATTGCGCAGGTTGAAGATCGACTGGGGCACGACGCTGGAGATGATGCAGCCGCTCAGGGCCCCGAACGCCAGCCCCTTCATCCCCATCAGCTGGTTCAGCCAGACGGCGTATTCGTCGGCGGTGCGGCTGGCGTCGGTGGCGGCGCGCCACTGGGCGATCCAGTCCGAGCCGTCGTGGACGGCGAACAGCGTATTGGTGTTGCCCTGTTCGATGGCGAGCAGCATGTCAGGCCGCCCCTGCCAGAGATTTTTGCCCGAAGAAGACGTCGCCGGCCGAGATCAGGCGGACCGAACCGTCGGTCAGGCGCAGACGCAGGGCCCCGTCAGGCTCGACCCCTTCGGCCACGCCTTCCAGCGTCTCATTGTCCAGACGGGCGACGCAGGGACCGCCCAGGCCGGCCAGGCGGCTGGTCCAGGCGTCCAGCACCGGTTCGAAGCCGAGCGTCTGCCAGCGGCCCCACCAGACGGCGAAGGTCTCGGCCAAGATCTCGGCGGCGGCCTCGATGGGGGGGACATAGGCCAGGTCGGCGCGCAGGCGGGCGGCGATCGCGGTGGCGCCCCGTTCGGTATCGTCCGGCGCATGGGCCAGGTTCACGCCGATGCCGACGGCCAGCCACAGGTCGCCGTTCGCATGGGCGCCGGACTCGACCAGAATGCCCGAAACCTTGACCCCGTCCAGCAGGACGTCGTTCGGCCATTTGATCGTCACCAGGGCCGGCGAGACGAAGACGTCCAGCAGGTCGGCCACAGCCAGGGCCGCGACGAAGGTGGCCTGGGCCGCCTCGGCCGCTGACTTGGGCGTGGTGACCAGCAGGGTGGCGGCCAGGTTGCCCTTTTCGGTATCCCATTTCCGACCGCGACGGCCGCGACCTGCGGTCTGACGGCGCGCCACGATCCAGCGCGGTCCGGCCTCTCCCGCCTCGGCCAGACGACGCGCCTCGGCGTTGGTCGAGTCGATCTCGTCGAGGATGACCAGGGGTATGGGCGTCAACGCCCTAACCGTTCCCGAAGCCGGCGCTCGCAACCTTGGTCAGCGGCTCCAGCCAGATCAGACCCGCAATCACCAGCGGAAAGGCGAAGGCGGCGCAGGTCCAGCCGATGATGCTGGTTTCCGGCGAGGCCTTGTCCATCTTGATGTCGTCAACCGGCGCGTCGAACCACATCAGCTTGATGATCCGCAGATAATAGAAGGCGGCGACGACCGAGGCGACCAGACCGGCGGCCGCGACCGGCCACAGCCCGGCGTCGGCGGCGGCGCCGAAGACATAATACTTGGCCCAGAAGCCGGACAGCGGCGGCATGCCCAGGACCGAAAGCGACAGCACGGTCAGGGCGATGGCCGTGACCGGACGGTCCTTCTTCAGTCCCGCCAGATCGGCGATGCGGCGGATCGGGCGGCCCGACTTGGACAGGCTGAGCAGGATGGCGAAGAAGCCCAGCTGGTCGATGACATACAGGGTCATGAACATCAGCATGGCCTGTAGGCCTTCGCTGGTGCCGGCGGCGATGCCTAGCAGGGCGTAGCCTATGTTGGCGATGGACGAATAGGCCAGCAGGCGTTGGATGTCCTTCTGCGCAATCCCGCCGAAGGCCCCGACGACGAAGCTGAGCAGGGAGATGGCGATCAGGACCTGCGACCATTGCGCATGGGCCTCGGCGAAACCGCCTTCCAGCACACGGGCGATCAGCACCATGGCGGCGACCTTGGGCGCGGTGGCGAACAGGGCCACGACCGGCGTCGGCGCGCCCTCATAGACGTCAGGCGTCCACATGTGGAAGGGCGCGGCCGAGACCTTGAACGCCAGACCGCAGATCAGGAAGACCAGGCCGAACACCAGGCCGGGGCCCGGATGGTCGGCGGCGAAGGCGGCGATATCCTCGAACCGCATCGAACCGGCGAAGCCGTAGATCAGGCTGGAGCCGTAAAGCAGCAGGCCCGACGACAGGGCGCCCAGGACGAAATACTTCAGCCCCGCTTCCGACGCCTTGACGTCGTCGCGGTGGAAGGCGGCCAGGACGTACAGGGCCAGCGAGTGCAGCTCGATCCCGACGTACATGGAGATCAGGTCGCCCGAGGACGCCATCATCCCCATGCCGACCGCGGCCAGCACGATCAGGACCGGATATTCGAACTTGGCGATGTGCGTGCGCTTCATCCAGCCGTCGCCCAGGACGATGGCCACGGCGGCGGACAGATAGATGACGCTCTTGCCGTAGATGGCCAGCGGGTCGGCCACATAGGCGCCGTTGAAGGCGACGCCCCACGGTCCCATGAAGGCGATGACGGCGGCCGCGATCAGCAGCAGGACCGACAGGATGGACACCAGCCGGGCGCTCTTGTCGCCGATGAAGGCGCCGACCATCAGCAGGACCAGGGCGCCGACCGCGAGGGTCAGCTCCGAGGCGGCGAGATGCAGGGCGGAGGACAGATCAGGCATGCTTGGTCTCACCCGCCGATCGCGACGCGATAGGCATTGGTCAGGGCCTCGACGGCGGGCCCGGTGTAATCGAGGACGGCGGCCGGATGGACGCCCAGCCACAGGGTTCCGAGGATCAACGGCACGAACAGCGCAAGCTCACGCTTGTCGATGTCGGCGATGGTCATCAGCTTCGGATTGGTGATCTCGCCGAACATGACCGAACGATACAGGGTCAGGGCGTAGACCGCCGAGAAGATCACGCCCGAGGCCGCCACCAGGGCCGCCCAGGTCGAGGCCTGATAGGCGCCCGTCATGGTCAGGACTTCGCCGATGAAGCCCGAGGTGCCCGGAAGGCCGACGTTGGCCATGGTGAACATCAGGAAGATGGCGGCGAACCAGGGCATGCGCGAGGTCAGGCCGCCGTAGAAGGCGATCTCACGCGTATGCATCCGGTCGTAGACCACGCCGACGCAGAGGAACAGCGCGCCCGAGATCAGACCGTGGCTGATCATCTGGAACACGGCGCCCTGCATGCCCTGGTCGTTGCCCGAGAAGATCCCGAGGGTGACAAAGCCCATGTGGGCGATCGACGAATAGGCGATCAGCTTCTTGATGTCCGTCTGACGCCAGGCGACCAGCGAGGTGTAGACGATGGCGATCACCGACAGGGTGAAGACCAGCGGGCGGAACATCTCGGACGCGACCGGGAACATGGGCACGTTGAACAGGATGAAGCCGTAACCGCCCAGCTTCAGCAGGATTCCGGCCAGGATGACCGAGCCCGCCGTCGGCGCCTGAACGTGGGCGTCGGGCAGCCAGGTGTGGACCGGCCACATCGGCATCTTCACCGCGAAGGAGGCGAAGAAGGCCAGCCACAACAGGGGCTGAACCGCCGGGTCGAAGGCGTATTGCTTCAGCTCGGGGATGCTGGTGGTGCCGGCGGTGTGCGACATCCACAGCATGGCCAGCAGCATCAGCACCGACCCCAGCAGGGTGTAGAGGAAGAACTTGTAGGCCGCGTAGATGCGGTTGGCGCCGCCCCAGATGCCGATGATCAGGAACATCGGCACCAGGGTGCCTTCGAAGAAGATGTAGAAGAGATACAGGTCCAGCGCCGTGAAGACGCCGATGACCAGGGTCTCCAGCAACAGGAAGGCGATCATATATTCGACGACGCGCGTCTCGATCGATTTCCAGCTGGCCAGGATGCAGATCGGCATCAGGAAGGCCGTCAGCAGGACGAACAGGATCGAAATCCCGTCAACGCCCAGGTGATAGCTGGCCCCAGCGAACCAGGGGACCATCTCGACGAACTGATAGCTGACGTTCGACGGATCGAAGCCGGCGACCAGCACGACCGACACCCCCAGCACGACCAGGGTCGTCAGCAGGGCGATCCAGCGCGCGGCCGGGGCGGCGGCGTCCTGGGTCTTGGACGCCAGCCGAGCGAGGAAGATCGCCAGGGCGCCGACCAGCGGCAGGAATGTAACGAGGCTCAGGATGTAGGGCACGGGCTCAGACTCCCCACGCGAAGATGGCGAAGGTGAGCAGACCGGCCACCCCGAGCAGCATCACGAAGGCATAGTAATAGAGGAAACCGGACTGGAACTTGGACAGCCAGCCGGCCGATTTCAGCGACGCCCAGGCGGCGCCGTTGGGGCCGAGGCCGTCGATGATCTTCACGTCGAAGATCTTCCAGAAGAAGTCGCCGATGGCCTTGAAGCCGCGCACGAAGACGAAGTCGTACAGCTCGTCGAAATACCACTTGTTGTAGAGGAAGCGGTAGATCGCCCCGTCCCGCTCGGCCATGCGACGGCCCATGCCCTCGCGAGCGACATAGATCCAGTAGGCGAAGGCCGTGCCGGTCAGGGTCAGGATCAGCGGCGACCACTTCACCCAGGTCGGGACGTCATGGCTTTCGTGGAGCACATGGTTGTGCTCGCCGGTGAAGATGGCCCCGCGCCAGAACTCATGCTCGTGGTGGCCGATGAAGTGCGGCGCAAACACGAAGCCCGCAGCGACCGCGCCGACCGACAGCAGGATCAGCGGAACCAGCATGACCCAGGGGCTCTCATGCGGGTGCAGCGGGCCGTGGTGGCCATGGTCGTCATGCGCGTGGTCGTCATGCGCGTGATCGTCGTGGCCATGAGCGTGCGAGGCATGGTCGTCCTCATGATGGGCGTCGCCCTCTTCCTTCCACACCGGCTTGTTGTGGAAGGTCATGAAGATCAGGCGCCAGGAGTAGTAGGCCGTCAGACCGGCGGCGATCAGGCCGATGCAGAAGGCGAACATGCCGACCGCCGAATGACCCGAGGCGGCCGAGGCGAAGGCGCTCTCGATGATCGAGTCCTTCGAATAGAAACCGGCGAAGCCGCCGACGCCAGGGATGCCCAGGCCGGTGATGGCGATGGTGCCGATGGTCATGACCGCATAGGTGATCGGCAGCAGCTTCCACAGGCCGCCCATTTTCCGCATGTCCTGCTCATGGTGCATGCCGTGGATCACCGATCCGGCGCCCAGGAACAGCAGAGCCTTGAAGAAGGCGTGGGTGAACAGGTGGAACATGGCCGACTGATAGGCGCCGACGCCCGCCGCGAAGAACATGTAGCCCAGCTGCGAACAGGTCGAATAGGCGATGACCCGCTTGATGTCGTTCTGGGTCAGGCCGACCGTGGCGGCGAACAGGGCCGTGATCGCGCCGATGATGGCGATGATCTGCGAGGCGCCGGGGGCGTACTCATAGATGGGCGACAGCAGGCAGACCATATAGACGCCCGCGGTCACCATGGTGGCGGCGTGGATCAGGGCCGAGACCGGGGTCGGGCCTTCCATCGCGTCCGGAAGCCAGGTGTGCAGGAAGAACTGGGCCGACTTGCCCATGGCGCCGATGAACAGCAGGAAGCCGGCCAGGTCGAGCGCGGACCACTGGACGCCCAGGAACTCCCAGGTCGTGCCGGCCTTGGTCGCCACCAGCGGGAACAGTTCCGAGAACTCGATCGTCCCGTACATCCAGAAGATGGTGATGATGCCCAGGACGAAGCCGAAGTCGCCGACGCGGTTGACGACGAAGGCCTTGATGGCGGCGGCGCTGGCGGTCGGCTTCTTGAACCAGAAGCCGATCAGCAGATACGAGGCCAGGCCCACGCCTTCCCAACCGAAGAAGATCTGCATGAAGTCGGCGGCCGTCACCAGCGCCAGCATCATGAAGGTGAACAGGGACAGGTAGGCGAAGAAGCGCGGCCGGCTGTCGTCCTCGGACATGTAGCCCCAGGAATACAGGTGAACCAGCGACGAGACGCTGGTGACCACGATCAGCATGGTCGCCGACAGGGCGTCGATGCGGATCGACCAGGCCGACTGGAAGTCGCCCACATTGATGAAGGGGGCCAGGCGGATGGTGAAGGGCTCAAGATGGCCCCAGGTCCACTGGCCGAACACCGTCCAGGCGACGGCGCACGAGAAGAACAGCAGACCGGTCGTGATGGTCTGCGACGGGATATTGCCGATACGGCGGCCGAACAGGCCGGCGACGGTCGCGCCCAGCAGCGGGGCGAAGATCCCGAGAATGATAAGGGTGTGGAGGTTCACGCTCAGCCCTTCATCACGGAGGCGTCGTCGACGGCGATGTCGCCGCGGTTACGGAAGAAGGTCACCAGGATGGCCAGGCCGACGGCGGCCTCGGCCGCGGCGACGGTCAGGACGAACATGGCCATGATCTGCCCGCTGATGTCGTTCAGATAGGTCGAGAAGGCGACGAAATTGATGTTCACGGCCAGCAGGATCAGCTCGATCGACATCAGGATGATGATGACGTTCTTGCGGTTCACGAAGATGCCGAAGACCCCGATGGTGAACAGGATCGCCGCCACGCTGAGATAATGGATGAGACCGATGTCCATCAGAGAAGCTCCTCGGGCGTGACGCCCTGCCCGGTCTGAACCGACTTGATCTCCATCGCCTTGGCGGCGGAGCGGTTGACCTGGGCGGTGATGTCCTGACGCTTGACGTGCGTCTTGTGGCGCAGGGTCAGGGTGATGGCCCCGATCATGGCGATCAGCAGCACGATCCCGGCCGCCTGGAAGAAGTAGATATAGTCGGTGTAGAGCACCCGGCCGATGGCCTCGACATTGCTCATGTCGGGATCGGGCGCGCCGGGGCCGGTCAGACCAGCGGTCGCGCCGCCCTGGATCACCGCGCTGGAGACCACGATCATCTCAGCCAGCAGCACGGCGGCGACCAGGCCGCCGATCGGCAGGTACCGGGCGTAGCCTTCGCGCAGCTTCAGGAAGTCGACGTCCAGCATCATGACGACGAACAGGAAGAGCACCGCCACGGCGCCGACGTAGACGACGACCAGCAGCATGGCCAGGAACTCGGCCCCCAGCAGGACGAACAGACCCGCCGCCGAGAAGAAGGCGAGGATCAACCACAGCACGCTGTGCACCGGGTTGCGCGCGGTCACGACCAGAAGGCCGGAAACCGTGGCGACCGCCGCCAGCAGATAGAAGGCAATGCCTTGCAGCATGTCGGGACGAAGCCCCTTTCGTATCGGCCGCGACCCCGGTGAGGAATCGCTGACCCGTTCAAGCGAAGAGCGCCTTAGCGGTAAGGCGCGTCGAGTTCCAGATTCTTGGCGATCTGCCGTTCCCAGCGATCCCCGTTGTCGAGCAGGCGGGCCTTGTCGAACAGCAGCTCTTCGCGCGTTTCGACGGCGTATTCGGAGTTCGGCCCTTCGACGATAGCGTCAACCGGGCAGGCTTCCTGGCACAGGCCGCAATAGATGCACTTGACCATGTCGATGTCGTACCGGGTCGTGCGGCGGCTGCCGTCGGCGCGCGGTTCGGCCTCAATGGTGATGGCCTGGGCGGGGCAGATGGCCTCGCACAGTTTGCAGGCGATGCAACGCTCCTCGCCGTTCGCATAGCGGCGCAGCGCGTGCTCGCCACGGAAGCGCGGCGATTGCGGGTTGCGCTCGAACGGATAGTTCACGGTCGCCTTGGGGCGGGCCATGTACTTCAGGGTCAGGCCGATGGCGCCGATGGCGTCGAGCATCATCGCGCCCTTGGCGGCCTGGGCGATACGAGTGAACATCAGAAGCGATCCTCTGGCGCCGGGGCGCCGTTGGTTGAAGTCTGGGCGGGGCCGGCCGGAGCCGCTCCCTGGGTCTTGGACTGGGTCTGGGCCTGGGCGTCGCGCCATTCACGCTCGATACGTTCCTGACGGCGTTCCCATTGGTAGCCGGACTCGGGCATGCGCGTATCGGGCGCACAGGCCATAAGGGCGGACGACAGGAGCAAAAGAGGGATCAAGCGCTTCACGCCCCGCCTCCCCGCAGCACGTCCTTGCAGTCCATGTCCTTATAGCGCGGATCGTCCCGGCTCATCATCCGGCACAGGTTGACCCGTTCGCCGCCGCGACGCGCATCATCCTCACGCCGCTCCATGGACGCGACCGGATCGGTCGGCGCCGGAGCGGCGATGGGCGCGAAAGTGCAGGCGGAAAGGCCCCACGATGCGACCAGGGCCAGGATGACGGCGCGCGGGTTCATCTATGCACCCACCACGAAGACGCGCCAGGCGGCGGTGATGACCACGGCCACCAGCGAAGCGGGCAGGAAGACCTTCCAGCCCAGGCGCATCAGTTGGTCATAGCGGTAGCGGGGCACGAAGGCCTTCACCAGGGCGATGGCCAGGAACCAGAAGACCGTCTTGGTGATGAAGGTCAGCAGATAGATGGTGTAGGCGATCCAGGCCGGCAGGCCGTCCAGCGTCTCCTGCGACAGGAAGCCGGGGTTCCAGCCGCCGAAGAACAGGATGCTGATCATCGCCGACATGAAGACGATGTTGACGTACTCGCCCATCATGAACAGCAGATAGGTGGTCGAGCTATATTCGACCTGATAACCGGCCACGAGCTCGGATTCCGCTTCCGGCAGGTCGAACGGCGGGCGGTTGGTTTCCGCCAGGGCCGAGACGAAGAAGACGATCGACATCGGGAACAGGATCACGATCAGGGGCCAGGTGCCCTGCCCGCCGCCGAAGGCGTACCAGTTCCAGAAATAGCCGCTCTGACCTTCGACGATCTGCGACAGGTTCATCGTGCCGGCCAGCAGGATCACATTGATGATGATCAGACCCAGCGAGACTTCATAGGACACCATCTGCGCCGCCGAACGCAGCGAACCCAGGAACGGATACTTCGAGTTCGAAGCCCAGCCGCCCATGATGATGCCGTACACGCCCAGCGACGAGACCGCGAAGATGTACAGGATGCCGACGTTCAGATCCGACACCACCCAGCCCGGCGCGAAGGGGATCACGGCCCAGGCCATGAAGGCCAGGATGACGGTGATGATCGGCGCCATGATGAAGACCGCCTTGTCGGCGCCGGAGGGGATGACCACCTCCTTCAGCACGAACTTCAGCATGTCGGCGAACGACTGCAGCAGGCCGAAGGGGCCGACGACGTTCGGTCCCTTGCGCATCTGCACCGAGGCCCAGACCTTGCGGTCGGCCAGCAGCAGGAAGGCGACGGCGAGCAAGACGCACACGGTGATCAGCAGAACCTGACCCAGTGTGATCAGCGTCCAGCCGCCGGGGGTGGCCCAGAAAGAGGTAGCAGCGTCCATGACTTACTCCGCCGCCATCGCGACCGGGGCGATCCGCAGGGCGGACAGCTCGGCCATGGTCGCGCTGGCGCGCGCGATCGGGTTGGAAAGATAGGGGTCCGTGATCGCCGAGGCGAAGACCCGGTCGCCCAGGTCGCCCTTGACGCCCAGCTTGGACGGATCAAAAGCGGCCGGCGTCGGCAGATAGTCGATCCGGCCGAAGGTCGGATGATCGGCCATCAGCTTGGCGCGCAGCTGGTCCAGGGTGTCGTAGGCCAGGGTGTGGTCGACGCGGGCGGACAGGGCGCGGATGATGGCCCAGTCTTCCTTGGCCTCGCCCTTGGGGAAGACGACGCGTTCGGCCATCTGCACCCGGCCCTCGGTGTTCACATACAGGCCCGACTTCTCGGTATAGGCCGCGCCCGGCAGGATGACGTCGGCGCCGTGCGCGCCGCGGTCGCCGTGGCTGCCCAGATAGACGCGGAAGGCGTTCGAGCCGGTCGGATCGACCTCGTCGGCGCCCAGCAGGAACAGCACGTCCAGCGCGCCCGGCTTCAGCATGTCAGAAACCGTCAGACCGCCTTCAGCCGGCACGAAGCCCATGTCCAGACCGGCGACGCGCGCGGCGGCGTGGTGCAGAACGTTGAAGCCGTTCCAGCCTTCGCTGATGACGCCGACCTTCTTGGCCAGGGCGCCCAGGGCGTTCAGGACGGCGGCGCCGCCCTCCCCGTTCAGCGCGCCGGAGCCGACGATGATCGCCGGGCGCTCGGCCTTGGTCAGGAAGTCCATCGCCGACTTCGGCAGCTTGGCCAGGGTCTTCGAGCCCGCGCCCAGATAGGCGTAGTCGAAGGTCAGGTCGGCCTGTTCGCCGATGACGCCGATTTCGACCCCGCCCTTGATCCAGCTCTTGCGCAGACGGGCGTTCAGCAGCGGCGCCTCGACGCGCGGGTTGACGCCCACGATCAGGATGGCGTCCGCCTTTTCAATGCCTTCGAGGCCGGAGTTGAACAGCCAGCTCTCGCGCGGGCCATAGCCCAGGGCGGCGCCGTCCTGGCGGCAGTCGGTGTTCTTGGAGCCCAGGGCGCGGAACAGGTCCAGCGTCGCCTTCATCGACTCGGCGTCTTGCAGGTCGCCGGCGATCACGCCGATCCGGTCGGCCGAAGCCGCCTTCAGCTTGGCGGCGACGGCGTCCAGGGCCTCGTTCCACGAGGCGGCGCGCAGCTTGCCGTTCTCGCGGATCCACGGGCGGTCCAGGCGGCGCGCGGTGAGGCCGTCGACGACATAGCGGCTCTTGTCCGACAGCCACTCCTCGTTGATGCCCTCGTTCACGCGCGGCAGAACCCGCATGACCTCGGCCCCGCGATAGTCGGCGCGGATGTTCGAGCCCAGGGCGTCCATGACGTCGATGGTCTCGGTCTTCTTCAGTTCCCACGGACGATAGTGGTACTGCCAGGGCCGGTGCGTCAGGGCGCCGACCGGGCACAGGTCATTGACGTTGCCCGACAGTTCCGAGGCGACCGACTTCTCCAGATAGGTGGTGATCTCGGCGTCTTCGCCGCGCGAGATCATGCCGATGTCCGGCACGCCGGCGACCTCGGTGATGAAGCGGACGCAACGGGTGCACTGGATGCACCGCGTCATGAAGGTCTTGATCGTCGGACCCATGTTCTTTTCTTCGACCGCGCGCTTGTTCTCGGAATAGCGAGAGCCGTCGCGGCCATAGGCCATGGACTGGTCCTGAAGATCGCACTCGCCGCCCTGGTCGCAGATCGGGCAATCCAGCGGGTGGTTGATGAGCAGGAACTCCATCACCCCTTCCCGGGCCTTCTTGACCATCGGGGTGTCGGTGAAGATCTCCTGGCCCTCGGCGGCCGGAAGCGCGCACGAAGCCTGGGGCTTCGGCGGTCCGGGCTTCACCTCGACCAGGCACATGCGGCAGTTGCCGGCGATGGACAGGCGCTCATGATAGCAGAAGCGCGGGATTTCCTGCCCCGCGCGCTCGGCGACCTGGAGCACGGTCATCCCGGGCTCGAACTCGACTTCGACGCCGTTGACCTTGGCGATGGGCATTATTCTCGAACTCCGCCGTAAGGGCTGTCTACCAGGGTCAGACGTGTCTCGACCCGTTCGATACGTTGATCCAGGCGATCCAGGCGACGATTGACGCCTGCAAGCCCTTCCTCGACGTGGGTGGTGCGGACCTTAAGGTCGTGCACGTCCTCGCCGAGGCGATCCATCTTGGTTTCCATCGACGTCAGACGTCCTTCGACGCGACGCAGGATCTGAAGGCCGAGGTTGTCGGGTTCTTCCGCCATCACCGCGCCTCCTCTTCTGCGGGAACGGCCAGTTCGGCCTGTTCCGTCGTCCCATCCGGGAGGGTCTGGGTCACGGTGATCGCCTGACCGTCCATGACGTAGCGGATCACCGGATCGTCCGACTGGTTCATCCAGCGAACGAGCGTGGCGTCAGGCAGATCGAGCGGCTTCCACACGATCAGGTCTTTCTCGACACGGCAGTCTGCGCGCATCCGGCCGCCGTCGACCGGGGCGCGCCACGAGGCGTGGACCACGCCGCCTTCGACGCCATCGACGTCGATGGCCATCGGCGGCTGGCCGTGGATCGCGGCCAGACCGGCGCGGCAGACGCGACGCAGGTCGGCCGGGGTCAGCACCGCCGGCGCCGTCTGCACGGCGTCGGACGGCTTGGCCGCAGTCGCAACCTTTTCCGCAGGCGTCGGCGCAGCTTCACGCTCGCCGCAAGCGGCGAGAGCGAAGGCTCCGATCACGATGGCGGACGACAGGCGCATCACTACTCCGCCGCGATCGCGTGGCCGGCGAAGTTCGCGCGGCGGCTGCGGTAGTTGGCGATACGCTCTTCGATCTCGTGGCGGAAGTGACGGATCAGGCCCTGAACCGGCCAGGCCGCCGCGTCGCCCAGGGCGCAGATGGTGTGGCCCTCGACCTGACCGGCGACGTCCAGCAGCAGGTCGATCTCCGACGGATCGGCCTCGCCCACGGCCATCCGCTCCAGCACGCGCCACATCCAGCCCGTGCCTTCGCGGCACGGCGTGCACTGGCCGCAGCTCTCGTGCTTGAAGAAATAGCTGATGCGGGCGATCGCCTTCACGATGTCGGTGGACTCGTCCATCACGGTCACGCCGGCTGTACCCAACGACGAGCGAACCTCGCGCATGGAGTCGAAGTCCATCAGCACGGTTTCGGCCTGGTCGCGCGTGATGACCGGGCAGGAGGCGCCGCCGGGGATGATGGCTTTCAGATTGCCCCAGCCGCCGCGAACGCCGCCGCCGTGTTCTTCGATCAGCTGGCGCAGCGGGATGGACATGGTCTCTTCGACGACGCAGGGCGTCATCACGTGACCCGACAGGGACATCAGCTTGGTGCCGGTGTTGTTCGCACGGCCGAAGCCGGCGAACCAGTCCGCGCCGCGACGCAGGATGGTGCCGACGACGGCGATCGACTCGACGTTGTTCACCGTGGTCGGGCAGCCGTACAGGCCCGCGCCGGCCGGGAACGGCGGCTTCAGGCGCGGCTGGCCCTTCTTGCCTTCCAGGGATTCCAGCAGGGCGGTCTCTTCGCCGCAGATATAGGCGCCGCCGCCGTGGTGGATATAGACGTCGAAGTCCCAGCCGTGGACATTGTCCTTGCCGATCAACTTGGCCTCATAGGCCTGTTTGACCGCCGCCTCCATCCGCTCGCGCTCAAGCACATATTCGCCGCGCAGATAGATGTAGCAGGCGTGGGCCTGCATGGCGAAGGAGGCGATCAGGCAGCCTTCGATCAGCAGATGCGGATCGTGGCGCATGATCTCCCGGTCCTTGCAGGTCGCGGGCTCGGATTCATCGGCGTTGACGACCAGGTAGTGAGGGCGATCCTTCACTTCCTTGGGCATGAAGGACCACTTCAGACCGGTCGAGAAACCGGCCCCGCCACGGCCGCGCAGGCCGGACGCCTTGACGTTGTTGATGATCCAGTCGCGGCCAAGGTCCAGCATGTCCTTGGTGGCGTTCCAGGCGCCGCGGTTCTTCGCCCCGTCCAGCCCCCAGTCGTGGAAGCCGTACAGATTGGTGAAGATCCGGTCCTTGTCTTCGAGAATGCCGACCATCAGGCTGCTCCTCCGTCTACGCCGACGGGGGGGACCGAGAGCGGACTGGCGTTCGAGGCCGAGATCGCGTTGGCCGGGAGGCGGCTGACGCGGTTCAGGGCTGGGGGTGTTACGCGGTTCGGAAGCATCAGCAGGACCGGGTGAAGGCGTAGAGGACGCGGTCGCGGGGGCGACCGAAGGCGAGGTTGGCGGGGTTTGCGCCGATACGGGTCCGGCGCTCAGCGACAGACTGGCCGCGCCGGCCAGATTGACCAGCAATCGGCCCGTCTTGGCGGGGCTCCACCCGCCTCGGCCGCGCTTGGGCGCGCGGCGCCCTGCCCGTTTCTGATCCATCGACATGGCGCCCCCCGGCACGCTGCATCGAAGTTATGGAACCATAATAGATCGACGCCGTCATGACGTTGCGCCTTCCAACTCGCGCATCCGGCGTTTGTGGTGCCGATTGCGGGTGTAGATGGCGCCGAGGACGCAGGCCCAGCCGAAACCGAGCATGACATAGGAGGCGGTGAAGGCCCAGTCGCCCAGGCCCGGCGTCCCCTGACGGGTCAGCAGGATCAGCATGGCGGCGCCGACCACGAGCGCGAGCCCGCCCGCGCGCAGGGGGCGCGCGACCATGCGCAGCTCCTTGCGGTATGCGGCGCGGCCTTCGTCGCTGTCGAGGTCGGGTGCAGGCATCAGGCCGGGGCCTTCTCGACCGGCGCCGGATCGCTGTTGGGCAGCTTCTTGATCGGCTTGGCGGCCGAGCCGTCATACAGTTTCGGATCCAGCAGGGTCTTGGCGCCGCCGAGGGGAGCGGACGTATGACGACCCACGTACGACCCCGGCTTCGGCGTCTTGCCGGCGGCGAAGTCGTCGATGATCTGGCCGATGGTCTCGGGCGTCAGATCTTCGAAATAATAGTCGTTGATCTGGGCCATGGGCGCATTGGAGCAGGCGCCCAGGCATTCGACTTCCTGCCAGGTGAAGCGACCGTCGGCCGACAGATGGTCCTTGGGACCGATCTTGTCCTTGCAGACCTTCATCAGGTCATTGGCGCCGCGCAACATGCACGGCGTGGTGCCGCACACCTGAATCAGGGCGGTCTTGCCGACCGGCTCCAGCATGAACATGGTGTAGAAGGTCGCGACCTCCATCACCCGAATGAAGGGCATGCCCAGCAGCTCGCCGACGGCGCGGATGGCGGGTTCCGAGACCCAGCCTTCCTGCTTCTGCACCAGCCACAGGACCGGAATCACCGCCGACTGGCGACGGTTTTCCGGGTATTTCTTGATCCACCACTCGGCCTTGGCCTTGGCGTCCTTCGAAAAGGCGAAAGACGCCGGCTGTTCCTTGGCGAGACGACGAACGGACATCCGCTAGGCCTTCACAAAGTCGACGCGGGCGATCTTGTCGCCGGCGAACGAATAAATGGCGGCGACCTCGAAGGGCGTCGCCTCAGGCGAGCGGAAAACCCGCTCGTGATCGATGACGGTGTCGCCCACGACGATGCGCGACAAAAGTTCGGCGCGGTTCTGTGGGAACTGGGCGAACAGGCCTTCATGACGCAGGCGATAGGCCTCCAATCCTGTCAGATTGGGCGCGGCGTTCAGATCCGAAATGGTGATCGCATCGTCGAAGAAGGTGACGAAGGTCTCCAGATCCTGCGCGTTGTAGGCGTCCAACTGGCCCTGAACCACGGCTTGGCGGCTCATCGGTCCACCTCGCCGAACACGATGTCGAGCGAGCCCAGGATGGCGGAGACGTCGGCCAGCTGGTGGCCGCGGTTCATCCAGTCCATCGCCTGAAGGTGACGGAAGCCCGGCGCCGAGATCTTGACGCGATAGGGTTTGTTGGTGCCGTCCGACACCAGATAGATGCCGAACTCGCCCTTGGGCGCCTCGACCGAGGCATAGACCTCGCCCTCAGGCGTCTTGAAACCCTCGGTGTACAGTTTGAAGTGATGGATCAGGGATTCCATCGACCGCTTCATCTCGCCACGACGCGGCGGAACGATCTTGTTGTCCTCGATCATGACCGGCTCGCCCGGGCAGTTGCGCAGCTTGTGGATGCACTGCTCCATGATCCGCACCGACTGCTTTATCTCCTCGATGCGGCAGAGGTAACGATCCCAGCAGTCGCCGCTCTTGCCGACCGGAATGTCGAATTCCATCTCGGCGTAGCACTCGTAAGGCTGCGACTTGCGCAGATCCCAGGCGATGTCCGAGCCGCGCAGCATGACGCCGGTGAAGCCCCAGGCCAGGGCCTGTTCCTTGGACACCACGCCAATATCGACGTTGCGCTGCTTGAAGATGCGGTTCTCGGTGACCAGGCTTTCGATGTCGGCCAGGGCCTTGGGGAACTCCAGGCACCAGCGACCGATGTCGTCGATCAGGTCCATCGGCAGGTCCTGGTGGACGCCGCCGGGGCGGAAATAGTTGGCGTGCAGACGCGCGCCGCAGGCCCGCTCGTAGAAGATCATCAGCTTCTCGCGCTCTTCGTGGCCCCACAGCGGGGGCGTCAGAGCGCCGACGTCCATGGCCTGCATGGTCGCGTTCAGCAGGTGGTTCCCGATCCGGCCGATTTCCGAATACAGCACGCGGATCAGCTGGGCCCGATACGGGACCTCGATGCCGAGCAGCTTTTCGATGGCCAGGCAGAAGGCGTGTTCCTGGTTCATCGGCGCGACATAGTCGAGCCGGTCCAGATAAGGCACGTTCTGCAGATAGGTGCGGGCCTCCATCAGCTTTTCGGTGCCGCGGTGCAGCAGGCCGATGTGCGGATCGACGCGTTCGACGATTTCGCCGTCCAGCTCCAGCACCAGGCGCAGCACGCCGTGCGCGGCCGGGTGTTGCGGGCCGAAGTTGATGGTGAACTTGCGATCGTCCATCGCCTTGGCGTGGTCGGTGCGGTGGTCGATCGGCATGCCCTCGAAGGGATCGACGGCGCCGTTCACCGGCGCGGGGGTGCGAGCTCCGTCAGCCATCAGCCCTTCACTCCTGCCTTTTCGTCGCCAGGCAGCACGGGGGCCGGATAATCGGCCCCTTCCCACGGCGACAGGAAGTCGAACGTCCGGAATTCCTGCGTCAGCTTAACGGGCTCATAGACGACCCGCTTCTGCTCTTCGTCGTAACGGACCTCGACATAGCCGGTCATCGGGAAGTCCTTGCGCAGCGGATGTCCCTCGAAGCCATAGTCGGTCAGCAGGCGGCGCATGTCGGGGTGACCCGAGAACATCACGCCGTACATGTCGTAGGCTTCGCGCTCGAACCAGCCGGCCGAGGGATAGACCTCGGACACGGTCGGCACGGGCTGGACCTCGTCGGTCACGACCTTGACGCGAATCCGCGCGTTCCGGGTCAGCGACAACAGATGATAGACGATCTCGAACCGCTCTTCACGATCCGGATAGTCGGCGCCGCAGAGGTCCAGCAGTTGCTGGAACCCGAACTGATCGCGCAACGCCGTCATCACCGCGACGATCCGCTCGCGCGGCGCCACCAGGGTCAGCTCCCCAAACGCCACCTGAGCCTCGACGCCCAGTGCGCCCACCAGCTCGGCGCCCATCGGCGTCAGCGCGGCCTCAAACTGGGCCTGAACAGCCAGCGAGCTCATCGGTCGATGGTCCCCGTGCGACGAATCTTCTTCTGCAGCTGCAACAACCCGTACAGCAACGCCTCCGCCGTCGGCGGGCAACCGGGCACATAGACATCCACCGGCACCACGCGGTCGCAGCCGCGAACAACGCTGTAGCTGTAATGATAGTAGCCGCCGCCGTTGGCGCAGCTGCCCATAGACAAGACGTATCGAGGGTCTGGCATCTGGTCGTAGACCTTGCGGAGGGCCGGGGCCATCTTGTTGGTCAGGGTGCCGGCGACGATCATCAGGTCCGAGTGACGCGGACTGCCGCGCGGGGCCATGCCGAAGCGCTCGACGTCGAAACGCGGCATCGACATCTGAATCATCTCGATGGCGCAGCAGGCCAGACCGAAGGTCATCCACATCAGCGAGCCGGTGCGCGCCCAGGTGATGACGTCATCCAGCGAGGCTGTCAGGAAGCCGCGCTCGCCCAGCTCCATATTGACCGCTTCGAAAAACTTGTCGTGGATCTTGGGATCATAGCCCTCGACCATTGAGCGGGCGGCCGAGTTGGCCGGAACCAGTGCGCCGGGGAGCGGCGAGGAGGGTGCGACTATTCCCATTCCAGGGCTCCCTTCTTCCATTCGTAGATGAAGCCGATGGTCAGGACGCCGAGGAAGACCATCATCGACCAGAAGGCGAAGATCATGCCGGCGTGCGACAGGTCGAACATCGACACCGCCCACGGGAACAGGAAGGCCACTTCCAGGTCGAAGATGATGAAGAGGATCGACACCAGATAGAAGCGGACGTCGAACTTCATGCGCGCGTCGTCGAACGCATTGAACCCGCATTCATAGGCGGACAGCTTCTCTGAGTCGGGATTTTTCGGCGCCAGCAGCAGCGGCAGGGCGATGAAAAGCACGCCGATGAAGGCGGCAATGCCGGCGAAGATGATGACCGGCAGATACTCGAGCAAAAATGCGTTCATTCAAAGAACCTCGGCCGCCGGGGAGAGGCGGGATTCGGGGCTTCTTAGACCCAACATTCGCGCGGTTCAAACCCCTGGTGCGATTGGTTTTTTGTTGAGAACGGATCGCAACTTGCGAGGCCATATGTCGCAGCCGCGCCGCTTGCCGTTTCGCCCCCTTCCCGGCCCTACTGTGGCCTTGAAATCGTAACCGAAAGTCATCCGGATGAGCGCTGGCAGCCGTCTTCTGAACGCCGTCGAAAGAGTGGGGAATCGGCTGCCCGATCCCGTCTTTCTCTTTCTTTGGCTGATCGGCGGCTTAGTGGCGCTTAGTCTGGTCGGCGCCGGCCTCGGCTGGTCCGCCGTCAATCCGGTCACGGGTGATCGGCTGGTGGCGCAAAGCCTGCTGTCGGCAGAGAACCTCGAGCGGCTGATCATCGGCATGCCGCGCACCCTTGCGGACTTCCCACCGTTGGGGATCGTCATCACCATCATCTACGGCGCCTCGGTGGCGGAGAGGACCGGCCTGTTCGCCACAGCGATTCGCGGCGCCCTGCTGAATGCCCCGCGCGCCATACTGACGCCGGTGGTGGTGATCACAGGCATGGTCTCTCATCACGCCTCGGACGCCTCCTATGTGGTGGTGATCCCGCTGGCGGCGGTGATCTTCGCTGCGGCGGGCCGTCACCCTCTGGCCGGGCTGGCGGCGGGTTTTGCCGCCGTATCGGGCGGTTACGCCGGCAATCTGTTCCCCGGCGCCAGCGACGCCCTGATCCTGGGCATCACCGAACCGGCCGCCCGCCTGATCGACCCCTCCTATTCGGTGAACATCGCAGGCAACTGGTTCTTCATCATCGGGGTGGTGGTCGTCTTCACTCCTATCGTGTGGTTCCTGACCGACCGGGTCATCGAGCCACGCCTGGGCCGCTGGACGCCGTCCGAGGGCGTCGCCGCACCCGCCACGTCGGAAAAGCAACCCCTCACCGCCTCAGAGAAACGCGGCCTGTCCTGGGCCGGCCTGGCGCTCTTGGGCATGATCGGCCTCTGGACCTTGATCACCCTCCTGCCCGGCTCGCCGTTCGTCGATCCGGAGGCGGTGGCGGAACAGAAGTTCAATCCGCTGTACCGCTCGCTAGTCGCCTTCTTCGCCGTGACCTTCTTCGTCCTGGGCGGCGCCTATGGGGCCGGGTCCGGCTCGATCCAGTCGCACCGCGACCTGGTGAAGATGATGCGCGACGGGATCGCCCAGCTGGCGCCCTATATCGTCCTGGCCTTCTTCGCCGCCCATTTCGTCGCCATGTTCAACTGGTCAGGTCTGGGGCCGATCCTGGCCGTCAACGCGGCCGCCGAGCTGAAGACTCTGGCCCTGCCCGCGCCTCTTCTGCTGATCTGCGTCGTCCTGGTCTCATGCGTCTTTGATCTGTTCATCGGCTCGGCCTCGGCCAAGTGGTCCGCCCTGGCGCCCGTTGTGGTGCCCATGTTCATGCTGCTGGGCATTTCGCCCGAGATGACGACGGCCGCCTATCGGATGGGCGATTCGGTCACCAACATCGCCACGCCGCTGATGAGCTATTTCCCGCTGATCCTGACCTTCGCCCAGCGCTGGGATCCGCGCTTCGGCCTGGGCTCCCTGATGGCGACCATGCTGCCCTATGCGGGGGCCTTCCTGGTCGCGGGTCTGGCCATGGTGGCCGCCTGGGTGGCGTTCGATCTGCCCGTCGGCCCGGGAGTGGGCGTGTATTACGAACCGCCTGTCCCCGCGGTCGCCGCGCAAGAGCCGGTCACGGGGGGGCTGGCGGGCCCGCACAGCCCGCCGCAGGCGGCCGCGAGGCCGTAAGGGGACCAATTCGATCATCCATCCCCCCTCGCGCGTATCTTGCCGAAAGCGTCGAGCAACGGCTTGGCGCGTTCGGACGACAGGATGAAGACCCGTGCATCCAGAAGTGAGACAGAAACGACTAAATCCCGACGGCCGCTGGATTTTTTCGCCGCCTGTGCAATAACCTGATCCGCCTACGATACAGTTTCGCTTCTGCGTACCGAATGCGGCCGGCTCGAAGTTCTCGCGCTCCGCCTTTACCGACCATTGGGGATATGGCCGACAAGACCAACAAGCTGGGCCACAAGATCGGCGCGCGCGGGGGCCGTACCCGCCAGGCGATCCTCGATGCGACCCGCACCCTGCTCAACTCGCGTCACTATGGCGAAATCCGCGTCGCCGACCTCGCTTCGGCGGCAGGCGTGTCGCCGTCCAACTTCTACACCTATTTCAAGACGGTCGAAGAACCCGTCCTGGCCCTGTGCGAGACGGCGGCGACCGATTTCCAGGGACTGGCCGCCCATTTCCAGGCCGACTGGCCCGGCGACAAGGCCTTCAGCATCGGTCGAGCCTTCATCCTGGACGTCATGGCCATCTGGCGCGATCACGGCCAGGTTCTGCGGGTCGAACACATGCTGGCGGACAATGGCGAAGCGGCCTTTGTCGAAAGCCGCGTCCGGCGCCTGCGCCGCCTGCACCTGGCCATTGAACGCCGCGTCGCCCAGGCGCATGCCGCAGGCCTGCACCCCAAGGACTATAATCCGCGCCTGGCCTCCTACCAGATCGCCTCGATCGCCGAGTCGACCGCCGCCAGCTTCGACCTGTTGCGGCGCGCCGACACGCCCGAAGCCATTCTCGATACGGCAGCCATCATCATCGTCAAACTGACGACAGGCCGTTAGAGCCCCAAGGGGCCATACAGCCAGGTCAGCCAGATCCCCACGGCCAGAAACACCCCGAACGGCAGCTTGTCCGTCGCGCTGACCGAGCGGCGCACCACCAGCAGGCCGAACACCAGGCTGAGTCCGGCGGCCGAGGCCCACAGCAGCACGCTGGGCAGACCGATCCAGCCGACCCAGGCTCCGGCTCCGGCGAACAGGAAGGGGTCGCCCCCGCCCAGGCCGTCGCGCTTGCGGACCGCCTTGTACAGCCAGCCAACCAGCCACAGGCCGACGAAACCGACCACCGCCCCGATCAGGTGCGACAGGGCCACGTCCCATCCCGTCATGGCGGCCGCGATCAGGCCGGTCGCCGCCAGCGGCCAGGTCAGGACGTCCGGAAGCCAGAAATTCTCGCCGTCGATGATGGCGATCAGCAGCAGTTGCCAGCCCAGCACAGCGGTCACGGCGACCATCAGCCATGACGATCCGCTGAAGCCCGCCCAGGCGCCGATGACGCCTCCTCCAAGCTCGATCAGCGGATAACGCGGTGAAATAGCGACGCCGCAACGGGCGCAGCGCGCGCGCAAGACGAGCCAGCTGAACAGGGGGACCAGCTCCCACGGCCGCAGGGGCTGGTCGCAGCCCATGCACCGCGACCGGGCGACGACGATGTCCTCTTCACGCGGCAGGCGGACGCTGACCGCCGCCAGGAAGCTGCCGATGATCAGGCCCAGAAGCCCCATGACGACGGCGGCGAGAACAGGGCTCATCTCGGGGTCCGAACGGTGAAGAACCGCCCCCGCTTAGCCGCCCCCGAGCGCCACCGCCACATGATAGGTCGCGAACGAGGCCAGATAGGCCAGACCGAACATGTAGACGATCATGATCGAGGTCCATTTCCACGAGTTGGTCTCGCGCTTCACCACGCCCAGGGTCGCCACGCACTGGGGCGCGAAGATGTACCAGGCCAGGAAGGACAGGGCCGTCGCCAGCGACCATTGCGCCGACAGGGTCGAGGCCAGCAGACCCGTCGCATTCTCGGCGTCGGCGATGGCGTAGGTGGTGCCCAGGGCCGCCACGGCGACCTCGCGCGCGGCCATGCCGGGGATCAGGGCGATGACCATCTGCCAGTTGAAGCCGATAGGCGCGAAGATCGGCTCCAGCGCCCGGCCGATCATCCCGGCGAACGAATAGTCGATGTCGGGCATCGTCGCGTTCTCGGGCGGATAGGGGAAGGTCGCCAGCACCCAGAGCAGGATCACCAGCGGCAGGATGATCCGCCCCGCGCGGTTCAGGAAGATCTTGGCCCGGAGCCACAGGTTGAACAGGACGCTGCGCATATCCGGCGTCTTGTAGGCCGGCAGCTCCATCATGAAGGGCTCGACCGCGCCGCGCCAGAACACCTTGCGGATCAGCAGGGACACGACCAGGGCGCTGACGATGCCGGCGGCGTAGAGACCGAACATCACCAGGCCTTGCAGATTGGCGAAGCCCCACACTGTCTCGTTCGGAATGAAGGCGGCGATGATCAGCGTATAGACCGGAATCCGCGCCGAGCAGGTCATCAGCGGCGCAACCAGTATGGTGGTCATGCGGTCCCGCTTGGAATCGATCACCCGCGCCGCCATCACGCCGGGAATGGCGCAAGCGAAACTGGACAGCAGCGGAATGAAGGCGCGACCGTGCAGCCCCGCTCCGCCCATGATCTTGTCCATCAGGAAGGCCGCCCGGGCCATGTAGCCGAAGTCTTCCAGGGCGATGATGAACAGGAACAGGATCAGGATCTGCGGCAGGAAGACCAGCACGCTGCCGACGCCGGAGATGATGCCGTCGACGATCAGGCTCTGCAGCAGCCCCTCAGGCAGCACCGCCGCCACCAGGCCGCCCAGCCAGCCGATGCCGCCTTCGATGCCGTCCATCAGGGGCGCGGCCCAGCTGAACACGGCCTGGAACATGACGAACAGGATCGCCATAAGGATGATCATCCCGCCGACCGGGTGCAGCAGAACGGAATCGATCCGCCCGGTCAGGGTGTCCGGCCGCTCGGGCGCGCGCACGCAGATCTTCATGATTCGTTCGGCCTCGCGGGCGGCGGTGCGCAATTCGGCGGCGTCGGGGCTGTGCCAGATGTTCTCGCCCAGAGCGGCCGCCTCGACCTGCGCCTCGACGGCGGAGACCAGATCGTCGATCCCGCGCTTACGCGTCGCGACCGTGGTGATGATCGGCACGCCCAGTTCGGCGCGCAGTTGCTCCAGATCGATCCGAAGGCCCTGGCGCTGGGCGATGTCATACATGTTCAGCGCCAGCACCATCGGCCGGCCGACGGCCTTCAGCTCCAGGATCAGGCGCAGCACCAGACGCAGGTTGGTGGCGTCGGCGACGCAGACCACCACATCCGGGGGCGTCTCACCGGCCAGACGGCCCAGGACGGCGTCGCGCGTCACTTCCTCGTCCGGGCTGCGGGCCCGCAGCGAATAGGTGCCCGGCAGGTCCAGCACCGACATGGTCCGGCCGGACGCGGCGCGGATCAGCCCCTCCTTCCGCTCGACCGTGACCCCGGCGTAGTTGGCGACCTTCTGGTGGGCGCCGGTCAGGGCGTTGAACAAGGCGGTCTTGCCGCTGTTTGGATTGCCGACCAGGGCGACGCGGGCGGTCTTCAGGGCCATGTCCATCAGGCGGCGTCCAGCTTAATGGTCAGGCTGGCGGCCTCGTGCCGGCGCAGGGCCACGCGCATGTCGTCCACCTTCATGGCGATGGGATCGCGACCGAACAGCCCCTCGTGAAGCAATTCGATCCGGGCGCCCTCGACGAAGCCCAACTCGAGTAGACGGCGTTCCAGCTCGACCGCCTCGACTTGGTGGTGGCAATGGGCGCCCACTTGAATAATGACGCCGCGATCGCCCCGTCGGGCCTGGCTCAGCTTTATGGTATCGGTCAAATCTCGGCTCGCACCAGCGGGCGCCGCCCCCCGGCGGCCCCGCGTTTCCTTGACACTGATTATCAGGTGCGTGGGGGCCGCGTCCAGCAGGACAGGTTGACCAATTGCCGCGTCCCTCGTTTCCGGTATCACCGGCAAAAAACAGGATATCCCGATGAGCCGTCCCGTCCTCGCCGCTTCCCTGATTCTGACCCTCGCCGCCTGTGGCCAGGGCGAACCTTCGAACGGCCCGACGGGTCAGGCCGGCACGCCTGCGCATGTGGCGACGGAGGCTGAAAAGGCGATGCTGCTCGCCGCCCTGCCCGCCCCCTACAATACTGGGGACCTCGCCAACGGGCGTCGCGTCTTCGCCCGCTGCCGCGCCTGCCACACCATCGGCGAGGGCGCGCCCGATATGGCGGGTCCGAACCTTTACGGCGTGTTCGGGCGAAAGGCCGGGGATCGCCCGCGCTACAACTATTCGAACACGCTTCGGACGGCCCAGTTCGTCTGGGACGCCGACACGCTGGATCACTGGCTGGAAAACCCCAAAGCCTTCCTGCCCGGCAACAAGATGACCTTCGCCGGCCTGTCAGACGCGGCCGACCGGCGCGATGTCATCGCCTATCTGAAGGTGGAGACGGGCTTCCAGCCGCAGCCGCAGCCGGCGGCGACGCCCGTCTCCTGATCCGTCAGTGCGCGTCGATGGGCTTGGGCCCGCCGTCGCGCTGCTCCTGGGCTTCCCACTCTTCGATCTTGCGGGCGGTCCATTCCGGCGACTTGGTGAAGCGCGCCAGCACGGCATAGATCACCGGCACCACGAACAGGGTCAGCACGGTCGCGAAAATGGCGCCGGTGAAGATGACCACGCCGATGGTCTGGCGACTGCCCGCCCCCGCTCCCTGCCACAGCACCAGCGGCAGGGCGCCGAAGGCCGTGGCGATGGAGGTCATGATGATCGGCCGCAGCCGCAGCGACGACGACTCGATGATCGCCTCGCGGATCGTTCGACCCTGGTCGCGCAGCTGGTTGGCGAACTCGACGATCAGGATGCCGTTCTTCGCCGCCACCCCGATCAGGATGATCAGACCGATCTGGCTGTAGAGGTTCAGGCTGGACCCCGCCATCAGCAGGCCAAACAGCCCGCCGGCAGCCGCCAGCGGCACCGTCAGCATGATGACCGCCGGCGTGATCCAGCTTTCGAACTGGGCCGCCAGCACCAGGAAGACCAGCAGCAGGGCCAGACCAAAGGCCGCCACCACGGCGCCGCCCGCCTCCTGCTGGTCGCGCGCCGCGCCACCCCACTGGGTGACGACGCCGCCCTGCGGCTGTTTCGCCGCCTCGGCGCTGAGGAATTGCACCGCGTCGTCGATGGTCATGCCGGGGTTCAGATCGGCCTGAAGCGAGATCGACCGCTGACGGTCCAGACGACGCCGGTCCGGCGTGTCGCCAGACGTCTTCGTCGTCACCACCGCCGACAGGGGCACCAGTTGCCCGGCGCCGGTCGCGACATAGAGGGCCTCCAGATCCGCGACTTCGCGACGGTTGTCGCGATCCGTTTGCAGGATGACGTCATACTCCTGCCCGCCCTTAATATAGGTGGTGGCGGTGCGCGATCCGAACATGGTCTCCAGAGTCCGCCCGATAGCTTGAGACGACACGCCTAGCGCCGCCGCCTTCTGCGGATCCACATCGACCAGCAGGCGGGGCGAGTTCGGCTCATAGTTCAAGCGCGGACGAGAGAAGCCCGGATTGGCCTGGGCCGCCGCCAGCAGGGGCTGAAGCCAGTTGTAGATCTGCTGGTAATCCGTGCCCGTGGCGATCAGCTCGACGGAGTTGGAGTTGCTGCCGCCGCGCTGGAAGGCGCCAGGGGTCGAGGCGTTGACCTGGGCGTCGGTCTGACCGCGCAGCTTGCCGTTCAACTCCTGGGCGATCTCAGCGGCCGTGCGGTCCCGCATCGACCAGTCCGCAAGATTCAACACGCCGTTGCCGGAGTTGAAGCTGCCGCCGCCGAAACCGGGCGCGGACACCAGATAGGAGGCCGCCTCGCCGCTGGTCTTGTACTCGGCCAGCAAGGGCTCCAGCCCCATCATGATCTTGCGGGTATAGTCGAAACCCGCCCCCTCGGGCCCGGCGACGCGAACCTGAACTCGGCCCCGGTCCTCGTCCGGCACCAGCTCGTTCGGCAGGATCAGGAAGATTCCGCCAGCGCCCGCCGCGACCAAGGCGATCAGGGCGCCGACGCCGATCACGGCGATACGCCGCCCCAACAGCATGTCCAGCGACCGGGCGTACGAGGTTTTCAGCCCGTCCATGGCCCAGTCGACCCGGCGCGCCAGCCAGCCACCGCTCTGCGCCGGCTTCAGAATTTTGGACGCCAGCATCGGCGACAGGCTCAAGGCCAGGAAGGCCGAGAAGGCCACCGCTGCGGCAATCGCGGCCGCCAGCTCGACGAACAGCCGCCCGACATACCCCGGCAGGAACAGCAGCGGCGCGAACACCGACAGCAGGACGATGGTCGTCGCCACCACGGCGAAGAAGACCTGGCGTGCGCCTCGCTCGGCCGCCACCAGCGGCGGCTCTCCATGATCCAGCCGGCGCTGGATGTTCTCGACCACGACGATGGCGTCATCGACGACCAGACCGATGGCCAGAACAAGAGCCAGCAGGGTCAGCAGGTTCAGCGAGAAACCCAGGGGCGCCAGTACGATGAAGGTCGCCAACAAACAGATCGGCGCCACAATGGACGGGATCAGGGCCGCCCGCAGACTACCCAGGAAGATGAAGTTGACCAGGGCCACCAGGGCCATCGAGATGCCGATGGTGATCCAGACCTCGTCAATGGCGTGCGAGGTGAAGACGGAGTTGTCCGATCCGATCTCCAGCGTCACGCCGGGCGGCAGGCTGGGGCGGATCTCGTCGATCATCTTATGAACGCCGTCCGAAATGGCCAGGTCGTTCGACTGGGCCTGACGGGTCACGGCCAGACCGATCTGGTCCAGGCTGTTGCCGCGGAACAGACGACGCGGCTCCTCCGGCGCTTCCTCGACCCGCGCGATGTCGCCCAGCCGGGTCACATAGGTCGGCTGGCCCTGAATGATGGCGGAAGAGCCGCTGCCCGTGCCGGTCGCCACGGCGGCGGACGCCGAGGCCGAGCCTCGCGTGCCGATGGGCAACTGCCGGAAGTCGTCGGGTCGTGCATAGGTGCGGGCGACGCGGACCGTATAGTCCTTGTCGGTCGATTCCAGCGAACCGGCCGGCAGTTCGACATTCTGATTCGTCAGGGCCGTCTCGACGTCGGTGACGGTCAGGCCGCGCGCCGCCAAGGCGGCGGGGTCCAGCCATATCCGCATCGAATAGCGCTGCTCGCCATAGATGTTGACCTGGGCCACGCCCGGCACGGTCGCCATCCGGTCCACCAGATAGCGGTCGGCATAGTCGGTCAGCTGCAACCGGTTCATCGTCGTCGAGCGCAGGAAGACGATGATGATCGGCTGGCTGTCGGAATCGGCCTTGGCCACCTCCGGCGGATCGGCCTGGTCCGGCAGGCGTCCGACCACCCGACTGACGCGGTCGCGCACATCATTGGCCGCGTCGTCGATATTGCGGTCCAGCGAGAACTCGATGTTGACGTTCGACCGGCCGTCGCGGCTGGTCGAATTGATGCGTTCGACGCCCTGGATGCCGGCGATCTGCTGCTCGATCGGCTCGGTGATCCGGCTCTCGATCACCTCGGCCGAAGCGCCGGCGTAGGTCGTATTGACCGAGACGATGGGCGGATCCACGTCCGGCAACTCGCGCACGGGCAGGAAAAAGAAGGCGGCGGCCCCGATCACGCACAGGACGATGGCGGCGACGGCCGCAAAGACCGGGCGCCGGACCGAAACGTCGGACAGCATCATCGTGCGGAGCCCTGAGCGCCCTGAGACTGAGCGCCTTGCCCGCGTCCGGCGCCGGCGACGCTGACTGGTGCGCCTGGCTGGATACGGTTCAGCCCCGAACCGACGATACGGTCGCCGACCTCCAGACCGGACAGGATTTCGACGAAGCCGTTCTCGACCACGCCGGTCTCGATCTCCACCCGTTGCGCCGTCGAACCCTGAGCGCCCGCGGCGATGCGATACACGAAGGCGCCTTCGCCTTCATACTGAACGGCGGCTTCCGGCGCGGCGGGCGCTTGGCGCTGGCCCTGCTGCACCGCGACGCGCAGCAGCATGCCGGGGCGGATACGGCCGCCGGGATTGGGGAATTCGGCGCGGGCGGTGGCGGCGCGGGTGGTTTCATTGACGCGCGTATCGATCAGGGCGATCCGTCCCTGGAACGGCGTGTCGCCATAGGCGTCGGCTGTCGCAGTGATCGAAACGCCGGGGCGCAGGACGTTGAGGTAACGCTCGGGCAGCGGGAAATCGACGCGAATGGTCGAGGTATCGTCCAGGGTCGCGATGACCGCCCCCGGATTGATCAGGGTACCGGGCGTCACGGTCGTCAGGCCCAGGGTTCCGGCGAAGGGCGCCCGAATGATCCGATCGCCGCGACGCGCCTGGGCTGCGTCCAGCGATGCGCGGGCGGTGTCCAGGGCCGTCTCAGCCTGTTCCAGCAGCACCTGCGGCGCAATCCCGCGATCCGCCAGGGCCTTGTATCGTTCATATTCCCGCTGCGCCTGGGCGACATTGGCGCGCGCCTCGATGATGTCGGCGTCTTCCTCGCGCGCTTGAAGCTCCACCAGCGGCGCGCCTGCCGACACGGTCTGCCCGTCGGTGAACAGAACCCGTGTAATCAGTTCAGTCGTCGAGGACGTGATATTGACCGACCGCTGGCCGCGCGCGACGCCAAGAACGCGAATCTGATCCGAGAATTGGCGTTGAGACACCGTCGCCTCGGACACCTGCTGCCCGCCCCGGCGTCCACCACCTGGCGCACCGGCGGCCTCGTCGTCGGCGAACGCGACCTTCAGCACGGCGGCGAGAACCATCGCAGCCAACAGCACGGCGGCGGCGATCAGGAAGAAGTGGCGTCTTATCACGCGACAGACTTTCATTTCAGAGGACGCGCACGCTTAGCGGCTTCTCCACTGTGCGCAAGATTACCTATCGGTAACGTCGTGTACGACGGATTCCATCGCACGGATGACGATCAAAATCTGCGCCAGATCGCCACAACCGGTCCCTGCGCGATAGCCGTCTCTCGCCCCGCCACCGTCTGTCGCCAGCCCGCCTGCACGCTCCAGCCGCCGAGGTCGCGCGTCACCGAGGTTTCCACCGACAACCACCGCGCCCCGCCGTCGGCCGCGCCGCCGAACGCCTGCCCCATCACCAGCCAATCGCGCCCGATTCTGCCGCCGACCGTAGCGTCCACGCGGGTCTCGTGGGGCAGTCCGTCGCGCACACGACGCGCCGCCTGCACCTCGACAAATGATCGATCCATGCCCCAACGCCCGCCAAAGAGCGCCCCGGCGGCGCCCAGTGATCGACCAACGGACACGCGCGCCTCCCAGTCGTGCTCGCCGACGCCGGGGGCGGCGTAGCCGGCGTTGCGGCCCTGCCCCGCCTGAGCATAGCCGCCATACAGGCTGACGGCGTTTTGATCATCTCGCCAGACCTGCCATGTGGCTCCAACCTCGATCGGTCCCCGCCCTTCGTAGTCGACGAAGGCGTCTTCCCCCTGTTGCCAATCGGCCTTCAGTTGAAGCGTCAGCCGGTCGGTCAGTCCGTATTCGGCGAAGAGTCCCGCCGTACGGTCGGTTCGATCCACGTCCAGCGATTGCCTGTCGCCTGCGGGATCGAACCCCTCTTCCGCTCGCATGTCATCGTATTTGACGATCGCCTGTCCCTGGCCTTTGGGCTGAGTCCAGGCTCCGGCTGAGGCTGTGCCGGCCAGGCCTGCGAGGGCGACGGCCGCTGCGGCGACCGCCCCGGCCTGACCTAGGCGTCGTAGCCCGGCGACTTCCGATCCAGCTGACGCAAGGCCCCCGGCCAGGCGAGCGCGGAGATGAAGCCGATCCCTCGCCCCTGCTCCTTCGTCTCGGCCTGGGCGTGATCCGGCGCGATCAGCACATGTTCGCGCCCGCCGGCCAGGGCGGCCACCTGCTGCGCGCAGGCTCTCTCCAGGAAGAATATCCCGATCCATGCCTGCGCCGCCGTCTCCCCGACCGCGAGCGTGCCGTGATTTCTCAACAGCATCAGCGGCTTGTTCCCCAGATCGGCCACCAGACGTTCGCGCTCGTCATGGTTCAGGGCCAACCCCTCATACCCATGATACGCAACTTGGTGCTGTAGTAAACACGCGTTCTGGCTGATCGGCAGCAAGCCGTGCTGCTGAGCCGCCACCCCGACGCCGCTGACGGTGTGCAGATGGATGACAAATTTCGCATCCTCGCGCGCCGCATGGACCGCCGAATGGATGGTGAAGCCCGCCGGATTGATGAAGTTGGTCGTCTCCTGAACGATGTTCCCGTCCAGATCGACCTTCACCAGCGACGAGGCGGTGATCTCCTCGAAATAATAGCCGTAGGGGTTGATCAGGAAATGATGTTCCGGCCCCGGCACGCGGGCGGATATGTGGGTGAAGATCATGTCGTCCCAACCGTTCAACGCCACGAGGCGGTAAAGGGCGGCCAGTTCGACACGGACCTGCCACTCGGCTTCGGACACACGGGTTTTCAACGCAGGGCTGGCGCCATCGGCCATGGGAGATCCTCCTGGATTCAACTTGCCTCTAACGGGCTTTAGTTGACCGTCCTACCGCATCCGCCGTCCGTCAAGCGCAGAGCCAGACGCAGCGGCGTTAACCCTCACGTTTCAGCTTCCGTTAACCGCGCCTTCACGACACCGAATCTAAAGTATCACGGGTAAGCTTACTGCGTCCGGGAGTCGCCGTGTCCGCTGCCATACGAATGCCGACGTCTGAGGCGCTCGCGCCCGGCCTGTCCGCAACGGAACTTCTTGAGCTGGCGCGCAGCAAGGCCCCCGACGATCGCCTGCGTCTTCTATGCGGCGTCATCAGTCTGTGCGAATCCGCCGCGCCCTCCACGCCCATGCCGTCCGTGCTCGGCGAGATTTTCCTGGCCCTGGCCGGCCAGGCCGAGCGCGACATCCGCCAGCAGCTTTCCGAACGCCTCGCCTCCGCCGACTGGGCGCCCGCCGCCCTGATCGAAATGCTGGCGATGGACGAGATCGACATCGCCGCCCCCGTCATCACCGCCAGCCCGCTGCTTAAGGACGCCGCCCTGATCCGGGTGCTCGTCGAGACCACGCTGGAACATCAGATCGCCGTCGCGCGCCGCCCGCACCTCTCCAGCGGCGTGGTGGACGCCATTCTGGACCATGCCGACCCGATCACCATGACCGCCCTGGCCTCGAACCGCAGCGCCGATATCGGTGAAGCGGCGATGCACCGTCTGGTCGAACATTCGCGCCGTGTCGCCGGCCTGCGCGCCCCCCTCACCCGCCATCCGCGGCTGAACGAATCCCTGGCCCATGAGCTCTTCCAATGGGTCGGACAGGCGCTGCGCCAGTCGATCGGCGATCGGTTCGAGATCGACGACCGTCTGCTGAACGCAGCCGTGCGCACCGCCTCCGCCAACGCCGCCCACTATTCCACCTGGCGCCCCATTCCCAACGCCCGTCAGACCGAGGATCGCGAACGCCAGGAGATGGAGCGTCGTCTGATCGAGAAGTTGCAGGCGGCCGGTCAGCTGCGCCCCGGCATATTGATCCGCGCTCTGCGTGAACAACGCCTCGGCCTGTTCGAACAGGCCCTGGGGCAGTTGGGGCAGTTCACCCCAGGCCAGATCCGCAGCGCCGTCTACGCCCCGACCGCCGAGCCCCTTTACCTCGCTTGTCTCGCCGTCGGATTGGACAAGGCGGTCTTCACGTCCCTTCTGACCGAGGTCCGCAAACTGGCCGACGGCCTGCCCGGCGAGGGCGGCTGGACAACCACGCCGATGAACAGCCATTCGGCCGCCCGCGCCTTTCGTCAGATGATGGAAAAGACCGCGACCGTTTGACTTCGCGGTCAAGCTGAGGCTCACGTTCGGCGTGACCCAAACCCCTCCCGTCCCCGCCCTGGCTTTCGTCGCCAGCGACCGCCCCGAAGCCCAGGCGGCGCGTCTGGCCCTGATCGCGCGCTACGGCGCGGTGCCCGAGGAAGAGGCCGACGTCATCATCGCCCTGGGCGGCGATGGACAGATGCTGGAAACCCTGCACGGCAATCTTCGTCGCCGCACCCCGGTCTATGGCATGAACCGGGGATCGGTCGGCTTTCTGATGAACGACTATGACGAAGACGATCTGATCGCCCGCGTCATCGCCGCCGAACGCACCATGATCCATCCGCTTCAGATGGACGCCTGGACCGAAAGCGGCGAGGTCCATACCGGCCTGGCCATCAACGAGGTCTCACTGCTGCGCCAGACCCGCCAGAGCGCCAAGCTGAAGATCACCGTCGATGACCGCGTGCGTCTGGAGGAACTGTCCTGCGACGGCTGTATGGTTGCGACGCCGGCGGGCTCAACCGCCTACAACCTGTCCGCCCACGGCCCGATTATTCCGCTGGACGCCCGCATACTGGCCCTGACCCCGATCAGCGCCTTCCGTCCTCGACGTTGGCGCGGGGCCCTGCTGTCTCATGGCGCCAGGGTGCGGTTCGACGTGCTGGAGGCCGACAAGCGCCCGGTCTCCGCCACCGCCGACAATTTCGAAGTCCGACGCGTGTCGCGGGTCGAGGTCCGCGAACGTCGCGATGTCGCCTTGACCATGCTGTTTGACGCCGGCCGGTCCTTCGACGAACGGGTCATGACCGAGCAGTTCACCAACTGACCCCCTATACGGCTTCTTAAGGCGGCAGGGCTAAGCTCTGCTCAAATTCTATGGAGGTCCGCCATGAGCGATCCGGCGAACGTCAAGCCCGCCACGCCGTCTCTTCGTCCCAGGATCGGGGGCGGTTTCGGCATCAACGCCGACGCCATCGCCCGCGCGGAAGAAGCGCTCAAGGCCATGTCGGCCCAGTTCGGCCAATGGCTGAACGACGAGATCGTCAAGATGGATCAGGCCCAGGCCGACATCCATGAAAAGGGACTGACGGCCGATACCGCCAACGCCCTCTATTTCCGCGCCCACGACCTGAAGGGTCTGGGGACCACCTACGAATATCCGCTGGTCACCCGCATCGCCGGCTCCTTGTGCCGACTGCTGGATGACGCCGCTACTCGTGCGGAAGCGCCGCTCACCATCGTCCACGCCCACATCGACGCGATCCGCTCCGTGGTCCGCGACCAGATCAAGACTGACGAAAACCCCACCGGCCGCGTCCTGGCCGAATCCCTCGAAGCCGAGGTCTCTCAGCACAAATCCCGCTGAGCCTTTCTGGGTCGAATACAGCAAAGGGATCCGTCTACTGACGGATCCCTTTTTGCCGGCCGACGCGCGGGTTCAGGCGGCCGAGGCGGCCATCTGCGTCGGGCGCATGGGGGCCTGATCCAGCCGCTCCATCAGATAGGCGAGATCGTCACGCGGCACGTTCGGCCGCTGGGTCAGGAACCGCTCCAGCATACGCTGACGGAAGACCTCGCTCGACGTATCAACCCCCTCCGCCGACAGGGCTCGCCAGGTATCGACGCCGGCGCGGAAGGCCTGGAACAGGCGCGGCGGCAGGCCCGCCCGGTCATAGACGGCCTTCAGTCCCAGCGGCCCGGCGTCATGGATCATCAGCCAGGCCCGGTGGTGCGGCGTCGCCGCCAGCTCGGCCAGACCATGTTCCAGCATCGTCATCTGCCCGCGCGCCAATCCGCGCAGCAGCAGCGAGGCGTTCAGGACCTTGCGCAGGTTCAACTGGGCCATGAAGGCCGGCAAGTCGGCGCTGGACGCGGCCTGTTCCACCAGATCGATCGTCGCGCGCTCGCGAGAATATTGCGCCAGCCGGATGGCCGTCTCCGGCGCCACGGCGTGCCGCGAAACCAGGTGTTCCCGCACCGTCTCGCTGGCCAGTTCGATCAGGCGTTCGGTAATGTGAAGCGGCAGAACCTGACGATAGGCGACGGCGGCGACCACCTCGCCCGACTCAGGAAAACGATCCACGATCACGCCCAGGGCGCGCTCTGACAGATCGGCGTTGTCATTGGCCGCCAGAACCCTGACAGCCTGCTCGTGCCCCTCGTCAGCCAGGGCCTGCGACACATCGCGGGACACGCGCGGGCGGCCCGCCACGGCGATCTGGCGCACGGCTGAACCGGCGCGGACGATCTCGATCAGGTCGTCGTCGCTCAGCGCCGGCGAGGCGCCGATGATCGGCAGGGCGATACTGTCCAGGTCGGCCGCCAGACGCCGCGCCACATCATGGGGGATCAGGTCCGACGCCTTCAGCGTCACGGCCATGGCCCGGCGCACCAACTCCGCCGCATCAGTGGCCAACAGACGCACGATCTTCTGCGCCGCCTCCCGCTCGCGGTCGTCCAGCTCGGCCCGGTCCATGTTGCGGCACAGCTTGTGGGCGGCCTCGGCGCGCTCGTCCTCGTCCACCGCCTTGACCAGGCGTTGGATGTCCATTTCGGTGAGGCGGGCGCGGAAGGCGGTCATGGACGGCTCGTCAGGGAATCGGGCTTGCCGACATCATGACCCTGCCATGCTTAACGGTCGGTTTACCATCGAGGCATGCCGATCTCACGTCGAATCCTTGCCGTTGGGCGAAAAGGCCCCGCCGAACCCCGTCCCTGACGATCCGTCCTGGCCCAGCAACAGGGCCAGCAGCCCCTGCTCCTGCTTCAGCCGATCCAGCCGCGCGGCCAGGGCCTGATCGCGATCGCTCAGCTCAGGCGCGGGCGAGCGCGTCTCGCCGCTCCCGGCCGCCGGCGCGCCTTGGCCGGCGGAACGTTGCAGATTGGCGTGAACCTCGGCGACTGTGGCCGCGCGGCCGTCCTTGTAGAAGATGCTGCGATTGGCCCGGGCCGCCTCGGGAAACAGCGCGACGGCGCTGGCGCCCGGATTGCGGTCCATCGCCGCCATCAGACTGGCCGCGCCGGCCGGGCCCAGGAAGTGGGCGGCGTACAGATCCCCCGCGCCCGGCTCCTTGCCGGTGCGACCGCGCAGATAGGCGGCGTTCGACGCCGTCAGCTCCGCCGCCATGGTCGAGGCCGCATGGGGGTCGAACCTCAGGTCCAACACCACATTGCGCGCCGATCCCTCGACCCGCCAGCGCCCGTCCGATCCCCGGTGGATCAGGTCGGCGTACTGACCATAGCCGTGCTGGGCGCCGTGCTGTTTGACGGTGCCCAGCCAGGTCTGTTCGATGAATTGAAACAGGCCCGCCGCCGACGAGGTCGGCGCCTTGGCCGACGGATTCATCGCGCTCTCGCGACGCGCCGTCTTGATCAGAAAATCATAGTCTACCCCGACCGCTGTCGAGGCGCGTCTGATGGCCGCTTCTACGCCGCCTGAGGATGGAATCGCTCGGATGCCCATGACAGGCGAAGCCTCGTCGAACGTGGTTAATCAAGTCTTAATCGTTAACTACGGTGTTAACCAGTCCTGGGGATCGACCTTGGTCGAGCCCTGAAACCTCGCCGCAAAGTCGCCACAACCTGCGCGCTCACTTTCGGTTACGGGCGCTGCGGGGGCGGTGAACGAGGGAGTGTCGACATGATGATCCGTGCCGCCGGAGGACCCGGCGCAATCAGCCCCATCGACTTTGGGGGAGGCAGAAAACCTTTACCGCGCTGGATGTGGGCCGCCATCGGCCTGTCCGTCGTCGCCCACGTCGGGGTGGGGGTGGCGCTCTATAACCAGCGGTTCCAGTTGGACCAGCCACTGACCCAAGGCGTCATCGAAGATCCTATTGTCGATATCTTCGTCGAGCGACCGAAGCCCAAGCCCCTTCCCCCGTCTCAGAAGACCGCCGCGCCGCCGACGCCGATCCATGACCCCATCCTCAAGGCGCCGCCGACCGTCGAGACCGTGCCTTTGACGCCGCCGGACAAGACCGCCGAGACGGCGCCGTCCGGCCAGGTGATCGTCAGCACGGCTCCGAAGGGCGTCGAAGGCGGCACGGCGACGACCGAGACGCCGCCGATCCGCGCCGTCTCGGTCATCAACAATCCGACCTGGGCCAGTCGTCCGTCCGAGGCGCAGATGACGCGCGCCTATCCGACGCGCGCGGCCGACAGCGGCCTGTCCGGCGCGGCCAGCCTGTCCTGCACCGTCCGCATCGACGGCGGCCTGACCGCCTGCCGCGTCGCCGACGAAACGCCCAGGGGCCAGGGCTTCGGCCGCGCGGCCATGAGCCTGACGCGCGACTTCCGCATGAACCCCCGCACGGTCGATGGCCGCGCGGTGGACGGGGCCACGGTCAACTTCACCGTCCGCTTCGCCATGGCGGATTAAAAGCGTCGAGGATCGAGGGCGCGGGCTTCCGGCGACGGCGTCCGTCCCTCGATCGCATCGGCGACCACGCTCGCGACCAGCGGCCCCAGCAGCCAGCCGTTGCGACGCGGGGCCAGGGCCAGGAACAGCCCCTCCCCGTCCGGCGCCGCCCCGGCCATGGGCAGGCCGTCGGCCGATGCGCCGCGCACACCGGCGCGCCATTCGATGGTCAAGGGTTCGGGCGCCTGGCCCAGCACCCGCCAGGCGGCTTCCATCAGTCGCTCGCTCACGGCGGCGTCGGGCGCCGTATCGCGCCGGCCCGGCTCCATGGTCGCCCCGATCACCGCCCCGCCCGTCATCGGCGCCACATAGGCCCCCGGCCCGCGCACGGGGTGCGGCGTCAGATCCCGTACAACGACCCCGATCTGTCCCCGGATCGGCTGAACGCCGTCCACCAGGATGCGCGTCGCCGCCGGCGCCCCTGGAACGGCCGCATCCGTTCCCGTCGCCAGAACGACCGCCGACGCCGCCAGCGCCGCCCCGCCGTTCACCTCAACCCGCCATTCGTCCCCGACCTGGCGCAGACCGGTTGCGCGTCTCTCCAGAACCGCGCCGTCCAAAGACGCGCGCAGGGCCGCCATCGCCTGGTCCGGCTCGATTTGACAATCCTCGTCCGTCACCACCCGGTCTCCCTCGCGGCGTGCGGCGAAACCCAGGGCCGTCAGACGCCCTGCGATGGCGTCCACGTCGCCGCCGCGCCACTCGGCCGGACGGCGCGCCAGGGCGACGCCCGATGCGGCTGCAAAGGCCGGCCACAGGTCGCGGCCGGCGCGGAACAGGGCCGCGCGGTCCGGCGACACATCGTCGATCGCCGCCTCCATCGCCGGGGCCACCATGCCCGCGGCTACGCGTGAGGCATTGGCCCCGCCGGGATCGACCACGATCACCGCATGGCCGCGCCGCTTCAGCTCGAACGCCGTACTCAGGCCCAGCACGCCGGCGCCCACGATCACGATGGTAGGGGAAGACATCACCGCCTCCAGATCGACCCGCGCCGCGCCGAATGCAAGCCGCCGCCCCCGGACCTTTCGTCCTACGCCCACAGCAAAACGGCCCCGGAGTTTCCTCCGGGGCCGTTCTGTTAGGCGATTACATCCGTCTGGCCTCAAGTCGCGCGTGAACGCGTCAGGCCAAAGAATGACTACTCGATGATCTTGGCGACGACGCCGGCGCCGACGGTGCGGCCGCCTTCACGGATGGCGAAGCGCAGGCCCTGATCCATGGCGATCGGGGTGATCAGTTCGACGTTCAGCTCGGCGTTGTCGCCGGGCATGATCATTTCGACGCCTTCCTTCAGGTGAACGATGCCGGTCACGTCCGTGGTGCGGAAGTAGAACTGCGGGCGATAGTTCGTGAAGAACGGGGTGTGACGGCCGCCTTCTTCCTTGGTCAGGATATAGGCTTCAGCCAGGAACTTGGTGTGCGGGGTAATCGAACCCGGCTTGCACAGAACCTGACCGCGCTCGACGTCTTCGCGCTTGGTGCCGCGCAGCAGAACGCCGACGTTGTCGCCCGCTTGACCTTGGTCCAGCAGCTTGCGGAACATTTCGACGCCGGTGCAGGTCGTCTTCTGGACCGGGCGGATGCCGACGATTTCGACTTCTTCACCGACCTTGACGATACCCTTTTCGACGCGACCCGTGACCACGGTGCCGCGGCCCGAGATCGAGAAGACGTCTTCAACCGGCATCAGGAAGGGCAGGTCGAGCGGACGAGCCGGCTGCGGGATGTAGTCGTCCACAGTCTGCATGAGCTCGAGAACGCGCTGTTCGCCGATTTCCGGGTTCACGCCGTCGGTCGCGGCCTTGGCCGAACCCTTGGTGATCGGAATATCGTCGCCCGGGAACTGGTAGCTGCTCAGCAGCTCGCGCACTTCCATCTCGACCAGTTCCAGCAGTTCTTCATCATCGACCAGGTCGACCTTGTTCATGAAGACCACCAGGGCCGGCACGCCGACCTGACGGGCCAGCAGGATGTGCTCGCGGGTCTGCGGCATCGGGCCGTCGGCGGCCGAAACCACCAGGATCGCGCCGTCCATCTGAGCGGCGCCGGTGATCATGTTCTTCACATAGTCGGCGTGGCCGGGGCAGTCGACGTGGGCGTAGTGACGGTTGGCCGTCTCATATTCCACGTGCGCGGTGTTGATCGTGATGCCGCGGGCCTTTTCTTCCGGCGCAGCGTCGATGTCGGCGTAGTTCATCGCCTTGCCGCCGCTGGCCTTGGCCAGGGCCATGGTGATCGCCGCCGTCAGCGTCGTCTTGCCGTGGTCAACGTGGCCAATCGTGCCGATGTTGCAGTGCGGCTTGTTACGTTCGAACTTTTCCTTGGCCATTTTCTAGCTCCTAGGTCCCCGAACCGGGGTTCCTATAATCTTGGGGTTAAGGGCGCCCGGCCCTTGTCGGACCGGGCGCTTTTAGGTCCGCTTCTCCGAAAGGAAAAGCTTAGGCGTACTTCTTGATCACTTCGTCGGCGACGTGCTGCGGCACGGGCTCGTAGTGGTCATATTGCATCGTGAACTGGGCGCGGCCCTGCGACATGCCGCGCAGCGTGTTCACATAGCCGAACATGTTGGCCAGCGGCACGAAGGCGTTCACGACGGTGGCGTTGCCGCGCATGTCCTGACCCTGGATCATGCCGCGACGGCCGTTCAGGTCGCCGATGACCGAGCCGAGGTATTCCTCGGGGGTCACGACCTCGACCGCCATGATCGGCTCGAGCAGCTTCGGCGCGCCCTTTTCCTTCAGTTCGCGGAAGGCGGCGCGGGCCGCGATTTCGAACGCCAGCACGCTGGAGTCGACGTCGTGGTACTTGCCGTCCGTCAGGGTCGCCTTGAAGTCGATCAGCGGGAAGCCGGCCAGCAGACCCGAGTCCTTGATGGAGTTCAGACCCTTTTCGACGCCCGGGATGTATTCCTTGGGCACCGCGCCGCCGACGATCGAGTTCTCGAACACGAAGCCCGAGCCCGGCTCGCCGGGTTCGAAGGTGATCATGACGCGGGCGAACTGGCCCGTACCGCCGGTCTGCTTCTTGTGGGTGTAGTCGATGTCGACCGTGCGGCCGAGCGATTCGCGATAGGCGACCTGCGGCGCGCCGATGGTGGCCTCGACCTTGTAGGTGCGCTTCAAGATGTCGATCTTGATGTCCAGGTGAAGCTCGCCCATGCCCTTCAGGATGGTCTGGCCCGACTCGTGGTCGGTCGAGACGGTGAAGGACGGATCTTCCGAAGCCAGCTTGGCCAGGGCGACGCCCAGCTTCTCTTGGTCGGCCTTGGTCTTGGGCTCGACCGAGATTTCGATGACCGGGGCCGGGAATTCCATCTTCTCGAGGATGACGGGCGACTTCAGCGGATCGCACAGGGTGTCCCCGGTGCGGGTTTCCTTCAGGCCGGCCAGGGCGACGATGTCGCCGGCGAAGGCTTCCTTGACGTCTTCACGGTTGTTCGAGTGCATCTGCAGCATCCGGCCGACGCGCTCTTTCTTGTCGCGGCTGGAGTTCAGCAGGCTCATGCCCGTTTCCATCTTGCCCGAATACAGGCGGCAGAAGGTCAGCGAGCCGACGAAGGGGTCGTCCATGATCTTGAAGGCCAGGATGGACAGGGGCTCGTCATCCGAGGCCTTGCGCACGATCGGCTCTTCCGTCTTGAAGTCGATGCCCGGCGTCGGGGGGATGTCCAGCGGCGACGGCAGATAGTCGACCACGGCGTCCAGCAGCGTCTGCACGCCCTTGTTTTTGAAAGCCGAGCCACACAGGATCGGATAGAAGGCGCCGGTCAGCACAGCCTTACGGATGCACTTCTTCAGCACTTCGACCGAGGGCTCAACGCCGTCCAGATAGGCCTGCATCGCGTCGTCGTCGAGTTCGACGGCGTTGTCGATCAGGTACTGGCGGGCTTCGTTGGCCTTGTCGACCAGGTCAGCCGGGATGTCGCCGACGGTGAAGTTGGCGCCCAGGGCGTCGTTGTCCCAAACGACCGCGCGCATCTCAACGATGTCGACCAGGCCGGACAGGGTATTTTCCGAACCGATCGGGAACTGGATCGGCACAGCCTTGGCGCCCAGACGGTCACGGATCGATTGGACCGAGGCGTCGAAGTCGGCGCCGATCTTGTCCATCTTGTTGACGAAGACGATGCGCGGCACCGAATATTTGTCGGCCTGGCGCCAGACGGTTTCGGTCTGGGGCTCGACGCCGGCGTTGCCGTCCAGCACCGCAACGGCGCCGTCGAGCACGCGCAGCGAACGCTCGACTTCAATGGTGAAGTCCACGTGGCCGGGGGTGTCGATGATGTTCAGGCGCTTGCCCTGCCAGAAGGCGGTCGTCGCGGCCGACGTGATCGTGATGCCGCGCTCCTGCTCCTGGTCCATCCAGTCCATGGTCGCGGCGCCGTCGTGGACTTCGCCGATCTTATGGTTTTTGCCGGTGTAATACAGGATCCGCTCGGTCGTGGTCGTCTTGCCCGCGTCGATGTGGGCCATGATGCCGAAGTTGCGGTAGTCCTGGAGCGCGTGCGTACGAGCCATGAAAACGTGCCTTAGAAGTAGGTCTAGGACGCTTTGGGCGCCCTCGGGGTGATCGTCGATGCGGCGGATAAGCGAGCGCGGGCGATTTAGCTCAAACCGCCCGCGCCGGATAGTCTTAGATAGGAACCGTCCCTTAGCTTCGAAAGGGAGACGGTTTTAAGACGCTTACCAGCGATAGTGGCTGAAGGCGCGGTTCGCCTCGGCCATCTTGTGGGTGTCTTCGCGCTTCTTGACCGCGGTGCCGCGGTTGTTCGAGGCGTCCAGCAGCTCGGCGGCCAGCTTTTCGGTCATGGTGTTTTCACCGCGCTTGCGCGCAGCATTCACCAGCCAGCGGATGGCCAGGGCGCGGCGACGGTCCGGACGGACCTCGACCGGCACCTGATAGGTCGCGCCGCCGACGCGACGCGAGCGGACTTCGACCGAAGGCGCGACATTGTCCAGAGCGGTGTGGAAGGTCTCGACCGCAGTCTGCTCCTTCTTCTTGTCCGCCAGGATGTCGAAGGCGCCGTAAACGATGTTCTCGGCGACGGCCTTCTTACCTTCGTACATGACGTAGTTCATGAACTTGGTGACGATCAGATCGCCGAACTTGGGATCCGGCAGAACTTCACGCTTCTGGGCGCGGTGACGACGCGACATAGGTTATTCCTTGCAGTGCCCGGCGCTCGCCGGGAAGATCTCGAAAAGGCCTCCGGGTGCAAAGACCCGGACGCGAATGGCTTACTTCGGACGCTTGGCGCCGTAGTGCGAACGACGCTGCTTGCGGTCCTTGACGCCTTGCGTGTCGAGCACGCCGCGCAGGATGTGGTAGCGAACGCCGGGCAAGTCCTTCACGCGGCCGCCGCGGATCAGAACAACCGAGTGTTCTTGAAGGTTGTGGCCTTCACCGGGGATGTAGCAAACGGCTTCGTAGCCGTTCTTGGCCAGACGGACCTTGGCGACCTTACGCAGAGCCGAGTTCGGCTTCTTCGGGGTCGTGGTGTAAACGCGGGTGCAGACGCCGCGACGCTGGGGCGAACCCTCCAGAGCCGGCACCTTGTTACGGGTGGGCTTGGGCTTGCGCGGCTTGCGGATCAGCTGGTTGATCGTAGGCATTCGAAACTTATCTCGACTTCTGATGGAGGCGTGTGTCTTTCGACCGAAGCGCCTCTCGCCTTCTTGTGAACGGGGGACCATCCCCTCGCCCGGGTGTCATCGAGACTGATCGCGTGACGACAAACAGCCCCGGTTCGCTCCGGCGCACCGGAAAACACAAAGGGCCGGAACGCGCGCTTTGGGCGTTCCGGCGGGCACAGCCCGTCCGTTCAATTGTCACGATCTCAGCGACCGGCGAACCGGCCACGCCTCGAAAGTCCGGCGCGTATATGCGCGATGGGGGAAAAGGTCAAGAACGACCTAATCCTGGAGCCGGAAACGGGTGGTGAAGCGAACCTTCTGTCCCACTCGGCCGGCGTCCACCTCCACCCGCACGCCTCTTGCGGCCATGGCCAGCGCAGCCTCGCCGTAACCTTGATCGGAAGGTTGCTCGGAGATGACGACACAGTCCGTCAGCAATCCCCCCTCGGCCAAGACGCACTCCAGGGTCACGGCTCCATCCTCCGCAGTCGGGGTGAGGCTGCGTCCAACTACATGCGTGCCGTCCGACAGATTCGCGGCCGTTTCGGGCGTCGCGCACGCGGCGGCAAGACCGCTCAAGCCGATGATGAAAGCAAGTCGAGTTCTCATCCGTTCCCCCACAGAACACCTTATGCCGTACCACTTCAAGAGGAGGGGTTCTACGCGCCCTGTGCGCTCTGAAGCCACGCCATCACCGACCGTGCCGTCTCTTGGCCCAAGGCGCCCACACAGCCGTGACGCGAACAAGTCAAACCAGCGCCTGAATCCAGCCACCCTTGCAGTCGAGCGTCGCATCGAACGGTCGGGGGACGGCATGGCGACGACGGGCAAGATCGGCTGGGCGGGTGCGACGGCCGCTGCTCTGGGCGTCAACGCCGTGGTTCTGACCCTGCTGTCTATCGAGGACCGACGTGCGCGGACACCGCGGCTCCCGGCTGTCGGACCGATTCTGTATCTCGACATCGAGCCACGCGCGCCGCTGCCGAACGACCGGCCTCCGCCCACGGCGTTTCGGCGGTCCAGCCGCCCGCCCTCCCCTGCCGAGCAGCGAGCTTCCGTTCCGCCTAAGGGCTCGGATGAGGCGAAGACACCGGGTTTCTCCGCCCCCATCGGCGCTCGCATCGACGACCAGTGGCGCGTCACAACCGGCGCCGGCCGTTCCAGCGACGCTCTTGCGTCCTGTGACACGCCGCATCGCCTGTCCGCCGAAGCTCGCCAACGATGCGACGACCGATGGACGCGTTCAAACCAGGGACCGCGCGCCATCACCGGCTCAGGCGACACTGAACGGGACGCCGTCTTCGCCCGCCAGGGCGCCAGACGCCTCGCCGCATGGGAGGCGCAGCGCGCCGAACCGCCTCGGGGCGACCCGCCTTGTGAAAGGCCCAATCCCATGTCCGGGTGTGAAGGCGTCAATATTCAGGTCGATCTCTTTTCTTCGAGGGACGGCCTGCTGCCCAATCTGCGAAAGCGTCGTGAATGAGCGTATCCGCCCTGCCCCGTCTCAACTCCCGGCGTCCCGACTGGCGCAAGGCGGGTCTGGCGACGGCGGCTGTCGCCATCAACACCGCCCTGATCGCCGCCCTGTCCTTCACGGCGCTCGGGATTGAGGGGCGCGACATCGTGGCCGCCCCGCCGCCGGTCTATCTCGACATCGAACCCCGCCCCCTGTTGTTGAACGAACGCCCCCGCGTCCCGACCGTGGCCACGCCGGACATCGAACCCGCCGCCGCCCCGACGTCCTCGCCCTCCCCGTCCGTCCGAGCGCCAACGCCCGAGACCCAGGCCGTGCCCCGGCCCGCCCCTCTGCGTCCCCGTTTCGCCGCTCCGGCGCCGCCCGGCGCGCCGCCCCCGGCCGACGTGTGGCGGGTCGATCCCGCCAATCGTTCCGGGGCCATGGCGCGATCAATGCGCCAGGGCCTGCCCGGCTGCGCCTCTCCCGACCTGTTGAACGACGCCGAGCGCCGCCATTGCCGCGACGAGTTCGCCCGACGCGGTGAGAACGCCGCCCCGATCACCGGCTCCGGCAATCCTCAGCGCGACGCCGCCTTCGCCCGCGAGGGCGCGCGCCGTCTGGCGGAGTGGGAAGCCAAGCGCCGGCCCCTGTCCGGCGGCGTGGGCGTGGTCGGCCCTGCCGACTGCGTCGGCTCAAACTTCGGCACCGGCTGCGCGGGCGCTCAGCTGCCCGACGTGCAGGGCGTCGATATGCGTCAGGGCGCCGAGACCACCATCAACCGGGGCGAACGAACGCGCCAGTCCAGTCCCTCAAACTAACCGGCCCATAGAAACCGGCCCATAGAAAAAGGGCGGCGCCGTCGCCGGCGCCGCCCTCTTCATTTCATCACATCCGAACCCGGAGATCAGCCTTCGCTGCTCTCCAGCTCCAGTTGCAGATCGGCCGGCAACGGCTCGATCGAGTCTTCGCGGGCTTGCGTCAGCTCTGCATCGCGATCGTTGGCGATCTTTTGCAGGGCCCGCAGATAGGCGCCCGTACCGGCCGGGATCAGGCGGCCGACGATGACGTTTTCCTTCAGGCCTTCCAGCATGTCCTTCTTGCCGTGGACCGAGGCGTCGGTGAGGACGCGGGTGGTCTCCTGGAAGGACGCCGCCGAGATGAAGCTGCGGGTTTGCAGCGACGCCTTGGTGATGCCCAGCAGGACGGGCTGGGTGGTGGCGATCCGGCCACCGCGCTTCTCGACCTTCTCGTTCTCGAGCACGGCTTCGGCCACTTCGACGGTGTCGCCGCGGATCAGGGTGGTTTCACCCGAATCCAGGACTTCGACCTTCTGCAGCATCTGACGCACGATGACTTCGATGTGCTTGTCGTTGATCGGCACGCCTTGCAGTCGGTAAACCTCCTGCACTTCGTTCACCAGATACTCAGCCAGCGCCTCGACGCCCTGGATGCGCAGCAGGTCGTGCGGATCCGGGTTGCCGTCGATGATGTAGTCGCCCTTCTGGATCAGATCGCCGTCGTGGACGGAGATGTGTTTGCCCTTCGGGATCAGGAACTCGACCGGCTCGCCCTGCACGCCGTCGGCGTTGACTTCCGGCGTGATCTTGATGCGGCGCTTGTTCTTGTAGTCGCGACCGAATTCGACGCGACCATCCATCTCGGCGATGACCGCGCAGTCCTTGGGACGGCGGGCTTCGAACAGTTCGGCGACGCGCGGCAGACCGCCGGTGATGTCGCGGGTCTTGGCGCCTTCGGTCGGGACGCGGGCGATGATTTCGCCCGGCTTGACCTCATCGCCGTTCGACACGGACAGAACCGCGCCCACGGGCAGCAGGTAACGGGCGTCAGAGCCCGAGGCCAGCTTGGCGTAGGCGTCGCCCAAGGTGACGCCCATGGCCGGACGCAGGTCCGAACCACGCGGGCTGGCGCGCCAGTCGCTGACGACGCGCTGGGCGATGCCCGTCGCTTCGTCGGTTTCTTCCTTGACCGACAGGCCTTCGACCAGATCCTCGAAACGGATCAGGCCGCCGACTTCCGTCAGGATCGGGGTGGTGTAGGGGTCCCACTCCGCCAGGCGTTGGCCGCGCTTCACTTCGCCGCCTTCCTTGACCCGGATCCGGGCGCCGTACGGGGCCTTGTGCGTCTCGCGGTCCTTGCCGTCGACGACCACGGTCACGGTCACGTTGCGGCTCATGGCCACCAGGTCCCCGTGGGCCGCGACGACGGTCGGGCCGGCGATGCGGGCGTTACCGGCGTTGGTCGCCTCCATGAAGGAGGTTTCCGCCACCTGGGCCGTACCGCCGATGTGGAAGGTCCGCATCGTCAGCTGGGTGCCCGGCTCGCCGATCGACTGGGCGGCGATGACGCCGACCGCTTCGCCGATGTTGACGTTGGTGCCGCGCGCCAGGTCACGGCCGTAGCAGTGGGCGCAAATACCGGCTTCCGCCTCGCAGGTCAGGGCCGAACGGACCTTGACCGACTGGACGCCGGCGGCGTCGACCGCCTCGACCACTTCTTCCACCAGATAGGTGTCGGCGGGGAACAGGACGGTATCGGTGCCCGGCTCCTTGATGTCCTCGGCCGCATAGCGACCCAGGATGCGCTGACCCAGCGAGACCAGGACGTCGCCGCCTTCCATCACCGCGCGAAGCGTGATGCCGCGGGTCGAGCCGCAGTCGATCTCGGTGACGATCGAGTCCTGCGCCACGTCCACCAGACGACGCGTCAGATAGCCGGAGTTGGCGGTCTTCAGCGCGGTATCGGCCAGACCCTTACGGGCGCCGTGGGTGGAGTTGAAGTATTCAAGGACGGTCAGGCCTTCCTTGAAGTTCGAGGTGATCGGCGTCTCGATGATCTCGCCGGACGGCTTGGCCATCAGGCCGCGCATGCCGCCCAGTTGCTTCATCTGCGCCTGCGAACCCCGGGCGCCGGAGTTGGCCATCATGAAGACCGAGTTGATGTCGGGGTTTTCACCCTCGATCAGCACGCGCGGCTGCGCGATCTCGCCCATCATGGCGTCGGCGATCCGGTCCGTGGCCTTGGCCCAGGCGTCGACGACCTTGTTGTACTTCTCACCGCGCGTGATCAGGCCGTCGGCGTACTGTTGCTCGTACTCCTCCACCTGGGTGCGGGTTTCGGCGACCAGTTCGGCCTTCTTCGCCGGAATGACGATGTCGTCCTTGCCGAACGAGATGCCCGCCTTGGCGGCCTCGCGGAAGCCCAGGCCCATCATCTGGTCGGCGAAGATGACCGTCGCCTTCTGACCGCAGTGGCGATAGACCACGTCGATCAGATTGCCGATTTCCTTCTTGGTCAGGTTCTTCTCGAGCAGGCGATAGCCGACGTTCGGGTTGCGCGGCAGCAGGGCCGCCAGCTTCATCCGGCCCGGCGTGGTGTCGATGACCTTGGTCACCTCCTTGCCTTCGGCGTCCTGTTCCGTCCAGCGCGCCTTGATGCGGCTGTGCAGGGTGACGACCTTGGCGTCCAGGGCGGCGTCGATCTCGCCGATATTGGCGAACAGCTTGCCTTCACCCGGCTCGCCGTCCTTGACCAGCGACAGATAGTACAGACCCAGGACGATGTCCTGCGACGGCACGATGATCGGCTTGCCGTTGGCGGGCGACAGGATGTTGTTGGTCGACATCATCAGGACGCGCGCTTCCAACTGGGCCTCGAGGCTCAGCGGGACGTGAACGGCCATCTGGTCGCCGTCGAAGTCGGCGTTGAACGCCGTACAGACCAGCGGGTGCAGGCGGATGGCCTTGCCCTCGATCAGCTTGGGTTCGAACGCCTGGATGCCCAGACGGTGAAGCGTCGGCGCGCGGTTCAGCAGAACCGGGTGCTCGCGGATGACCTCGTCCAGGATGTCCCAGACGGCGGGCTGCTCGCGCTCGACCATGCGCTTGGACTGTTTGACGGTGCCCGACAGGCCCTTGGCGTCAAGGCGCGCATAGATGAAGGGCTTGAACAGCTCCAGCGCCATCTTCTTGGGCAGACCGCACTCGTGCAGCTTCAGTTCCGGCCCCACGGTGATGACCGAACGGCCCGAATAGTCGACGCGCTTGCCCAGCAGGTTCTGACGGAAGCGGCCTTGCTTGCCCTTCAGCATGTCGGCCAGCGACTTCAGCGGACGCTTGTTGGCGCCCGTGATCACGCGGCCGCGACGGCCATTGTCGAACAGGGCGTCGACGGACTCTTGCAGCATCCGCTTTTCGTTACGGATGATGATGTCCGGCGCCCGCAGCTCCATCAGGCGCTTCAGGCGGTTGTTCCGGTTGATCACCCGGCGATACAGGTCGTTCAGGTCGGAGGTCGCGAAACGACCGCCGTCCAGCGGCACCAGAGGACGCAGTTCCGGCGGGATGACCGGCACGATGGTCAGGATCATCCACTCGGGCTTGTTGCCCGATTCCAGGAAGGCCTCGATCAGCTTCAGGCGCTTGGACGCCTTCTTGGCCTTCATTTCCGACGGGCTGTCGGCCAGCTCGCCGCGGTGCTTTTCAGCCTCGGCGTGCAGGTCGATGCCCATCAGCAGGTTGCGGACGGCCTCGGCGCCGATCTCGGCGGTGAAGCCGTCATCGCCGTATTCTTCCTGGTAGCGATAGAACTCGTCTTCCGTCAGCAGTTGGTTCTGCTTCAGCGGGGTCAGGCCCGGCTCGGTGACGATATAGTTCTCGAAATACAGGACCCGCTCGACGTCCTTCAGCGCCATGTCCAGCATCAGCGAGATGCGCGACGGCAGCGACTTCAGGAACCAGATGTGGGCGACCGGGGCGGCCAGGTCGATGTGACCCATACGCTCGCGGCGAACGCGAGCCAGCGTGACTTCAACGCCGCACTTCTCGCAGATAATGCCCTTGTACTTCATGCGCTTGTACTTGCCGCACAGGCATTCGTAGTCCTTGGTCGGGCCAAAGATACGGGCGCAGAACAGGCCGTCACGCTCGGGCTTGAACGTGCGGTAGTTGATGGTTTCCGGCTTCTTGATCTCGCCGAACGACCACGACCGGATCTTCTCCGGCGAGGCCAGGGCGATCTTGATCTGGTCGAAGGTCGGGGTGACCGGGACCGGGTTGAAGATGTTCAGGACTTCCTGGTTCATCTTGTTTTCCTTCTGCGGCGGGGGCCGCGGTAAATCTTTGAGAGCGTGGGAGCTGCTGGTGACAAGTGGAAAGTGAGCAAGATGTGAGCGAAGAAAGAGCAACCTGCGCGCTCACTCCTTCGCTCACTCTTCACACCTTGCTCACCCTCAGCTGTTCTCCAGCTCCACGTTCAGACCCAGCGAACGCATTTCCTTGATGAGCACGTTGAAGCTCTCGGGAATGCCGGCCTCGAAGCTGTCGTCGCCGCGGACGATGGCCTCGTAGACCTTGGTCCGGCCGGCCACGTCGTCGGACTTCACCGTCAGCATCTCTTGCAGGGTGTAGGCGGCGCCGTAAGCTTCCAGAGCCCAGACCTCCATTTCCCCGAAGCGCTGACCGCCGAACTGCGCCTTGCCGCCCAGCGGCTGCTGGGTGACCAGCGAGTACGGGCCGATGGAGCGGGCGTGGATCTTGTCGTCGACCAGGTGGTGCAGCTTCAGCATATAGATGTAGCCGACCGTGACCGGACGCTTGAACTGCTCGCCGGTCTGACCGTCATACAGGATCGACTGGGCCGACTTGTTCAGCCCCGCCTCTTCCAGCAGGCGTTCGATGTCGCCGATGTGCGCACCGTCGAAGACCGGGGTCGCGAAGGGCACGCCCTTGGACAGGTTCTTCGCCAGTTCGATCAGGTCTTCCTCATCCTGCGGCAACGGGGTTTCCGGGCCGTAGATATGGGTCAGACGATCGATCAGCGCCTGCTTCTGACCACCCGCTTGCCAGGCTTCCAGCAGACCGGAGATCTGCTTGCCCAGGCCGGCGGCGGCCCAACCCAGGTGGGTTTCGAAGATCTGGCCGATGTTCATGCGCGAGGGCACGCCCAGCGGGTTCAGAACGACGTCCACGTGGGTGCCGTCTTCCAGGTGCGGCATGTCCTCGATCGGCAGGATCTTGGAGATGACGCCCTTGTTGCCGTGACGGCCGGCCATCTTGTCGCCGGGCTGAAGCTTGCGCTTCACGGCCACGAAGACCTTGACCATCTTCATCACGCCGGGGGGCAGTTCGTCGCCGCGTTGCAGCTTCTCGACCTTGTCTTCGAAACGACGGTCCAGTTGCTTACGGGCGTCTTCGAACTGGCGCTTCATCGCCTCCAGCTCGCCCATGGCCTTCTCGTCGTCCAGGGCGATCTGCCACCACAGACCACGGCTGACCTCGGCCAGCTTCTCTTCGGTCAGTTCGCCGCGGCCGATGCCCTTGGGACCGGAGACAGCGTTCTTGCCCAGGATCAGCGGCTTCAGGCGGCCATAGACGTTGCGCTCAAGGATCTTGAGCTCATCGTCGCGGTCCTTGCCCAGACGCTCGATCTCGGCGCGTTCGATCGCCATGGCGCGCTCGTCCTTGTCGACGCCGTGACGGTTGAAGACGCGAACGTCAACGATCGTGCCGGCGACGCCGGGCGGCAGGCGCAGGCTGGTGTCGCGCACGTCCGAAGCCTTCTCGCCGAAGATGGCGCGCAGCAGCTTCTCTTCCGGGGTCATCGGGCTTTCGCCCTTCGGCGTCACCTTGCCGACCAGGATATCGCCCGGCTGGACCTCGGCGCCGATGGCCACGATGCCGGCTTCGTCGAGGTTGCGCAGGGCTTCCTCGCCGACGTTGGGGATGTCGCGGGTGATTTCTTCCGGGCCCAACTTCGTATCACGCGCCATCACTTCGAATTCCTCGAGGTGGATGGAGGTGAAGACGTCGTCGCGCACGATGCGCTCCGAGATCAGGATGGAGTCTTCGAAGTTGTAGCCGTTCCAGGGCATGAAGGCGACGAGGGCGTTGCGGCCCAGGGCCAGCTCGCCCAGGTCCGTCGACGGGCCGTCGGCGATGACGTCGCCGGCCTTCACCTGGTCGCCCACGCGCACGATCGGGCGCTGGTTGATGCAGGTCGACTGGTTCGAACGCTGGAACTTCGACAGGCGATAGATGTCGACGCCCGAACGGGCGGCGTCCACGTCGCCGGTGGCGCGCACGACGATCCGGGTGCCGTCGATCTGTTCGACGACGCCTTCACGACGGGCGACCACGACGGCGCCGGAGTCCACGGCCACGACCGCTTCCATGCCGGTGCCGACCAGCGGCGCGTCCGACTGCACCAGCGGCACGGCCTGACGTTGCATGTTCGCGCCCATCAGGGCCCGGTTGGCGTCATCGTTTTCCAGGAAGGGGATCAGGGCGGCGGCGACCGAAACGACCTGTTTCGGCGACACATCCATCATGTCCACGGCGTCGCGGTTCAGCAGCTGGGATTCGCCGTTGATCCGGCCGGGGACCAGGTCCTCGACGATGACGCCGTTCTTCAGTTCGATGTTGGCCTGGGCGATCGTGTATTTCGACTCTTCCATGGCCGAGATGTAGACCACCTCGTTCTGGGCCACGCCGTCCTTCACGCGACGGTACGGGCTCTCGATGAAGCCGTACTTGTTGACGCGCGCGTGGGTGGCCAGCGAGTTGATCAGGCCGATGTTCGGGCCTTCCGGCGTTTCGATCGGGCAGATGCGGCCGTAGTGGGTCGGGTGCACGTCGCGGACTTCGAAGCCGGCGCGCTCACGCGTCAGACCGCCCGGGCCAAGCGCCGAAAGGCGACGCTTGTGGGTGATTTCCGACAGCGGGTTCGTCTGGTCCATGAACTGCGACAGCTGCGACGAACCGAAGAACTCGCGAACCGCAGCGGCGGCCGGCTTGGCGTTGATCAGGTCGTGCGGCATGACCGTGTCGATATCGACCGAGGACATGCGCTCCTTGATGGCGCGCTCCATCCGCAGCAGACCGACGCGGTACTGGTTTTCCAGCAGCTCGCCGACCGAACGGACCCGGCGGTTGCCCAGATTGTCGATGTCGTCGATCTCCCCGCGGCCGTCCTTCAGGCCGACCAGGATCTGCAGCACCTTCAGCACGTCGTCCTTGCGCAGGACGCGGATCTCGTCGGAAACCTCGGGGGTCTCCAGGCGCATGTTCATCTTGACCCGACCGACGGCCGACAGGTCATAGCGTTCGCTGTCGAAGAACAGCGAGTTGAACATGTTGTCGGCAGCTTCCGGGGTGGGCGGCTCGCCCGGACGCATCACGCGATAGACGTCGAACAGAGCGTCCTCACGGGTGTCGTTCTTGTCGATGCGCAGGGTGTTGCGCATGTAGGCGCCGACCGTGACGTGGTCGATGTCCAGCACCTCGATGGTGGTGAAGCCGTTTTGCTCCAGCACTTCGATGGTCGGGGCGTCCAGCTCGTCGCCGGCCTCGGCGAAGATCTCGCCGGTCTCGAAGTTGACGGCGTCATTGGCCAGGTACTTGGTGACCAGGGCGTCGGCGGCCAGCGACAGCGAGGTCGTCGTGTCGCCCAGCTTCTTGGCGGCGCGGGCGCTGATCTTCTGGCCGGCTTGCGCGATCACTTCGCCGGTGTCGGCGTCGACCAGATCGAACTCCGGCTTCACACCGCGCCAGCGCTCGGCCTTGTACGGCGTGACCCAGCCTTCGCCGCGCTTCTCGTAAGGCACGGTCTCGTAGAAGGTCTTCAGGATTTCTTCGCCGTCCATGCCCAGACCCATCAGGAAGGTCGTGGCCGGCAGCTTGCGGCGGCGGTCGATGCGGACATAGACCACGTCCTTGGCGTCGAACTCGAAGTCGAGCCACGAACCGCGGTACGGGATCACGCGGGCGGCGAACAGCAGCTTGCCCGAGCTGTGCGTCTTGCCCTTGTCGTGGTCGAAGAAGACGCCCGGCGAACGGTGCATCTGCGAGACAATCACGCGCTCGGTGCCGTTGACGATAAACGTGCCCTTGTCCGTCATGAGCGGGATATCGCCCATGTAGACGTCCTGCTCCTTGATGTCCTTGACCGAACGGGCTCCCGTTTCCTCGTCGGTCTCAAACACGATCAGGCGCAGCTTGACCTTCAGCGGCGCGGCATAGGTCATGTCGCGCTGGATGCACTCTTCAACGTCGTACTTCGGATCCTCGAACTCGTACGAGACGTATTCCAGGATGGCGCGTTCGTTGAAGTCCTTGATCGGGAACACCGACTTGAAGACCGCCTCGATGCCCTGCTCCTTGCGCTGGCCCGGACGGACCTCGCGTTGCAGGAACTGTTCGTAGGAAGCGCGCTGGACCTCGATCAGGTTCGGCATCGCGACCGCTTCGGGGATGCGCCCGAAGGATTTGCGGATGCGCTTCTTGCCGGTGAACGAGGTGGCGGAAGCGATCTGACCGTTGATGGCGAGATCGTGGGCGACGTCAGTCATTCAGTGTTTCCCATGACGCACACCCCGGGGAAGGCGCGCGTGAAATGCGGCAGCCACGGTGCGCGTTTTAAGCGTCCGCAGCCAGGTTTTCGGCGTCCACCCTCGGCCCGCTGCCGGGCCAGGACGCCTGAAATTTACCGGCTCCCTGGGGAAGGAGCCGCGCCTTCGCTCCGGTCGGAGGGCGACGGACCGGGCCTCGGCGCTTGCGCGCAGACTCTTTAGGAGTGTTGCGGAACGCGAACATATACTCGCTTCCACGGCGAAATAAAGACCTGGATCGCAGTTTTTCGGGAACCAGACGACGCCATGGCGAAACCGCCCGATTGACAACCCCGGCGACCGCCGCATGATCGTTTCAGGGGAGCCCGAACCATGCACAGACGCCTTACGATCCTGGCCGCCGCCGTTCTGCTGTCCGGCTGCCTGTCGATGAACGTCCCCGAGGACGCCTTCTTCTATCCCGACACCCGTCTGGCGGCCGAAAAGATCACCCTGCCCGCAGATATCCCTATGGGCTTCGAGGCCGATGTCCTCAGCCTTCCCTATTCGGGCGGAGCCGTGGGCGTCACCCGCGTCCGGACCGGTCGCGCTGGCGCGCCCCTGATCCTGTTCTGCGGCGGCAATCTGTTCCGGCGCAGCGCCGGCGCGGGCAAGACCGCCGCCAAGCTGGCGCCGTTCGGCGACGCCCTGATGTTCGACTATCCCGGCTATGGCGACACGGCGGGCCAGGCCGACTACGCGAACTTCATGGCCGCCGGCACGGCCGTCGCCGACGCCGCCCGCGCTTAGGCCGATGCTGAGGGCCGCAAGCTGATCGCCTGGGGCCATTCCCTGGGCGGGCCCGTCTGCGCCCAGGCCGCGCAATATATGCGCGCCGACGCCCTGGTGCTGGAGACGACGACCCCCAGCACCCGCGCCGCCGTGGACACCATGGTCGGCTGGGCCCGCCCCTTCGTGCGCATCCACATCGCGCCCAATCTGAACAGTATCGACATCCCGGCCGCGCTTCAGGGCTATCCCGGCAAGGTGGTGGTGCTGGAGGCCGGGCGCGACGACACCCTGCCCGCGTCCCTCAGTCGCCGCCTGGCCAGTGAACTTGGGGCCGAAGGCGTCCAGGTCGAACACCTCAGCTTCCCTCAGGCAGGCCACAACGACGTCGGCAAACAGCCTGACTTCCAGACCCGGGTGAAGGTGGCGCTAGACCTTTGAACCCTCTCCCGTCGGAGACCTTTGCATAACTGCGGTTCGGTGATTCACTCCTTTGAGAAGGAGACGGCTCATGCATCGGTCAAGCGGACAGGGTCACCTGAGCGAAGCCTGGCTTTCGCCGAGTTTGGGTCGCAACGAGCAGCTTGAGCGGATTGGCTCGGTGTTCGACTGGACGGCGGTGGAGCGGTTGGTGTCGGAGGTTTATTCGGCCCGGTCGGGTCGACCGTCTTGGCCGCCTCTGACGATGGTGAAGGCCTTGCTATTACAGCAGTGGTACGGACTGTCGGACCCGGGGCTCGAAGAGGCTCTGGGAGACCGCCTCAGCTTTCGTCGGTTTGTAGGCCTGGGTCTGGACGAGGGGGCGCCGGACCATTCGGTGATCAGCCGGTTCCGCAAGGCCTTGCGTGACCGGGGTCTGGACGGGGCGCTGTTTCAGGAGATCGGTCGCCAGTTGGAGGCGCGGGGCCTAGTGGTCAGGTCGGGGACGCTGATGGACGCGACCCTGGTGGAGGCTGCGGTGGCTCGGCCGTCGCGCGAGGCAGGCCTGGGCCGACGTGGGACAACCGATCCGGACGCGGACTGGACCATGAAGAACGGTCGGTCTCACTATGGCTACAAGGCTCATATGGGCGTCGATCAGGGGTCGGGGCTGATCCGGCGCGCTGAACTGACCTCGGCGAAGGTCAGCGACAGCGAGACGGCGGATCGGTTGATCTGCGGCGACGAGCGGGCCGTCTATGGCGATCGGGCCTATGAGCACAAGGGTCGCCGACGTCGGCTCAAGGCCGCCGGGATCAAGGATCGCATCCTGCACCGCAGCCACAAGCATCAGGACGGACTCCCCCACTGGCAGGCGGTTCGCAACCGGCTGATCGGTCCTGTCCGCGCCGCCGTCGAGCGCGTGTTCGGAACCCTGAAGCGCAGTTACGGCTATCGCCGGGTCCGATACCGAGGCCTGGAGGCCAACCGCCTCCAGCTCAGACTGCTGTGCATAGCCTTCAATCTCAGGAAGGCGGCGATGCTGCTGGCCTGAAGCCCATCAGATCGGCGAGACGCCCGCCTAAAACCAACCGCACCCCTCCGATCCAGCCCCCAAACACATCCTCAGCGCCACGCCTATCAAGAGCCCCGGCCAACAACAGGCTTACGCAAAGGTCTCCCAAGGGAGAAGGGAAAATCCCTCTGCCGCACCGCGCCACTCCCTGATAGCGTCGCCCTATGACTCGCATCGCCCTGCCCGCCGCCTTCGCCCTCGCCGCCCTGTCTCTCGCCGCCTGCGCCTCGCGCGGCCAACCCGTCACCTATGCCGAGACCATCTCGGCCGCCGCCCGCGCCGCCGCCCAGGTCGAGGGCCACACGCCCCTGACGCCGCAACAGGCCTGGGACGCGGGCAACACCGACTATCTGGCCTGGAACGGCGCCCGGCGCGGCTGGACCACCACCGCCAGCGGCCTGCAATATCGTCGCGTCGGCAAGGCCCATCCGAACGGCGCCCAGCCCGCCGCCACCGACACGGTCAAGGTCCACTATCGCGGGACCTTCATCGACGGACGCGAGTTCGACAGCTCCTACGCCCGCAACGAGCCGGCCGAATTCCCGCTGAACCGCGTCATCAAGGGCTGGACCGAGGGCGTCGCCCTGATGCGCGTGGGCGAGATCTACGAGTTCGTCATCCCCGCCTCGCTCGGCTACGGCTCGCGCTGGGTCGGCGGCGGCGAACTGCCGCCCAACTCAACTCTGCGCTTCTCGGTCGAACTGCTCGAGGTCAAGCCTGCGGGCTGAACGATCAGAGCGAAATAGGCGCGCAACGCTCCGTCGGATTGCCTAATTCTGAAATCGTTCGCCCGATCATTCAACGACTTGAGAATTAAATTCGCCTTCCAGCGCGCCTGAGCTGGCGGCTCAAGCAAGATGATCGGCATGACCGATGATCTTTCAAACCCCGTCTCCGCCCCGCCGTCTCCCTGGATCCGGCGCTCCCCCAAGGTCTGGGCCGCCGCCCGCGCCGACTATCTCGCCGGCGCCCCGGCCGCCGAGGTCTGCGAGCGCCATGGCCTCAGCCTGTCGACCTTCCGTTGGCGCGCCCGGACCGAAGCCTGGCGCCTTTGCGACCAGACCCAGGGCGACGTTCTTGCGCAGCAGCCTCCCGAAGAGGTCGCCCTGCTGGACGCCGGTGCACCCTGTAGCTCGGCGGACATCGCCCGTCTGGCCTGGGCCAATGTCGCCCGTGCGGTGCGCGAAGGCCGGCTGATCGAGGCGCGCGGCTGGAGCAAGCTGCACCAGGATCTGTTCCAGATGGCGAACTACGACAAGGCGACGGTGCTCAGCTACGCCTGGGCTACCGACCCGGAAAGCGCGCCCTTCCTGCCCGAAGTCCCCCCGCTGAGACCAAGGGAAGAAGGCTGACCAGCCGAAATTGCACTCTTTTACACATTGCACTGTTTTCGGCGGCGGAGTGCAATTTCGGCCCGCCTCAAGCCTTGACGCCCCGCGCCCTGCGGCGGACTGTCGCACCCTCCCCTGTGGCTTGAGAGTTCGTGTCGATGATCCCCTCCCGCCTGAGCGCCCTTGGGCTTAGCCTTGGCCTCCTGCTTGTCTCCGCCGCGCCTGCGGCCCTGGCCCAGCAGGCTTCGGCCGCGCTCCCCGCCCTGGCCGCGCCCCTGCCCGCCATCCCTGCCCCTCGCGACGTCGCCTATCCGGGCGTGATCACGCTCGATATCGACGCCACCAACCTGGCCCAGCACATCTTCGCGATCACCGAGACCATTCCGGTGGCGCAGGCAGGGCCGATGACCCTGTTCTTCCCCGAATGGCTGCCCGGCAACCACGGTCCCGTCGGCCCGGTCACCCAGCTGGCCGGCATCGAGATCACCGCCAACGGCCAGCGCGTCGAATGGGTGCGCGACACCCTCTCGCCCTTCGCCTACCACCTGACCGTCCCGGCCGGCGCGACCAGCCTGACCGTGACCCTGCAACACCTGTCGCCGACCAGCGGCAATCAAGGTCGGGTGACCATGACGCCCGAGATGCTGAACATCCAGTGGGAGAAGATGCTGCTCTATCCCGCCGGCCACTGGTCGCGGAACATAATGGTTCAGCCCACGGTCAAGTTCCCGACCGGCTGGCGGTTCGGCACGGCGCTGGAACCCGAGAGCAAGACCGGCGACCTCCAGACCTTCAAGACGGTCAATCTGGAAGTCCTGATCGACAGCCCCGTCTTCGCCGGCACCCACTATCGCCAGATCGACCTGAACCCCGGCGGCCGGTCGCCCGTCCGCGCCAACTTCGTCGCCGACGAGGCCAAGAGCCTGGAAGCCACCGACGAGCAGATCCAGATCCTGCGCAATCTGGTCGATCAGATGGACCGTCTGTACGGCGCCCGCCACTTCGACCACTACGACTTCCTGATCGCCATGACCGACAAGCTGGGCGGCATCGGGCTGGAGCATCATCGCAGTTCCGAGAACTCGGTCGATCCGGAGTTCTTCACCGGCTGGGCCACCCACCTTGGCGACCGCGACCTGCTCAGCCACGAGATGAACCACTCCTGGGACGGCAAATGGCGTCGTCCCGCCGATCAGTACGTCCCCAATTTCAACAGCCCGATGCAGAACAGTCTGCTCTGGGTCTATGAAGGCCAGACCCAGTATTACGGGCAGGTGATCGCCGCCCGCTCGGGCCTGCTGACCAAGGACCAGGCGATGGAGTCCCTGGCCCTGACCGCCGCGACCTACGACGCCCGCCTCGGCCGTCAGTGGCGCGCGCTTCAGGACACCACCAACGACCCGATCATCAGCCAGCGCCAGCCCAAGCCCTGGCTGTCGTGGCAGCGCGACGAGGACTATTACTCGGAGGGCCAACTGATCTGGCTCGACGTCGACACGACGATCCGGGAGAAGACCGGCGGCCGCAAGTCGCTGGATGACTTCGCCAAGGCCTTCTACGGCGTCCAGGACGGCAGTTTCGAACCCGCGCCCTACAGCTTCGAGGATGTGGTTGCGGCGCTGAACGGCGTGGTCGCCAACGACTGGGCGACCTTCCTGCGCACCCGGCTGGACGCGACCGGCCCCGAGGCCCACGCGCCGCTGGACGGCCTGACGCGCGGCGGCTGGCGCCTGGCCTATGGCGAGACCCCGACCGCCTATCAGAAGACCCTGTTCGGAGAGCTGAAGCGCAACGACTTCACCTATTCGCTGGGCTTCCAGACCGGCGAGAACAACGCCATCCGCAGCGTCCAGTGGGGCGGCCCCGCTTTCGACGCCGGCCTGGCGCCGGGCATGGAGATCGTCGCCGTCAACGGCCAGGCCTCCAACCCCGACCGCATCGCCGCCGCCGTCACCGCCGCCAAGGATCCGGCCGTGTCCGTGACCCTGATCGTCAAGGACGGCGACCAGTACCGAACCGTCGCCCTCCCCTACCACGACGGCCTGCGCTACCCGCGCCTGGAACGGATCGAGGGAACCCCCGACCGCCTGAGCGACATCCTGACGCCCCGCAAGCGCTGACGCTCACCCACACCTCCCCATTCGCGAAGGCGAATGGGGAGGACAGATCGCGCAGCGATCAGGAGGGGGCGACTCCGACAGTCGTGATGACCATGACAGCGTCTGACACCGAGTCGCCCCCTCCTGGCGCTCGCTGACGCTCCCGCCTGTCCTCCCCGCGCGCCTTCGCGCACAGGGAGGTGACGTTGTGTCCCTTGACGCCCCTCCCCCGCTCCCCGACGGTGGGCGCCTGCCCTCTCGCTCGGATGACCTGATGTCGCGTACCCGCCTGACCGCCGCCGCCTGCCTCGCCGCCCTGATGACCGCCGCAGCCCCGGCCCTGGCCCAGGACTTCCAGTCCACCCCGGTCGTCACCGACGCCAGCCGGGCCGCCCTGGCCCTGCCCCGGCCTCAGCCCGCCATCCCGGCGCCTGCCGACACCCCCTATCCCGGCGTCATCCAGTACCGGGCCGACATCACCGACCTGGACCGCCGCATTATCCGCGTCCGCCAGACCATCCCCGTCGCCGATCCCGGTCCCCTGACCCTGCTCTATCCAAAATACCTGCCCGGCAACCACGCCGACACCGGCCCGATCCAACTGCTGGCCGGCCTGACGGTCACCGCCAATGGACAGCGGATCGAGTGGCTGCGCGACACCCTCGAACCCTACGCCTTCCACCTCGACATCCCGGCCGGCGTGACCAGCATCGACGTCGCCTTCCAGCAGCTGACCCAGCCGGACAGCTCCAACTGGCGCGTCCTGATGGCCCCGGCCATGGTCAATCTGCAATGGGAGAAGGCCATCCTCTATCCGGCCGGCTACTACAGCCGCCAGATCCCCGTCGCCGCCTCGGTCGTCCTGCCCGCGGGCTGGAAATACGGCACGGCCCTGACGACGGCGTCCCGGGACGGCGACGTCGCCGCCTTCGAGACGACCGACCTCTACACCCTGATCGACAGCCCCATGTTCGCCGGCGCCCACTACCGCCGCGTCGATATCGACCCGACCGGCGCCCCGTCTGAATCAAGGGTGCACCTGAACCTCCTCGCCGACGAGGAGAAGGGCCTCGCCGCCACCGACGACCAGCTCAAACTGTTCGAGGCCATGGTCCAGCAGGCCGACCGCCTGTTCGGCGCCCGCCACTTCGACAACTACGAGTTCCTGTTCGCCCTGACCGACCAGATGGGCGGCATCGGCCTGGAGCATCACCGCAGTTCCGAGAACACCGGCGCCCCCGGCTTCTTCACCGACTGGGCCAAGAGCGCCGGCGACCGGGGCCTGCTGCCCCACGAATACACCCACTCCTGGAACGGCAAGTTCATGCGCCCGGCGGACGAACTGACCGCCAACCACAATGTCCCGACCCAGAACACCCTGCTGTGGGTCTATGAGGGCCAGACCGAATACTGGGGCGACGTCCTGGCCGCCCGATCAGGCCTCCATTCCAAGCCGGTGGCCCTGGCCACCCTGGCCAATGTCGCCGCCTTCTACGACAACCAGCCCGGTCGTCAGTGGCGCGCGCTTCAGGACACCAACAACCACAATCTGCTCGGCTACCGCGTGCCAGGCCAGTTCCCGTCGTGGATGCGCGGCACGGGCGACTACTACCGCGAAAGCCTGCTGGTCTGGCTGGACGCCGACACCCTGATCCGGGCCGAGACCGACGGCCGCAAGTCGCTGGACGACTTCGCCAAGGGCTTCTTCGGCCATAACGACGGCTCCTGGGCGCCCCAGGGTTACACCTTCGATCAGGTGGTGGCCGCCCTGAACGCCGTCCACCCGCACGACTGGGCCGGCTTCCTGCGCGACCGTCTCGACGCCGTCGGCCCCGACGCCCGCGCCCCCTTGGCGGGGATCGAGCGGGGCGGCTGGCGCCTGACCTATACCGACACGCCCACGGCCGATGAAAAGGCCGTCAACACCGGCTGGGCCAACGACTTCCAGTATTCACTGGGCTTCACCCTGGCCGGCGACAAGATCGCCAACATCCTCTGGGGCGGCCCCGCTTTCGAGCAGGGCATCGGCGCGGGCTGGAGCCTGGTCGCCGTCAACGGCAAGACCGGCTCGGCCGAGGCGCTACGCAACGCCGTCACCGCCGCCAAGGGGACGGACGCCCCCCTCGAACTGCTGATCAAGTCCGGCGACCGCTTCCGCACCGTCGCCTTCGACTACCACGACGGCCTGCGCTATCCGCGCCTGGAACGGATCGAGGGAACGCCGGATCGCCTGTCGGACATCCTCGCACCGAGGAAGCGCTAGAAAAGATCACCTCCCCGTCGGCGAAGGCCGACGGGGAGGCAGGCGTGAGCGTCAGCGAGCGCCAGGAGGGGGCGACTCGGTGTTTGAAGCTGGGTCGGTCACCCCCGCCGCCTGAGTCGCCCCCTCCTGGTCGCAAGCGCGACCTGTCCTCCCCCCGCGCCTTCGCGCGCGGAGAGGTGAGCCCTACTTCAACAACCCCAGCAGGGCCTCGGCCGCTTCACGCGACGAGCCCGGGTTCTGACCCGTCACCAACTTGCCGTCGACCACAACATACGACCCCCAGTCCGGCCCCTTGGAATAGTCGCCGCCGTTGGCGATCAGCACATTCTCCACCAGGAAGGGCACCACGTCCGTCAGGCCCACGGCGTCTTCTTCGGTATTGGTGAAGCCCGTCACCTTGCGGCCGTCGACCAGCGGCTTGCCGTCCGGGCCATGAACCGACTTCAGCACGCCCGGCGCATGGCAGACGAAGCCGGTCGGCTTGTCCGCCTTGGCGAAGGCCTCGATCAGGGCGATGGAATCGGCGTCGGTCGCCAGGTCCCACAGGGGGCCGTGGCCGCCCGGATAGAAGACGGCGTCGAAGTCCTCCGCCTTCACCGACGCCAGTTCGACGGTCGCAGCCAGAGCCGCCTGAGCCTCGGCGTCGGCCTTGAACCGGCGCGTGTCCTCGGTCTGGGCGTCGGCGTCATCGCTTTTGGGATCCAGCGGCGGCTGCCCGCCCTTGGGCGAAGCCAGCACGATCTCCGCGCCCGCGTCCTTCATCGCATAATAGGGGGCGGCCAGTTCCTCGAGCCAAAAGCCGGTCTTCTTGCAGGTGTCGCCGAGTTGATCGTGCGAGGTCAGAACCGTCAGGATCTTCATGTGGGGGATCTCCTTTTGAGGCCTAACAAATGGGAAGCCAGACCGATCCCGCCAATGGTCGAAAATCGGCCTGAGTAGCGCGCTCAGGAATCGCTTCACCCTGCCGGACAGTACAGAAGGAGACACGCGGCACGAGATCCTGGCTCAGAGCCCTGGTCTTCGGAGTGGGCGCATTTGGACTGGCGTCCGTCGCCAAGGCTGACTGCGCGATCGGAGACCCCGGCGCCACCCGCAGCGTCGCCTTCGGTCCCGACCGGCGCACGGTACAGATCCACATTCCGCGCGGCTTCGACCCCGCCAAGCCTGCGCCCCTGGTCTTCGTCCTGCACGCCCGCAGCACTGACGGCCTCAAGTAGCCCGAAGGGCGATAGGCCCAAAAAGAAAAGACCCGGCGGTTTCCCGCCGGGCCTTTCCGATATTCAGCAAATGCCGAAAGTCAGATCTTACTTGATCTGGACCTTGGCGCCGGCTTCCGTCAGCTTCTTGGCGACTTCGTCGGCGTTTTGCTTGGAGACGTTCTCGACGACGTTCTGCGGAGCGCCTTCGACCAGGTCCTTGGCTTCCTTCAGACCCAGGTCCGAACGCACGCCACGGACTTCCTTGATCACGTTGATCTTCTTGTCGCCGCCGTCGATCAGGACGACGGTGAACTCGGTTTGCTCTTCGGCGGCTTCAGCCGGAGCGGCGCCACCACCGGCCGGCATGGCCATGGCGACGGGAGCAGCGGCGCTGACGCCCCACTTTTCTTCAAGCAGCTTCGACAGTTCAGCAGCTTCGAGAACGGTCAGAGCGGACAGGTCTTCGACGATCTTGGCGAGGTCAGCCATTGTCAGTTTTCCTTCGGAGGATTGGTTTTAGAGAGTGATGCAGAGATGAAAGGCTGGGCCGCTTACGCGGCTTCCTTGGTGGCGTAGGCGTTGAACACGCGAGCCAGCTGACCGGCGGGTGCTTGCAGCACGCCGGCGATCTTAGTCGCAGGCGCATTGAGCAGGCCGATGATTTGGCTGCGCACTTCGTCGAGGGTCGGGAGCTTGGAAAGAACTTCCACGCCCTTCACGTCGACGACGGTTTCGCCCATGAAGCCGCCGATGATCTTGAAGCGATCATTGGTCTTGGCGAACTCGGTGGCGACCTTGGCGGCCGTACCGGGGTTCTCGGCGTATGCGATGCCCACGGGACCCTTGAACAGGCCGTGGTAGTCGCTGCCTTCTTGAGCTTCGAGCGCCTTCAGCGCCAGGCGGTTCTTGACCACCTTGAACGCGGCGCCTTCTTTGCGAAGGCGGCCACGCAGGTCTTCCATTTCCGCAACGGTCAGACCCAGGTTGTGGGTCACGACCACGGAGCCGGCGTCGGCGAATACGCCCTTGAGCGTTTCGATCGACTCGGCCTTTTGAGCGCGGTCCATTGCGGTCTCCAGTCTTGGTATTCGCCGCCGGGCTTATTCCCGACGACGGATTGGCCAAAGCGCCGTGCGTCGCCGCAAAGCGTTCAGGCCGGTCGTATTGTCCGAAGGATGCGTCTGACGGCGTCCGTCCCGGAATGCGGGCTGACAGCGGCAAGGTCGCGTCCCCATCTCCCCACGGCGTCAGAGGGCTCTCTGACTGTTATGGCCTGGGTGACCCCCACGCCCCGAAGTTCTCGGACAGGACCGTCAAAGGCGTGAACCTCTGACGGGAAGCGGCGCTCATACAGGCGTCGGGGTTAGAAATCAAGCCGCCGATCCCGACGCCTTGCAGCGCAGCGCCGACAGAACAGCTGAACCCTAGTCGCGACTGGGCTTGGTCGTCGTTCGAGCGCCTTCGCAATTGAACTGGGCGCAATATTTGGTCTGGAACTCGGTCATGAAACTCAGGACCACTGCGGCCTGGCTTTCCTGAACAGCGAGGCCCAGGCTGGCGGCCTTGGCGGCGACCGACTGGCCGACCGGACTGCGATAGAAGGCGATCTGCCCGCGCAACTCATCCTCGGTATAGATGTCGGCATAGATTGGCGCCATGTCGTCGAGCATGCGGTCGATCATCCGCGCCAACATCGGAGGCATGTTGGCGCGCACCCAGGCCGCCTCTTCGCCACCCTGTTCCCCGACCTTGCCCATCTGGTCGATCATGGCGCGCTCGATCTCCTTGGCGAAGTTCGGTCCCACCGAAATATCCAGGAGCTCACGCGCCAAAACTGAACGGGGCCCCATCCCATCATCCTGCCTCACGACGACCTCAAGCCGGTCGTCCCGTCTCGTCTCAGTGGTCTGCGCCTGGGTCGAGGTCGCGACCGCACCCAGCATCGCCGCTAGCATCAGATTTCGAATAATCGTCATGGTCCCCCCGGTCCTTCTCAATAAGAGAGTCGCGCGTCTTGCCGGCCAATTCAACCGGCGGCCGCTCAATCCGAAGATAACGTGACGTCGAAGCTGCGAATGAGGGCTTTCAGATCGAGCTCGCCGACCGCCGCCTCCGCATCCGCCTGACTCATCCAGCGCCGTTCGCGCTGATGCGCCTCGGGCCAGTCGCCCAGTTGAACCAGGACTTCCAGCGGGTAGACGGCCACCACATAGGCGCGCAGGTCGCCGTTACGCCCGATCTTGGAATAGCGGAAATGGCCGATAGAGGCCCCGCCGACGGCGCCGTGCACGCCGGCCTCTTCGAAGGCTTCCTGAGCCGCAGCCTGGGCGTCGGTCTTGCCGGCCATCCGCCCTCCCTTGGGGATGACCCAGCGCCGCGTCTCGCGCGACGTGATCACCAGAATTTCCAGGCCCGACGCGCCGATACGCCACGGCAGGGCCGCCACCTGGCGTGTGTCCGACCGGCCGGAGCGCTTTGCTGTCTTGGCCATGGACATCCCTCGTCGGCGGCGGTTGAAGACGCCCTTTCCCCGCCCGCGTCAACTGCTCCGTCCCAGGAAAGTTCAGTCCAGGCGCCGCTCGTCATAAGCGGCCTGCGCCTTGCCGACCTCGGCCATATTGTCCTCAGCCCAGTCGATCATCGCCTGGAGCGCATCGACCAGGGTCCCGCCCAGCGGCGTCAGGGCGTAGGAGACCGAGACCGGCACAGTCGGCGTCACCGTACGCGTGACCAGTCCGTCCCGCTCCAGTTGGCGGACAGTCTGGCTCAGCATCTTCTGCGACACGCCCTCGATACGCCGACGCAAGGCGTTGAACCGCATCGGGCCTTCACGCAACAGAACCAGAACCAGCGTCGTCCACTTGTCGGCGACCCTATCCAGCAGTTGCCGCGTCGGACAGGCGGCGGAATAGACGTCAGGCAAGCGGGTTTCCGCCAGGTGACCAGATGAGAGGAAAGTGCCTTCTTGTGACATGGGACCGCTTATAACACTTGGTACCCATTGGATACCACAGGAGATCGTCCATGAAAGTCGCAGTCCTCGGCGCCAGCGGTCGCGCCGGTTCCGAAATCACCAAGGAACTGGCGGCGCGCGGGCACGCCGTCGTCGCCATCGCGCGCAAGCCCGAGGCCATTCCCGCCGCGCCCGGCGTCACAGCGACTGCGGGGGATGCGTCGGACGCCGGCGCCTTGGCTGAACTCATAAAAGGTTCGGATGCGGTCATCAGCGCCCTACATTTCGACCTGTCAGCCGCGACCCTGCTCGGGGCGCTGAAGAACGCCAAGGTTCCCCGTCTGCTGGTCACGGGCGGCGCCGCCAGCCTGGAAGTCGCGCCCGGCGTCCGCCTGATCGACACGCCTGAGTTTCCCGAAGATTGGAAAGTCTTCGCCCAAGGGGGCATCGTCTTCCTGGACGCCCTTCGCAGCGAGACCGAAATCGACTGGACCTTCTTCTCGCCCGCCGCCTTCATCGAAGAAGGCCCCCGTCTGGGCGTCTTCCGTACCGGCGGCGACCAGTTGATCACGGACGACAAGGGCGAAAGCCGCATCAGCTTCGCCGACTACGCCATCGCCATGGTGGACGAACTGGAACAGCACAACCACAGCCGCGCCCGCTTCACGGCGGCCTACTGAGAAACGGCCGGCGGCGGGGCTTCGGTCCCGCCGCCACAGACCTCTGCAACACCCGCCGCCAAATCGCGGCGCTCCTCCCGATACGGACGATTCCGCATTGACCCCGGTCTGCGGCATGCAAGATTACAGAATATTCATCTGCGCTTGGGGGAGCGTCGCATGGCCAAGATCGACAGCGAGCAGGAGAGGCTTCTGCTCCAGGCGGGCCAGGCGCTGGCGCGGCATGACGCCCCGACAGCCCTGACATTGCTAGATCGCGCCGACGCGTTCGGACGCACGCACAACGGCCTGCTGAACCGCTCGATCGCCCATCGGCTTCTCGGCGACTTCCCGGCCGCGATCAGTTTTCTCGACCAGGCTCTGGAACTCCAGCCCTATGACTTCATGGCGCTTCTGGCCAAGGGCGCCATGGTCGAGAAGATCGCCGGCGCGAAGGCGGCCACGCCCATCTATCGCGACGCCCTGAAGATCGCCCCGCCCCGCAGCCATATCCCACCGACAGTAACCGCCCAGATGGACTACGCCGCCCATCTGGTTGACACACAGGCCAACGCCCTGCGCGACTTCATGCAGGCCGAAGTGGCCGCTCTGAAGGACGGCCTGGACGACACGATCCGCGACCGTTTCGACGAAAGTCTGGAGATCTACGCCGGCCTTAAACAGCCGGTGAAGCAGCAACCCCTGTTGCTGAACTATCCGCGACTGCCCGTCATTCCGTTTTACGACCGGACCCTGTTCCCCTGGCTGGGCGAACTGGAGGCGGCGACCGAGACCATCCAGGCCGAGCTGGAGCCGCTGCTGGAAGAGAGCTTCGACGCCTTCACCCCCTATATCGCCTTCCCCAAAGGCGCGCCGGTCAATCAGTGGGGGGAACTGAATCACTCCCGCAAATGGACCTCGCTCTTTCTCTGGAAGAACGGCGAGAAACAGCAGGCGATGTGCGACCGCTGCCCGCAGACGACGCGGATCCTGGAAGGCCTGCCGATGGCCCATCAGGACGGCTTCTCGCCCACCGCCGTCTTCTCGGCGCTTCAGCCGCGCACCCATATCCCGCCGCACACCGGATCTTCCAATGTCCGGCTGTTGGCCCATCTGCCGCTACGCCTGCCGGGCAGCGCGCGTTTCCGCGTCGGCAACACTGTGCGGGACTGGAAGATGGGCCAGGCCTGGGTCTTCGACGACACCATCGAGCACGAGGCCTGGAACGACGCCGACGACGTGCGGGTCATCCTGATCTTCGACGTCTGGAACCCCTATCTGACCGAGCAGGAACAGCTGCTGATCACGGCCATGATGAAGGCCCAGCGCGCCTTCATGCAGGCTTAGCGGCGCACGAGCGCCCAGTCAGTTCCCGGCGGCCTCCGCCATTGCGGACTTCAGTTCACGGCGCTGTTCGGCCGTGCATTCAAACTGGTCACACAGCAAATTGCCCATGTCGGCCATAATCTCTGGCATCATCGCCTGGACCGCCTCTGCCAAACGCGGCGCGGCCTGATAGCTCTTAGTCACCAGAGAGCGACCGATGTCGCTCTGGTAGAAATCCACCAGGCCCTGAAGTTCTTCCAGGGTGAAGATGTCGGCATAAATCGGGGCCATGGCCTCGAACATGCGGGGCATCATGCGAGCCGTCACTTCACTCATGACCTGACGGAATTTTGCCGCCTCATCCTCGGACATGCTTTCGAGCTCGGCAGGCATCATCATCGCCGTCATTTGACCAATGGCGGCGCCCATTTCCTCTCCCTGCATCAAGGCGACGAACTTGTTCGCGAGCGCCAGCCGCGCCGGGCCGTCGTCGCGCGTTTCGGCCAAGGCCGCAGGCGCGAAGAACAGCGTGAGGGCCAACATCAGCCCGCCGAAAACGTGTCTCATCCTAAACCCCCAGTTAGAGGCGCACACTGCCGGGCAGTCGCGATCAGGACAAGAAAAAAGCGGCGGGGATCGCTCCCCGCCGCTCTTCAGTAGCGATTGTCTTTCGACGCAGGCGGCTTAAGCGCCCAGCGACGCCGGGTCGACCTTGAAGCCCGGGCCCATCGTGGTCGACAGGCTGATGCGCTTCACATAGGTGCCCTTGGCGCCCGACGGCTTGGAACGCACCAGGGCGTCCACAATGGCCTTCACGTTGGCTTCCAGGGCGTCCTGGGTGAACGAGACCTTGCCGATGCCGGCGTGGACGATGCCCGCCTTCTCGACGCGGAACTCGACGGCGCCGCCCTTGGCGTCCTTGACGGCTTGGGCGACGTTCGGGGTCACGGTGCCGACCTTCGGGTTCGGCATCAGGCCGCGCGGGCCCAGCACCTTACCCAGACGACCGACCAGGGCCATCATGTCCGGCGACGCGATCACGCGGTCGAACTCCATGAAGCCGCCGGCGATCTTTTCGTACAGATCTTCGGCGCCGACGTGTTCAGCGCCGGCTGCGGTGGCTTCGGCGGCCTTGGCGTCCTTGGCGAAGACGGCGACGCGAACGTCACGGCCCGTACCCGACGGCAGGTTCACAACGCCACGGACCTGTTGGTCGGCGTGACGCGGATCGACGCCCAGGTTGATGGCGATCTCAAGGGATTCGTCGAACTTCGACTTGGCGTTTTCCTTGGCCAGCTTGATGGCGTCGGTGAACGGCAGCAGGTCTTGGGTGACGCCGGTGCGGGCCTTTTGAGCCTTGGTTTGCTTGGCCATGGTTTAGCCCTCCACCACTTCGAGGCCCATCGCGCGGGCGGAGCCTTCGATGATCTTGGTCGCGGCGTCGAGGTCGTTCGCGTTCAGATCTTTCATCTTCTTTTCAGCGATCTCGCGCAGTTGCGAAACCTTGACCGTACCAGCCGTTTCACGGCCGACCAGCTTCGAACCCGACTTCAGGCCCGTGGCCTGCTTCAGGTACCAGGTCGCCGGCGGCGTCTTGGTCAGGAAGGTGAACGACTTGTCCTGATAGACGGTGATCACGGTCGGAAGCGGGGTGCCCTTGGCTTCCTTCTCGGTGCGCGCATTGAACTCCTTGCAGAAGCCCATGATGTTCACGCCGCGTTGACCCAGAGCCGGGCCGATCGGGGGCGAAGGCGTGGCCGAACCGGCCGGCACTTGCAGTTTGATATAGCCGAGAATCTTCTTGGCCATTGGTCTCTCCTATGAATGACCCGACGACTTAACGGCGGGCCGGTGAGCCGTGGTGCGGCATGGCTGCCTCCCACGGATTTGACGCTCCACAAGCCGAGGCCGGTCGAGCGAAGGCGCGCGTGTAACAGAGGGGGGGCGGAAAGGCAAACTGGGGCCTATCTCGTTCCCGTGATTCGCACCTCGACCACACGGCGACACGCGAACGTTGGCATACAATCGACAACCCAGCGGAAGCCGAACTGGTGATCCTCTGTTTAAGGTCGTGAGCGGCCCCGCCTTGCTTGACCGGCCTAAACAGCGCCGCTTAACCTGCCAGCATGATCCTCACCGTACTCGCCGCTTTCGTCATGTCTACGGCCACGGTTGAAGAGCCCGTCTGCGCACCACCCAGTGGGGTGGAGCAACTCTGGGGTTCCGAGAATACCCGCTTCATCTTCATCGGCGAACGCCACGGGACGGTGGAGGCCCCCGGCGCCTTCGGTGAGATTGTCTGCGAGGCAGCACGAACACAGCCCATCACAGTTGCACTGGAATTGCCGTCATTTCTTCAGGCCGATTTGGATACGTATCTCGCATCCGATGGGGGTGGCGAAGCGCGTGCAGCATTGTTGGCAAACAATTTCTGGACCCGGGTTAAGGATGGGCGGGGCAGCATCGCCATGATCTCAATGATAGAGCGGGTTAGGGCGCTCAAGGCAGCAGGCCAAGACGTGGCATTCGCTGCGTTCCAACCCAGCCGGCCGAACCGCCCCAATGGGTTCGGTCAAGGCTATTACGAGATTGAAATGGCGGAAGCACTTTCCCGTGCGGCTCAGGATAGGCCCGACAGCCTCGTGCTGGTTCTTGTCGGGGCCCTTCACGCCGCCAAGTCCCGCTTGTCGTCCCTTGACAACAGCCTGGCCGCGGCCGGGCATCTTCCTCCGTCCGAGGTGATGTCGGTGAATGTAGCCCTCCAGGGAGGAGAGGCGTGGGACTGCACACAAGCGCCAGATGGCGGCTTGGAACCTGTTTGTGGCCCAAATTCCGAGATCACGAGAATCGATTCGTCAAAACGGGGTGTGAGCATCGAACTCGGTGGCGACAGCGCCTTCGACGGTATGCTTGCGCTGGGCCGCTCGACAGCATCTCCACCGGCCGTGACCGACGATTGAGGCTGAGGTTACGCCGTGAAAGGCGACATAGAGAGCTATAGAATAAGGGTCGTATGCTCGGCGCTTGAACACTAGGCGGCAACATCCCGCACCGGGCGGACATGTGAATCCCAGAGACACGCCCACCCTGGAAGGACGACGTAAGGACAGAGGCCTAAGGCATAAAAAGCAAATGGGGGAGAAGTAGGGCTTCGCCTCAGCCCTCTCCCGCCTTGCGTCGCTCGACCAAGTCCATCAACCGCTCGACCCGCTCGGGCGGCAGAACCTTCGTCTGGTCATAGACTGTCTCGAACACGGGGATGCCCTCCGGAAAGACCGCCCAGGGCATAGCGCTCTCGGTGAAGATGATCGCGTCAGGCTTAAAGTCGCCGGCTTGATCCAGCGTCCCGACCCGCACGCCAGCGCCCAATCGCCCGAGACGGGGATAGTGGCTCCAAACCGCCACGCCGCAGGATTTGCAACGCCGTATGACATGCGGTCCGCCGCTGCCCGCCGTGACGGAGTGATCGGACAGTTCGCCTTGGATCAGGGTCAGCCGTTCCGTCTCATAGAAGGCGTTGACCACAGAGGTGGAGCCGGTCTGCCTCTGGCACAGGCGGCAGTGGCAGTTGTTGACGAAGATCGGCTCGCCCTCGACCTGATAACGCACCGCGCCGCAGGCGCAGCCGCCTTCATGGATCCTATCGGCCGCCATCGCATCCTCCCCCTGACGCCATGAAATATCCAGCAGGCGGGGGCGGAAGGCAACATGCCCCGCCCGCCTCCCCCCTCAGGGACGAGCCGACGCGACAAGAAAAAAGCCGCGCCCTTTCGGACGCGGCTTCAAATCTCGACAGGTGCGTGAGCCTCAGCCCGCGACCTTCTCCACCTGGGCGTATTCCAGTTCGACCGGCGTGGCGCGGCCGAAGATCGACACGGCGACGCGCAGGCGGGCCTGTTCCTCGTCCACGCTCTCGACCGAACCGTCGAAGCTGGCGAAGGGTCCGTCGATGACCTTGACCTTTTCGCCGATCTCGAAGCGGATGGTGGGCTTCGGACGTTCGACGCCCTCTTCCACCTGGCCGATGATGTTCTGAACTTCACGTTCCGAGACCGGCAGGGGCTTGGTGCCGCCCGCGGCGCCCAGGAAGCCGGTGACCTTCGGCGTGTTCTTGACCAGGTGATAGGCCTGGTCGGTCATTTCCATCTTCACCAGCACATAGCCGGGGAAGAACTTACGTTCCGAGTTCACCTTGCGGCCGCGACGGATCTCGACGACGTCCTCGGTCGGAACCAGGATTTCGGAGAAGGCGTCTTCCAGGCCTTGCTGCTTGGCCTGATCGCGAATCTGCTCCGCCACCTTCTTCTCGAAGTTCGAGTAGGCGTTGACGATATACCACTTGTGGCGCGGATTGGCGGGCTTTGCGGGCGCTGCATCGGTCATGGGCGCGTCTTTCTCAGGATCCGAGAGCGATGATGTAGCGGAAGGCGAAACCGAGACCGGTGTCCACGATCCAGAAGAAGATCGCGGCGATGACCACCATGATGAAGACCATCACCGAGGTGATCCAGGTCTCCTTGCGGCTGGGCCACACGATCTTGCGACCTTCGGCCATGACCTGCTTGTAGAAGTCACTGACGCTCGTCCGCGGCTTCTTGGGCGCGGGCGCATCGATAGTGATGGCGGCGGCGGCCGCAGCGGTCTGGGGCTTGGAGCCCGCCTGGGGCCGCTTGCCGGGAGATTTGGCCTTGGCCATCAGTTGCTCTTCACACAATTGTTCCTGTCGCCCCAGATGGGAAGTCCCATCCGGAAGCGACAGGGGGGATTGGCAGGAGTTGGGGGACTCGAACCCACGACCCCCGGTTTTGGAGACCGGTGCTCTACCAGCTGAGCTAAACTCCTAGACAATCGCGCGAACCCTCGGGTCCGTGCGTTCGCCAGAGGGGGGCGTATGCCCGACGCCGCCCGTCATTTCAAGGGCGATGTGACACTTCCGGTTCAGTCTTCCAGATGTGCGGCGATCGCCTCGCGCTCGGCCTCGGCTTTGACCAGTTCCTTGAAGATCAGCTTGTCGATGCGGCGGTCGTCCATATCGACGACCTCCACCTCGAATCGCCCGACTTGCAACACTTCGCCCTCGTCCGGCACACGCGACAACTGGTGCAGAATCAGACCGGCGACGGTGTGGAAGCCTTCGTGCTCGCCGAAGTCCTCGCCCAGGGTGTCGGCCAGATCGTCCAGGTCGGTCTGGCCATCGACCAGCCAGCTGCCGTCCGCGCGCTGATGGACCCAGGCCTGTTCCTCGTCATGACCCTCGTCGAAATCACCGGCGATCATTTCCAGAATGTCGGTCGCCGTAACCACGCCCTCGAAGGCGCCGTACTCATCGACGATGAAGGCCATGTGGATGCGCGACCCCTTCAGGATCTCCAGCGCCTTCAGGACCGAAGTCGATTGGGGGATGAAGGCAGGCTCGGCCACCAAGGCTTCGATGTCGAACTTGCCGTGGGTCAGCAGGGCGTCCAGCAGGTCCTTCTTGTGGACCACGCCCAGAGGATTATCGACGTCGCTCTCGCGCGCCACCACGATCCGCGAATAGGGGCAGGTCCGGATTTCCTCGCGCAGCACCGCCTCGGTGTCGTCCAGGGCGATCCAGAAGACCTCATGGCGCGGCGTCATGGCCACGCGCACGGGCCGGTCGCCCAGACGCAGGATCTCTTCGATCATCACCTGTTCTTCAGGCTCGATCAGGCCGGCCGACGTGCCCTCCGCCAGGATGGTGGCCACTTCTTCCTGGGTGACGTCCGAACCGTCCCGGTCCTTAACGCCCAGAAGTTTGAGGATGCCCGAGGTCGAGGCCGTCAGCAGCAGGACGAAGGGTTTCAGCGCGATGGCCAGGGTCGCGATCGGCGGCGCCATCTTGGCCGCAATGGTCTCGGGGAAGATCAGCGCCAGACGCTTAGGCACCAGTTCGCCGACGATCAGCGAGATATAGGTGATGCAAACGACCACCAGGGCGGTCGAGAAGATTTCGGTATAGGCCGCCAGCGCCGGGAAGCTGACCTCCAGGATGCGATCCAGCTCGCCGGCAATGGTCGCCTGACCGTAGGCGCCCGCCAGAATGCCGATCAGGGTGATGCCGACCTGGACCGCCGACAGGAACTGGGTCGGTTCTTCGGCCAGCTTCAGCGCCTTGCGCGCGCCACGATCTCCCTTTTCCGCCCGGCTTTGAAGTTTGGACCTGCGGGACGAGACGACCGCCAATTCGGTCATGGCGAACAGGCCGTTGAGCACCACGAGGAGCAGAACGACGACAATAGCGATGAGTAACATCTAGGGGTTTTTGGAGACCAACGCGGCGCGACAGACGGCGTCCGCGCGGAGATAGTAGAGGATGACGCGGGTTTACGCCACGCTTTCCTTCGGCGTCAGCCCGCCCGCCCCGCCTCGACCGAACCATAGGCGCCGGACACCGGCCGTCCATCCGCGTCGTATTGCGACGCGCAGGCGGACATCCCCAAAACGGTGCCGATGAACAATCCGATATGAAGCGCGCGCCGCATCGTGGTTACCAACCCCTTAATCTCAGCGTTGGATATAAACGATTGATTAAGTCTTGGGCAAATGAACGCGCCTGTCAGACGAAAATCACGGCGCCGTTCCGCCTCCCCTTCCCGTCTGCGGAGGGATAAGAGAGGTTATGCAAACCTTGGACACGCTCGCCGCCTTGCCTGACGGCGCCCTATCGTCGCCGGCCGCGCAACGGAACTCAGGCGTGATTCTCGGAGTGCTGAAGGCCCACCTGCCTGTCCGTGGACGGGTGCTGGAGATCGCCGCCGGTTCCGGCGACCACGCCCTCGCCTTCGCTTCGGCCCTGCCGTCTCTGGAATGGACGCCCAGCGATCCAAGCCAAGAGGCCCGCGCGAGTATTTCGGCCTGGGTGCGCGCCGGTCCGTCCAACCTGTGTGCGCCGCTGGCGCTGGACGCGGCCGATCCCGAGACCTGGCCGCAGGACAGGTTCGACGCCGTCTATTGCGCGAACATGACGCACATCAGCCCCTGGTCGGCGACCGAGGGGCTGATGGATCTAGCCGGTCGCGTGCTGAGACGCCCCGGCGGCCTTCTGGCGCTCTATGGCCCCTATCGCGAGGCGGAGGTTGCGTTGGCGGAATCAAACGCCGCCTTCGACGAGAGCCTGAAGGCCCGCGACCCGGCCTGGGGCCTGCGCGATCGCGAAGCGGTCGAGGCCCTGGCCCGATCGCATGGCTTGGCCGCCACGCGTCGGGTCCAGATGCCGGCCAACAACCTGATGCTTCTGTTCAGAAGCGCCTGACTACAGGACCGAGACAGCGGCCGAGAGGTCGTTGCGTTCGTTGAGCAGGGTCGCCTTGCCGGCCTTGAACAGGGCGCCGTGGGCCTCTGCCGCGACGCCGAAGCTTTCCGCCGCCAGAGCCACCCCGTCGGCGAAGGCGATGACCAGAAGATCATTGGCTCGGGCCAGTTCGATCAGCGACCGCACGGCGGCAAGGCCCGCCTCGTCCTGCAAACCGCCCGGGACCACGAGGCCCTTCAAACGGCCCTCCACGATGTCGGTCGCCGTCGCCGTCGCCAGCACGGTGACGCCGCCGGTCACCAGGCTTGCGTCGCCCGTCGAGATCGGGGCCAGGCCCACGCCTTCGGCCCGCAGCGCGCCTTCGACGTCACCCAGCTCACCGAAGTCCATGTCACGCCGCATCACCAGCCCCATGCGGAGTCGGGTTGGAACGGGACGGTTGTAACCAGTGCGACGGGGTCCAGCGGAAGATTTGCTTTGAGCGTACAAGACGTCTCCTTCTATGTTTTCAATATTTTTTCAAATCTGACAGCCAAGGATGCCTGATCAATGACACGAACGAGCAAGAAAAAATGAAATCGGCGCGTCCGACATCAGCCGAAACGCACAATGGCTCATTTGTGGAATGACCGCAGATATAGTGAAATGGGTTGCCAGTTCAACAGCCGACGGTTCGATCGCCGTGCTTTTTATGCTGAAATAGTTCAGGGTCGATTCTTAAACCCGGGACGACACGGGTAATCATGCGAAGCTGCGCCGTCAAAAGCTGTGCAAGTTCAATTTGAAGCGCCCACCATGTCGTTGTTTTTGAAGTAAAAAACTCTACGGGAAAATTGCACTGTGCAATTCCGACTGCGAATTCAGCCGGGATCCCGTCCTGTCGCCGCACGGGATTGAGGCTCTCCCAGAATGTCAAAGACCCGGCGTCCATTGTAAGGCCGGCTGGACCAGCGCTGGGTAGAGCGACGAAATTATTTTCAAGCCCATGAAATCATGCGGCTTCCCTGACGGAATTAGGATGGCGGGAGTTCCGCAGCGACGCCGGATGGCCTAGACACCCCCATCGACTGGACGGAACCCTATGGCCTTCACCCGCACCTATGACGGCGACGAACCCGTTCGCGTTAACAAATGGCTGGGTCAGACCGGCGTCTGTTCGCGGCGCGAGGCCGAGAGCCTGATCGCCGAAGGCCTGGTCTCCATCGACGGCGAGACCATCAGCGACGCCGGCCGCAAGATCGAGCCGGGCCAGACCTTGACCCTAAACGACACCGCCCAGCAGGCCCTGGCCTCCGGCATGACCCTGGTGCTGCACAAGCCGGTCGGCTACGTCTCGGGACAGCCGGACCCCGGCAAGATCCCCGCCGTGCGCCTGCTCAAAACGCCCAATCGCATCGGTGACGGCGAGACCCCCGCTCGTGACGCCTCCCTGCCCCCCATCGGCCGGCTGGACGAGGATTCGCGTGGCCTGTTGCTGCTGTCGTCGGACGGCGTCGTGGCCAAGGCGGTGATCGGCCCGGCGTCCGAACTCGACAAGGAATATCTGGTCGTCGTCGACGGGGCGATCACCGAGGGCAAGCTAAGCCGCCTGCGCCACGGACTGGTGCTGAACGACAAGCCGCTCAAACCCGCCCGCGTCACCCAGATCGCACCGCAACGCCTGCGCTTCGTCCTGACCGAAGGCAAGTATCGCCAGATCCGCCGCATGTGCGAACTGGTCGGGCTGGAGGTCGTGGACCTGTACCGCATCCGCATCGGCCCGCTGGAGCTGGGCGACCTGCCCGAGGGCCGGTGGCGTCACCTGACCGATCAGGAACGCGAAGCGCTTATCGCCGCCTCAACGGCTAGCCCAACGCCCTGAACCACCGATCCAGCAAATCCGCCTCAGCGCGACGCGCCTGGGTGCGTTCTGCGGCCTCCGCGTCCACGCCCCACTGTTCCTCCTGAAACAGCTCGTCGATCCGCGACAGATCGAAGGCGACGCCGCCCGCCAGCGCCCCCTGCTCCACCGCCAGGGCCAGCACGGCCGACCCCAGCAGCGGCACGGCGGTCGCCAGACCCGTCAGGCGGAAATCATCCATCGCCAGGGCATGCGCCTTCACCCGCGCGATGGCGTCCGGCGACTGCGGCCGATGCACGATGCCCGTCGCCGGCTCTAGCGCCACCCCCATCTCGCGCGCGGCCCAGTCGCGCCACGGCTCCCATTCACGCTGCTGACGCTCGACCAGCGGCGTCGGATGTTCGGCCAGATAACAGACCACGTCCGAACCGGCGTAGGCGGCGATTTCGTCCGCCACCGGCTCGCGCGCCTGGCCGATCCGGTCGATGGCGGTCGAGGCCAGCCGGGTCGCCGGCATGGTCGAGGGCTCGACGATCTCGCCCTGCGCCGCCCATTCGTCGGCCACCAAATGCGCGGCGGCCTGCGTCGGCAGCACCAGCAGCGCCTTGGCCGGGGTCTTGGGCGTCCGCCCGTCCAGCAGCACCGCCCAGCCGCCGTCGTTGTGCGGCCCGACCGACACGGCGGTCCAAAAGCGACGCACCGTCTCCTGCGTTTCGCGGAACCCCTTGCGGGCGGCGACCATGGGATCGAGCGGGGGAATATGGCTCATCGAATTCTCTTCACGCCCAGGAAGGGATCGTCCTCCGCCTCGTCCTCGGAGAAGCCGAAGTGGGCGAAGCCGGCCTTCATTTCGGGGCTCAGGGGGGCGGTGACCTTCAGCACGCCGCCGCGCGGGTGATCCAGTTCGATGCTGCGGGCATGAAGCTGGAGCTTCAGCGGACCGGACAGTTCCTTGGATTTCTCGTCGCCGTATTTGGGATCGCCCAGGATCGGGTGGCCGATCCCGGCCATATGGGCGCGCAGCTGGTGGGTCCGGCCGGTGAAGGGGCGCAGGGCCATCCACGAGGCGCGGTGCGAGGCGCGCGACACCGTGCTGAACGCCGTCTCGGCCGGTTCAGCCTTGGGGTCCTTGCGTTCGGCCGGGCGCATCATCTCGAAGTCGTTGATGCCGGTCTTCTTCAGCGGCATGTCGATCTGGCCCGAATAGGGTTTCGGATTACCGATGACGATGGCCCAATAGGTCTTCTTGGCCTGACGACGGGCGAAGGCCCCGGCCAGCCGTTTGGCCGCCTCAGGCCCCTTGCCCAGCAGCAGGACGCCCGAGGTGTCGCGGTCCAGACGGTGGACCAGGCGCGGGCGATCCATCCCCTCGCCCCAGGCCGACAACAGACGGTCGACGTGGCGGCTGGTCTTGGTCCCGCCCTGAACGGCCAGGCCGTGCGGCTTGTTGATGGCGATGACCATGTCGTCCTCATAGAGGACCAGGGACTTGGCGAAGGCGATGTCGCGCTCCGACAGGGTGTGCAGATCGCCAGCCTGACGCGAGGTGTCGTCGGGGATCGGCGGCACGCGCACGGCGGCGCCGGCGGTCAGTCGGCCTTCCGGCTTGATCCGCGCGCCGTCCACGCGAATCTGGCCGCTGCGGGCCATCTTCTGCACCTGGATGTTCGACAGGTGCGGCCAGCGGCGGCGGAACCAGCGGTCCAGCCGGATGCCATCCTCATCCTCGGCGACATAGATGGTCAGGACTTCGCGCTTGGGCGCGTCCTCAATGGGGGGCTGGTCGGTCAAAGGGCGGCTCCAAAGGCGCGGCGGGCGACCATCAGGCCGATAAACAGGGCGACGACGGCCAGGACCACCGAGCCGACGACATAGGCGGCGGCCAGGGCGTAGTCCCGCCGCGCGATCATCATCACCGCCTCAAGCGAATAGGAGGAGAAGGTGGTGAAACCGCCCAGCACGCCGACGGCGGCGAACAGGCGGATCGTCTCCTGCTGAGCGCCACCCTTGAACGCCAGCCAGCCGACCAGAAGCCCCATGGCGAGGCCGCCCAGAACATTGGCCGCGAAGGTGCCCATCGGCCATGTGGCGTTCGGGGCCAGCCGGGCGGCCAGAAGACCGAGGCCGAACCGGGCCATCGAGCCCAGGGCCCCGCCGGCGGCGACAAGAAGAAACCGTGTCATGATCCGGCGCTATATACGCCGCCGCCGCCGAAAGCGAAGCCTCCCGCACCGTCACGCCCGTCTGACCGAAACTTCACTTGCTCTCAGACACGGTTAACGGCGATATCCAAGATGAGCCGTCAGCGGTTTGGGGGAAGCCAAGTCATGTCGCAGGAAGACAGCCAGAGCCCGGTGATCGCGCCGACGATGACGCCGCCGACGCCCGTCGCCGAACCCGAGGCGCCCGCCGCCGAGCAACCGCATGATCTGGCGCCGCAGGAGGCTCCGGAGGCCCCGCGCGCGGCGCCGCCGAATCCGACGCCGAGCGATACCCCCGCCGTGTCGGACGAAGGGGTTCTGCGCCCGATCCAGGAAAGCGACTATTTCACCCTGGACGACGCCTCGATCGCCAAGATCTCCGGCAATATCGACCTCTATTTCAACCAGCCTCTCGAGATCTTTCCCTTCTGGGAGAACGAGAAGAAGCCCGACCGTTTCCACGTCCTGTTCGCGCGCCAGATCGAGGAGCGGTTCCCGGCGGACCGCGACATCCGGGGCCGGGTTCACGCCTATGGTCGGCGCATCTTCCGCGCCCTGTGCGTCCATGTGGGCGTCAAGCGGCTGACCCAGGCCCTGGCCCTGATCGCCTTCGCCGTCCTGGCCGAGATGGGCCCGACCCTGTTCGCCGACTGGGCCGGCGGCCAGCCTGCCGGTCTGGGCCTGAGCGTCCTGGCCATGCTGATTACGGGCGGACTCTTCTTCGGCGTGTCGACCATCCTGTTCATCCAGTACCGCTTCCGGCTGGAGAACGACTCCTACGAGCTGTCGCGCGAGATCGTGCAGAGAACGCGGGAGCTACAGAACCTGTTCACCAACGCCCGCGCCCTGTCCGACCAGGCCGAGACCACCTATCAGATGGACGGCAAGGCCTGGGGCCAGCGCGCCCTCTATCTGACGCGGCTGGTCATGTGGATCGGGGCGCGGATGGAATATCTGGAGAAGTTCATCCAGATGGAGCTGTGGCGCGTGCGGCGCGAGCGCTACTGGATGCGCTGGTTCGGACGGATCACCGCCCCGACGGTGCTGCTGATCTGGCTGGTCGTCTTCGCCTTCTTACCCGCGCCGCAGGCTAATGAGATCGGCTTCCGCATCCTTCAGGTGGTCGCCGTCCTGCTGGCCGGCGGCGTGTCGTGGCTGTCCTATTTCCGCTGGCAGACGCCCGCCGAGGCGATTCAAAACAAGCTGGGGGCCGAGGGCTGGGTCCGCTACGCCTCGCTGGACGTCGACAACACCGTCGGCGACCAGGTGCGGCGCGACAAGGAACGGCTGGTCGAATATCGCGCCCTGACCAGAGGGCGCTGACCAGGGCGCGCTGATCAGCGCGGGATGGAGGCCTGCACCGACCGGGCGTCATAGGCGTTCGGACGGTCGGGCTTTTGCCCCCGCCCCATGACGATCTCCAGCGAGGTCGAGGTCGGGCTCGGCCCGCTGAAGTTCAGGCCCAGACCGACGCCGACGCCCGACGAAGAATCCCCCCCATAGCGGCTGGAGCCGCCGCCGATGGAGACGCTGGGCCGCACCCCGCCCGCGCCGCCGGGACGGCCGTCGGTCCAGCTCTGGGTCACTTCGAACCAGTCATAGCCTTGATCGGTGGTCAGGTCGGCCGCCCGCACCAGGGCGTAGTCCGCTACGGCGCCTGCCGCGCCCACACCGTGATAGGTGACGCGATACCGGTTCGACTCGATCCTCTGCTCCGAATACCCCTGCCCGCCCGGCGCGCGCTGGGCGCCATAGGGGGCCAGGCTGACGCAGGCGGCCAGGGCGAGCGTCGAGGCGGCGAGGCTGAGAATGGCGAGGCGCTTCATGGCGTTGTCTCCCTTTGACGAAGATAGCGTTGCTTGAGCCGGAGCGTTCCGTCTAGAGGCCCAGACTAGAGGTCAAGCGCCATCCGTAGGCCCGCGAAATCGGCGGGGGGCGCCGCCTCCACCGTCGTGGTCCCGCCCTCGGGATGCGGAAAGCTCAGCTTGGCGGCGTGCAGCATCAGGCGCGGCGCCGGCCCGACCTCGGTCGTCAACGCCCCGCCATAGCGAACGTCCCCGATCAACGGCCGACCCAGATGGGCCATATGGACCCGCAACTGGTGCATCCGCCCGGTCAACGGCTCCAGCTCGACCACCGCCCCCTGATCATTGGCGGCCAGGGTGCGATAGCGGCTCTGGGCCCCTTGCGCGCCGGGCGCGTCGAAGGCCACGACCCGCATATAGGACTCGCGCCCGATCTCCTCGCGTCGCAGCGGGGCGTCGATGGTCCCCGACGCCGGCTCGGGCGCGGCGGACAGCAGGGCCAGATACTGTTTCCGGAACCGCCGCATCTGCAACGCCTTGCCCAGGAAGCCCGCCGCCGGCTTGGTCTTGGCCGCCAGGATCACGCCCGAGGTGTCGCGGTCCAGCCGATGCACCAGTTCCGGCCGTTTGCCGTTCGACCGCGCAAAGGCCCAAAGCAGATCGTCCAGCGTATGGGCCTGGATCCTCCCGCCCTGGCTGGACAGGCCGGACGGCTTGGAAAAGGCGATCACATGGGCGTCCTCATGGATCACCCATGACCGGACGGCGGCGATCTCATCCTCGGACAGGGCGACGGGTTGGCGAGTGCTCATCGGGGGCTTCTAGACGTTTCGTCGTCAAAAATCCGAGACCGGATTCATGTCTTTTCCGGATAAGGCATCAGGCCTCATCTTTCAGACGCCATGGCGGATTGATCCGATTATCGCCTGCAAAATACAGACAGATCCGATTGCCGTCCGGGTCTCGCAGCCAGGCCTCCCGCCACAGCCAAGTCTGATCGACGGGATCGACGTCAAACGCCAGACCTGCCGTCTTTAGAGCCGCGACGCGCTCATCCAGATCCTGGCATTCAAAATAGACCGCTGTCCCGTTCGCTCGCACATCGGATACGAGATGGATCGAGAAGGTGGCACCGCCTGGACACAAGAAGCGTGCGTAGTGGGGGCTGGAAACGATGAGGGTCAGACCCAAGGTCTCGTAAAATACGCGCGCCGACGGGATGTCCGCGACCTGAACGGTGACCTGATTCAGATTCATGTTTGCTCCCCTGCTTCGCGCGCCGTCCGCGCCCGCATCTCGGCCCAGCGCTCCAGCCGCGCCTTGACCTTCTCCTCATGCCCCTCGCCCTTGGGCTTGTAGAAGGTGCGGCGTTCCATCTCGTCGGGGAAGAAGTTCGCGCCCGAGAAGCCCTCGGGCGTGTCCGGGTCGTACTGATAGCCCTTGCCGTAACCCAGCGACTTCATCAGCTTGGTCGGGGCGTTGCGGATGTGTGCGGGCGGCATCAGCGACCCGGTCTCATAGGCCGCCTTCTTGGCCGCCTTGAAGGCCTCGTACACCCCGACCGACTTGGGCGCGGTGGCCAGATGGACCACGGCCTGGGCCAGGGCCAGTTCGCCCTCGGGACTGCCCAGGAAGTCGTAGGCGTCCTTGGCCGCATTGGCGACCAGGATCGACAGGGGGTCCGCCTCGCCGATGTCCTCGACCGCCATCCGCACGATCCGCCGCGCCAGATACAGCGGATCCTCGCCCCCGTTCAGCATCCGCGCCAGCCAGTACAGGGCCGCGTCCGGGTCCGACCCCCGCACCGATTTATGCAGGGCGGATATGAGGTTGTAGTGTTCTTCTCTCGACTTGTCGTAGGCGGGCGCACGGCGTTGCAGCACCGCCGCCAGCCCCTGCACATCCAGATTTTCGCCTTCAGGCAGGTCGAACAGCACCTCCGACATGGTCAGCAGATACCGCCCGTCGCCGTCGGCCAGGGCCAGCATGGCCTGACGCGCCTCGGGCGACAGCGGCAGGGGCCGCTCCATATGGGCCTCGGCGCGGCTCAACAGTTGATCCAGCGCCGCGTCATCCAATCGCTTCAGCACATAGACCTGGGACCGCGACAGCAGCGCCCCGTTCAGTTCAAAACTGGGGTTCTCGGTCGTGGCCCCGACCAGGGTGACGACCCCGGCCTCGACGAAGGGCAAAAAGCCATCCTGCTGGGCGCGGTTGAACCGGTGGATCTCGTCGACGAACAACAGGGTGCTTTGCCCCGCCGCCCGCCGCATCCGCGCCGCCTCGAACGCCTTCTTCAGATCGGCGACGCCGGAGAAGACGGCGCTGATCGACTGGTATTCATAGCCCGCCGCCTGGGCCAGCAGCCGGGCGATGGTGGTCTTGCCGGTGCCGGGCGGCCCCCACAGGATCATCGACCCCAGCCGCCCCGCCTCGATCATCCGACGGATCGGCCCGCCGGGGCCGAGCAGATGATCCTGCCCCACCACCTCGTCCAGCGTGCGCGGGCGCAGACGGTCGGCCAGCGGCGCGTCGGGGGGCAAGATGCCGGAGGCTTCGAACAGGTCGGTCATTGCGACCTATGTAGTCGTGCCTAAAGCGGTTTTCACCCGTTAGTATGGTTCAGCGCCACAGAGATTCATCATGACCGACGCCCATCCGAACCAAGGCCCGACCAGCGGCCTGACGCCCCACCTGACGATTCCGTCGCGCGGGGCCTCGGCCGCCATCGACTTCTACATCATCGCCTTCGGGGCCGAGGTGCTGGATCGCCGCCTGGCCGAGGACGGCGAACGCCTGATCCACGCCCATCTAAAGATCAACGGCGCCAGCCTGATGCTGAACGACGAGTTCCCGGAATACACGGGTCAGGCGGACATTCGTCCGGTCGGGGTGACCCTTCACCTCCGGGTCGCCGATCCTGACGCCTGGTGGACCAGGGCCATGACCGTCGGCGGCGCCGAGCCGCTGATGGACATCGCGGACCAGTTCTGGGGCGACCGCTACGGCGTCCTTCGCGACCCCTTCGGCCACACCTGGTCGATCGGCGGGCCGACGAAGGGCTGAAGCTTCAGAGGGCTTTCACCCGCGTCACGGCCCAAGTCAGAGGCAGGCCGACGAGGATCATGATCGCTAACAAGCCGAGCATCCCACCCCATTCTGGTGGAAAGCGACTCTCGGCGAGCAGGAAGATCGTTATCATCCCTAAGCCCAGAACTAGGGCCTGAGACTTGGGTACGACGAGATCCTTCCCGCAGCGGACACATGCGAACGGCCTGCCCAATCCAAACTGGGTCTTAAAAAACGGGACACGCGTGTTGCAGTGCGGGCAGGTGGGGCCAATGGGCATCAGTTGCAAACCACGGTGTTGGAGCGGGCGACGTTCTGACGTCGAAGGGCGCTCCGACGGGATTCGCTAAGCCATTCGCCGCGCCGGTCGGTCCGGTATTCCACCACCGTATCCGGCAGGCAGGATTTCGCCATCGTCTCCTCGACCAACCACGCCTTGGTGCGGGCGTCGAAATCCGCCCAGGCGCCGTCCAGCCGTTCCACCGCAGTCGAACCGGCTTCGCGGTATAACAGCCAGCCTGGATTGATCCGGTTGCGCGTCATGAAGACATTCTGCCGTTCGGCTATGGCTTCCAGATCGGCCCCGCCTTCGACCATGCCGTTGGCAGACGCTTGAGTGCGTGAGATCAGGCTGGGATCGATCCCACCGTGGATGACGATCACGGCGCCCGGTTCGACGATCAGCCGGCCCGCCAGAGGCAGGAAATAGTTGGCGCAGGAGGAGTTGCACTCCCCTTTCACCGTCATGGTCAGACGCCGCCCCTCGAACCGCTCGGCGATCCGCATCGCCTGATCCGCCGAGCCGCCACGGCTGGTCAGCACCAGTTCGGTTGTCGTTGGGGCGAAACGGCCCTCGACGCAGGCGGTCATGGCTGCATCGATGGGGCCAGACAGAACAAACGTCTTTGGCGTGGCCTGATGGCACAACTCGTCACGCGAGGCGGCCTTAGCGCCCGCCAAGTCTATCAGCGCGATAGCCAGTCCCATCGCGCAGGCCAGTCCAACACCATGGTTCAAGTCGCCCCCCCTGACTTCGACACCACCTCAGCACGCGCATCGCCAACCCAAGGTAATCTCCAGACAGCAGAGAGCAAGCCTTCTTAGCGCAGTACGCCGGGGATCGGACGACCATTGCGGACGATGACGAACTCCCACGGCCCTCGGCCAGCGCTGGCGCTTTCCAAATCACGGGCCGTGCTGATTGAGCGACCGTTCAGACTGACGATCAAGTCGTTCTGTCGGAAGCCAGCACGCGCGGCGTATCCCCGACCTGAAAGGCCGATAATGATAACACCGCTCGCGAACGGGTCGCCGCCCAGGCGGTCGGCCAGGGCGGGGTTCAGGGCCACCACCTCGGCGCCGGCAAAGGGACCGGACTGGATGGTCACGCCCTGGTCGGGATCCGCGTCGCCCGGCAGGGTCTGGACCCGCGCCGTCAGCGTCTCGGCCCGGCCGTCACGCAATACAGCGACCTGGACCTGGTCGTTGGGGTTCCGGGAGCCGACGCGATAGTTCAGCCCGTTCTGGTCGTTGATCTCCTGACCGTCCACGGCGGTGATCACATCACCTTGGCGGATGCCGGCGCGGGCGGCGGGACCATTCGCATAGACGTCGGTGACCACCAGCCCCTGCGGCCGGCTCAGACCCAGGCTGCCGGCGATGTCGCCGGTGACGGTGTCGCCCTTCACCCCTAGCCACGGCCGAACCACCGCCTTGGCCCCGCCCAGGGCCGAATCGACCACCCGTTTGACCATGGCGGCGGGCACGGCGAACCCGACCCCAGCCGACGAACCTGAGCGCGAGAAGATGGCGGTGTTGATGCCGATCAGGTCGCCGTCCATGTCCACCAGGGCGCCGCCTGAGTTTCCGGGGTTGATGGCCGCATCGGTCTGGATGAAGGAACCGCTGTCGGAAATGCCGGTCTCGGTCCGGTTCAGGGCCGAGATGATGCCGTTGGTCACCGTCTGGCCCACCCCGAACGGATTGCCGATGGCCAGGACCAGATCCCCGACCTGCTGTTCTTCCTGATCGTCGATGGCCAGGACCGGCAGGCGGTCGCTGACGTTTTCCAGCCTCAGCACGGCGATGTCGCTGCGCTCGTCGGCCAGGATGACGGTGGCGGGAAACTCGCGCCGGTCGTTCAGCACCACCTTGATCTGCTGGGCGCCGTCGATGACGTGGTTGTTGGTCACCACGATCCCGTCCGACCGGACGATGACGCCAGAGCCGACGGACTCGGCCACCCGCGCCTGGGGCATGCCGCCGCCGAAGAACTGGAAGAAGGGATCGGCCTGGACCCGCTGAACGCTGCGCGCCGAGATATTGACCACGGCGGGCGCGGCCGAACGCACCACGGGGGCGAAGCTGGACTTCATCCCCGCCGCGTCGCTGGGGGCCGTGCGCGTCGGCTGGGCGAACTCGCCCTCCTGCGCCTTGGAACTGGTGGGGGCGCCGCAGGCCGACAGGGCCAGGGCGGCGGCGAGCACGATCGAGCGGGTCGTCATTGTCATCCGGGAAGCACAGCCTTCAATCCCGCCATACCGCCCGGCTTTTCGGGCGGGATCAAGGCGAGCGACGCATCCACGGATCGGAGCCAAACCAAGAAAAAGGCCGCCTCCTTGCGGAGACGGCCTCGAATTCTTCAGTTCGCGAGAACTTACCGGCTACCGGCGCCGGCGCCCGGAACGCGCGGCTTCGGCGCGGGCAGCAGGCCTTCACGCTGGGCGCGCTTGCGGGCCAGCTTGCGAGCGCGACGGACAGCCTCGGCCTTTTGACGGGCGCGCTTTTCCGAAGGCTTTTCGTAATGCACGTGGCGCTTCATTTCACGGAAGCTGCCTTCGCGTTGCATCTTCTTCTTGAGGGCTTTCAGCGCTTGATCGACGTTATTATCGCGAACGAAAATCTGTACCAGGTTGAACTCTCCTTTGGCCGCCCGCCGCGTCCTGTTGAGGGAGACGGGCGAACAAATAAAATCAGCGTCCGAAAGCCAAGCCCTCGGATGAAGGCGCGCTAGTACACGAGCCGCCCGTTTCTGTCCAGATCGCCTGGCCAGTTCGTCGCAACCATTCTTCGAGGCTCGAAACCCCGATCGGACCGGCGTATGATCGACCCATGACACAGAATGACGACTGGGCCGACCGGACTGAACAGACCGTGCTGGACGCGGCCGTCGCCCGAGCGCCCGCCCTGGGCTGGAACGCCCGTCTGGTCCGCGAAGCCTGCGAGGCCTGCGGCCTGTCGCGCGGCGACGAGGAACTGCTGCTGCCCAACGGCGCGCGCGATCTGGCCGCCCTGATGTCGCGCCGTCACGACGCCCGTGCGCTGGAAGCCCTGGGCGCCATCAACGCCAAGTCCTTGAAGATTCGCGAGCGAATCGCCCGCGCCGTGTCCGTGCGGATGGAGGCCGGCGCCGCCGACCTGGAAGCCACGCGCCGCTGCGCCGCCTTCCTGGCCCTACCGACCAACGCCGACCTGGGGCTGAAACTGGCCTGGGAGAGCGCCGATCACCTGTGGCGCTGGGCCGGCGACGAGTCGACCGACTGGAACCACTATTCGAAGCGCACCATCCTGTCGGGCATCCTTATCCCGGCCCTGACCATGCGCTGGTTCGACGGCCGCGATGCGGCGGAAGCCTTCGTCGCCCGCCGCATCGAAAACGTCATGGCCTTCGAGAAGTGGAAGGCGGGCAAGGACTTTGAGGCGCCGTTCCGCAGGGTGACGGGTGCCCTGAGTCGCGTGCGGTATGGGAGGGCGGTTTGAACGAGGCCACAGTTCTGGAAGCCGCGAAATCCAAGCCTCGCGCCATCGGTCTGCTGGCCATCGCGGTCACAGTGATAGCGCTCGGCCTGGTGGGATGGACCGTCGGCAATAGTATCGCCGCGTTGAACTCGGACGACTGCGTCGCTGTTACGACACCGATCGCGGGTGGAACGCAGATCAGCAGGACCTGTTCTTAACGTTCCTTCGGCGGCTCACAGCGCGCCCAGCACCCGATTCACGTGCGCCATCTTGCGCCCCGGCCGCGCCTCGGTCTTGCCGTACAGGTGCAGGCGCTCATCCGCCTTAGCCGACAACACCCGCCACTCTTCGACCTCATCGCCCAGCAGGTTCTTCATCTCGACGCGGGCGTGAGCCGCCGTGGGCCCCAGGGGCCAGCCGGCGACCGCGCGGATATGTTGCTCGAACTGGTCGCAGACGCAGCCGTCCTGGGTCCAGTGGCCGGTGTTGTGGACGCGGGGCGCGATCTCGTTGACCAGAAGCACGTCGTCGCCCCCCGCTACGGGAATCTCGAACAGCTCCACCCCCACGACGCCGACATAGTCCAGCCCGTCCAGGATCGCCTCGGCGATGGCGCGCGCGCGGACCTGGGTCTTCTCGTCCACCGTGGCCGGGGCCAGGGTGGTGCGAAGCACCCCACCCTCGTGCCGGTTCTCGCCGAGCGGATAGACCGCCATATGGCCGTCCCAGTCGCGCGCGGCGATGACCGACAGTTCGCGCACGAAGGTCGCCTTAGCCTCCAGAATCGCCGGACGGCCGCCCAGGCTTTCCAGGGCGGCGGGCGCGTCCTCGATGGTGTGGATCCAGACCTGACCCTTGCCGTCATAGCCTTCGCGGCGGGTCTTCAGCAGGGCGGGCAGGCCCAGTTCCGTCAGCCCCACTACCAGGTCGTCCAGCGTATCGACCACGGCGAAGGCGACCGTCGGGGCGCCCACCGCGTTCAGAAAGGTCTTCTCATCCACCCGGTCCTGCGACACGCGCAGGGCCGTCGGTCCGGGCGCGACCAGGGCGCCGGCCTCGGCCAGGCGTTCGATGGAGGCGGCGGGCACATTCTCGAATTCGAAGGTCACGACATCGGCGGCCCGGCCCAGGGCCGTCAGGGCCTCGGGGTCGTCATAGGCGGCGACGATCTGGGCGGTGGAGACCCGTCCCGCCGGGCTGTTGGGCTCCGGATCCAGGATGACGACGTCGAAACCCAGCCTCGCCGCAGCCTGGCTCAGCATCCGGCCCAATTGGCCTCCGCCGAGGATGCCGAGGGTCGAACCGGGGGGAAGCGGAAGCGTGGGCACTCAGTCCTCGACGGTTTCGGCGACAGAATCCGTCTGGGCGGCGCGGAAAGCGGCCAGCCGCTCCGCCAGAGCCTCGTCCGACAGAGCCAGGATCTGCGCGGCCAGTATGCCGGCGTTGGCGGCGCCCGCCTCGCCGATGGCCAGGGTCGCGACTGGAACCCCAGCCGGCATCTGCACGATGGACAACAGACTATCCATGCCCTTCAGGGCCTTGGACTGAACCGGCACGCCCAGCACCGGCAGTTCGGTCATGGAGGCGGCCATGCCCGGCAGGTGGGCGGCGCCCCCGGCCCCGGCGATGATGACCTTAAAGCCCGCCGCCTTGGCGCCAGTCGAGAACTCGACCAGTCGCTGGGGGGTGCGGTGCGCGCTGACGACCTTGGCCGTCCAGGCGACGCCCAATTGATCCAGTTTGTCGGCAGCCAGCTTCATAGTCGGCCAGTCCGAACGACTGCCCATGATGATCGCCACCGGCGTTGCGGAAGTCGCCATATCTTCAAGGCCCCTCGCGGAAAGGCCGCCCGTTACAGCACCCGGCGCACGCCCGCAACCGACCAGACCGGATTCCATACGGCGCAGCCTTCAATCCGGGGCGTTCACCCTCTAACATCGCCCTATCGCGCGTCCGGTTGAGTCGCGCCGCCGGAGCTTGCCTGCGCCGTGACCGACGTGGCCGAACACGACCTGACCGCCGAGATCGCGCGCCTGCGCGCCGAGCTGGACGACTGGAAACAGCGCGCCGCTGCGGCCGAGGCGGCGGCGGATCACGACGTCCTGACCCCGGCCCTGAACCGGCGCGGCTTCATCGCGGCGCTTCAGCGGACCATGGCCTATTGCCAGCGGCACGACGTGCCGGCGGTGCTGCTGTACCTCGACATGGATGGGTTCAAGGGTGTCAACGACCGTCTGGGCCATGCGGCTGGCGACGCCGCCCTGGTGGCCGTGGCACGGATGATGCTGGGGCATTTGCGCGAATCGGACGCCGTGGGTCGGCTGGGCGGCGACGAGTTCGCCTTGCTAATGCTGAACGCCGGCGTCGAGGAAGGCCGGGCCAAGGCGGGTCAGCTGGCCGAGGCGCTGAAGACCGAAGGCTTTGTCTGGAACGGCCAGCAGACCCCTCTGGGCGGCTCGTTCGGCGTCCGCGCCTGGGACGGCCATACCGACCCCGAAATCTGGCTGACCGAGGCCGACGCCGCCATGTGGGTGCGAAAGAAGGGGCGCTGAGGCCCCTTCCCCGCCTGCCGTCTTACAGGGGCAGCCGCAGCTGAATGCCGCCCATATGGCTGTCGGCATGTTCGCCGTAGCGACCGCGATAGGCGATCGTCACCTTGACCGGGCCCAGTGAACCCTCAACTCCGGCCGAGGCCATGAACTGGCCGCCGAACGGATCCTCGACCTCCCGCTCCAGAACCTGCGCGGGATTGTTGTAGATCCCGACGCGCACCGGATCGGAACTGTCGTCCAGCGCGTCGCGATAGCCGCCCTCGGCGAACAGGCCGAACCCGCCTATCTCCGCCTCGGCCCGCAGAGCAACCTCGCCGTTGATCGCCTTCATCTCGCGGTCTTCGTACTCGTACTGGGCGGCGACGCCCTGCTCCCAATAGCCGTCGACGTCGCTGGTGGCCCAGGTCACGGCGGCGCGGGGCGATAGGGCCACGCCCCCCATGTCGAACCACATGCCGCCCTGCAGTCGCGCGCCGCTGCTGAGGGCGCGCGTCTCAGCCGTGTGGACGATGGGGGCCAGGCTGGTGGTGCGTTCGATGTCGTCGATATTGTCGCGCGCCACCCCGACCGCCGCATTGACGAACAGGTCGCCCGAGCGCCAGCCGCCATACAGGTCCAGGCCGAAGCTCTCGACATTGAACGTCAGGGCCTGGCTCTCGACATCGGTCTTGCGCGCCGTGCCGGCCATGCCGAACCGCCAGTTCGCCGAGGGTCCGGCCTCAAGTGCGATCCGACCGCCCCAGCCGTCGCTGGACGATTCAGTGACCGCTCCCCGCGCGTCCGTGTCCACGCTGTCGACCATGGCCGAGGCGGTGACCGCCACGCCCGCTTCCCAGGTTTCACGACCGGACAAGGCCTCGCTGGCCGCGTCCAGGGCGTCTTCCCGATGACGGAAGGTGGTTTCGCCCTGCAAGGCCGCCTGCGAACCGATATCGCCGTAATAGAGATAGTCGGTCGCCAGACGGGCGATGATCTGGTGCCCGGCTGCGGTCGGATGAACACCGTCGAAATAGAAGTAGGAGTTCGGGTTGGAGCAGACCGTCACCCCGTTGAAACAGGCCTGGGTGACATTGGTCAGACCGAACTGACCGGGATTGGCGGCCAGAGTGTCGCTGACCTTGAACAGGTCCATCAGGATGATGTTGCTGCCGGGCCGAGCGGCGGCCGTCGTGTTCAAACCCGTCAACAGACTTGAGTTGAACGTCGTCACCGCATAGTCGGCCAGCGGCGCCGCAGCCGTGCCGCGAAATTGCGGCGTCAGGCTGAGCTTCGGCAGGTTGGTGACCAGTATGGTCCCCGCCCCCGCGCCGGCGACGCTGTTGACCAGGCTGTTGATGTTGGCGGCAGCCGTCGTCGCCACAGGAGTGATGGCCCCTACCGGACTGGCGGAGGCGCCGGCGGCAGGCAGCCCCTGGAAGATGTCATTGGCGCCGCCCAGGACGCTGACCAGGTCATTGGCACCGAAGGTCCCGCCCCGGCTGGTATAGGCCGCGAACTGGGTCAGCATGCCCGGCGGCGGGCCGACCGAGGCGTCGGTGCGGGCGCCCCCGAAGGCGTAGTTGATGCTGCCGCTGACGGAGCCGGTGAAATTGACTGCGTTAAAGCCCAGCAGTTCTGTGAACACCGGTCCGCTGGAAAAGCGGCCTTGATAATAAGGCGGCGAGGCCGGCTGCGTGCCGCCGGACGCCAGGTACAGATTGCCATTGTCGCTCAGGCTGTCGCCGAACACGACCAGGCGGTTGTAGGTCTGGGCCGAGGCCGAGCCCGCAAAGGCGCAGGCGGCGACGACCAGGGCGGCGACGGCGCCGCCGGTGAGATAGCGTGACATATGTTTCCTCCCACGGTCGTCGTGTGTCGCGACCGTTACAATGGAGGATGCGCCACTCTGCCGCGAGCGCAAGATGCCGCTAGGGAAGCATTCAACCAAATACGCCGGGTATAGGACGCTTATTCCCGACCAACACTCGCCGCCGCCCCTGTCTATCGCCGGTTTAGAGCAGGTTCAGATCGGCAGGATCGCCGTCTCGAACGCGCGTTTCAACTCGTGGGCGGCGAAGGTCTGGGCCGCTTGTTCCCCGACCGCTTGACTTGGAGCCGGAGTCGGTGGCTTAGGTCGGTTGCTCTCGCGGGAGAGTTCGAGACGGTTTTCCAGGCTTGGGAAATCGGCCTCGACGCCGAAGGCGCAACCGCCCCGGAAACGCTCAGGCAAACGGACCGCGACAGCATACGGACGCTGGAAAGTCGCTCTTTAAGGGCGCGCCGACGGAGCAAGGCGACATGATTTGGTCGCCGGAATCTCTCAGGCTTCAGGACAGCGGGGGCGCGAAGACGGCGGAGCTCCGCCACCAAACGCGACCGTGAAAGCCTGAACCATGACCGACCAAGCTCTGAAGACCACGCCTCTGAACGCCGCGCACCGCGCCCTGGGGGCCCGCATGGTGGGCTTCGGCGGCTATGACATGCCGGTTCAGTATGAGGGTGTCCTGGCCGAGCACCGCTGGACCCGCGAACACGCCGGCCTGTTCGACGTGTCGCACATGGGCCAGTGCAAGATCACCGGCGAGGACGCCACCGCCCAGTTCGAACGTTTCGTGCCCGGCGACTATGAAATCCTGAAGGCCGGCAAACAGAAATACTCCCTGCTGCTGAACGACAAGGGCGGCATCATCGACGACCTGATGGCCGGCCGCCCCGACCACGACGGCCTGTTCGTCGTCGTCAACGCCGGCAATAAGGACAAGGACTTCGCCTTCTGGAGCGCAAACCTCGAAGGCGACGCCAAGCTGACGGTGCTGGACCGCGCCCTGATCGCCATCCAGGGACCGGAGGCCGCCGAGGTCATGGCCGCGCACGAGCCGATCCTGGCCGAAATGGGCTTCATGGAATGCGCCCGCCTGATGCTGTTCGGCGCCGACTGCTACGTCTCGCGCTCGGGCTATACCGGCGAAGACGGCTATGAGATTTCGGTCCCGGCCGACCAGGCCGAGCGCATCTGGAACACCATCCTGGAGGACGCCCGCGTCAAGCCGATCGGCCTGGGCGCACGCGACAGCCTGCGGCTCGAAGCCGGCCTGCCGCTGCACGGCCATGACATCGACCCGACGACCTCGCCGGTCGAAGGGGCGCTGACCTTCGCCCTGTCCAAGTCGCGCAAGGAGCGCGCGGACTTCAACGGCGCCGACCGCATCCTGAAGGAACTGGCCGACGGTCCTTCGCGCGTCCGCATCGGTCTGATCGTCAAGGAAGGCGCCCCGGCCCGCGAAGGCGCCGAGATCGCCGACATGGACGGCAACGTCATCGGCAAGGTCACCTCGGGCGGCCCCTCCCCCACCCTGGGCAAGAACATCGCCATGGGCTTCGTGCCGCCGGCCTATGCCGCGCTGGGCGCGGACCTGAAGGTCATCGTGCGCGGCAAGACCGCCGCCGCCGAAGTCGTCGCCATGCCCTTCGTGGCGCAACGCTATTACCGGAAGCCGAAGGCCTGACCGCCCTCTCTTTCCGCCACCCTAGGCCTTGTGCCTAGGGTCCATAAACACCGACGCCCGCCGTCGGATCACGACTTTCGACACCGAGAGTCTGGATCCTAGGCACAAGGCCTAGGATGACGAGTTTAAACATCGGGCCGCTTGCGGGCGGGTCTTGCGAGGATAGTACAGATGAAGTTCACCAAGGATCACGAGTGGGTCAGCCTGGACGGCGACATCGCCACCGTGGGCATCTCGAAACACGCCGCCGACGCCCTGGGCGACGTGGTGTTCGTGGAAGTGCCTGAGGTCGGCAAGACCGTCGCCAAGGGCGCCAGCTTCGCTGTAGTCGAGAGCGTCAAGGCGGCGTCCGACGTCTACGCCCCCGTCTCGGGCGAAGTGGTCGAGGCCAATGACGCCCTGTCGACCGCTCCGGAAACCGTCAACGCCGCCCCGGAAGGCGACGGCTGGTTCGCCAAGATCAAGGTGTCGGACGCCGCGGAGCTGGACGCCCTGATGGACCGGGCCGCCTACGACGAGTTCCTAAAGACCCTCTGAGTTTCACGACGCGCCCTTTGTCATCCCGGCCGAAGCGAAGCGGAGAGCCGGGACGGACAGGGCGCCAGCTTTCCTTGTCCCGAAGAGCGAAGCTCATCCGGGACACACGCCGACCGACCTCCCGTTGTCCCGGTTCAGCCCTTCAGGCCGACCGGGACGGAAACATTAAAAGCCCCCGTCCCGGCTCTCCGCTTCGCTTCGGCCGGGATGACAAGCGGAATGTGAACTGAACCATGCGTTATCTCCCCCTGACGCCCGACGACCGCACGGCGATGCTCGCCGCCATCGGCGCGAAATCGATCGACGACCTGTTCGTAGACGTGCCCGAGGCGGCGCGGCTGGACGGGCCGGTGGACCTGCCCCGCGTGGCCGGCGAGATGGAGGTCGAACGCGCCCTGTCCGCCATGGCCGCCAAGAACGCCACGGCCGGCGCAACGCCCTTCTTCTGCGGCGCAGGGGCCTATAAGCACCACGTCCCAGCGACGGTGGACCACATCATTCAGCGGTCGGAGTTCCTGACCAGCTACACCCCCTATCAGCCGGAAATCGCGCAAGGGACCCTACAGTACCTGTACGAGTTCCAGACCCAGGTCGCGAACCTGACCGGCATGCCGGTGGCCAACGCCTCCCTCTATGACGGCTCGACCGCCATGGCCGAGGGCGTGCTGATGGCGACCCGCGTGACCCGCCGCAACAAGGCGGTGATCTCGGGCGGCGTCCACCCCCACTACGTCAAGGCGACCGAGACCGTGGTCCACGCCGTCGGCGTCGAGACCCAGGTTCTGGCCCCGGCCTTCGACGCCGAGGCCGCCGTGATCGACCAGATCGGTCCGGACACCGCCTGCGTCGTCGTCCAGACCCCGAACGTCTTCGGCACGGCGACGGATGTCACCAAGATCGCCGAGGCCGCGCACGCCGCCGGCGCCCTGCTGATCGTCGTGGTCACAGAAGCCGTGTCCATGGGCCTGCTCAAGTCGCCCGGCGAGATGGGCGCGGACATCGTCGCGGCCGAGGGCCAGTCGATCGGCAACGCCCTGAACTTCGGCGGTCCCTATGTCGGCCTGTTCGCCACCCGCGAAAAGCTGATCCGCCAGATGCCCGGCCGCCTGACGGGGGAGACCGTGGACGCCGACGGCGAGCGCGGCTTTGTCCTGACCCTGTCCACACGCGAGCAGCATATCCGCCGCGACAAGGCGACGTCGAACATCTGCACCAATTCCGGCCTCTGCACCCTGGCCTTCACCATCCACATGAGCCTGCTGGGCGAGACGGGGCTGCGCAAACTGGCCCTGCTGAACCACGAGAAGGCCGTGGCCACGCGCGACGCCCTGGCGGCCATTCCGGGCGTCGAGATCCTGACTGACCGCTTCTTCAATGAGTTCGCGGTGCGCCTGCCCAAGAATGCGGCCGAGGTCGTGGATACGCTTGCCGGGCATCATCTGCTGGCCGGCGTGCCCTACAGCCGTCTGGCGCCCGATGCGGGGATGGATGACGTCCTGCTGGTCGCCGCGACCGAGACCACCCTGGATGTGGACATCCAGATCCTGGCCAAAGCGCTTACCCAAGTCCTCGGCGCCTAAGGGATACTGACCATGAGCACCATGAACACTGTCGGCCGCCCGACCGCCCCGAACCAAGTCCAAACCAAGCCCGCCACCCTGACCGGCGGCCGCGGCCTGTTGCAGAACGAAGCCCTGATCTTCGAGGGCGACGGCTGGGGCAAGACCGGCGTCGATCTGCCGGAACCCAAGACGGACGGCTCCGACCTGGGCGACCTGGTCCGCAAGGATCCGATCGGCCTGCCCGGTCTGTCGGAGCCCGAGGCCATGCGCCACTATGTGCGGCTGAGCCAGAAGAACCACGCCATCGACCTGGCCATCTATCCGCTGGGCTCGTGCACGATGAAGCATAACCCGCGCCTGAACGAGAAGATGGCGCGCCTGGCCGGCTTCTCGGACATCCACCCGCTGCAGCCGATCTCGACGGTGCAGGGCGCGCTGGAGCTGATGGATACGCTGGCCCACTGGCTGAAGACCCTGACCGGCATGCCCGCCGTCGCCCTGTCGCCCAAGGCGGGCGCGCACGGCGAACTGTGCGGCCTGATGGCCATCCGCGCCGCCCACGAGGCCTCGGGCCAGCATGAGAAGCGCCGCAAGGTGCTGGTGCCCACCAGCGCCCACGGCACCAACCCGGCCACCGCCGCCTTCGTCGGCTACACCGTCGTCGAGGTCGCCCAGACCGAGGACGGCCGCGTGGACGTGGCCGACCTGGCGTCGAAGCTGGGCGACGACGTGGCCGCCATCATGGTGACCAACCCCAACACCTGCGGCCTGTTCGAGCGCGACATCCTGGAGATCAGCCGCCTGACGCACGCGGCCGGCGCCTACTTCTACTGCGACGGGGCCAACTTCAACGCCATCGTCGGCCGGGTTCGTCCGGGCGACCTGGGCGTGGATGCGATGCACATCAACCTCCACAAGACCTTCTCGACGCCGCACGGCGGCGGTGGTCCGGGCGCGGGTCCGGTGGTGCTGTCGGAGGCCCTGGCGCCCTTCGCGCCGGCGCCCTGGGTCGTGCACGACGACAACGGCTACCGCCTGATCGAGCGCGAGGAAGACGATGCCGAGCAGGCCTTTGGCCGTCTGTGCGCCTTCCAGGGCCAGATGGGCATGTATGTGCGCGCCCTGTCCTACATGATGAGCCACGGCGCCGACGGCCTGCGTCAGGTGGCCGAGGATGCGGTGCTGAACGCCAACTACATCAAGGCCCGCCTGTCGGACCTGATGTCGGCGGCCTTCCCAGACGGCCCCTGCATGCACGAGGCCCTGTTCGACGACGAGTGGCTGAAGGGCACGGACATCACCACGCTGGACTTCGCCAAGGCGATGATCGACGAGGGCTTCCACCCGATGACCATGTATTTCCCCCTGGTCGTCCACGGGGCCATGCTGATCGAGCCGACCGAGACCGAGTCGAAGGCCGAGCTGGACCGCTTCATCCACGCGATGCGCCTGCTGGCCGAGGCCGCGAAGGCCGGCGACGTCGATCGCTTCAAGGGCGCGCCCTTCCACGCCCCGCTGAAACGCCTGGACGAGACCCGCGCCGCCCGCTCGCCGGTGCTGCGCTGGACCGCGCCGGAAGGGTCGAACCAGGCGGCGTAAGACGGCGCGGATGTGTCTCGTCATCCTAGGATCCATACCCCGGCGGCGGCGACGTCCCGCTTCCAGACCGAGGGTATGGGTCCCAGGTGTTGCGTGTGGAGAGCGGCCTAAACCCGCCCGCGCAGACTGGCCCAGATCAAGCGGAGGCGTTTGACCGGTTCGGGCTCATCCGCACGTATCAAGGTCGCCGAGGCCACAGCCGGAAACGCCGCTGGGGGCAGGCCCTTCAACGCCGCGTTCGCCGCCTTGCGCCCCGCCCTCGCCTCGTCCGCGCGCCCCACCTGTCCAAGCCCACGCACCCGGCCCGCCTCAACCACCTTGTCCGCGTGGCCCGGACCGGCCAGCACATGGACCGCCGCCTGCATCGGGCCGACGTAGAAGGCGTCCAGGTCGTGGGGCTCGCCGTGGACCCGGCCGATATGGGCCTCGATCAGGGCGTCGAGGGGCGCGCGGTTCAGGGCGTGGCGGGCGACCAGGTCGGTCAGGGCCTCCAGCACAGGATGGCCCTTGCGGGGGATCCCGGCGAAGACCCCGTCCAACTGCTCGGCCCACCAAGTGTAGCGCATCTCGGCCAGCAGGGGCTGGGTCACGCGCGTCGGGATCGACATCAGCTCGGCCTCGAAGGCGTAGAGCGTGATCAGATCGGCGCGGGCGCGGTCGTCGGCGACCAGGCGGCTGGACAGCCAGCGGTCCAGATCGGCGGCGCGAACCTGGGCGTCCAGGGTTCCCGCCACCGCCGCCGGATCGGGTTCATTCACTGGTTCAGGCGGCACGCGAAACGGCGAAATCGGCCAGGTCTTCCAGGGCCGCGCGCCAGTCCGATGCGGGCAGGACGGCCAGGGCCGCCTTGGCCTGATCGGCATAGTCGCCGGCCAGATCCAGGGTCGCGCCGATGGCGCCGGAACCGACGACCAGCTCGCGGGCGCGAGCGAAATCCTCGGGCGTGCGTTCGCCCTTGGTCACGGTCCGCTCCCAGAAATCGTCCTCGCGGCCCCGGGTGCGGGCCACGGCCAGCAGCAGCGGCAGGGTGGCCTTGCCCTCGTTGAAGTCGTCGCCGGCGTTCTTGCCCAGGGCCTCGGCGGTCGCGCCATAGTCCAGGGCGTCGTCGGCCAGCTGGAAGGCGATGCCCAGGGCCATGCCGTAGTCGCGCAGCGCCTGGGTCGCAGCCGCATCGGCCCCGGCGCCCACGGCCCCCGCCTCGGCGGCGGCGGCGAACAGTTCAGCGGTCTTGGCCGAGATGATCTGCAGATAGGTGGCCTGATCCAGGTTCAGATCATGGGCGCGGGTCAGTTGCAGCACCTCGCCCTCCGAAATCACCCGCGACGCCTGGGCCAGAATGCCCAGGGCCCGCATCGAATCGGTCTCGACCATCAGTTCGAAGGCGCGGGCGAACAGGAAGTCGCCGACCAGGACACTGGTGGGCGCGCCCCAGATCAGATGGGCCGCCACCTTGCCGCGCCGCAGCTCGGAGGCGTCGACGATGTCGTCGTGCAGCAGGGTGGCGGTGTGGATGAACTCGACCGCGGCGGCCAGTTTCTTCGGCGACAGGATGTCGCCCTGCGCGCCCGCCGCCCTTGCGGCGGCGACCGTCAGCAGGGGCCGCAACCGCTTGCCCCCGGCCGAGACCAGGTGTTCGGCCAGTTTGGGGATGATCGGCACATCGGATTGCATCCGGTCGATGATCAACGCATCCACCTCGGTCATGTCGGATCCGGCCAGCCGGACGAGGGCGTTCACATCCCCCTGCGGGCGGGGAGCGGCGGCGAGGACAGCGTCCAAGGGATACTCTTTCACACGTTGCGCGGCATCGGCCGCGCAGGCAATTCCGACCGCGTCCGCTTGCCGGATCGCGATGGCGCGCACAATGGTGATCGACCCCCGGAGGGTCAAGGAGATTGAGGTTTGGACAGCGTCCCCGCCACGCCGGATGTCGTGGAGAACGCCCTGCTGAACGGCCGCGTGCGGCTGCGGCAACCCGCGCGCGGCTATCGCGCCGGCATGGACGCGGCCCTGCTGGCCGCCGCTGTCGCGCCCAGGTCGGGCGAGCGGCTGTTCGAGGCGGGCTGCGGCGCCGGCGCCGTGCTGATGCAGATCGCCGCCCGTCATGACGGGACGTCGCTGACGGGGCTGGAGCGTGATTCGCTCGCCGCCGATCTGGCGCGCGAGAATGCGGGGCTGAACGGGTTTGGGGATCGCACCACCATCATCGACGGCGATGTGGCGGCGGGGTTTCGCGCCCTGGACCTGACGCCGTTCGACTGGGCCGTGTCGAATCCGCCCTTCTTCGACGACCCCGGCGCCCTGCGCGCACCCGCGCCGGGCAAACAGGGCGCCTGGATGGCCGACGACGGCCTGGCCGCCTGGACCGGCCTGCTGCTGAAAGCGGTGCGGGAGGGGGGGCGGGTCGTGATCATCCACCGGGCCGACCGGCTGGCGGACCTGCTGGCCCTGCTGGGCGAAAAGGCCGGCTCCTTCGCCATCCGCCCGGTGCAACCCTTCGCCGACCAACCGGCCAAGCGGGTGCTGGTCCAGGCGATCAAGACCGGCAAGGCGCCCCTGCGCCTGCTCCCGCCGCTGGTCCTGCACGACCGCACGGGCGCGAAACACACGCCCGAGGCCGAGGCGATCCTGAGGGGCGAGGCGGCGCTGGATTGGTGAGGGTTTGGCGCTGGCACGAAAACAGGGTGACAAGGCGCCAAAGGCGCCAAAAGCGCCAGGTGGCTGATAGGGATTGAGAGTGCGTCGCCGTGGGTCATGGACGCATTTTACAGGCGCGGCGAACCCTGGTGGGAAAGGCGGCGCGAGAAACGGGCAAGCGGTTGAAAACCCTGGGACGGAACCAGCGTCATTGTGCGCGATGGGGGCCACCGACTTTCCTTCTCCCGGCGGGAGAAGGTGGCCCGAAGGGCCGGATGAGGGGTCCGCCGGTGGGCCAGTTCGCACCACCTTGCCCCTCACCCTTTCGCGCCAGAACGACGGCTGCGCCGCCGTGCGCTCAAGCCCTCTCCCGGCGGGAGAGGGAGACAGTAAGGCTCAGATCAATCCTGCCAGCGGCGACGAGGGGTCGGCGTACATCCGCTTGGGCATCCGGCCCGCCAGATAGGCGTCGCGGCCGGCGATGACGGCGTGCTTCATCGCCCGCGCCATGCGGATCGGATCCTTGGCCGCGGCGATGGCGGTGTTCATCAGCACGGCGTCGCAGCCCAGCTCCATCGCCCGGGTCGCATCAGAGGCCGTGCCCACCCCGGCGTCCACCAGAACCGGCACCTTGGCCTGTTCGACGATCAGGCGGACATTGACCTCGTTCTGGATGCCCAGGCCTGAGCCGATCGGGGCGGCGGCCGGCATGATGGCGGCGGCGCCGGCGTCTTCCAGACGCTTGGCCATGACCACGTCGTCGGTGCAATAGACCATCACGTCGAACCCGTCCTTTATCAGCAGGTCCAGCGCCCGCAGGGTCTCGATCATGTCGGGATACAGGTGGGCGGTGTTGGACAGGACCTCCAGCTTGACCAGGCTCCAGCCCCCCGCCTCGCGCGCCAGGCGCAGGGTGCGCACCGCGTCCTCGCCAGTGAAACAGCCGGCGGTGTTGGGCAGGAAGGTGAACCGGTCGGGCTTCACATAGTCGACCAGCATCGGCTGGTTCGGATCGGTCAGGTTCACCCGGCGCACGGCCACGGTCACGATCTCGGCCCCCGCCGCCTCGGCGGCGGCGGCGTTCTGGGCGTAGTCGGCGTATTTGCCGGTGCCCACGATCAGGCGGGAGGTAAAGGTGCGGCCGGCGACGGACCAGGTTTCGGGGGCTGTATCGGTCATGGGTGGTGACCTAGTCCTCCCTGGCCACAAGGGAAAGCGCCGTTGCTGCTTTTGATCGGGATCACCCGCCGCCGACGAATTGGACCAGTTCGATCCGGTCCCCCTCGGCCAGGGCGGTGACGGCGTAGAGCGACCGGGGCACGATCTCCAGATTGCGCTCGACCGCCACCTTGCGGGGGTCCAGCGCCAGTTCCTGGACCAGCTCCGTCACGGTCGTCGCATAGACCTCGCGTGGATCGCCGTTGACTTGAATATGCAAACCGTCTGCCTCGATGTTCTCTGCGGCGTGTCATAGCGCGTTTCGGCGCGGAGGGCATGGGGCGCCGTCGTCCTCAGCGCCTCATGATCTCACCCCTTTTCCCCGCCTTCTCGCCCCCTGCGACGGGAAAGCCGTTGACGCCCGCGCGGATGACGTTAGGTCAAGCCGTTTCGACGCTGCGCTTTGACCCGCGCCGCGCCTAAGCTACAAGGCCGGCCCTGAACCGTCAGAGGTCGCCCGATTCCGGAGCCTCGATTCGAGAACCGATGTCCGACACGTCCGTCATCTATGTGCTGAACGGCCCCAACCTGAACCTGCTCGGGGTGCGGGAGCCGGAGACCTATGGCCGCGACACTCTGGCGGACATCGAGCAGCGCTGCGTGACGGCGGCGGGCGAGGCGCAGATCGTGTTCCGCCAGACCAACCATGAAGGCGTGCTGGTCGACTGGATCCAGGAGGCGCGTGAAAAGGCGCAGGCCCTGATCATCAATCCGGCGGCCTATGGCCACACCTCGGTCGCCCTGCACGACGCCTTGAAGACCCTGACAATACCGGTGATCGAGCTTCATCTGTCCAATCCGGCGGCGCGCGAGGCGTTTCGCCACCACTCCTATGTGTCGTCCGCGGCGACCGGCGTCATCGCCGGCTTCGGCGCGGCCGGCTATGAACTGGCCGTCCAGGCGGCCCTCACCAAGGTTCGGGAACGCGCCTGAGGGCCGACCCGTTCGCATTCCAAGACGAAAGACAAAGGCGCACCCCAATGGCCGATGACAAGAAACACGCCGAGATCGACGCCGCCCTGGTTCGCCAGCTGGCCGAGATCCTGAACGAAACCGACCTGACCGAGGTCGAGGTCGAGCGCGGCGAGCTGCGCATCCGCGTGGCCCGCGAAATCACCATGCACGCCGCCCCGGTCCAGTACGCCGCCGCCCCGGCGCCGGCCGCTGCGCCCGTCGCCGCCGCCGCTCCGGTCTCCATGCCGTCGGACCCGGCCACCATCGTCGCCCGCGCCGGCGAAGAGGTGAAGTCGCCGATGGTCGGCACCGCCTATCTGCAGGCCTCGCCCGAGGCCGCGCCCTTCATCCAGGCCGGCGACAAGGTCAAGAAGGGCCAGACCCTGCTGATCGTCGAGGCCATGAAGACCATGAACCCGATCCAGGCCCCGCGCGACGGCGTCGTGGTCGAGATCCTGGTCGGCGACGCCCAGCCGGTCGAATACGGCGAGCCCCTCGTCCTGCTCGAGGGCTAAGCCATGTTCACGAAAGTCCTGATCGCCAACCGCGGCGAGATCGCGCTGCGCATCCACCGCGCGTGCAAGGAGATGGGCATCTCCACCGTCGCCGTGCACTCGGAAGCCGACCGCGGCGCCATGTGGGTGCGGCTGGCGGACGAGAGCGTCTGCATCGGCCCCGCCTCGGCGGCCAAGTCGTATCTGAACATCCCCTCGATCATCGCGGCGGCCGAGATCACCGGCGCCCAGGCGATCCACCCCGGCTATGGCTTCCTGTCCGAGAACGCCCGCTTCGCCGAGATCGTCGAAGCCCATGGCATGACCTTCATCGGTCCCAAGCCCGAACATATCCGGGTCATGGGCGACAAGATCAGCGCCAAACAGACCGTCATGGACGCCGGCATCCCGGTGGTCCCCGGCTCCAAGGGCGAGGTCGAGACCGTCGAGGCGGCGATCGAGGCCTCCAAGACCATCGGCTTCCCCCTGATCGTCAAGGCGGCGGCGGGCGGCGGCGGACGCGGCATGAAGGTGGCCCTGACGGCTGATGATCTGGTCGAGGCGGTGCAGACCGCCCAGTCCGAGGCCAAGGCCGCCTTCGGCAACGGCGCCGTCTATATGGAGCGCTATCTCCAGAAGCCGCGCCACATCGAGATCCAGGTCATCGCCGACAGCCATGGCAATGTCGTGCACCTGGGCGAACGCGACTGCTCGCTGCAACGCCGTCACCAGAAGGTGCTGGAAGAGGCCCCCTCGCCCGCCCTGTCGGCCGAGGGTCGCAAGAAGATCGGCGAGACGGTCAACAAGGCCATCGCCGCCATCGGCTATCTGGGCGTCGGCACCATCGAGTTCCTGTGGGAGGACGGCGAGTTCTTCTTCATCGAGATGAACACCCGTCTGCAAGTCGAGCATCCGGTTACGGAAATGATCACCGGCGTCGACCTGGTCCGCGAACAGGTCCGCATCGCCGCCGGCCTGCCCCTGTCCTTCACCCAGGAGGACATCAGCTTCGAAGGCCACGCCATCGAGGTGCGGATCAACGCCGAGAACCCCGAGACCTTCACCCCCTCGCCGGGCAAGATCACCGACTTCCACGCCCCCGGCGGCCTGGGCGTGCGTCTGGATAGCGCCATCTACGCTGGCTATTCGATCCCGCCCTATTATGACAGCCTGATCGGCAAGCTGATCGTGCACGGCCGCGACCGCGAAGAGGCCATTGCGCGCCTGAAGCGCTCGCTGAACGAGATCGTCATCGGCGGCGTCGACACCACCATCCCCCTGTTCCAGAAACTGTTGCAGGAGCCCGACATCCTGTCCGGCGACTATGACATCCACTGGCTGGAGAAGTGGGCCGCCCGTCAGAAGGGCGACGCCTGAACCTAGCGTGATCAGAGGAACCGGCCCATGCGTATCGCGGTGTTTGCGACCAAGGCCTATGACCGCCGGTTCCTCGACCTGGCCAACGCCGAGTTCGGCCACGACCTGAGCTGGTTCGAGGCGCGGCTTGACGAGACCACCGCGCCGCTGGCCGACGGTTTCGACGCCGTCTGCGTCTTCGTCAACGACCGGCTGGACGCCCCCGCCCTGACCCGACTGGCGCAAGGCGGGGTGCGCGCCGTGGCCCTGCGCTGCGCCGGCTACAACAATGTCGATCTGCGCACCGCCGAAAGCCTGGGCCTGACCGTCATCCGCGTGCCCGCCTATTCGCCCGAAGCGGTCGCCGAGTTCACCCTGGGCCTGCTGCTGGCGATGAACCGCAACATCCCCCGCGCCTCGGCCCGGGTGCGCGAGAACAACTTCGCCCTGGACGGCCTGATCGGCCGCAACCTGTCGGGGCGGACCGCCGGCATCGTCGGCACGGGCCGCATCGGCGCCCTGGTCGCGCGGGCGCTGAAACTGGGTTTCGGCTGCGAGGTTCTGGCCCATGATGTGGTCGAGGACGCCGCCCTGACCCAGATCGGCGTCCGCTACGTGGATCGCGAGACCCTGCTGCGCCAGTCCGACATCATCAGCCTGCACTGTCCGCTGACGCCCGATACGCGCCACCTGATCGACGGCCCGACCCTGGCGGCGGCGCGGCCGCGGGTGATGATCGTCAACACCAGCCGGGGCGCCCTGATCGACACCCAGGCCCTGATCGACGCGTTGAAGAGCCATCGTGTGGGCGGCGTCGCCCTGGACGTCTACGAACAAGAAGGCGACCTGTTCTTCGAGGACCTGTCGAACGAGATCATTCAGGACGACGTGTTCCAGCGCCTGCTGACCTTCCCGAACGTCCTGGTCACCGGCCACCAGGCCTTTCTGACCGAAGAGGCGCTGACGGCCATCGCCGTGACGACCCTGTCGGGCCTGGCTGAGATCGAGGCTGGGCGCCTCCCCGCCAATCGCGTGACCGCCGACCAGATCCGCCCCGTTCCATGAACGACCCCGACTTCAGCGCCGGCGGCCCGTTCGGCGGGTTCGGTCCGGAGGATCTGCTGGGGTGCTACGCCAGGGGCGTGTTCCCGATGGCCGAGTCGCGCGACGATCCGCGCGTCTTCATCATCGAGCCCGAGCAGAGGGGCGTCATCCCCTTGGACGCCTTCCACATCCCCACCCGTCTGCGCCGCACCGTGCGCGGCGAACCGTTCGAGGTGCGGGTCGACACCGCCTTCGAGGCCGTGCTGGACGGCTGCGCGGCGGCGCAAGGGCCCGAGCGCGAGGACACCTGGATCAACGCCCCGATCCGCCGCCTGTACGCCGCCCTTTTCGCCCAGGGCTACGTCCATTCGGTTGAGTGCTGGAAGGACGAACGGCTAATCGGCGGCCTGTACGGCGTATCCCTGGGCGGGGCCTTCTTCGGCGAGAGCATGTTCAGCCGCGAACGCGACGCCTCCAAGGTGGCGCTAGTCCATCTGGTCGCGCGGTTGCTCAAGGGCGGCTGGACCCTGCTGGACGCCCAGTTCCTGACCGAACATCTCAGCCAGTTCGGCGCGGTGGAGACGCCCCAGGCGGCCTATCTGAGGCGGCTGAAGCCCGCGTTGAAGCAGGCGGTGGACGAGACGGCTCTGACGGCGCCGATGACCGGGGCCGAAGCCGTGGACTGGGCGCTTCAATCGGCCCCGGTCAGCCCCCTCTAGTCTAGCGCATTGCGGCCTGACGCCAGCAGCGCTGGTCCGAGCGGCCTACCCTCCGACGCTTGCGTGCTGGCGCCGGGGCGGCTTCGACGGCCGCGAGCACCTGATATCTCGGCGTGCAGGGCAAGTTACGGCAGACGCCCGTAACCTGACAGCCCAAACAATCAATCCCCTCACGTCAATTGACGTCAAAACTCACGATGCACTAATCATTTTTGATTCTTACTGGACATTGAAGAGAAATAAACAACATTCCCCCCAACAAGAAAAACGGCAACTACAAATAACCACCACTTTATTGCCCACCAAAGCAATATCCAAAATCCTGGATACGGCGACTCCGCCCAACCCATTTTATATGAACATAGCGATATTGCAGAAACTATGAGACTCAATCCAAGTAAAGGCAATGTAAATCTTATAGTTCTAGCTATGAAAATTAGATAACCCTTCATAGCTAACAGCATCGCTTGACCTGACGTCCCATACAAGGTTCAAATTCCGCTACGCCCCTTTAAGAAGGCGCTGTCCGTCATTGGCTTTGTAGTTGCAGGAGTGGCCGCTGCACTCCCTCTACAGCCCACTTCCACGGAGCTAGTCGCGCCCGGATTATTAGTTATCGCGGCACCTACCAATGCCCCCGGAAATCTCATTAACTGCGCCCCAGCTCCGGCAGCGCCGGCTACAAAAGCCGCCACAGCGCCAGACCTACGTGCAGCATCAGTCTCACAGCCTAAGATCGCCGCAAAAATAAGCGCTCCGGTGGGATCCGTCGCATCAAGCGGTTCATTCCGGCCTCCTCGCGCTCAGTTCTTACAGCCCACCACCCAGGCGTCGTAGTTGGGGCTTTGCAGGCCACTGACGGCCGGGGACGAGGCGAACATCCAGCCCCGGAACAGCTGCCGCGGATCCGCCGGCTGGTTCACGCCGCGCGACTGGAGCGAGACGTCGACATAGGCGATGGCGTCCTCGGTCAGTTCGTCCGGCGTGCTGACCTCGCAGGCGCGGACGCTGAAGATCAGGTTGCGGTTGAAACGCACAGGACGGCCGCCGACCTCGACCTCGAACTTCATGGTCTCGGCGGTGGTCTTGTCGATGGCCTGGATGACCGCGAATTTGCGCCGTTGGCGGCGGGCGGGGGTGGCCGGCTGTTCGATGGCCTTTTCGACCACAGGCGTCTCGGCTTCAGCCTCTTCCTCGGCCTTTTCGGCGACGGCGGCGTCCTCGGCGATCACGATGGACGGCGGCGGGGTCACGACCACCGGCGATCCAGGCGCCGGAGCGCCGGCGGGCGGCGCCTCAGCGGGAACGGCGGGCGCAGACGTCTCCTGCACCGGGCGGGCGTCACGCGGCGAATCCTGAAGGACGCTGGCGGTCACGGCTCCGGCGCTCAGCACCGCAGCGACCGCCGCTCCGCCCAGCAGGAGCCGATTCGGTCTCACTCGGGCGTCCAGGCCTGATAGTCGCCGGTCGCGGCGGGACGCTTGGCCTCGGCGGCCAGCGAACCCTGCGGGCGCCACGCCATGGGCGTGCCGGTGAAATTGGGCAGGTGGTCCTTTTCCCAGGCGCGACGCGGCAGCGGCTCCTCGGTCGGCGGCAGGTCGAAGGTGTAGCGCAGCCAGCCGTGCCAATCGGCCGAGACCTTAGAGGCTTCGGCATAGCCTTCGTACACGACCCAGCGGCGCTTGCGGCCGTCGTAGCTCGAGTTGTCCTTGGCCTCGTAATATTTGTTGCCGACCTCGTCGGTCCCGACGTAGCGGCCACGCTTGGCGATCGTGAAGAGGGTGCCGATCGTGGCCCCGTTCCACCAGGCGAAAATCTTGTTCAGCACGTCGTCAAACCCACGCGAAAATCACCGCAGAAAAGACCCGACGGCTGGCCCCGATCATAGAAACACTCGCCCGCTTCGTCCAGCGCGCATCAGCGCCAACCGCCGCCTATGGCCTGGACCAGGGCGACGGCCGTCGTCTGACGGTCTACGGCGCCTTGCAACAGGGCGCGGCGGGCGCTGAGCGCCGACGCCTGGGCCGTAACCACGTCGGTATAGGCGACCGTGCCGGCGCGGTACTGGTTCAGGATCATGGCCTCCGTCTGGTCGGCGGCGCGCGAGGCTGTCTCCAGCTCGGCATACTGGCGGCGCAGCACGTCGGTGGCGGTCAGCTGGTCCTCGACATCCTGGAAGGCTTCCAGCACCGCCAGGCGGTAGGCGGCGACCGAGGAATCATAAGACGCCCTCACCTGCTCCACCGCCGCTCCGCGCGCACCCGCGTCAAACAGGGTTTCAGCCAGGCCGAGACCCAGCGACCAGACATTGGCGGAACTCGCGAACAGATCGCCCAGGCTGGAGGCGTTCTGGGTGGAGGAGCCGGTCAGGGACAGGGTCGGGAAGAAGGCCGCCTGCTGCACCCCGATCTGGGCGTTGGCGGCGGCGACGGCGCGCTCGGCCGAGGCGATGTCGGGCCGGCGCTCCAACAGGGTCGAGGGCAGGCCGACCGGCACGTCCGGCACGGTCGGGCTCCAGTCGGCGGCGGCCAGGGTGAAGGTGCTGGCCGGCTCGCCCACCAGGACGGCGATGGCGTTCTCGTAGGTGGTGCGGGTGCGCTCCAGCCCGATCCGCTCTGAACGGGCGTTGGCCAGGGTGGTCTCGGCCTGAAGCACGTCGGTGCGCGGGGCGATGCCGGCTTCGTAGCGGTTGCGGGTAATCTCAAGCGCGCGTTGGTAACCGGTCAGGGTCTGGTCCAGCAGGGCGACCTCGGCGTCGGCTTCGCGCAGGTTCAGATAGTTGACCGCCAACTCCCCCTGGATCGACAGATGGGCGCTGGCCAGATCGGCCGCGCTGGCCTGGGCCGAGGCGTCGTTCGCCTCGACCGATCGGCGGATACGTCCCCAGAAGTCCGGCTCCCACGTCGCGCCTATGCCGACCTTATAAGCGTCGCTTTCGGCCGTCGATCCCCCGCCCGAGGTCGTGCCCGATCCGTCCAGATCGACGGTGGGGAACAGGCCGGCGCGTGTTTCGCGCGTGGCGGCCCGGGCCTGGCGATAGGCGGCTTCAGCGGCGGCGATCGTCTGGTTCGCCGTCTCGGCGCGCGCGGCCAGGGCGTTCAGGGTCTCGTCGCCGAACAGGGTCCACCAGTCGCCCCGGTCCAGAGCATCCGACGGCTGGGCCGTCCGCCAGCCCTCAGGAGCCTTGAAGGCGGTGACGACGGGGGTGGTGGGAACACCATAGTCAGGACCGACGGCGCAGGCCGAGGCCATCAGGGCGGCCGTCAACAGAAGGGGGGCGTAGGCTCTCATGCGGGGGAGGACTCCGTTTCGATGCCGCGGGCCAGGGCGCGCTCGTCGCCCGTCTTCTTGCGCAGCTTGTCGAGGTAGACATAGACCACCGGGGTGGTGATCAGGGTCATGATCTGGCTGGCGATCAGCCCGCCGATGATGGTGATGCCCAGCGGTTGGCGCAGTTCGGCGCCCTGGCCGAATCCGATGGCCAGGGGCAGGACGCCAAGTCCGGCGGCCAGGGTCGTCATCAAGATCGGCCGGAAACGCAGCAGCGACGCCTCGCGTACGGCTTCGACCGCCGTCAGCCCGCGCGACCGTTGGGCGTCCAGGGCGAAGTCGATGATCAGAATGGCGTTCTTCTTGACGATGCCCAGCAGCAGGAAGACCCCGATCAGGGCGATGATGGTGAACTCCATGCCGAACAGCATCAGAGCGAGCACCGCCCCGACCCCCGCCGCCGGCAGGGTGGACAGGACGGTGATCGGGTGGATGGTGCTCTCGTACAGGATGCCCAGCACCAGATAGATGGCCACCAGGGCCGCCAGGATCAGCAGGGGCTGCTGCTGGTTCTGCGCCTGGGCCTGGGCCGCCTGTCCGGCGAAGGCGCCGCGCACGCTGATCGGCATGCCGATACGCTCGGCCGCCTCGGTCACGGCGGCCTGGGCCTGCGACAGAGGAACGCCGTCCGCCAGGTTGAAGGAGACCGTCGTCGCCAGCTCGCCGTTCTGGTGGTTGACCGAGGTCGCCGTGGGCGCCTGGCTGACGGCAGCGAGCACCGACAGGGGCGTCATGGGCGTGACCGTCGTCGCCAGTGCGGACCCGGTCGAGGGATCGTTCAGCGCCGGATTGGTGACGCTGGTCTCGGTCGTGTCGGTCGAAGAGGACGTCGGCGTCTGAACGTCCGTCAGCGCCTCTGGCCCCTGCGCAAACTTGGGCGACCACTCCAGAATGACCGAATACTGGTTGATGTCCTCATAGATGGTCGCCACCTGCCGCTGACCGAAGGCGTTGTAGAGGCTGTTGTCGATGGCGGTCGGCGTCACGCCCAGGCGGGCGGCGACATCGCGGTCGATCGTCAGATAGGTCTCGACCCCGTTCTGGGCCAGGTCGCTGTCGACGTCGATCAGCTCGGGCAGGGTCTTCATCTCGGTTTCCAGCTTCTGGGCCCATTCACGCAGATCGGCGCTGGAATCGCTGATCAGGGTGTACTGGTAGGTCGAGTTCGACGACCGCCCCCCCATGCGCAGATCCTGGACCGGATTCAGGAAGATGCTGATCCCCTCCACCGCCTCCAGCTTGGGACGCAGGCGGGCGATCACGGCGGCGCTCTTCTCCCCGTCCCGCTCGGCCAACGGCTTCAGATTGACGAACATGAAAGCGCCGCCCGCACGGGCGCCGCCGGTGAAGCCGACGACCGTATCGACCGAAGGGTCCGCGTCGATGATGGCGATCACCCGCTTCAGCTTGGCCGACATGGACTGGAAGGAGACGCTCTCGTCCGCCCGCACGCCCGCCGCCAGCTGGCCGTTGTCCTGCTGTGGAAAATAGCCCTTGGGCACCACGACATAGAGATAGGCCGTCAGGCCGATCACCGCCGCCAGCGACAGCATGACGATGGGCTTGGACTGCAACGCCCAGTCCAGGCACCAGGAATAACCGTTTTGAATCTTGGTGAAGCCGGCCTCCAGCCAACGGCCGATCGGTCCCTCGCGACGGCCTTCCTCGCGCGGCTTCAGCAGATAGGCGCACATCATCGGCGTCAGGGTCAGGGAGATGACCAGCGAGATCAGCACCGCCGCCGACAGGGTGACGGCGAACTCGCGGAACAGCCGCCCGGTCTGACCGCCCATGAACAACAGGGGAATGAAGACCGCGACCAGGGAGACGCTGATCGACAGGACCGTGAACCCGACCTCGCGCGCACCCAGCAAGGCGGCCTTGAACCGCTCCATTCCGGCCTCGATATGGCGCTGGGTGTTCTCAAGCACCACGATGGCGTCATCGACGACGAAGCCGGTCGCCACGGTGATGGCCATCAGGCTGAGGTTGTTCAGCGAAAAGCCCATCAGATACATGACGCCGAACGTCCCCAGCAGGGACACCACCGTCGCCACGGTCGGGATGAAGGTGGCCCGCGCGCTGCGCAGGAAGACAGAGACCACCAGCACCACCAGGATCAGCGACACCACCAGGGTCAACTCGATCTCGTGCAAGGAGGCGCGGATGGAGTTGGTGCGGTCCGACGCGACCTGGATCTTGATGTCGCCCGGCAGCTGGGCCTGAAGTTCGGGCACGACGGCGCGGACGGCGTCGACCGTATTGATGATGTTGGCCCCCGGCTCGGCCGTGATCAGGATGACGATGGCCGGCTTGCCGTTGAACAGGCCCAGGGTGCGGGTGTCGGATACGCTGTCAGTCACCTCTGCGACGTCGGACAGGCGGATGCCGGCATTGTCGCGCCAGGCCACGATCAGGCTGGCGTAGTCCGCAGCCGTCTTGCCGGCGGCGTCCGTATAGATCTGGAACCGCTTCCCCTCGCCCTCGACCGTCCCCTTGGGCCGGTCGGCGTTGGCGGCTTCGATCGCGGCGCGCACGTCCTCCAGGCTGACGCCATAGTGGTTCAGCTGGAACGGATTGACCTGCACCCGCACAGCCGGCAGGGAGCCGCCGCCGATCTCGACCTCGCCCACCCCGTTCACCTGGGCCACACGCTGGGTGACGACATTGGACACGGCGTCATAGATCTCGCCCGGCGTCTTGGTGTCGGACGTCAGGGCCATGATGATGACCGGGGCGCTGGACGGATTGACCTTGGAATAGGTCGGGTTGCTGCGCAGGGTCGCGGGCAGGTCGGCGCGCGCGGCGTTGATGGCGGCCTGGACCTCGCGCGCGGCGCCGTCGATATCGCGGTTCAGATTGAACTGGAGATTGATCCGGGTCGAGCCGGTCGAACTCTGCGACGTCATCTCGTTGACGTCCGAGATCACGCCTAGCCGACGCTCCAGCGGCGTGGCGACGCTGGAGGCCATGGTGCTGGGACTGGCGCCCGACAGGCTGGCCTGGACCGAGATGGTCGGAAAATCCACCTGTGGCAGGGGGGCGATGGGCAGGACGAAGAAGGCGGCGACCCCGGCCAGGGCGACGCCCAGGCTGAGCAGCACCGTCGCGATCGGCCGCCGGATGAAGGGTTCGGACAGGTTCACCGGATCGGCTCCGGCTCGATGGCCGTCGCCGGATCGTCGGTCTGCGCGTCCGCAACCGCCGTCCTGCGCTTGGCCGGGGCCAGCTTGTCGAAAGCCAGATAGATGACCGGCGTCGTGAAGACCGTCAGCAACTGGCTGACCAGCAGACCGCCGAAGATGGCGATGCCCAGGGGCCGGCGCAGCTCGGCGCCCTCGCCCATCCCCAGCATCAGGGGCACGGCCGACAGCAGGGCCGCCATGGTCGTCATCAGGATGGGTCGGAACCGCAGGATGGCGGCCTGGAAGATGGCCTCCCGCGCCGACTTGCCCTCGGTCCGTTCCGCGTCGATGGCGAAGTCGATCATCATGATCGCATTCTTCTTCACGATCCCGATCAGCAGGATCAGACCGATGATGCCTATGACGCCCAGATCGTTGCCGGTGATCCAAAGGGCGAACAGGGCCCCCACGCCCGCCGAAGGCAGGGTGGACAGGATGGTCAGCGGGTGGACGTAGCTTTCGTACAGCACCCCCAGCACGATGTAGACGCACACCACCGCCGCCACGATCAGCCACATCTGGTTGGACAGCGAGCCTTCAAAGGATCCGGCCGCGCCCTGGAAGCTGGTGGTCACGCTGGCCGGAACATCGGCGGCCTTGATGGCGGCGCGAACCTGGCTGACGGCGGCGCCCAGCGACACGCCCGGCGCGGCGTCAAAACCGATGGTGGCCGCAGGGAACTGGGCCACGCGGGTCACCTGGGTCGGCGCATCCTTCTCGGCGATCGAGGCGAAGGCGCCCAGCGGGGTCGCGCCCCCGGACGCCTGAAGGTTCAGCTGCGCCAGGGATTGCGGCGTGGTCAGGATGCCGGGGTCGGCCTCCAGGATCACCCGGTACTGGCTGGTCTCGGTGAAGATGGTCGAGACGATCCGCTGACCGAAGGCGCTGTAGAGCGCCTCATCGACCTGCGAGGCGGTGATCGACAGGCGGGCGGCGGTGTCGCGGTCGATCGAGATCTGCGCCGCCGGCGTCGTCGCCTCGGCGGCGTTGTAGATGTTGCGCAGCTTGGGCTGTTCGGCCATGGCCGCAGCGATCTTGCCGGCCCAGGCGTTGACCGTCGGCGTATCCGCCCCTTCGACCGACAGCCGGTACTGGGTCGCCCCCGTCTCGGTGTCGATGGTCAGATCCTGGGTCGGCTGAACGAACAGACGCAGTCCGGCGATTTCGGCGACCCCAGTTTTCAGCCGCTCCATCACCTTCTGCTGTGAGCCATGATCGGACTTCAGGTTGATGGTCATCTGGCCGACGTTCAGCGCCGATGTGCTCGACCCGTCGACGCCGACCGTAGAACTGAGCGAGTCCACCGCCGGGTCGGCCAGGATGACCGCCGCCGCCTGCTGCTGGAGGTCAGACATGCGGGCGAACGAGACCGAGCTGGTGGCCTCGACACGGGCCAGCAACTGGCCGGTGTCCTGGGTGGGGAACAGACCCTTGGGGATGACCAGGACCAGCAGGCCGGTCAAAATCATAGTGCCCAGGGCGACCATCAGAGTGGCCTTCTGACGATCCAGCACCCAAACCAGGGCCTGCTCGTACCAGGCCTCGACCTTTTCAAAGGTCCGCTGGGCGTATTTGCCGATCCCCTTCACCTCGGCCTCAGGGTGGCTCTTCAGCCAGCGCGCCGAAAGCATCGGGGTCAGAGTCAGGGACACCACTGCGGAAATCAGGATGGTGATGGCCAGGGTGACGGCGAACTCGCGGAACAGCCGCCCGACCACGTCGCCCATGAACAGCAGCGGGATCAGCACCGCCACCAGCGACACCGTCAGCGAAATGATGGTGAAGCCGATCTCCTTGGCGCCCTTCAGCGCCGCCTGCATCGGCTTTTCGCCCTTCTCCAGATGGCGCGAGATGTTCTCGATCATGACGATGGCGTCGTCGACGACGAAGCCGGTCGCGATGGTCAGGGCCATCAGGCTGAGATTATTCAGGCTGTAGCCCAGCAGATACATGGCCCCGCACGCGCCGATCAGCGAGATCGGCACCGCCAAGCTGGCGATCAGGGTGGCGCGCAGGCTGTGCACGAACAGGAAGATCACCAAGACCACGCCGACGATGGCCAGCAGCAGCTCGATCTCGACGTGATGGACCGACGACCGGATGCCGGTGGTGCGGTCGGTCAGCACCGTCATCTCCAGCGAGGCCGGCAGTTGGGCCTGGAGTTCCGGCAGACGCGCCTTGATGGCGTCAACGGTTGATATGACATTGGCGCCGGGCTGGCGCTGGACGCTGAGCAGGATGGCCGGCTTTTCATTGGCCCAGGCGGCGAGGCGCGAGTTCTCCGCCCCGTTCACGACCTTGGCGACCGCCTTGAGCCGCACCGGCGCGCCGTCGACATAGTCGATGATCAGGTTTTCATAGTCGGCGACCGTCAGCAGTTGGTCGTTGGCGTTGATCGTGTAGGACCGGGTGGGTCCATCAAAACTGCCCTTGGCGCCGTTGGCGTTGGAGTTCTCGATCGCCGTGCGCATCTCCTCCAGGGTGATGCCGTAGGACGCCAGACGCTGAACATCGACCTGGATGCGGATGGCCGGCTTCTGCCCGCCGCTGAGCGACACCAGGCCCACGCCCGAGGTTTGGCTGATCTTCTGCGCCAGCCGCGTATTGACCAGGTCCTGCACCTCGGTCAGCGGCAGGGTGTCGGACGTGACGGCGATGGTCAGAACCGGTGCGTCGGCCGGATTGATCTTGGCGTAAACGGGCGGCGCCGGAAGGTCGGCGGGCAGCAGGGCGTCGGCCGCATTGATGGCCGCCTGAACCTCCTGCTCGGCCACATCCAGCGTCTCGGACAGGCCGAACTGCAGGGTGATGACCGAGGCGCCGGCCGAGCTGATCGAGCTCATACGTTCCAGCCCGGCCATTTCGCCCAGCTGCTGTTCCAGCGGGGCGGTGACGGTTTGGCTCATCACTTCCGGGCTGGCGCCGGGGTACAGAGTCTGGACCTGAATCGTGGGGTAGTCGACCTCGGGCAGGGCCGAGAGCGGCAACAGACGGAAGCCGACCAGGCCCGCCAGCACGATGGCCAGCATGAACAGCGAGGTCGCGACCGGCCGCTGGATGAACGGACGGGAGGGGTTCATCCGATCAGCGTCCCTGGCTCGGACGTTGGCCAGCGCCCTGGCGCTGGGGACGGGCCTGACCGGCGACGGCGACCTTGCCGCCTTCCGTCAGACGATCGCCGCCTTCGGTAATGACCTTTTCACCGACCTTCAGCCCGGATGTGATGACGACGGTGGTGGTGGTCGACACCCCGGTCACGACCGGGCGTTGCGACACCGTGCTGTCGGCGCCGACCACCCAGACGAAGGAGGTCTTTTCGTTCTGGCGTACGGCGGTCGAGGGCACGACGACGGCGTCGCGCAGCGTGTCCAACGTCATGCGGACGTTCACGAACTGGCTGGGGAACAGGGAGCCGGCGCTGTTGGGGAAACGCGCCTTGCCGCGCACGGTCCCCGTCGTCGTGCTGATCTGGTTGTCCAGGGTGGAGAAGACACCGGCGTCCAGCGTCTTTTCACGGGTCGTATCCAGCGCGAGCACAGGCAGACGAGCCCCGGAATAGGCGCGCTGCTGGATGGCGCCGATCTGGGACTGGGGCACGGTGAATTCGACGTCGATCGGGCTCAGGGTCGTAATGACCGCCAGACCGGAATCATCGCCGGCGGCGATATAGTTTCCGGCGTCGATGACACGCAGACCGATACGGCCGCTGGCCGGGGCGACAATGCGGGCGAAGCCGAGGTTCAACTGCGCCGTCTGCACTGCCCCCCGATAGGCGGTGACGGCGCCTTCCAACTGCTGGACCAGGGCGCGCTGGGTGTCGACCTCCTGTGTCGCGATGGAGTCCTGCTGCAAAAGGGTTTCATAGCGGGCCAGGGTGACGCGCGCGGCCGTCAGTTGGGCCTGGTTCTGCTGAAGCTGGCCCTGGGCCTGCGTCAGGGCCGCCTGGAAGGGGCGCGGATCGATCTGGGCCAGGACCTGCCCCTTACGCACCAGCTGCCCCTCGGTGAAATAGACCTCGGCTATGACGCCCGAGACCTGAGGGCGTAGGGTGACCGTCGCCGCCGGGACGACCGTGCCGATGGCGTCCAGTATCACCGGCACGTCGGCTGTCGACGCCGTCGCCACGCCGACCGTACTGGCGGCGGAACGAGGCCCGCCGCCCGGCCCGCCAGGTCCACCGCCTGGACCACCCGGCCCCGGCGCCGTCTCCGTGCCGAGCGAACGCGCCACAACCAGCGCCAGCGCCGCCACGATCAGGATCACGACGATCCCGCCGACAAGTTTCTGACGGCGAGTCAATCGGCGCATCCGCGTATGGGTCGGGCGGGGCTCTAGGCTCATGGTCATCGGGCTCTGCGTCTGTTTCTTTGCGTCGATAGCATCTCTGCTAGCGGCCATTTCAGGTTTCGCCTTGTCTCAGTATGTCGAGGGGCCGCAAAGATGTGTCGCAACGTGTCAGACTGCGATTTGAGAACAACGGACATCGAATGAGGCGAGCCCCGCCAAGTCTGGCCGCGCATAGTGCGCCGATGGAGACTCCATCCCGCATCCTGCTGGTCGACGACGACCGCGACATCCGAACCCTGCTGGGCGAACAGCTGGCGATGTCGGGGTTCGAGGTCGAAACCGCCGGAGACGGCGCGCGTATGCGGGAGGTCATGGCCGCCTGGACGCCGGATCTTGTGCTGCTGGACCTGAACCTGCCGCGCGAGGACGGGCTGAAACTGTGCCGGGACATCCGTGCGGCCTCGACGACCCCGATCATCATGCTGACAGCGCGCGGCGAAGCCGTGGATCGTATTCTGGGCCTGGAAATGGGCGCCGACGACTATCTGACCAAGCCGTTCGAGCCGCGCGAACTGATCGCCCGCATCCGTAACGTCTTGCGACGCACCCAGGCCCTGCCCGCCAATCTGGCGCCGCTGGAAGCCCGACGCGCCATGATCAACGACTGGATCCTGGATATGGAGCAACGCCTGCTGAATGACCCGGCCGGTCGGGTCGTGATGCTGTCGGGCGCCGAGTTCCGCCTGCTTCGGGTTCTGGTCGATTACGCCAATCGCGTGCTCAGCCGCGAACAGCTGATCAACCTCGGCGCTGTCCGCCAGGAAGATGTCCTGGATCGCGCCGTCGACATTCAGATCAGTCGCCTACGTCAAAAGTTCGGAGACGAGGGCGCCGTCCTGATCCGGACGATCCGGAACGAGGGCTATGTGCTGGCCGCGACGGTGGCCTTGTCGTGACCCGGCTCCAGTCCTTTTTCGGCTCTCTGACAGGCCGCATCTTCTTCCTGTTGCTGGTGGGCACCGGCGCCGCGGCGGTTCTGTCGCTCAGCATCGCCGATCTGCGCCAACGCGCGGACATCGCCGCCTTCCAGAACGAACGCACCGCCGATCGCGTTCAGGCCTATGTCAATCTGCGTCAGAGAATCGGAGCCTCGGAGGCCCGCGCCCTGGCCGCCCGCGGCGCGACCAGCGTTCGCGTCCCTCCCCCCGAAGCAATCGCCCTGACCCCGGATCAGGCGCTGAATCGGCTCTTGGCGGATGGCCGGCTCGGCGCCGTCGAGGCCAGGGCGTCTCGCGTCTCGCCCGAGGCTTGCCAAAGGCCAGAGCCCGGCTGGCCCGACCGAGACAGCCGAGCCAAGGCCGCCGTCGTCAGCCGGGCGGCCTCGCTGGGATTGGGCCCTCCGTCCTGCTGGCTCGTCGACCTGGGCTCAGCGCAGGGTCGCGAGCGTATCGCCGTCTGGGCCCCGCCGCAGGCGGTAAGGCCGAGACTGCTGGACCCCGGCTTCGTCCTGGCCCTGGCCCTGGCCGCCGCCCTGCTGTCCCTGGTCGTCGCCCGGACAGCCACCCGCCCGGTCCGCCATATGGCGGCCGGGGCCCTGGCCCTCGGTGAATCTCTGGACGCTCCGCCGATGCCGGAGACGGGGCCCGTCGAAGTGCGACGTGCGGCCCACGCTATGAACAGTCTTCAAAGCCGGCTGAAAGCCTCGATCGCCGCCAAGAGCCAGATTCTCGCCGCCGTCACCCACGACATCCAGACCCCAATGACTCGCATGCGCCTGAGGTTGGAGAAGGTCGAGGATACAGAACTGCGGCAAAGACTGCTGGACGACCTGGCGGCCATGCAGGCCTTGGCGCGCGAGGGCCTGGAGATCGCACGCGACACGCCCAGTACGGAGCCTCTCGCCGTGGTGGCCCTGGACTCCCTGATAAAGGCCCTGGCCGACGACGAGCGCGACGCCGGCCACGACGTCGTCTTCTTGCAAGGCTGCGACTGTGACGTACAGGCGCGTCCTCAGGAGCTCAGACGCTGCCTGGCGAACCTGATCGACAACGCGCTCCGCTATGCCGGAAACGCCCGCATCGGCACGGTCGAACACGCCCACCATGTGGAGGTTCAGATCGACGACTCCGGTCCAGGCATCCCCGAAGACCAACTGGTCGCCGTGATGGAGCCCTTCGTCCGCCTCGAGACCTCCCGCTCGCGCGATACCGGCGGCTCCGGCCTGGGCCTGGCGATCGCGGCGCGGCTGGCGCGCGACATGAACGGTGAACTGACGCTGGTCAATCGACCCGAAGGCGGCGTCCGGGCCTCGCTGCGACTGCCCAGGTCGGGAGGTTCGCCCGCCGGGTTCTGACGACCGGCCGGGTCAATCGCATCGGCCGGCGCAGGGCCGCAATGCGGGGGAGCAACGCCCCCGCCCGCGCCGCTGTTGACGACACGCCCCTCCAGCCTCGAAAAGCCAGAATGGGCGCCCACTGAAACGCGGGAGGGTCAGTCGCCCTTTTAGACGAAGTCGGCCCGAAGCTGCTGTTCTAGCTGGCCCAGAACACGGTAGCAGGGCAGCACCTGGGCGACCGAACTATTGGGTTCGCGTCCCTCGCGGATGGCGGCGACGAACTCTCGATCCTGCAACTCGATGCCGTTCAGCGAGACATCGACATTCGACACGTCGACCGGCTCTTCCTTGCCGGTGAACAGATCATCGTAGCGCGCGATCCAGGTGCCGTTGTCGCCGATGTAGCGGAAAAAGGTCCCCAGCGGCCCGTCGTTGTTGAAGGACAGCGACAGGGTGCAGATGGCGCCGCTCTCGGCCTTCAGCTGGATCGACATGTCCATGGCGATGCCCAGTTCGGGATGGATCGGCCCCTCGATCGCATTGGCCTTGACGATCGGCCCGGCCTGATAGGCGAACAGATCGACCGTATGCGCCGCATGGTGCCACAGCAGGTGGTCGGTCCAGCTGCGCGCCTGGCCCTTGGCGTTCATGTTTTTGCGGCGGAAGAAATAGGTCTGAACATCCATCTGCTGGAGGTTCAACTCGCCCGACTTGACCTTGTTGTGGATGTACTGGTGGCTCGGGTTGAAGCGCCGGGTATGGCCGACCATGCAAACGAGGCCGGTCTCGCGCTGTTTTTCGTTGACGGCTTCGGCGTCGGCCAGACTGTCGGCCAGGGGGATCTCCACCTGCACATGCTTGCCGGCCTCCATACAGGCGATGGCCTGGGCCGCGTGCATCTGGGTCGGGGTGCACAGGATCACCGCATCGACCTCGGGCATGGTCAAAACTTCGGCCAGGTCCGTGGTGACGTGTTTGACGCCGTATTTTTCGGCGACAGCCTGGGTCGCCTCCAGCGTCCGGCCAATCAGGCTGACCACCTCCACACCGTCGATCAGCTTCAGTCCGTCGAGGTGTTTTTCGCCGAATGCGCCGGCCCCGGCGAGTGCGATCTTCATGGCGTGTCTCCAAAGGGCGGGCCCAAACGTCAGGCCCGAAATCAGTCGATGGGTTCGAGCACGATGTGCCCGACTGCAGTGTTGGACGCCGGCACGTGGTAATGCCGGTGCAGTTCGCGAACATTGGCGCCCAGGGCGCCGCGCATAATCAGCCACATGACCAGCTCGATGCCCTCCGAACCGGCCTCGCGCAGATATTCGATGTGCGGGAGGTGGCGCAGACGCTGAGGATCGGCGGTCATGTCGTCGAGGAACCGCTGGTCCCATTCCTGATTGATCAGACCCGCGCGCGGCCCCTGCAACTGATGGCTCATGCCGCCGGTGCCCCAGATCTGAACGTTCAGATCCTCAGGGTAAGAGGCGACGGCGCGGGCGATGGCTTCTCCCAAGGCGTAACAGCGGTTTCCCGTGGGCGGGGGATAGGTCACGACATTCACCGCCAGCGGCACGACCTTGCACGGCCAGACCTCCGGTTGGTTGAACATCAGGCTCAAAGGCACGGTCAGCCCATGATCGACGTCCATCTGATTGACGATGGTCATGTCGAATTCGTCCAGGATACAGCTCTGAGCGATGTGCCAGGCCAGGTCCGGATCGTTGATGACATCGGGCACTTTGCGCGGGCCCCAGCCCTCGTCGGCCGAGGCGTAGCGTTCGGCGCATCCGATGGCGAAGGTCGGTATGAAGTTCATGTCGAAGGCGGTCGCATGGTCATTGTAGACCAGAATGACGACGTCGGGCTTCTGGGCCTCTTCCCACGCGCGGGTCCAGTCATAGCCCGCAAAACAAGGGGCCCAGTAGGGCTCACCCGTCTTGCCTTGATCAATGGTCGCGCCCAGAGCCGGGATGTGGCTGGTCGCGACGCCTGCCGTGATGCGGGCCATCAGTAGGGATCCTTCTTGGAACGCAGGCCCACAGGCGAGCGACCACCCGCAATCATCATGGCCTGATAGTCGGTTTGACTCATGCCGGTCATGGTGCCGACGGCCTGGAGAAAGCTGATCTCGTCGGTGAAGAAGACCTTGGACAGAAAGTAGATATTGCCCCCTTCGTCGAGCGCGGCGTTGTAGTCGCGGGCCAAGACGGCCCGCTTCTGCGCCTCGGTCATCGGCCATTCGTCCAGATAGGCGCGCTCGTCCGCCTTGAACTTCTCGCGGTTGCCGGCCTTCATCAGGGTCATGCAGAACTGGTTGAGCCAGTAGCCTTTGCGGGCGCGGGCCGCCGTGAAGACCCGAGTGCCGGGGATGTCTTCCAACTCTTCCAAATAGGCGTGGATGTCCTGTGTCCCGGCGATCATCGACCTTGCCCTTTCAGGATGGCGTCGAGGCGCGGGAACACACGGCGAGCATTGCCCTCGAAAATGGCGTGCTTCTGCTCGGCCCCGACGTTCAGCGCATCGACATAGCGTTTGGTGTCGTCGAAGTAATGGCCCGTCTCCGGGTCTATCCCGCGCACGGCGCCGACCATTTCCGAGCCGAACAGGATGTTCTTGGTCTCGATCACACTGGCCAAAAGGTCCACGCCCGGCTGGTGATAGACACAGGTGTCGAAGAAGACGTTGTTCATCAGGTGACCGGCCAGGGCGGGCTTCTTCAGCATGTCGGCCAGACCGCGATAACGCCCCCAGTGGTAGGGCACGGCCCCTCCCCCATGCGGAATGATCAGCCGCAAGGTCGGGAAATCCTTGAACAGGTCGCCCTCAATCAGTTGCATGAAGGCGATGGTGTCGGCGGCGATATAGTAGGCGCCGGTCGCGTGCAGGGCGTGGTTGCAGCTGCCCGAGACGTGGATCATGGCGGGAACGTCCAGCTCGACCATCTTCTCGTAGAGCGGATACCAGTAGCGGTCCGTCAGGGGGGGATGCTCGAAATGCCCGCCTCCGGGATCCGGATTCAGGTTGCAGCCGACGAAGCCCAGGTCGTTGACGCACCGCTCCAGCTCGGCGATCGATCCCGTCAAATCGGCCGCGGGCGACTGCGGCAGCATGCAGACGCCGACGAAGGTCTGGGGGTACAGGCCCACGACCCGCGCGATCAGGTCATTGCACCGCCGCGCCCATTCCAGGCTGACCCCCTCGTCGCCGACATGGGGCGCCATGGTCGAGGCGCGCGGGGAGAAGATCGTCAAGTCTGCGCCGCGCTCGCGCAGCAGCTTCAACTGGTTCTTTTCGATGGTGTCGCGGATATCGTCGTCGGAGATATCGGGATAGGCGGGCGTCGGCGCTCCACTTCGGTAGGCGGCCACCTGGGCCTCGCGCCAGGCGGTGTGGGCCTCGGGCGCTGTGGTGTAGTGGCCGTGGCAGTCGATAATCAGGGTCATGCTTCTTTCGCCCTTGTTTTGTTAAGGACGGCGGCGATTTTGGCGGTCAGCCCGCTGGGCGGCGTATTCAGCCCCATGCCGCCGACGGCGGCCTGACGGATGACTGCGCCACGGCTCATCTGCGAGCCGACGCCAAGGTCATCGAGGGTGCGTACGACCTCCTCCATCTCGGCTGAACGGCGCGCGCCGTGGACCATCATGCGGTCGAGATTATAATCAATGCGTCGCCCCCAATCCGCGCCGGGCCAGCTGGCGTCGAGCGAACCGATCACCTCGTCCAAGACGTCCGCCTCGCTCGCAGCCAAAACGCACTCGGCGCTCAAGGCTTCCATCCCCTTGATCATCACTGACCGGATCATCTTGATCGACGACGCTCGGCCCACCTCAGCGCCCAAGACGCGGATGCTGGAGAAGCCCAACGACGCCAGAACCGCCTCGGCCTCGGCCGCCCTAGCGCCGCTCAACAACAGAGGCGTTGTCAGGCCGGCAGGCTGAACCGGCGACATGACGGCGACATCGACATAATGGGCGTCCCTCGCCTCAATGGCGCGAGCGGCAGTCCTTTTGGTCTCGGGCGCGACACTGTTCATATCCAGATACAGGGCCCCCGCCGCGATTGAGCGCGCCGCTTCCTCCGCCGCCGACTGGGCCTTATCCGCTGTGACCAGCGACAGGACCGCCGAGGCCCCGGAGACCGCCGTGGCTGCGTCGTCGCAGCCCACGACACCGGCCGACGCATAGTCCGCCATCTTGTCGGCGCGCGTGGCCACGGCGTCGGTCAACCGATCATAGACCCGCGCACGCGACGCCCAGCCACCGGCCGAGGCGAAGGTCCGGCCGGCCTCGCCGAAGCCGATCATGGCGATGATGTCCGAATACTGGCCCATGTCGGCGACGCTAGGGCGAGACCATGGATCCGGGCCAATCGGATTGTCCGACGGCCTATTAGAAAATACGAACTACATGCTCGTCGTTATGATTTTCGCCTGGTCTTCCAGCGCCGCCAGAAACCGTCGTTGCAGCATAGTCGGACGCCAGTCGGCGCGGGTCGTCACGCCGATGGTGCGGCTTACGTCGCCAGGCGCATCGGCGACTCGGACCAACCAGCCTGCCTCGAGCTCCACCGCCACCTGATCCGGCGACAACAGGGTCAGGAAGTCGCTCTGCAACAGTATCTGGCGGATCATCATCACCGAGCCGCATTCAATCGGCACGTCGGGAGGATGCGCCCCGGCCGCTTCGAACATGGCCTGCCACTGAGATCGCAAGGGCGCGCCCAACGCAGGCGTGATCCACGGATAGGCCGTCATCGCCTGACGCGTGATCGGTCCGCGGCTTCCCGCCAGCGGGTGCCCCGCCCGCGCCAGGATCACCGGCCGATCCTCGAAAAGCGCCGTCTGGGCCAGACCATAATCGGCAGGAATTGACCGCAAGGCGCCGACCATCATGTCGATCTCGCCGTCTCTCAAAGGTCCGACCAGTTCGGCATGAGAGCCCTCGATGACGCCCACCCCGATCTCGCTATGCCGGGCGTGAAATGCTGTCACAGCCGCTGGAAGTAGCCGTGCGCGCGACAGAGGCATGGCGCCGACGACGATACGGCCGACCTCTCGTCCCTCCAAAAGCGCCAGTTCCGACAAGGCCGATTTCAGCTCGGCCTCGCCCAGTCTGAAGCGCCGCGCCACCACCGCGCCCCGCGCCGTCAGGACCACGCCCTTGCCGCTCCGCTCCACCAAAACATGGCCGATGGCCAGCGACAAATCTCCAACCGCCCGATGTAGAGACGGCTCTGACAGACCCGTCTCCGCCGCCGCCGCCGCATAGCTTCCCTGTCGGGCCAGGGCGAGAAAGGCGTTGATCTGAGCCGCTGTCGCATGGCGGCTGTCCATCAGTCTGACGGCTGCGGCCACGCGCGGCGCCAACAGTTCGGACGCCACAGTCGGGGTCATGCCGCCGGGCTTGCGCTCGAACAACGGCAGGCCGATCTGGCGCTCCAGTTTAGCGATGCCTTGAGTGATGGCGGGTTGAGTCAGGTTCACCACCCGCGCGGCGGCGCTGATGCTGCCCGTGTCCACCACGGCGGCGACGGCGCGCAGGTGACGGATATTGAGTTCAAACGGCTTCACACCTCAGACTTAGCACAAGCTAATATCGATGCCAGCTTTCCCATTGGCGCGGCCTTCTCGGCGCACTCACCATGGATGATCCGTCGCGCTGAGGATTCATCATGACCCCGATCGTTGTCCAGAATATCGAACGCCCCGACCTGTCGGTCATCGACGGGCTTGCGGCCTGCGGCGTGGCGACGGTGCACGAGGCGCAGGGCCGAACAGGTCTGCTCGCCCCCTACATGCGACCGATCTACGCCGGCCCCCGCATCGCCGGATCGGCGGTGACCATCTCGGCGCCGCCCGGCGACAACTGGATGATCCATGTCGCCATCGAACAGCTTCGAGAGGGCGACGTCCTGGTGCTGGCCCCCACCAGCCAGTGCACCGACGGCTATTTCGGCGACCTCCTCGCCACCTCGGCCCAGGCCCGCAAATGTCGCGGTCTCATCATTGACGCGGGCGTGCGTGACGTTCGCGATCTCACCCAGATGGGCTTCCCCGTCTGGTCCAGGGCCATTCACGCCCAGGGCACGGTCAAGGCCACCCTGGGGTCGGTGAACGTGCCGGTCGTCTGCGCCGGAGCGCTGGTGAATCCCGGCGACGTTGTCGTCGCCGACGATGACGGCGTCTGTGTCGTGCCCCGCGCCGACGCCCCCGAAGTGCTGCGAAAGGCTCAGGCCCGTGAGGCGCTGGAACACTCCAAACGCGTCCGCCTCGCCGCCGGCGAACTGGGGCTCGACATCTACGACATGCGCGGCAAGCTGGTGCAGATGGGCCTGAAATATGTCTAGCGCACCGGTGATGTGGATGCGCGGCGGCACATCCAAGGGCGGATATTTTCTCGCCGAGGATCTGCCCTCCGACGTCGCCGAGCGCGACGCCTTCCTATTGCGGGTCATGGGGTCGCCCGATCCGCGTCAGATCGATGGCATGGGCGGCGCAGATCCCCTGACCTCCAAGGTCGCCGTCATATCGAAATCTGATCGCGACGGCGTCGATGTCGACTATCTGTTCCTTCAGGTCTTCGTCGATCGGGCCATCGTCTCCGACCAGCAGAACTGCGGCAACATCCTCGCCGGCGTGGGCCCCTTCGCCATTGAGCGCGGGCTGGTCACGGTCACAGGGGACGAGACGCCCGTGACCATCTTCATGATCAACACCGACCAGATCGCCGTAGCGACGGTCCAGACTCCCGGCGGGGTGGTCGACTACGCTGGCGAGGCCCGCATCGACGGCGTCCCGGGAACCGCAGCCCCCATCCCGCTGGAGTTTCATGACACCGCCGGTTCCAGCTGCGGCGCCCTGCTGCCCACCGGAAATGCGGTCGATGAGATCAATGGAGTCCGTGTCACCCTGATCGACAATGGCATGCCCTGCGTCGTGTTCAGGGCCGAGGCTGTCGGCGCCACCGGCTATGAGACGCGCGAGGCGCTGGACGCCGACGCGACGCTCAAGGCGAAGATCGAAGCCATTCGCCTGATCGTCGGTCCGATGATGAATCTGGGCGATGTGGCCGACAAGTCTGTGCCCAAGATGATGCTGGTCGCACCGCCCCGCAACGGCGGCGCGGTGACGGTCCGCAGCTTCATCCCCAAACGCGCCCACGCCTCCATCGGCGTCCTGGGCGCCGTCAGCGTGGCCACCGCCTGCCTGATCGAAGGCTCGCCCGCCGCCGAGGTCGCGGTCATCCCGGCAGGCCTGCGCAAGACCTTGTCGGTCGAACACCCGACCGGCGAGACCACCTGCGTCATGGAGTTGGACGAGACCGGCACGGTCGTCAGCGCGGCCATGCTCCGCACCGCCCGCAAGCTGATGGATGGAGTCGTTTTCGCATGAGCGCCCCAACGCCCGGTCGCACCGTTAGCTGGCTCGGCTCCCCCTCAAAGCCGCGCTTTACGCCCCCGCCCGGCGCCGTGGACGCCCACTGCCACGTCTTTGGCCCGATGGCGGACTTCCCCTTCAGCGCCAAGGCCAAGTACCTGCCGGAAGACGCCGGACCCGAAATGCTGTTCGCCTTGCGCGACCACCTCGGCTTCGACCGCAACATCATCGTCCAGGCCAGTTGCCACGGCACGAACAACGCTGCGACCCTGAACGCGATCGCCAAGTCGAACGGCAAGGCGCGCGGGGTCGCCGTGGTCGATCCCGCCATAACCATCAACGAACTGAAGGCCCTGCACGACGGCGGCGTTCGCGGCGTGCGCTTCAACTTCCTAAAGCGACTGGTGGACGACGCCCCCAAGGACAAGTTCATCGAAGTCGCCAAACGGATTCAGGACCTGGGTTGGCACGTCGTCATCTATTTCGAGTCCGATATCCTCGAAGAAATGCTGCCGTTCCTGCACGCCATTCCGACTCCCATCGTCATCGACCATATGGGCCGGCCGTCGATGTCGCAGGGGCCAGACGGCGCCGAGATCTCTGCGTTCAAGGCGGTGCTCGACAGCCGCGACGACATCTGGACCAAAGTCACCTGCCCGGACCGCCTGTCGGCCCAAGCCGATCCGTGGGACGATTTTGTCGAGACGGTGCGACCACTGGTCGAACGCTATTCCGACCGGGTTTTATGGGGCACCGACTGGCCACACCCGAACATGCAGGACAAGATCCCCGACGACGGCCACCTGGTCGATGTGATCCCGCGCATCGCCGTCACGTCCGAGCTCCAGCACAAGCTGCTGGTCGACAATCCGATGCGTCTCTACTGGCCCGAAATCGCCCCAAGCAAGACAGGCGACTGATCGTCGTCACCCTTCATAAATGACGACTTCTTTCGCATACAGAAAGAAGGACTGATCCGGCCTGTAGAAGGTCATGTCCGGGTCGGCGTTCAGGTCGATCAACGCCTGCTCATAGGCTCGAAAGGCGCCGATGGTCGAGGCGTCCTCAAAATAGAGGCTGGCGACGCCTTCATAATAGACGTCAAGACCGCCGAAATAGGACAGTATTCGATTGTAGTGAGGGATCTGGCGGCTGTGCACCACACGCCGCAGGGCCGCCGCCGCATCCGGCGCCCGCTCGAGGGCCAAGCGGTGCGCGCGGGCCCAGCGCTCAAAGAAGGCGTCCAGCTCGAGCCCCTCGGCCGCTCGCAGGAAATGGAGCGCCTTCGCATCCACATCTGACCCCGGCCTTGGCACAGGCTGCTCGACCTCGACAGCGACGAGGCTCAACGCCACCGGCATGTCGCTGAAATTGGCGCCGTCCGGGCCGACCCGTGTCCGTACATGCTCGCTCTTGAAGTTCCTTTCCATGGCTTCGGGCGTGTCGAAATAGAGTTCGGTGACGGAGTCACGCGAAACCACCATGGCCTGCGCCCTGTCCCCTACCGAGCCAAAGGCGGCGTCAAACACATGGTTCTGGACGTATCTTTTGAGATCCGCCGTATCCTCAAGCGCGATCGGCCCATGCACATTCTGAATATAGTCGATATATTCAGAATGGGTCATACCTGGCTTGCGGCACACGGCCGCCATCATCTTTATCATCGACAGCCTCGTTCTATATTTTGCGCCCCGCAGCGTCAGAGACCGCCAAGCGCGACGTATTTTATCTCTAGATAATCATCCACGCCGTATTTCGAACCTTCGCGGCCGAGCCCGGACGCCTTGACGCCGCCGAACGGCGCGACCTCGGTCGAGATCAGCCCCTCATTGACGCCGACCATCCCGAACTCCAGGGCCTCGACGACGCGGAAGATGCGCCCCACGTCGCGGGCGTAGACATAGGCCGCCAAACCGAACGGCGTGTCGTTGGCCAAGGCGACGGCCTCCGCCTCGGTTTCGAAACGAAACAGCGGCGCCACGGGGCCAAATGTCTCCTCCGCGAAGATCCGGGCGTCGCGCGGCACATCGGTCAGGACCGTGGGCTCGAAGAAGCCGCCGCCCAGAGCATGGCGCCGGCCTCCGGCGGCGATACGCGCGCCCTTGGCCTTGGCGTCGGCGATATGTTCCTCCACCTTGCGTACGGCGGCCTCGTCGATCAGGGGGCCTTGCACCACGCCGTCCTCAAGACCGTTCCCGACCTTGAGCCCCGCCGAGGCTTGCGCCAGGCGCGCGGCGAAGACGTCATAGACCTTCGACTGCACCAAGAACCGGTTGGCTGCGACACAGGCTTGGCCGGTATTGCGGTACTTGGCCGCCAGGGCGCCTTCCACGGCCTTGTCGATGTCGGCGTCGTCAAAGACGATGAAGGGCGCGTTTCCTCCCAGTTCCATGCTCGTCTTCTTGATCGTGGGGGCGCACTGAGCCAGCAGTCGGGCCCCGACCTCGGTAGAGCCGGTGAAGCTGAGCTTGCGCACCACGGGGCTCGCCGTCAGTTCGCCGCCGATCGCGCGAGCCGATCCAGTGACGATGTTGCACACGCCGGCGGGCAGTCCCGCTCGCTCGGCCAGCACGCCCAGCGCCAGGGCCGACAGCGGCGTCTGGCTGGCTGGCTTGATCACGCCCGTACAGCCCACGGCCCAGCCCGGCCCGGCCTTGCGCGTGATCATGGCCGCTGGAAAGTTCCAGGGCGTGATCGCCGCAAAGACGCCGATCGGGCTCTTTTGCGCAAGGATGCGGCGACCCTCGACATTCTGGGGGATGAGGTCGCCGTAGACGCGCTTCGCCTCCTCAGCGAACCATTCGATGAAGCTGGCGGCATAGGCGATTTCGCCTCGCGCCTCAGCCAACGGCTTGCCCTGTTCGGACGTAAGGATCAGCGCCAGATCGTCGATGTTCTCGTGCATCAGATCATAGAGCCGTCTCAACACCTTGGAGCGATGCGAGGGCAATGTCCCGCGCCAGCCGGCCAAAGCGCCCTCCGCCGCAGAGATCGCCCGGATCGTCTCCGCAGCCCCGGCGTTAGGCACTCGGGCGATGAGCTCGCCGGTGGCCGGATTGCGGACGTCCAGCAGGGCGCCGTCATCGGCCTGGACCCATTGCCCGTCGATCAGGATCGCCTCACGCAGCAACTGAGGGTCCTTAAGAGGCAGTCCTTTAGGGGATGTCATGGTCAGGGCCTCAAGCGGGATTACGGCCGATGAAGAAGGCTTCGTCGAGATCGTCGGTGGGGTTGAGGCCGGACGCTTCCTGGCCGCGCCGCAGCGCGGCCATGTCCCGGGCGTAGACTCGGGCGGTCGGGTGCCGCAGAGGCCCGCCGTTATAGCCCTGGAGCCAGCCCTCGTATTTCCACATCATCCGGTTGATCAGGCCATTGCCGGCCTGGGGCACGCTGGTGAAAGCCTTACGCGCGGCGTCAAGCTGATAGAAGATCTGCGTCGCTTCATCATAGCGACCCGCCTGGATCAGCTTGTGCACCTGCGGCAGGACCGGGCCGTAGTAGGCTGCATAATTGGTGCCGCAGAACGGGATGGGGATCAGTTGTGCAAGGGGCGTGTATTCATGCTCCAGCGGCGCCGATATCACCACCTCCTTGTGGAAGGCGCGGTGGGCTTCAATCCCGGCCATGATGTGGGGCATTCCGCCTTCGATCTTGATCGCCGCGACATTCGGACAGTCATCGATCAAGCGGCGCAGCAGCGGCACGGGCAGATCCGATGGGTGTAGCCGCGAGAAATCCCATGTCGGTATGGGAAACAGCATGACCGCCAGATCGGTCGCGTCGCACAGGGCCTTTGTATAGGCGTAGATCTCATCCAGCGACTTCGGACGGAAATAGGGTGGATATCCCAGAAGCACCAGCTCAGCGCCGGCGGCCTCCGCGCGTTTGACCGCCTCGATATTGTCTTCCAGCGTATTGAAGACGGCGTGGTGCACGATGACAATCCGCCCCTTCGCCTGGTCTGCCGAGATGCGGACGAAGGCTTCATATTCATCGGGCGTGATCGCCACTTCCGAACAGGTCAGGGTTCCAACGAAACCGTGGGCGATCGTCGTCTCTACGTCATGACGAATGGCCTTTTCGTTCAGCCGCTTGAAGTCGGCCGTCATGGTTGGAATGATGACATTGGCGACGCCGACGAGGCGTTCGCGCGCCCATTCGCGGGCTTCCTTGCGGCTGTAGCTGGCCATATGGACTCCTTGGGTCAGTACTTGGTTTCGAACTTGATCGGCAGGGACGTGGTCAGGCCGGCTTCCAGCGCCTTCGTCAGGATGAGCTCGGCCACCACAATGTCTTGAAGACCGCCGCCGACTGATTTGAACATCGGCGCACGCGCGGCCCGCACGCGCGCGTCCGCGGCGCCGCTGATCAGGTCCGACAGGCTGATAGCCTTGTCATGGAAGGCGATCCCGGCCTCGCGCGCAGCGATCATGTCGCCGGTCTCCTCCAGCATCTCTTCCAACATGTCGCCGACGATCAGGTCACAACGCGCCACCACCGAGACGTCGATCTCGCGCTGTTCGGGCACGGTCGAGCCGATCGAAACCACGGTCGAGCCAGGCTTCAGCCAGTCGGCGTACAGGATCGGCTGCTCGCCGCGAGAACGCGCGGCGGCCAGGACCAAGTCCGCGCCTTCGACCGCCTCGCGTGCGCTGGCCACGTCCCGGGCCGGAACGCCGAGATCGGCGGTCGCGGCGGCGGCGAAGGCGGCCCGGCGCTCGGCCGTCGGGCTGAAGACGACGATTTCACTCAATGGGCGGATGCTGGCGAAGGCGCGGACATGCATCGAGGCTTCGAGTCCGCTGCCCAGCACCGCCAGCCTCGCCGGCCCTGCCGGAGCCAGTCGATCGAGCGCCGCCGCTGAAGTCGCGGCCGTACGCAGGCCGGTGACGATGTTGGCGTCGATGAACGCGGCGATGCGGCTGGTCACGCGATCAAAAAGAACGATGACATATTGGACGCCGGGATCGGCTGACATCGGGGTCATGCCCATCAGCTTGGCGCCGAAATAGCGCTCGCCGGGTGGAATGGCCGGAAGGGTGCGCAACCAGGCGCCGTCAGCGCGCGCGATACTGCGCGGCGGCGCGGCGGCGGCGTCGATAGGCCGACTATAGGCCGACTGCATGGCCGCTATGGCGTCTTCCCAGCGAAATACGGCGCGGGCCGCTTCACCCGAAACGAACACAGGAGACGTGGAGGCGTCAGACATCGAGGGGACCCAGCAATTATGAAGGCGCGTTGCGACGACGCAGGGCCATCTTGCCCGCCACATATGCTTGCATATTGAATGACGTCAATCGTCAAATTGATTAGCTTCAATCTTAGGCTGGCACTGACGCTCGTGACGACTATTCTCCTCGCATGAGCACAAGACACGACGAGCCCACAAACATTGAGGCAGACATCGACCGGCTCCGCGCCTTTGTGGAAGCCATCGCCGGGGAAGGCGACGGAGGCCGACTGCCGCCAGAACCCCGGCTAAGCGAGACCCTGGGCATTTCTCGGGGACGCCTCCGCACCCTGTTGAAACGGCTGGAAGACGAAGGCCGGATCTGGCGCCACGTCGGCAAGGGCACCTTTGCAGGCCCGCGCCGCGTCGCGGCCGCCGACAACAGTTGGGCGGCCTCCGTCAGCGTGGACGACATCATGGACGCGAGGCTTCTGCTCGAGCCCCAACTTGCGGCCCAGGCCGCGGTCCACGCCACGCCTGCCGACATCACCGGCCTTCAGCAATGCCTGACCGAAATGTCGGCCCCCCCGTCCTTCCTTCATTGGAAGCGGCTTGACGAAAAGCTGCACCGAGCCATCGCAGTCTCGACGCACAATGTGCTGCTGCTGATGCTGTACGACAGCCTGAGATCGCAGATCCACGCGCGACTCGATGGGCGGCTGGAGACTGTCTATGGCGCGACGGCCAGCAGCGCCAAGACGGTGTCGGACGATGAGCATCAAGCCTGCGTGGACGCGATCGCCGCTCATGATCCGACCCGCGCCGAACAGGCCATGCGGGACCATCTGCGGTCAGTCCGCACACACCTTTTCGGGCTGCGCTGATGTATCTATAAATCCGATGCCATATATCAAAACTAACGATTTTTGGGATGATTTATATGCGCCTACCGTCTGGCTCATGGGAGGCGCTGGCAACGACCAGCTTTAATTTGGTCGATGCCAGCGCCGCACTAAAGCCGCGTCCAGCCCCTGCGGGATGGACGCTCCATTCGCCAATCGGGGCGACAGACAAGGTGTGCGTATGTTCAGGCGGTTTCCAACCCAGCATTTCCTGATCGATCCCCGGGCCGGGGCCATGGCGACCGACGGGTCCTGCGCTCAAACGGGAAGCGGCCGATGAACATTGTTGGTCCCGATTTTCTGGTTTTCGGCGTCGATGACGTAAAGGTCTGCGCCGATTATCTGACCGACTTCGGTCTGAAGCCTGTCGACGTGACGGAGGCAGGCGGCCGCTTCGAAGCGCTTGACGGCACGGGGATCATCCTGCGCCATAGGAACGACCCGGCCCTGCCCCCGGAGCTTGGGACGGCCAGCCTTTTGCGACAGCAGATCTACGGCGTCGTGGCGCCTGAGGATATCGAAGCGATCGCGGCCGAATTGTCGAAAGATCGCACGGTTGTCCGCCTCGATGACGGCTCCCTGGAGACCGTCGATGATCATGGCTTTGCTCTGAAATTCCAGCTCACGATCAGACGCCCCCTAGACTTGCCGCCCGAGCGACTCAACGCGCCCGGCTCGCCCCCTCAGCGGGGTCCGAACGAGATTGGCGTCTGGGACGATATGCCGGCCCGCCCCCGCACGCTCAGCCATGTGGTGCTGTTCACCCCAGACACGGAGGCGGCGAGCCGCTTCTATGAAGAGCGGTTGGGGTTCAAGATCACCGACGTCCTCGTCGGCGCCGGGCCCTTCCTGCGTCCACACGCCTGCGACGATCACCATACGCTCTTCCTGATCCAGGCGCCGGCCCACATGCAGGGCTGCGAGCATTTGGCGTTCCACATGGGCGGGCCGACCGAAGTGCTGCTCGCCGGAAACCGCTTTGTTGAGGCGGGCTACGAGTCCTTCTGGGGCCCCGGACGGCATCGCTTCGGCTCGAATTGGTTCTGGTACTTCAACAGCCCCCTTGGCTGCCATGTCGAATACGACGCCGACATGGACAAGCATGACGATGACTGGATCGCTCGCCAGGAACCGGTGGGAGCCGAGGCGTCGCAGATATTCTTGCTGCAGTATCGTCGAAAGTGGTTCCCCAGCGGCGGACCGAACAAAGACCACTGACATGACAGGGGCGACAGACGCCCCCCCCGACGAGCAGTCCGCCCAGGGTTTCGTCCTCGGGCCTGCTGCGTCGGTGGAGGATGGCCAGGCCCGCGGGTTTCCAGGCCCGGACGGGCGTAAGATCATCGTCGTGCGGCGCAATGGCCGGCTTTTCGGATGGATCGACAGCTGCCCCCATTTCGAGGGCGGCACCCCGATGGCCTGGAAGACCGACGCCTACCTTGATGGCACGGGCCAGTACCTGGCCTGTCATTCCCATGGCGCTCTGTTCGACATCGAAACAGGCGCCTGCGTGCTCGGGGCCTGTCTCGGCAAAAGCCTGACCCCGGCACGGCTGTACGTATCGCAAGATCACCAGATCCGGCTCGAATCCGGACAAACCTCTAGGGAAATTGAAAGATGACCACCCATCTGTCGGACCGCAGGGTTCTCGTCATAGGCGGGGGCTTTTCAGGAATGACTGCGGCGCTTGAACTGAAGCGGGCCGGAGCCTGGGTCGATCTGGTCGAGATCGACAAGGCCTGGCGCTCCTATGGCGCAGGCATCACCATCCATGGCGCGACCCTGCGCGTGCTCAGAAAACTGGGGTTGCTGGACAGGTTCATGCGCGAAGGCGCAACCACGGACCACGTCCATATGCGCGACGCTCAGACCGACGAGATCCACATCGAGATCGTCACGCCCAGGATCGCCGGCAAGGACGTGCCGGGAACGGGTGGAATCATGCGGCCCGTTCTGGCGCGCATCCTCTCGAGCGCCGTGCTGGAAGCGGGCGTCAATGTGAAGCTGGGGACGACCTTCACCGCGATCGACGATACGCCCTCTGGCGTCAATGTGCAGTTCGAAGACGGATCGCACGGAACCTACGATCTGGTGATCGGCGCCGACGGGCTCTATTCGACGGTCCGGAAGCACCTTTTCCCCGACGCCCCGCCGCCGCGTTATATCGGCCAGGCGATCTGGCGGGCGGTGACGCCCTGGCCGCCGGGGATCGACAGCGCCGCCATGTGGATGTCCGACAAGGTCAAGGCCGGCTTCACCTTCGTCTCGAAGGACCAAGTCTATCTGTTCGTCACGGAAGAGCGGCCGGTCAACGACCATGTAGCGCCAAACACTTTCCTGGAGCGGCTCCGGGGTCTGCTGGAGCCCTTCGGGGCGCCGACCGTGAAATGGTTTCGCGATCAACTGAGCGGCGACAGCCAGATCATCTTCCGGCCCCTCGAGCAAATGCTGGCGCCGCGCCCGTGGTCGAAGGGGCGGGTGGTCCTGATCGGCGATGCGGTCCATGCGACCACGCCCCACCTGGCGGCGGGGGCGTGCATCGGCATCGAAGACGCCGTTGTTCTGGTCGAAGAACTGGCCCGCATCGACGACCTTCCCGCCGCCTTGGCCGCCTTCGAAGAGCGCCGGTGGGAACGCTGCCGAATGGTCGTGGAGAACTCGGGTCGCCTCGCCGATATCGAGATCAACAGCGGGAGCAAAGAGGAGCATGGCGCCATCATGCAGGCGTCTAACCGCTCCCTCGCAGAACCGATCTAAGACCTGAAACTCCTGGAGTCTGAAGCCACCATGAGCGAATTCAAACCCATCCATCGGGTCGTCACCGGTCATGCGCCGGACGGCCGTTCCGTCGTGGTCGAAAACGGCCCCCTGCCTACCGTGGTCTCGCTGGAGAACATACCCGGCACCGTCTTCCACGAGGTGTGGTCAACACACTCCACCCCGGTCGTGGTTGACAACGGATCCGATCCGACATTGGCGCCCTTGACCCTGCCGCCGCCGCCCGGCGGGACGCGTTTCCGCTTCGTTGACATCCCGCCCGACACCGAGGATTTCCTCGCAGACGGCGCCGCCCGCATGGCCGGAGCCTTTTCCGAACTCGGCGACATCGCGGCCTCCACCGTGAAGGGCGGCTCCCCCCACCCGCTGATGCACCGCACGGAATCGATCGACTACGGCGTGGTGATCGAAGGCGAGTTGGTCCTGGTGCTCGACGATGGCGAAGTGCCCCTGAAGCCGGGCTCGGTCGTCATTCAGCGCGGCACCAACCACGCCTGGGCCAATCGCTCTGGCAAGCCCTGCCGGGCGTTGTTCGTGCTGATCTCGGGACAATACCAGCCGGATATCGCCGAAGCGCTGACCGGTCTGTGAACCCTGAGTGCGAGGAAGGAACTAGGATGAGAATTCTCGTAACCGGCGCTGACGGCTTTCTGGGCCGCGCCATGGTGCGACGGCTGGCGGATTTGGACGGGGCGACAGTGGTCGCCACGGACCGGGCCTTTTCGACGCCGGCGCCCGCCGACGGCGTCGAACAGAGAAGCGGAGACCTGAGCGATGCGTCCTTCCTCGCTGAACTGACCCAAACGGCGTTCGACTGGGTTTTCCACCTGGCGAGTATGCCGGGCTCCCTGGCCGAACGGGATCCGGAAGCGGGCCGTCGCGTCAATCTGCTGGTCCCAATCGCCCTGGCGGAGGCTCTTGCACGCGCAAGGTCGGCGATACGGCCAAGGCTCGTCTTCGCCTCCTCCATCGCCGTCTATGGCGATCTCGGCGAGGCCGTCGTGACGCCTTCCACGCCGACCACCCCGACGCTCTCCTACGGCGCCCACAAGCTGATGACGGAGTTTTTCCTGTCGGACCTTCATCGGCGCGGGGACTTGTCGGCCGTCAGCCTGAGGCTGCCGGGTCTCGTGGCCCGCCCGCTTGAGGAATCGGGACACGGCTCGGCCTTCATGAGCCGGCTTATCCGACACGCCGCCGCCGGCGCATCCTACGACTGCCCGGTAGGCCCCGACGCCGTCTGCTGGTGGATGTCCCGGGAGACGGCGGCGAACGCACTGCTGCACGCCGCCCAAGGCGCATTCGCCGCCACAGTGGTTCAACCGCCCGCCCTACGCCTCACAACGGCCGAGGTCGCAGAGGCGGCGGCGGCCTTGGGCGGATCCCCGCTCAAGGTGAGCTGGGGATCAGATGCGGCTCTGACGCGGCTGTTCGGCGCCCTGCCTCCGCTGGATGCTTCGGCCGCCATCGACCTGGGCTTTCCTCGCGACGCCGACGCGGCCGCCCTGGTTCGGGCGGCCCTGCGCGACTGAGGCCTTCGCCTCAGACCGACTTCACCACCCGTTGGTCGATGGCGCCGAACAGGATTCCGCCGTCGGACAGCACCGCCTCCATCCGCACGGTGTCGCCAAAACGCATATAGTTCGTGCGTGGAGCGCCCTCGTCCAGAATCTCAATTCCACGCCGTTCAGCGATGCAGGAAGAACCGACCTCGCGATAGTTGTCGTTGGACACGGTGCCCGAGCCGATCACCGTCCCGGCACACAAGTCACGCGTCGCCGCGGCGTGGGCGATCAGTTCGTGGAATCCTACGCCCATGGCTTCACCACGCGCAGCGCCGAAACGCCGACCGTTCCAGTCCACCAACAGCGGCAGATGAACCCGCCCGTCACGCCAGTGGGCGCCCAAGGCGTCAGGCGTCACCGCGAAAGGCGCGACCGAACAGGCAGGCTTGGCCTGGACCCAGCCGAAGCCGGTTTTCATCTCAATCGGCGCTATGGCGCGCAACGACCAGTCGTTTATCTGGACGACGAGCCTGATGTGCTTCATCGCCTCGGCGGGCGTGACGCCCATTGGGACACGGTCCGTGACGACGCCGAATTCGCCCTCGAAATCGATGCCATCCTCCTCGCTCGGCAGCGGGACGTCCTGGGTGGGAGCCAAAAAGACGTGCGACATGCCCTGATACATCAGAGGCCGTCCCGGCGCCGGAGGCGGCGTATCGAACAGCCGCTCCATCAGTTCGCCATGGCTACGATAGGCCGAGGCGTCCAACCACTGCCAGGCGCGGGGCAATGGGGCGAGTATTGCTTCCGCAGCCAAGGACGCGCCCTTTCCGTCGGCCAACCTCGCCGCCAGGGCGCGTAGTGCGGGTTCGGCCTGGTCCCAGGCCTCAAGCGCCGCTTGCAAGGTTCCCAGCCCCTCGGCCGCCAAAAATCTGGAGCCGTCGTCGGAAACGACCACGAGGCGGCCGTCAGGCCCATTGCCGGAAAGCGTAGCGAGTTTCACGCGGGATTCTCCTCAAAAATAGCGACGGCGCGGGTCCAGCCAGCCGATCCCCCTCGCACCTTGTGCGGGAAGCAGGACACCAGAAAACCGTACGGCGGCAGAGCCTCCAGATTGTGCAGCTTCTCCATGTGGCAGTAGCCGATGTCGCGCCCGGCCTTGTGGCCTTCCCAGATCAGCGACGTATCGCCCGTCTGGGCGACGCGTTCGGCCGTGTATTTGAACGGCGCGTCCCAAGACCAGGCGTCGGTTCCCGTCACCCGGACGCCGCGCTCCAGCAAATACATCGTGGCCTCGTACCCCATGCCACACCCGGTGGTGACATAGTCTGGCCGACCGACCGCTTCGCCGGCAGCCGTATTGACCAGTACGATATCGAACGGCTGCAGCTCATGACCCACCCGGGCCAACTCCGCCTCGACCTCAGCGGCCGTAACCACATGGCCATCGGGCAGATGGCGAAAGTCCAGCTTTACCCCCGCCCCAAAACACCATTCCAGCGGCACCTCATCGATGGTGATGGCCCGTTCGCCGCCGTTCATGGTCGGATGATAATGCCAGGGGGCATCCATATGGGTGCCGTTATGCGTCGTAAGCCTGAGGGTCTCAGAGGCGGCGAAGCCCTGGCCGCCGGGAAAGTCGGCGGCCGTCACCCCCTTGAAGAAGACCTGCGCCTCGGCGACGGTCTCGGCGTGGGTCTGGTAGACGATCTCAGGCCGCATGAAGGGCGGGTCGAGAATGGTTTCATTGTCCAGATAGACGGACAGGTCAACGAAGCGGCGGGTCATCGGTCGGTCCTTTCGTCAAGCCTCAAGCCGCCTGAGTGCGGCCGCCCAAGGTTTCAGCGAACCAGTCGGCGATGTAGTCGCGCCCGAAGGCCATGTTGTCGGCGCCCACATGCTCGACCCCGCCCTCTCGGTCGGTGAAGATCTTGAGTTTGCGGAGAGGACTGTTGATGAGCTGATCATAGCTCTGATGGGCGTAATCCACGCTGATCTGGCGGTCCTTCTCACCGTGGGTGACGAGGAAGGGGACATGAATCTTTTCCATCACGCCGTTCAGCGTCATGTCGGCGGCTTTCGCGAAGAAATCGTCCATATCATGGGCGCCGAACACCCATTTGACGTGGTCCCAATAGTGAGGCACCGGGTTCTCACCCTCGCGGCGCAGACGCTTCTGCTGGACCTCCGCCCAGTTGTGGTTGGCGCCCCAGACCGCGCCGGCGGCGAACCTCGGCTCGAACGCTACGGCGCGCGGCGCATAGTGTCCGCCCAGCGAAATGCCGGTCATGCCGATGCGCTCGGGATCGACATCAGGTTGGGCTTGAAGCCATTCGAGAGCGGGGGTCGCCCAGCGTTCTGAATAAGGGGTGGCCGGCAGGCCCTTCAGCCTCAGAGCCTCGCCGGTCCCCGGCTGATCGACCATCAGGGTCGATACGCCGCGCCGCGCCAGGGCCAGATGCAGGCGAGACCAGTAGAGAAGCTCCTTGGAACTGTCTAAGCCGTTGCAATAGACCACAGCAGGCTTGGGGCCGTCGCCTGGGGCGCGGAAAAACAGCGCCGGAAAGGCGCTGTCGCCATACGCCAGTTCGATGCGCTCCACGCCGGTTCCGCCCAGGTCCATCGCTTTCCCGAACGCCTGCTGAGCCTTGGCGAAGGTCTCAACGCGGCCAGGATGGCCGTGCCCCTGCATGCGCTCCGCAGACAACAGATAGAGGGCCGCGCGCTCAAGCTTGGTCGCCGCAGAAAGCGTTCTGGAACAGGCTTCGTCCTCGTCGGCCAGCCCGATCAGCTTGTCCGCCATCCGCACCCATTCTTCTGAGAAACGCAGAGTGCCGGCGTCCTCGCCTGCGGCCGCAGCGTCACGAATGGGCTGGCACATATCGACGATCTCGCCGATCTGGGCGCCGCTCTCGAGAGCGATGGAGACCGACAGGTTCCAGACGTAGTTGGGGAAGTACTCAAAAAGGGCCATCGACTTAAATCCGGTCACTGCAACTTTGGAGGGGGAGGTTTGGGCGCCTGCTGAAACGATTAGGCGGTGTCTTTGTTGGGCTGAGCCGGGCGCCCGCTAGACGATCCGTCCTTGGCCCCGTGGATCAGCCCCACGGCCGCACACCCCAGAGCCACGATCCCGCAGGCGATCACAGCCTTCCCGACACTGCCGAGGGCCTGGACACCAAGCGTCAGCAAAACCGGGCTGAAGAACTGGCCGATGAAGAAGGCGCCGGTCCAGAAGCCCACGCCCCTGCCCCGCGCATCCAACGGCAGCGACGCCATGGCCCAGGCGAGCAGGGTCGGCAGGATAACGCCGCAGCCAAGCTGATTTATCAGCACGCCGACCATGGTCAGAAGATAGGTTCGGCTGAGGCCCATCACGAGCATGCCCAGCCCCGCAATAAGAAAAGCGCCGCCGAGGATCAGGCTCATCGACAGGCGGCCCGTGAGCCTGCGGAATATCAATGCGCCCAGCGGAACGACCAAGCTGCCGAACGCCGCCGAACCGCCGATCATTGCCGGATTGGTTATCCCGAGCGTCGCCAACACCACACTGAGCTGGATCGGCACGATGTAGAAGACAACGCCGCCGAACAGGGTCACCCCACAGATCAGTATCATCAGCCGGACGGGGAAAGCTCCCCCCGCATCTGACGCCCGATCGCGTTCGCGATCAGACGGCGCCGGCTCCCACGTCAACATGAGCAAGGCAAGGCCCAGGAACCAGGCAAAGAAATAGATCGCGAAAGGCGCCCGCCAGCTGATCTCGCCCAACAGACCGCCGATGAACATCAGGAAGATCGCCGAGATCGAGGCCGCCCCGACCTGCCAAGCCAACCATGTGTCGCGACGCCGGCCCTCGAAATAGTCGCCAATCAGGGTGGTCGAGGCGGTCATGATTATAGCCTCGGTCAAACCCAAGGCGACGCGCGAGGCCAATACGGCCCAGATGCTATCCAGCACCATGGGGGCCGCCCCGAGCGGCCCGTACAGGAACATGGCGATAAGCAGGATGCGCCGCCGCCCGACCCTGTCGGCCGCCCATCCAGCCAAAGGCGAAAAAAGTGCAATACAGATTGCCGGAACGGTCAGAATCACAGGCCCGAGAAATGCAATTCCCGGCGTATCGGCGTAATAAGCGATCAATTGCGGCAATATAGGCGCTATCAATAGCACGCCCATAACCGACAATGTCGCTGTGACTACAAGAACGACACCTTGAGGCGACCCCGCCTGCCTTTTGGCGCTCATCGCACTTCCCATCATTACCTCCACATAGTCGTCTTCTCTCCCGGAAGATCAACTGGAGCAGGTTACGATGCGGATCAGACGTCCGACAAATCGATTGAATGGATCAGACCTATCCGCCTATCAGATGCTCATTTTATATCGGCGATACTGCGACGGATCATTCCAGACAGCCAGCGCAGGCCGCCGTCTGATTGGCGAGCCCGGTGATATTGGATGATCTCCTTTAGGGGCGGCATTTCGAATGGCGATTCGAAAATCCGGATCGGCAAAACCTTCATCTGCATCTGAGCCATACGGGCGTGCATGATGGCGATCCTTTGAGTACCGACGACGAGGCGCGGGACGTGGATGAAGGCGGACGTCACCAATTCTATGCGTCTTTTGGGGAAGTTCTCGTCCAGCCAGGTCTCGGCCATCGAGGTAGTGCGAAAGCTGTCGAACCGAACCACGACATGGCCAAGACTGGCGAACCGATGCTCGTCCATCCTGCCGTCCGCCAGGAGCTCATTCTCTTTCCACGCCACCACGACATGGTGTTCTTCGTAGAAGAGTTCGAACGGATGGTTCGGCGCGGCATAAACGTCTGGAGTGATGAGGATATCGATCTGGCCCGCATCCAGAGCCCCCGTAGGGTTGCTGCTGGGTGCCAATATGTCCAGAATCGCGCCCGGCGCTTCCCTTGCGACCAGGGGGGCCAACCGGCTCATCACCACTTCGGTGATGTAGTCAGAGCAACTGATCCTGAAGGTTCGTCGCGTCGTCGATGGGTCGAAAGCTTGGCCCGGGCTTACGGTCGCATCAATGTGCGACATCAGTTCTCGCAAGGGATCGATCAAGCTCTCGGCAAAAGCCGTAGGGACCATCTTGCGCCCGATCGGGACCAACAGCTCATCGCCATAGTGTTCCCGGAGACGGGCGAGCGCTCCACTGGTGGCCGACTGACTTAGGAACAGCCGTCTGGCGGCGGCCGACACGCTTCGTTCGTCCAGCATGACGTTCAACGCCACCAGCAGATTCAGATCTAGGCCTTTGAAGCGCATGGTCTACAACCCATTGGCAACACCGATGGTTTTCTCCATCGAAGCTGTTCTACAGCTGGATTAGACGGTGACGCTTCACCTTACAACCAACCCGCCACAGCGCGGACCAAAAACGGACGAGACATCCGATACGACAAGACGGCCGATACCCTTCGTCACTTCCGCGGCGAAACGGATGCCGCTTGGGCGGCGGCCACCGCTCGAACAGACTTGGCTGGGGTATTCGTCACTCGGCGCCGTTGTCCTGCCGGCGCCGCCAGGCGAACTTCAGCGGCGCCTCCCTGAAGGCGAAGCCGTCCACATGTGACTGCACGACGTCTCTCATGCGCAGGACGCCATCAAGGCTCTCGCCCTGGACCAGGATTTCGAGCGCGTCGGGGAAGGCGTTCAAGGTCAGGCGCGCTTCGGGCAGAGCCACCACAGCGTGATCCGGCGTGAAGTCCACCTCAAACCGGTGCGCCCAGTGTTTGCAGAGTTGTTGCAGGTATCTGGCGGCGTGCTGGGTGGGGACGCGAGCGAGGGTCTCGGGCATGTCATCTCTCCTGTCATTCCCCCTCGGTTAGCGCCCGTCACCGCCGGTCGCGTGTCGTCCGGGCGCCGATCTGCATCTGGCGACAGCAATCCTTCAGCCTGACATAGCCGCCGCTATTGCCGAGCTTGGCCAATCATCAGTATTGCGAGGCATTCTCAATAAAGGTCAAACCATGCGCCCGCAGCACGCCGTTTCCCCTATCCGCAGCCTGCGCCTGTCCGGGCCGGCCTTGTCTTGTTCCGCGAGCGCCCTCGCCCTGGTTCTCGCCGTGGCGTCGCCGGCTCTCGCCCAGAACGCCTCATCGACGCAGAGCGCGCCAACTGGTGCAGACGCGCAGGAGATCGATGAGATCGTCGTCAACGCCTATCGCACCGCCGAATCCGTCGGCGCTGCGACCAAGACCCAGACGACATTGATCGACACGCCGCAATCGGTCTCGGTAATCACGCGCGACGAACTTGACGCGCGCGGCGTGCAGACCCTCAACGAGGCGACCCGCTATGTCGCCGGGGTCCTGCCGGAAAGCTCGGGCATGGATAACCGGATCGACGACATGTACATCCGCGGCTTCGACGCGGGCGGCTTCGCCAGCAATGTGATGCTGGACGGGCTTCGGATGCCCTCTGACAGCAGTTCGAGCTGGAACCACGCTTCGATCAACACCTGGAACATGCAGCAGGTGGAGGTCGTGAAGGGCCCCTCAAGCGTTCTCTATGGTCAACTCGCCCCCGGCGGCATGGTCAACCAGGTCAGCAAGACGCCGGTCGCGGGCCAGGCGCAGGTGCTGCAACTGTCCGCAGACGCCAACGGCAAGTACCAGATCGCCGGCGATGTTGGCGGCGGCGCCGCTGACGGGCAGATTCAGGGGCGGCTCGTCGCCTTCTTCAAGGATGGGGGAACCCAGCTTGATCATGTCGATCATCAGCAATGGCTGGTGGCGCCCAGCGTCGAGTTCAAGGCCAAGGACGGCGACACCCGGCTGACGCTCCTGGGCCTCTATCAGGAAGACAGCGGCGGCAGCACATTCCAGTTCCTGCCCTACCAGGGCTCTGTCATCCCCGCCGCGAACGGTTATATCGACAACCAGACCTTCCTGGGCGAGCCGAACTGGAACGTCTATGATCGCACCGTCTGGTCGGCGGGTTACCAGTTCGAGCACCGCTTCAGCGACGCCCTGACCCTGAGCCAGAGCGCGCGGATGATGCACGTGGATTCGCTCTACCGCGCGACAGTGGTCTATGGCGTGCGCGGCCAGACGGTCACCAATCCCAACACCCTTACAGACGGAAGAATTTTGCCCCGTCGGGCCGTTCAGGGGCAAGGAGACTCCGACGGCTATGCGATCGACACCCGACTTGCGGGCGTGTTCTCGACCGGAGCGTTCGAGCACGCCGTTCTGGCTGGATTCGACTGGCAACAAACCGACTGGACCTTCCTGCGTAAACAGGCCTCCGTGTCGCAGACCGCGATCCAGATCGATGTCTATGACCCCGTCTACACCAACTATGATTTCGCCCCGACCCTTGTGAACCAGGTCGGCACGGACGAAACCGACCGACAGACCGGCGTCTATCTCCAGGATCAGATCCAGTCGGGGAAATGGCGTCTGACCCTGGGCGGCCGCTATGATTGGGCGAACCTGGACTCGCTGAACACCCTGACCAATGTTCGAGTGAAGACCAAGAACGAGGCGTTTTCCGGCCGGGCGGGACTGCTTTACGCCTTCGACAACGGCCTCTCGCCCTATGTGAGCTATTCCCAGTCGTTCCAGCCCACGCCCGGCACGGCGCGCGACGGCAGCGCTTTCGAGGCCATCACCGCCGACCAGTGGGAAGCCGGCCTGAAGTACGAGCCTCAGGCCATCGACGGCATGATCACCCTCTCGGCCTACGAATTGCGCCAGGACAACGTCCTGACCACCGATCCGTTGAACACGGGGGCCGAGGCTTATCAGGTCCAGACCGGCCAGGTGCGTATTCGCGGTCTGGAGCTTGAAGGGCGCGTGACGCCGCTCGAGGGCTTGAGCCTGATCGGAGCGGGCACCTTGTTCGACTCAGAGGTCACCCGCGACACCACCAACCAGGGCAACGACATGATCCGGGTGCCCGACTGGATGGGATCGTTCTGGGCGGACTATACGTTCGATCGCGGTCCGGCGCAGGGGCTTAGCGTGGCGGGCGGTGTTCGCTATGTCGACAGCACCTATGGCGATCTGGCCAACACCTTGGCGATCGACTCCTATCAGCTGTTCGATGCGGCCGTGCGCTATGACCTGGGCCAGATCGGCGGCGCCCACGCGGTTCTGGCCCTGAACGGCAGCAACCTGGCCGACAAGCGGTATGTCGCCACCTGCTCGGCGCTGACCTCATGCTACTACGGCACGGGCAGGACGCTCACGGCTTCGCTGAAGCTCTCCTGGTAACCGCCTTCACTGGCCGGCGCGGTCTTCAGCAGAAGGCGGCCGGCCAAAATGGCGCCGGTACGCCGCGGTGAAGGCCGCCGGGCTGGTGAAGCCGACCCGATAGCCGGCCTCGGCTATGCCCAGGCCCTGTTCCAGGATCAGCTCCCGGCCCATCTCCAGACGCCGGTCGCGCACATAGCCGAACAGGGTCGTGCCGAACGCGGCCTTGAAGCTGGCTTGCAGGGTCGTCAGGTTGATTCCCACGCGCCGGGCAAGCTCAAGAGAACTCGGGGGATGGGCCAGGGAGGCGTCGAGGATTTCGCGGGCCTCGCTGGCGCGTCGGTAGTTCAGGCGTCCGACCCGCCGAACCGCCTGCTCTTCGTCACGGAGCAGGATCGCCGTCTCAAACACAAATTGCAGCGCATGGGTTTCGGCGAAGAGATCGGCCAGTCGTCCGCCATAGGGATTGTCCAGAAGCCGGTGCGCGATCTGCGTCAACCGATGCGAGGCGGGCAGCGCCGTGCTGTGGAACCCAGGCCGCAGATAGTCGTGCAGAACGGCCAAACCATCCTCGTCCGCCACATCGCCAAATCGTTCGAGGAATCGGGGCGTCAAGGTAAAGCCGGCGCCCCGGCTTTTCGCGCCGGCTCGCCAGGTGCGGGCGCAGGGCGTCGACTGTCCAAACCCCATGACGAACGGTCGATTCAGCGCCTGTCCAGCGGGGAGATAGCCGTCCAGCGCGATCGGCACCACATCGCCGGTCAGCACCAGGCCGCAACTGAGGGAGCGCTCCTTGTCGGCGTCGAAGGCGCAGTTGGAAAGATAGGTGACGTCGTGGGTGTTGACGATCAGGCCAGTCTGCACCTCGCGAGCCCACAAGGCTCCCGCCACGACTGCGGACGGATGGGCGTGCCCCTCCGCTCGAGGCGCCGGCAGGGACCGTCGATGGGCCTCGCCCAGCACCTGGGAAATCGATAACCGGCTTTCGGCGGCTATGCTGGCGTTCATCGCGTTTGGCCTTCCATCGACTTGAGGCCTCATGCCACGCGAGACGCCGCAACCGACGTTGTGATCTCGCGACAGCATTTCCCGATCTGGCAAAAGCCAAGACGGTTGATCCGGCCGTTCGACAATCGCTAATGATAACCACTCGCGAGTTCAAGGCGTCTGTCAGCGCCGGTCGATTGGAAAACCACATGCTTGCCGCTCGATCATCGCGCTCGATCCGAATTCTCGGGCTCATCGTCTTGATGGCGACGCTGGGCCTGGCGGCCTGTGATCGAAAACCGCCACAGACCGAAGCCCAGACTGAAGCCCAGACTGAAGCGCAGGCCGGCGGCGAGTGGCCTCGTCGTTTCGCCAATGCCGACGGCACGTTCACAGACATTCCCGCCAAGCCGCGCCGCATCCTGTCGACATCCACCTCGATCACGGGAACCCTGCTGGCGATCGATGCGCCGGTCGTGGCCAGCACGTCGGCGGCCAACGGCGTCTTCTTCGCGCAATGGGCCGACGTCGCCGATGCGCGAGGTGTCGAGAACGTCTGGCCCGCAGGCAGTATCGACCTTGAAGCTGCTCAGTCGGTGAGACCGGATCTGATCGTGGTGTCCACGGGGGGCGCGGACTCGGCGCGCGAGCATCTCGCCGAACTTCAGGCCATTGCCCCCACCATCGTCCTCGATTACGGCGGCCAAACTTGGCAAAATCTTGCCGTCAAACTGGGTCAGGCCACCGGGCTTGAGGCGCAGGCCGCTGCCCGGATCACCGCCTTCGACCGCTATGTCGCCCACGCCAAAAGCCGGATCGCGCCGCCCGCAGGGATGGTCAATATCATCAGCTACAACGGGCCGGGCGCGCGTAATCCCATCGCCACGAGCGACGGTGCGCATGGGCAGTTGCTGCAAGCCATGGGTTTCAAGGTCGAGAACCCCGATCCTCGCTGGCACAGCACGCCCGAACCCCGCACGGACTTCGTGTGGTCGCAGTATGAAAACCTGACCAAGCTGAAGGCGGAGACGACGTTTCTGTTGCGGGTCGATGATAGCCGTTCCGCCGCCTTCCTGAACGATCCCGTCCTCGCCAACCTGCCGTCTGTCCGCAGCAAGCAGGTCCATGGGCTGGGCGCAAACTCCTTTCGGATCGACTATTACAGCGCGACCGAGATCGTCGATGGTCTGACCAAGGCCTTTGAACGGTGATCACGGCCCGAGGAGGGCGTGGCGCTCTTGGCTCACCCTGGGCCCGCAGACTTGGAGGACCAGGCGCGGGCCTGATTTTGGGCCTGATCCTTTTGGCCCTGTTGGCCGTGGCCAGCCTGCTGCTGGGCGCGCGCGCCATCACCGCCGCGACAGCCTGGCATGGCTTTGTCGCCTTTGATCCCACGAACAGCGATCATCTGCTGATCCGGTATCTGCGCGTTCCTCGGGCTCTGGTCGCCATCGTGGCCGGCGCGGCGCTGGGGGCGGCGGGGGTCGTCATGCAGGCCTTGACCCGGAACCCGCTGGCTGAACCTGGACTGCTCGGCGTCAACGCCGGTGCGGCCGCTGGCGTCGTGGTCGCCATCGCCGGCTTCGGCGGTTCGGGCGTCGCAGGCTCGATTTTCGGCGGCCTTATCGGCGCGGCGCTCGCCGGGCTCGCCGTCGTCCTGCTGGGCGGGCTTATGGGACGTTTCAGCCCCGTGCGGCTGGTGCTGACGGGATCGGCCCTGTCGGTTGTCCTGCTCGCGCTCACCCAGATCATCACCCTCAACAGCGACGCCGAGGTGTTTGATCGGTTCCGTCACTGGGCTGTCGGATCGCTGGAGGGCCGAGGTTATGAGGTTCTGGCGCCGGTAACGGTCCTCGTCGGGCTCGGTCTGGCCATCGTGGCGGGGTTGGCCCGCGCTCTGGACGCCGTGGTTCTGGGGGATGATCTGGCGCGTGGTCTCGGGGCGAACCCGACGGCGGTCTGGGCGATGTCGTCGCTGGCCGTCATTCTTCTGGCCGGCGCGGCGACCGCCGCCGCAGGGCCCATCAGTTTTCTGGGCCTGGCTGCGCCCCATGTCGCCCGCGCGGTCGTGGGGCCGAGCCATCGCTGGCTGCTCGTCTATGCGATGTTGATCGGCGCACTCCTCATGCTCGCGGCCGATTGCGCCGGCCGGCTGATCATTCAGTCCGGCGAGATCGATGTCGGCGTCATGGTCGCATTGATCGGAGCGCCCTTCTTTATCGCGCTGGTCCGCAAGGGAAGGCTCGCGAGACATGGGTGATCGCGTTTCATTTCGCGTGAACGCCAGCGTCGTGGGGCCGGTGTGGAGGGCGAACCGCATCGCCGTGCGTCTGCACCCGCGGACAATGACGGTCGCCTGGATACTCGTGCTGCTGACGGCCGGCCTGACCGCAGTTCTGCTGACCATGGGGCGAATAGAGATCGCGCCGGGCCAGATCGCCGAAATCCTGTTCAGCGGCGGCGGAGACGAAAGCGATCGCAGGATTGTTCTGGGCCTTCGTCTGCCGAGGGCGGCGACGGGCTTTTTCGTCGGGGCGGCCCTGGGCGTTTCCGGCGCCATCTTCCAGTCGGTGTCGCGCAACCCTCTCGGCTCGCCCGATGTGATCGGGTTCATGACGGGATCGGCGACGGGGGCGATCGCCTGGATCATGCTGGTCGGGCAGCAGCCCCTGGGCATTGCGTCTGCGGCGGTTTGCGGCGGTCTGGCCGCAGCCGTGATCGTCTATCTCTTGTCTCTGACGGGCGGCAGGATCGTCGGTGATCGGCTCGTGCTGGTCGGAATCGGCGTCGGCGCCACCCTGGCCGCGCTCAATGGGCTGCTTCTGTCGCAAGGAAAGCTCGACAGCGCGGTTCTGGCCAACCTCTGGCTCGCCGGTTCGCTTAACGCCCGCACCTGGGATCACGTCGTCCCGGTAATGACAGCCGTGGTCATCCTTACGCCGATGGCCATGGCGCTGGCCCCTCGGCTTGCGATCATGGAGATGGGTGACGACCTCGGCCGGCAGCTTGGGATCGCAGTCGACCGCACGCGGTTGTTCGCCGTCGCAATCGGCGTGACCCTGGCCGCCCTGGCGACCGGCGCGGCTGGGCCGATCGCCTTCATCGCGCTCGCCGCGCCACAACTGGCCAAGCGGTTGAGCTTGTCGCGGGGCGTGCCCGTCGCGACGGCGGCCCTGATGGGCGGGGGCCTAGTGCTTCTGGCCGATCTGATCACCCAGGCTCTGCCGTTTCACGCCACGCTCCCGATCGGCCGCATGACCGGCCTGATCGGCGGCGTCTATTTCCTTTGGCTGCTCAGCCGATCGCGCACGCTGTGACCTGATGCCCTACCCCGCAGACATACTCCTTCGCGGCCAATCCCTCGGGCTCTCCTATGGCCGGCGCGAGGTCTCACGCGATCTGGACGTGGACATCCCGCTGGGCCAGATCAGCGTGATCATCGGCGCCAACGCCTGCGGCAAGTCGACTCTTCTTCGCGCGCTGTCACGGCTCCTGCCCCCCAGCGCGGGCCAGATATTCCTGAGCGGTCGAGACATCCGCGACTATGGCGCCAAGGCCCTGGCGCGGACCCTGGCCTATCTGCCGCAGTCGGCCAGCGCGCCGCATGGGATTACGGCGGCCGATCTGGTCGCCCGCGGGCGTTATCCGCATCAGACGCTGCTGCGCCAGTGGTCGGAGGCGGACGATCAGGCGGTGCGGCGCGCGATGGCCCAGGCGCAGGTGGCGGACCTAGCCGATCGCGTCGTCGACGAGCTGTCCGGCGGTCAGCGTCAACGTGTCTGGCTGGCGCTCGTGCTCGCCCAGGAAACGCCGGTCCTGCTCCTTGACGAGCCGACGACCTATCTGGACGTGGCCCACCAGTTCGAGGTGCTCGAGCTTTGCCGAACCCTCAATCGCGACCATGGCAAGACCCTGGTGATGGTGTTGCACGACCTGAACCAGGCGGCGCGATACGCCGACCATGTCATCGCCATGCGGGACGGCGCCATCGTCGCCGCCGGCGCGCCGGACGACGTCCTGACGCCAGAGCGGATCGAACAGGTCTTCGGCCTGGCCTGCATGGTCTTGCGCGATCCCGTCACCGGCACGCCGTTGATCGTCCCCACCATCGGGGGTGCAGGCGGGGTCGGAGTCGCGCCGCAAACGGTTTCATATTCACAAGAGGAGGCGTCATGACCCGGTCGGGCAAGCTTTGTGTTGGTCTGTCGCTGGCGATCACCTGGCTGAACGGCGAAGGCTGGCGGCGGCCCGACAGCGACATCGAGCACATTCATTGCGCCGAGTTTTACATCGACATCGCCAAGCGGGCGGAGAAGGCCAAGCTGGATTTTCTCTTTCGGCCGGACTCGCTCTTTCTCGACGCGTCGCGACTGTCCAGCGCGCCGGGGTTCAGCAGTCTGGATCCGAGCTTGCTCCTGACGGCGATCGCGCAGGAGACCCAGCGCATTGGCCTTGTCTCCACCGCTTCCACCAGCTTCTACCCGCCCTATGTGGTGGCGCGGCAGATCCAGTCTCTCAACTGGCTGAGCCGGGGCCGCGCCGGCTGGAACATCGTCACCTCAATGGACGGCAGCGACAATTTCAGCGACGAGCCCATGCTTTCGTCGGCGGATCGATACGCCAAGGCGCGTGAATTCACCGATGTCGTGCAAGCCCTGTGGGCCAGCTATCCGGACGAGGCGCTGGTGCTGGATCGCGCGACCGGCCTCTACGCCAATGCCGACAAGGTGCGGCCGATTCATCATCGCGGCAGCCATTTCTCGGTCGAGGGCCCCCTGACCGTTCCAACCTATCCCGGCGCCAAGATCCCCTTGTTCCAGGCCGGCGCATCGGAATGGGGACGGGATTTCGCGGCGCGTGTCGCTCATGGCGTCTTCGCCGCCGCGCCGGACATCGCCGCCGGCGTCGATCTGCGCGCCGATCTTCGCTCGCGGGCCAGCGCGCACGGCCGCGATCCCGACGATCTGCGCGTCTTGCCGGGGCTAAGCCTGTTTCTGGGCGACACCGAGTCGGAGGCGCGCGACCTGTACGCGCAAACCCATGCTGGACAGAATCTGCAGCGCAAGCAGGCCTATATTCTGGAGAACCTGGGCCTGGACGTCGGCGCCCTGCCCGCCGACATGCCGATCACGCCGGACATGGCGCCGAAGTTAAACCGGCCCGTGCGCAGCCGCACCCATGCGGATCTGTTGCGCAGGCTGATCGAACGGGAGACGCCGACGGTGAGGGAGCTTTTGGATCGTCCGGAAGTCTCCGGGTCAGCGCATTGGCTCTTTGTCGGCACGCCACAGGACGCCGCCCGCGAGATCGCCCGGTGGTTCGAAGCGGGCGCCGGCGACGGCTTCATCGCCCTTCCGGGCGGGTCGGCGCGATCGATGCAGTTGCTGTTCGAAAACCTGATGCCGCTCCTGATCGAGGACGGGCTATTTGACGCCGACTATCGCGGCGGAAATTTCGCGGAGCATTTGGGAGTTTAAGACCTAGAGCGTGCTTCCTTCACACGGAACCGTATCCTGAGTTGACGAGGTAGTTCGCACATTCGGCGGGGCTGAAGAGATTGATGATCTCTCCGGCCTTTCGCCATGTGGCTTCAAAGGTTCTGGGCTGGGCGTTGCGCATGAGGTGTTTGAGCTTGGCGAAGACCTGTTCGATGGGGTTCAGGTCGGGGGAGTAAGGGGGCAGGAAGATCATGTGTGCGCCTTTGGCCCTGACAGCGGCGCGGGCGGCCTTGCCCTTGTGACTGCCGAGGTTGTCGAGGACGACGACGTCGCCAGGCGACAGGGTCGGCGCCAGTATTTTCTCGATGTAGACGAGGAAGATCGCGCCGTTGATCGGACCATCGATAACCCAGGGCGCGTCGATCCGGTCATGGCGCAGGGCGGCGATGAAGGTCAGGGTTTTCCAGTGACCGAAGGGCGAGTGGCCCTTCAAGCGTCGCCCCCTCGGCCCCCAGCCGCGCAAGGGCGCCATGTTGGTCTTGACCCAGGTCTCATCCAGGAACACCAGTCGCGACGGGTCGATCCGCCCCTGATGCGCCTTCCAGCGTGCGCGGCGGCGCGCGACGTCAGGCCGGGCCTGCTCCTCAGGCAGCAGTGTTTTTTTTGAAGCTCAGTCCTTCAGCGTGCACGAACACCCACACCGCTCGCGGGCCGGTCTTGATCCCGCGCGCGGCAAGTTCGGCCGTCAGTCCTCTGAGCGTGAACGGCCCTGAGGCGATGCGGGTGCGCAGCCATTCGGCGCAGTCTCCTGATAGCGTGCGAGGCTTGTGGCCGCCGACCTGGCCCGGCGCCACCGAACCTGTCTCTCCAACTCGCTTCGTCCACTTGGACACGCAAGACGGACTGATCCGAAGCGCCGCCGCGATCTCCCGGTGTGTCTCGCCCTCCGCCTTACGCGCCAACGCTCGCTCACGAAGATCCATCGAATAAGGAGCCGTCATCCGGGCTGGCCTCCCATCCAGCACGAATGTTGAATCAGATCACCGCAAACTTGGGAATCCCGATTCCGTCAAAGCGAGCCATGCTCTAGGCGGCGTCAGAAAGAAACGCCCTCGGGTCGCCAGCGCGAGGGGCTGGCGCCGCTCACACGTCGGAAGGCGGCGGAGAATTTGCTCGCATTGGCGTAGCCGACCTCAAGGGCGGTTTCCGTCACCCCCCGACCCGACGCTAGGAGCCCCATGGCACGCTCCATTCGCCGCCGCGTGAGCCAGGCAAAGGGCGGTTCGCCCGTCCGCGCCTTGAACGCCCGGGCGAAGCCGCTGACCTCTCGCCCCGCCACCGTCGCCATGTCGGCCACGGAGATGTCGCTCGCCAGTCCGGCGTCAATGAAATGGGCGACCCGGTCGAACGCAGCCTGACCGAGCGGCGCTGTAGACGCGTGCGCCATGGGGCGCTCCGCTAGTTGCCGCAGTCGGGTCAACACCGCCGCCGTGCCGTGCTCGAAAAAGGCGGTCGAGGCTCCATGGAGTTCCGCCTCGCGCCATAGCGCCGAAACGACCGCCTCCAGGTAGGGATCATGCTGGATCCGGCGGGCGGCGCGGCCGACGATCTGCTCGTACGACGGCCCAACAAGGGCTTCGACATGGTCCCACCGGATAGCGAGACCCAGTACAGACACCGCGCCACATCGCCCCGTTCCCGTCGCCGTGGGCGGGGTGATCACCAACCCGCCTCGGGACCAAGAGCCCTCAAGCAACTGACCCTCTGTGTGCTGGACGACCCGGACGGCTCCTCCCTGGTTAAGTCCCAGCCGAAGATAGGGCCCGCTCAGAAGTTCGCCCTCGAAGGCGTCGAAGTGGGAGCGAACCATGATGACGTCGCCGCGGGGACTACAGATAGCGCGGCCACGAACGGCCAGGGCCTCGATTGCGGCGAGGTCCGGAGGTGGGGGCGCGGCGGAGGAGAACGACATGAATCCCGTTTCGGAGTGGTGCGTCCCGCCCTGGAGTGGCGCCGCAACTATGTTACATTATACGTCGCGAACCTTTCGCAAAGCTATCACGCCATGACTGTTTTTCTTCGCCTATCCGCCGCAGCCGTCACCGCGGTCGCTTCCTGTCAGGCTGTCGGCGCGCTCGCCCAGGAGGTCGAGCCTAGCGATCGGGCCACGACCGATCGCCTGGAAGAGATTGTCGTGACCGCCGCCCGCCGTCCCACCACTTTTCAAGACGCCGACGTCTCCGTTACGGTGCTGAGCCGGATCCAACTTGAGCAGGCGCGCATACGCGACATCCGCCAGCTCGACGGGGTCGTGCCAAATGTCCAGTTCAACGAGAGCGGCCAACTTGGCAGCACATTCATCTCGATCCGCGGGATCGAGTCCAATCCGTTCATCGTCAATCGGGCGGCCGTCTACATCGACGGCATTCCTTTCCGCGAACTCTCCAACGCCGTGCTCAACCAGGTCGAATCGATCGAAGTGCTGCGCGGGCCCCAGGCGACCCTCTACGGCGCCAACAGCGAATCCGGACTGATCGTCATCAACACCCGGGCACCGACGGATCACGCTGTCTATGAGGGCCGGTTCACGACAACGGGCTTCCAGGGCGGCACGAGCGCCATGATCGACGGCTTCGCGGCGGGCCCGCTGAGCGAAACCGTTTCCGGCTCGCTGGCTTTCAAGGCGTCGACCTCCGACAGCTTCCTGCGCAACATCCAGCCTGGCCGCCCAGCCGGCGAAATCCGCGAAAACTTCCTACAGGGCCGTCTGCGTTGGAAGCCGAGCGACGCGCTCACGATCAATGCGACCGCCTATGTGCTGGACACGAATGCGCCAGGCGTCTTTGACCAAGAGTATCTGCCGCTGGATGTCGACCTCTACAACCGGACCTATGCCGAAACTTACAACGGCGGACGGACGATCGGCCAGTTCACCTATGTGAATGACGCGCCCAAGAAGACCGAGGAGCTGGAGACGGTCGCCGGTCTCAGCGCGACTTACCAACTGGCCTACGGAACGCTCGACGCGGCGGTTTCCTACCGCAAACTTTCGACAGACGCTCGCGGCCTGGACGTCGAGCTCACCGCATTGCCGACATCTGCGGGGCAGGACTACAAGGTCAAGACCTTCTGGAACGGCGAGCTACGCTTCGCCTCGCCTGCCGATCGTCCGTTCAACTATATCGTCGGCGTCAGCCATTATCGTCAGGATGATCGGCGCTTCCTCGCCACCTTCGTCGGGCCGGGCGAACTGGACGATTTTGTGCCGGCGCCGGTGCAACTGGCGGAAGCCCGAGACTGGGGCGCGTTCTTTTCCGCCAACTGGACACCGACCGCTCTGCCCGCCCTCACGATCAGCGGCGGGCTGCGCTATGACCGTGCGCATCGATCAGCCGATCAGACGGCCGGATCGCTCGATCTGGGACCGGCGGGTATATTCGTCTACCGCGACGCCAGCCTGTCGGGCGATTTCGACGCCGTCTTGCCCCGCGCCTCAGCTCTGTACAGGGTTTCGTCACAATTCAGCCTCTACGCGAATGCGGCCAAGGGCTATGTCCCAGGGGGCTTCAATCTCACAGCGGCCCAGGCCGACCTGGCCGACCAGGTCCTACGCTACGACTCCGAAACCCTATGGAGCCGCGAGGCGGGTTTCAAATGGCGTTCCTCGAATGGCCGCTTCCGGCTGGCCGGCGCCGCCTTCTATATCCGCGCAGACCACTGGCAGGAAATTCAGGTGGCGACAGACGAAGAAGGACGGCTCATTTCTTCCGACTATATCGGAACGGACGCCTCGATCGACAGCAAGGGCTTTGAAATCGAAGCGACGGCCGAGCCGATCGACCGCCTGACCTTGACTGCCAACCTGGGCTACACAGACGCTCGGTACCGCAACCTCCAGCTCGACGCCGACACCAATGTCAGCGGCGAGCGGGTGAAGCTGGTGCCCGAGTACGACGGCTACCTCGCCGCGCGTTACCAGGCGTCGAACGGTCTCTACGTCCGGGCCGAGGCGGCGCTCACGGGCGAAGAGTCTCTGGAAAGCCGTGGCGAGGCCATTCAGCCGGCGACCCAGACAATCGGTTTGCAGCTTGGCTACGAAGGCCCCCGCTGGTCGGCGCGGCTATTCGTCGATAACCTGACCAATGTGCGTCGCAGTTCGGGGCTTGCGTTCCGTAACTTCGCCTTTGGCAACGACGGCAACTGGTACGCGCCGATCGCTCGCTCTCGCCAGGTCGGTTTCGAGCTCGGGGTCAGACTCTAGCCTGGCCTTGCCGCGTTCAGCGCCGGCGTCCCGCAGTCCAGGAAAAGGCGTCTGTCCCTATCGCCTGGATCCGGGACGCCAGCCTCGCTCGTGATCCGGCCTTAGTCCACGCGTTCGGCGATCCGACCCCGCCCGTCGTTGATGACGAAGAACAGGCCCTTTTCCCCATTGTCCGCCAGTTCAAGCGTCCCGGTCACCTCAACAAGGTGGTAGCCGGCCTCGATCGGGCGGCTGAGCCGGACCTCGATGATCTCATTGGGTTCGGCCGGGGGATGGAAGAAGCAAACCGGGGTATAGGGGGAGATCAGGAAATGGGCGGTGCGATCCGTGGACTCGAGCGGAAGCATATAGCCCCGTACGGTCACGGTCTGACCGGCGATGGCGCGGACACTCGCGGGATGCGCCGCCCGGTACAGTTGAGTCCGGTCGTCGATGGAAATCCGGGTCTGGCGCAACTTACGCCAGAGGGGCCCGTCCGCGCGGGGTAGATCCAGTTGCGTCCGGCGTTCCGACGCCAGCTCTCCATCAACCGGCGGACCGCCCGCCCCCGCGCCGACGGACGCCATCGGCCCGGTCCGGATCGGTGGAAGGGCGCTGATTTCCGCCTCCAACGCCGCCCATTCGGCGTCCTCATCCGACCCGGCGTCCGTCTGGCCCGACGCGCTGATAGACCCGACGTCCGGTTCCTGACCCGCGCGGCCCGGGTTCCCGGCGGCGGCGTTGATCGCTGCGGACTCCGCGGCGGTCACAACGGCAGGCGGCGCCGCGGCGTCCGGCGGCGTCGGTCGGTCGCAAGCCGAAAGCCCGCAGACCGCAAGCGAAAGGGCGAATGGCGAAATCCGCATCCTCAACGTCCCTGAAGTTCGTCAACCGGATCGGTGCAGATCGCCAGCCAGACCCCCGGCGCCGAGCCGATCAGACCCAGCGCGACCGAGGCCAGAATGACGAGCGCGTCGAGGCCGCCCATCGACGGCAGAGTCAGGCTGAAGGGGGCCGCGTTCGACTGCGCGACGCCCCAAGCCAGACCACGCCCCAGGACGAGGCCCGCAAAGCCGCCAGCGAGGCCGAGAGCGCCGCCCTCCAGCAGGACCACGCTCGCCAGCCGCGCCGACGAGGCGCCCAGCGCCTTGAGCAGGGCCAACTCCCGGCGTCGGGCGCGCACCGCAGTGGTCAGCGCCAGGACAAATCCGCCTGCGGCCAGCGCCAGCAACAGGCCGCCGAGCCGCGTCATCATGGCCGCGCCGTCGCCGATCATGGCGTTCAGCCGCTGGGCCTCGCGCGGCGGAGAGGCGGTCTGCACCCCGGCGAGCCGCCCGAGCCGGGGCGGCAGCATCACGGCCCCGAGGGCGCTCTGATACTGAACCAGCACGGCGGTCACCTCGCGGTGCGTTTGCGGTTCGGAGGCGTGGTCATGATCGTGGGCCCCGCCCTCGACGGCCTCGACGGGCTCCGCCTCATGCAGGCTCCAGACGCTGGACAGGTCGGTCAACACGAGGCGGTCCGCCACCGCGCCGCTTGGTCGCAAGACGCCGACGACGCGGTAAGGCCGGTCGGCGTGTTCCTGATCCCCGCCTTCCAGGCCATGCGCGCCGACGAAGGAATCCCCGACCGCCAGCCCCATGCGCCGGGCCACGGTCGCCCCAAGCACGGCCTCCATTTCCCTGCCCCACCACCGGCCGTCATCAAGCCTGAGGTCCTGCAGGGCCGCATAGTCCCGGGTCGTTCCGACGATCCGGTAGGCGCCGAGGCTGTCGCCCATGGACAGAGGCACGGCGCGGCGGACCAGCGGGTCCCGCGCGATCTGTTCGGCCACGACCCAGGGAATATTGCCGGTCGGGACGTCGGCCTGAAACACCGCCGAGGTCACCAGTTGCAACGGACTGCCCGACGCACCGACGACCAGATCGACGCCGGCGAGGTCGCGCGTCAGCCGGGCGTCGGCGGCCTGGCGCACCAACAGGACCGAAACCGTAATCGCCACGGCCACGGCGAGCAGGAGGACGTGAAACACCCAGGTGGCCGGACGTCGGCGGATGAAGGCCCATACGAGTCGAGTAAGCGTCATGCCGCCACCGCCTCGACCGGGAGCAGGACCTGGTGGTTGGCGATCCTCCGTTTGAGCCTTTGATCGTGGGTGGCGATCACAAGCGCCGCACCCGTCCGCTGGGCCGCGTCTTGCAGCAGGTCGGCGACGGTCTCGGCATTGTCGTCGTCGAGGCTCGCGGTCGGCTCGTCGGCCAGGATCAGGGCGGGACGGATGAACAGGGCGCGCGCGATCGCCACACGTTGGGCCTCGCCCCGGCTCAGGGATTCGGCCCGGCGATCCGCGAGGCTGGCGAGGCCCACGGCGGCCAGGGCGCGGCGCGCTTCCCCCGCGTCCTGCGGCAATCCTCTGACGAAGGAGGCGAGCAGGATGTTCTCCAGCACCGAGAGACCCGGCAGAAGATGGACGTCCTGAAAGATCAGTCCGACCGTCGGCGGGGAATCGACGCCCGAGGCGAGCCTCTCTTGGCTCAAGATCACCGCGCCCGATATCGGCGCAAGCAGACCCGCCAGGGTGACCAGGGCCGTGGATTTTCCCGCGCCGGACCGGCCCAGCAGCAGCGCGCCTTCGCCGGCGCGCAGGGCGAAGTCGGGAACCCGTGCGACCGCGCGCGACCGCCGGCCGACGACCAGGTCCTCCAGGCGCAAGCGGTCATCCGCCCTCATGATTCAACGCAGAGAAATCGGATCAAAACGCGCCTCACGGGGTTGCAGCAGACGTTACACAATAACATATCCAAATCGTCAGACGAAGGAACCCGCTTTTGACCGCACATGCCCCTGCCCGCGCCGGCGACGCCGTCGCCATTAGCCTGTCAGGCCTGTGCCTGGTCCACTGCCTGATCCTTCCGCTTGCGGCGGGGTTCCTGCCGTTGCTAGGCGCCTGGACGGAGGCGGAATGGGTGCATTGGGGCTTCGTCGCCGTGGCCGCGCCGGTCTCGCTTTGGACCCTCTCGCGCCCCCAGACGAAATCCCTTTCCGCCGTGATCATAGGCCTGGCCGTCCTCGGACTCGGTCTTCTGATCGCGGGCGCCGCCGGCTATCCAGACCATGACTGGGAAACCGCCTTGACCGTCGTCGGAGGGCTAGCGCTCGCGACGGCCCATCTGATCAACTGGCGGCGGCAGTCCCACGGGCATTAGACAGGCCGGCGGCGCCCTGCTTCAAGATGAACGCCTTCTGGGCGTCCGACCCGAGGGGCGGCGCAGCCAAAATGCTGATGCCTTCATGGTCTTCCTCTCCCTCCCAGCCAGGGAAATCTCAGCGGAAAACTCCAACGTCCGGTGATCCAGTTTCTGTGGAGCAGATCACACCGCCAAGCGGTCTGGGCGCGACGCGGCTAGAACCGGACCGTCTGGGCGGTTGATCCCGGCCGGAACACGACAGTTCGGGTTACGCCGTCCACCCGCACATTGACCTGCTGCTGCTGGTCCTCGTGAACGCCCGGGAAGAAGTCGAGGTCGATGGTGACGGCCTGGACATAGCGGTCGTCCGTGTGGCCCGCGTAGTCCACCTGCACATTGTCGCCGGCCAGTTGCGTGTCGGCATGGGTCACGGCGACGACCTCGTCATCGATCAACAGACGGAAACGCTGGCCCAGATGGGTTTCCAAAGCGGCCAGGGCTTGCGGATCGTCGAGGGAGGGCTGGGCTTGGGGCGCAATAGTCTCCAGCGCGGGCTCCACATCGTGCGCGGCGAACCTGTGCTGGACGGTCACGACGCCGTCGCGGCCGATTTCGATCACCGTCAGCCCGCCATGCCCCTTGTGCGCCAGGGCCGGAGACGCGATCGCGGCGATCGCAGCGCCTATCATCAGGATCCTGCGCATCACGACCCGCTCACTACACGAGCGGCGGTGGAGTCCGGACTGACCTCGACATCACTGTCGCGCATCCGGTTCTCGCCCGGCGGGGATTCAGGCGAAAGACTCAGCGAACGTTCGTCGATCCGCTGCGGATAGCTGTTGTTGCCCCGGTTGGCGTCGGCCGTCTCCCAAAGCGGATCGATCTCGGCGCCCGCCAAGGTCTTCGACGAGACGTACTGCCAGACGACCTGATTGGGGTTCCGCCGCCAGATCTCGGCGGGGATGCGGATGGTTTCGTCTGTTCCGTCCGACCAGGTCAGTTTCACGATCACCGGCGACACCAGGCCGCCGATGTTCTTGAAGGTGAAGCGGTAGATGTTGTCCTCGAAGGTCTGGGCCCGGCGTCGCTCCGGCTTGGCCTTTCCGGCCGCCGAAGTTGCGTCCCGCCGCTGCTGGGCTGTGGTCGTGAACCGGTCGGTCTCATTGTAGAAATCGCGCGTCGCCGGATCCCGCTCGACCACGGTCTCGATGCCGGCGTTTCGTTGCGCCGTCAGCGAACCCGGCTGGCTTTCGAACCGCGTCCGCGCCGCCGCGTTGCGGACCTCGGGATCGGTCGATTCCAGCTTCGCCGCCGTCACGCCCTCTAACGCCACATCGACGTGATCGGTCGAATAGAACCAGCCGCGCCAGAACCAGTCGAGATCGACGCCCGAGCCCTCCTCCATCGAACGGAAGAAGTCATAGGGCGTCGGGCGTTTGAAGCGCCAGCGCTGGGCGTATTCCCGGAACGCCCGATCGAACAGCTCGCGTCCCAGAACCGTCTCACGCAGGATCACCAGAGCCGTGGCGGGCTTGGCGTAGGCGTTGGGGCCGAACTGGTTGATGGCGTCGGACTGGGTCATGACCGGCATCTGGTCCTGGCTGACCATATATTCGACGATGTCCTTGGGCTCTCCCCGCGACGGGAAGTCGGCGTCCCAGAGTTTCTCGGCCTGGAACTGTAGGAAGCTGTTCAGCCCCTCGTCCATCCAGCTCCACTGGCGTTCATCCGAGTTGACGGTCATCGGGAAATAGATGTGGCCGACCTCGTGGATGACCACGCCGATCAGCCCGTTCTTGGCGCGTTCGGTATAGGTCAGCCGTCCCTTGTCATCCTTTACCGGACGCGGCCCGTTGAAGGTGATCATCGGATATTCCATCCCACCCACCGGCCCGTTGACCGACTGGGCCGTTGGATAGGGGTAGGTGAAGGCGAACTGATTATAGACGTCGATGGTGTGGGCGATGGCGCGGGTCGAATAGGCGTCCCACAGCGGCCGCCCCTCTTTCGGATAGAAGGACATGGCCATGACGACGGGATGTTCGGCGCTGTCCTGTTCGATGCCCATCGCATCCCAGATGAATTTGCGGCTGGAGGCGAAGGCGAAATCGCGGACGTTGTCGGCGCGGAAGTTCCAGGTGCGGACGCCGGACCGGGCCGGCCGACCCTCCGCCGCTAAGGCTTCGGCGGGGGTGACGATATAGACGGGGGCGTCGGCGATGCGCGCCCGCTCCAGCCGCGCGCGCTGCTCGGCGCTCAATATCTCCGGATTGGTCAGAACGCCGGTCGAGGCGACGATGTGGTCGGCGGGGGCCGTGATCGAGACCTGGTAGTCGCCGAACTCGAGGGTGAACTCGCCCGCGCCGAGGAAGGCCTGGTTATGCCAGCCTTCATAATCTGAATAGACCGCCAGGCGGGGGAACCACTGCGCGGCCAAGAACAGGCAGTTTCCGTCTTCGCCGGGTTCGGTGAAACACTCATAGCCGCTGCGTCCGCCGACGACCTTGGTCTCCGGCAGAGGCAGGGAATAGCCCATTCTGAACGTGAAGCTCTCGCCGGTCGCAAGCGGCCGCGGCAGTTCGACCCGCATCATGGAATCGACGATGGTGAAAGGCAGCGGCTGGCCGTCCGGTCCGACGACCGTCAGATCGTTAAAGCCCCCTTCCCATTCCTGGAAACGCTGGACGCGCAGCACCTCGTTGACGCTGACTGTATCGGAGTTGGTGTAGGTCCGGCTCCGCTCGGCCATCGAATCGCGGCGATAGTTCTGCTGGTCGAGCAGCAACCACAGATAGCCGAGCGAATCCGGGGCGTTGTTGCGATAGGTCACCACCTGGGTCGCGTTCAGGGTCCGGTTGGCTTCATCCAAGGCGACGTCGATGTCGTAATCGACCTGCTGCTGCCAGTAGCGATAGCCGGGCGCCCCCGACGCATTGCGATAGTCGCTCGGAGTAGGCCAATCCTCCCCCTCGAACTGGCGGAACTTGTCCTCGAAGCCGCCCTTGGACTGGTCTACCGCGCCGACGCTGACCTGCGCCTGAGCGCCGGAAGCCAGCAAAGCGGCCGCAAGGCCGAACAGCGCGAATTTCATATCTCTTCCCCAACCCACAAGCCGTTACGCTATAACGCTTGAGGCGGCGCTCGCAAGCCTGGAATTCCCGCTATCGGTTGCCCTCCAAACCAGGGATGGGCGGCTCAACGAGTTGTAATGTTATATCATATAAAGTAAGACACGACCCTCCTTTTGTCATCGGAGACAATATGCCCGTGCCTGCGACGAGCCCGATTCATCTTTCAGATCTTCACGTCGCTTACGGCGCAAACTCGGTCTTGAATGGGCTGAATCTGGATGTGCCGGCAGGGTCCATCACCGCCCTTTTGGGCGGCAATGGCGCAGGCAAGTCGACGACGCTCGCGACGCTTCTCGGTTTCGTAAAGCCCCAATCCGGCTCGGTGGAGATCGATGGGGTGGACCCCGCCCAAGAACCGGACGCGGCGAGACGCAAGCTGGCCTATTTGCCCGAAAACGTCGCCCTCTATGAGCATCTCAGCGGGCTGGAGAATGCCGACTACCTGCTGGCGCTTTCCGGCATGAAACGGAATGTCGATGCGGTCAAGGACGCCTTTCGCGCCGCTGGCCTGCAGGAGCGGGCGTGGGCAGAGCGCCTCGGCGGATTCTCCAAGGGGATGCGGCAAAAGGTGGCTATCGCCGTCGCGCTTCTACGTGAGACGCCGGTGCTTCTGCTGGACGAACCCACCTCTGGTCTGGATCCCAGGGCGACGAAGGACTTCAACCTCCTGGCAGGCGCCGTTCGGGACCGCGGCGCGGCGATCTTGATGGTCACGCACGATCTGCTCAGCGCCGCCGACATCGCTGACCGTATCGCCTTCCTGGAGGACGGCCGGATCACCCATTCAGAATCCGCCAGCGGACCGGACCGGTTCGACGTTCGGGCCCTTCACCAACGCTTCGCGGCGCCGTCGGAGTTTGCGACGGCATGAGCGCAATCCGATTGATCGCGGTGGACGAGCTTCGGCTCATGGCGCGAAACCGGGTGGCGATGATCGCCCTTGTTCTGCTGATACTGCTTACGATCACCGCCGTCGTAAGCGCGTGGGCGCACCAGCGCAGTGTGGCTGATCTCCGGGCCAGACATCAGTCCGCCGCTGAAGAGGCCTTTGACGCCCAGCCGGATCGCCATCCCCACCGGGTGGTTCACTATGGCGCCTTCATCTATCGCCCGCTTGGCCCTCTGGCGGCTTTCGATCCTGGCGTCGACGCCTTCACGGGCAACAGCATGTTCCTGGAAGGCCACCGGCAGAACACGGCCAACTTCGGAGACATCCGCCAGAGCTCGCTTCTGGTCCGCTTCGGCCAACTGACGCCCGCCTTCGTGCTTCAAGCGGTCGCGCCTCTGCTCCTGATCTTTCTCGGCTATGGCGTTGTCGCCCGCGAGACAGAACGGGGAACCCTGCGGCTCCTGCTTCTGCAGGGCGTCAGCCGCCGCCAGATCGTTCTGGGCAAGCTGTCGGCGCTGGGCGTGGTGGCGCTGTTGCTGGGTCTGCCGGCCATGGTCGGCTTCGCACTGATTGCCGGACAGCCCGGCGCCTCGGCGGCGCCCATGGCGGTTATCGCTCTGGGATACGCCGCCTATCTGGCGCTATGGGCCGTGCTGATCGTGCTGTTCTCGACTTGGGCGAGACGCAGTCGGGACGCGCTTCTTTCTCTCGTGGCCGTCTGGGCGATCATGGTGGTCGTGGTTCCCCGCGTGGCGCCGGACATCGCCGGCTTCGCCATTCCCTTGCAGAATCGTTTCCAGACCGACGTCTCGATCGAGAACGAAATGCGCCAGACCGGCGACAGTCACAACCCCGACGATCCCTACTTCGCCGCCTTCAAGCAGTCGGTGCTGGATCGCTATGGCGTATCCCGCATTGAGGATCTGCCGATCAACTACAAGGGCCTGCTTGCGCTGGAAGGCGAGCGGATGACTTCCGCGCTTTTTGATCGCTACTCCAACGCTAGTCACGACGCGCAGGCCCGCCAGAACGAACTGGTCCGGACGGCCGGATTGCTCAGCCCGGCGATCGCCGTGCGCGATCTCTCCATGGCGGCCGCCGGCACGGATTTCGATGGGCACCGACGCTTTCTGGAGCAGGCGGAGGCCTATCGGTTCGCTCTGGTTCAGCGCTTGAATCGCCTGCAGGCGGAGGCGGTCAGCTATGCCGATGACACCGCGCAGGATGCAGGCGCTGATCGGCGCAAACGGATCGAAGCGGAGAACTGGCGCAAGATGCCGGACTTCGTCTTCCGTCCGCCCAGCGGCCCACAACTCGCCGCCTCTGCAATACCCGGACTATTGATGTTGCTGGCGTGGCTCGCGGCCGCAAGTCTGCTCCTGGTCGCCGCCACCCGTCGCCTCGGAGGCCGCTGATGTCACTCTGGTCTCATGAACTCCGGCTTCTGCTGCGGTCCAGGCTGTCCGTCGTCGCCCTCCTCCTTCTCTCAGCGCTCGCGTTGGCTGCGGTCCTCGCGGGCCTTGCCGAGGTATCGCGACAACAGGCCGCCATCGACGCCATTCCGGCGGCCCAGGCCAAAGACATCGGCGCCGTCGCGGCCTGGATTGACGTGGACAAGGACGCGGGCAGCGCCGCCTACTACAGCTTCCATCCGACCTGGGATGCGCCGTCCCCCCTGGCCTTCGCCGCCATCGGGATGCGGGACGTTTCCCCCTATATCTTGAGAGTCCGGGCGCTGGGTCTAGAGGCTCAGATCTACGACGGCGACGTCTATAATCCGGAACTCGCCCTGCCGGGACGATTCGACTTCGCCTTCGTGCTGGTCTTCCTCGCCCCCCTGTTCGTGATCGCCCTCTTCCATGACCTGATCTCGTCCGAACGCGAGGCCGGGCGGTTGCGCACGCTCGACGCCCTGCCTTGCGGCGGACGCCGGCTCTGGCTTCGGCGGGCGACGCTGAGACTGGGGCTGCTCTGGATCGCTTTGGCGGCGCCGTTCGCCATCGGCGCCCTCCTCTCGTTCGCTCCTCTTCTGCCAACCCTGGCCGTGTTGATTGTCACGGCCCTATATCTGGCATTCTGGATCGCCTTGGCGCTTCTGGCGTCGCGCCTCCGCTGGAGCTCGGTGACCAACGCCGCCTCCCTGGCCGCCGTCTGGCTGGTGCTGGTGCTGGTTCTGCCGACCCTCGCCCATGTCGTGATCAACCGATCCATCCCGGTCAATCAGGGCGCCGAGATCGCGCTCGCACAACGAGACGCCGTCAATCGCGCCTGGGACATCCCGCGCGAGGACACCATGCGCCGGTTCTACGCCAACCATCCCGAATGGGCCGACTCCCCGCCCCTGGGCGTCGCCTTCCATTATAAGTGGTACTTGGCCTTCCATCAGAACGGCGATGAGAGCGTCGCCGAAGCGGTCGGGGCTTATCGCAACGGGCTAGAGCGCCGCGACGCCGCAGCCCGCGCTCTGGGTTGGCTCCTGCCTTCGGTGGGCGTGCAGGCGGTGCTGACGCGGTTGGCCGAAACGGATCTGGCGGCCCAGTTGGCCTATCAGGATCGTATTCGAGCCTTCCATGGCCGACTGCGAGCCTTCTATTACAGCTACCTCTTCCATGATCGGCCGTTCGGCAAGGCGGATTTCGACCAGGCGCCGCGGTTCAGCGATCCCCCCTGAAGCCGCCGACCTTTCCCGCATGGGCTTCGGCGGCGCCAATGGCTGAGGCGCTGCCCCACGTCACCGAAACGCAAACCGCTCGCTGCGGATGGACCGGGGTGAAAAGGAGTTCTTGGCCGCCAGCGCGGCGACGGCGTCCGTCAGGCCGGACGGGCCGCAGACGGCGATGTCCAAGCTGGCGGGATCGCCCTGGAGCACGACCTCGGAAAACCGCTGCTTGAAGCTTTCGGTCGTGGGCCCGCTCGAGACCGGTACGAGCTCGACACCGCAATCGTCGGCCATCGCCTGCAGGGTCTCCAGGCTGGGGAAGCCGCGTCCCGGCGTGTAGAAATAGAACAGGGTGACACTGTCGAATCGGCTGGCCCCGGCATCGTTCATCCAGGCAATGAAGGGCGAGATACCGACGCCGCCGGCAACCCAGATTTCGCGATCCGCACCGACAGCGCGTGTGAACCGGCCATAGGGGGCGTGGACCTCGGCCCTCATGCCGACTCGAACGTCGGTCACCAGCCGCGCGGTGAAGTCGCCGAGTGATCGGATGACAAAACTCACTCGTCTGTCGTCCGAGCCCGCCGCCGCAATCGTGAAGGGGTGGGGTTCGCGAAGGCCCTGGGCCTTCATCCGAAGGAAGCCGAACTGACCCGGCTTGAAATCGATCCCACGGCCGGTCGGCAGGAGATCGATCTGGACGGCCGAACCGCCGCTGATGACCTCCACGACCCGGTACTCCGCATGGCGGGCGAAAAAGGGATAGAGGGTGAGTTTCCAGAGCGCCGCCGTAACCGCCAGCGACGCCAGAGCCGCCAACCACAGGCCCGCGGGACTGGCCAGAACGATGGGCGACTTGATGCTGAGCCAGTGCAAGACCACCACGACCAAGATCGGTCCCGACAGCCGATGCCACCAGCGCCAGACGCCGTAGGAGATGTTTCGGTTCAAGGCCAGCACCGCGATCAACATCAGCCCGACGAAGCTCGCCTGGCGCACCAGCCGGGCCCAGTCCGAGGGCAGGGCCAGGATCACCGCTGTGTCCCAGCCCCGCAGGTCCGCCTTGAACAACAGGTGGATCGAGGCCAGGGCCAAGGCATAGATGCCGAGCCATTTGTGTACCCTATAGACCCGGTCTAGGCCGCCGAACGCGCCCTCGCTCCAGCCCCAACGACCACCGAGGATCGCGGATCCCGCCATCAACGAGAGCGCCGCGACCCCGCAGGCCAGGCTGATGGCGGCCGTGGACAACCACGACGCCGCCGGTATGGCGAACGCCGTGGTCGCGAAGCTGATAGCGATTATCCCGGCGACGACGGGCCAGGTGGTGAAGCGAAACCTGGTCATGCTTCGTCGCTGCTCCCTATTGGCCCTGGACTAACCAGTTAGACGAGAAAGGGGCGACGAAAATGCCGACGTGCTTCTGCCATGTCACGACATAAGACGCTCCTGCATTCGATCATTCTTGACCCAGATCAACGGGCCTCTCTGATTTTATAGGAGGCCGCCAATGGGGCCATGCATGCCAGCGAGATTTGAAGAATGCTGAGGCTATGATCGCGACGATGGTGGGGTCGATATTCGAGGATACAGGCTTCGAAATTTGATCCGCGCAGGCCGCAGCTGAAGCAGATGTCCAGGTCCGAAATGTCGGGTAACCGAAATGGCGTCATGCGGACTTCGCCAATGCGGCGCCCCCTCGGTCCAGCGTTGTCTAGGCCTCCCCCTAAGGGATAGCCCTTAGGCGTCGCTCCCGAATACCGGTCCCTACCCTCCATCCATAGGTTGAGCTCACCGACTTGGAGAGCGCCGATGACCGCCCAGACGCAGATGATCGACCGCTTCATGCAGCCGCCGTCGTCCGGCGACACCGACCTGGAGGCCTCCTTCGGCGTTCGCATGCCGTTCGCCGTCGGCGAGGAAATCTACGCCCAGGAAGAGGCCGCCGATTTCATCTATCGACTGGTCAGCGGCGCCGTCCGAACCACCCACCTGCTGACCGACGGGCGTCGCCAGATCGGCGACTTCTACTATCCGGGCGACGTGTTCGGTCTTGAGGCACGAGCCACCCACAGGTTCTCCGCAGAGGGCCTGGGCAACTGTCAGGTCCAGGTGCTCAAACGCGTCGCGCCTTCGCGGCAGGGCGAGGACCGTCTCCGCTTCGACCGTATGGTGGCGGGTGCGACTTCAAACGAGCTTGAACGCGCCCAGGCGCACATCCTGCTGCTGGCGCGGATGACGGCGTGCGAAAAGGTGGCGAGTTTCCTTCTTGGGCTCGCGGATCGATTCAAGGCTGAACTTACCGCCCTGCCGATGAGCCGTCAGGACATGGCGGACTATCTCGGCCTGACGATCGAAACCATCTCGCGGACGCTTGGCAAGCTCCAGGCCGACGGCGTCGTGGAGTTCATGGGATGCCGGCATTTCCGTATCCGACATCGCACAGCCCTGGATCAGTTGGCGGTGTCCTAGGCCGTCGCCCAGCCATGCGTCCGAGCGCGAGCCGGACCTGAGGACGGTCTCACAACAGGACGTGGGCGTGAACTCCGCAACCGTGCCGCTTGCTAAAGCCGCGCGCTGCGCGCCTAGTCTGAATGGCGACCGACAAAAGTTCAGGTCACAGGCGTCAGAAGGACGTCATGACATTTCTGAGGATGGCCAGACCCAAGCCTTCCCCCCGGAACGCCTATTTGGCGGCGGTCATCGGTTCGGCGACCATGCTGGGCGTCGCGCTGGTGCTAGAATCCTACATTCAGGACCTTGCGCTTTTCATCCTCTATATTCCGCTGCTGCTGGCGGTCGCGGGTCTTGGGGGACGCGGGCCGACGTTGCTGGCGACCGCCCTGTGTTTCATTGGCAGCGCCCTCTTTCTAGGCGACGCCTTATGGGCCGACCACGCCAATCTATCCGGCGGCCTGATCTTCCTTTGTGTGGGACCGATCATCGCGCTGGCCGGCGACAGCCTGCGCCGTCAGGCGCACGAGGCGCAGCGTCGCCAGGCGCACCTGCAATCCATTCTGGAGACCGTCCCCGAAGCGATGATCATCATCGATGAGGCCGGACAGATGCGGTCCTTCAGCGCGACGGCCGAACGCCTGTTCGGCTGGGCCGCCGAAGAAGCGATCGGCCGCAACATCAGCCTTTTGATGCCGTCGCCTTACCGCGAGGAGCACGACCGGCATTTGCAGCATTACAAGATCACGGGCCAGCGTCGCATCATCGGTATCGGCCGGATCGTCGTGGGCCAGCGCAAGGACGGATCGACCTTTCCGATGAGCCTGACCGTCGGCGAGGCGTCGGTCGCGAAGGAGCGATTCTTCACCGGCTTCATACGGGATCTCACGGAGCACGACGATCAGGAACGCCGTCTACAGGCGCTGCAATCGGAGCTCGTCCATGTCTCGAGGCTGAACGCGATGGGAGAAATGGCGTCGTCCCTGGCCCATGAACTGAACCAACCCCTGTCGGCCATCGCCAACTATATGAAGGGCTCCGTGACCCTGCTCGGCGCACCGGAGCCGGACATCCGTCGCCTGCGCGACGCCCTGGGCGCGGCGGCGGAGCAGGCGATCCGCGCCGGCGACATCATCAAACGCCTTCGCGAATTCGTCGCCCGCGGCGAGACCCAGCACACGTTGGAGGAGCCGGCCCAGCTGATGGAGGAGGCCAGCGCGCTTGCGCTGGTCGGGGTCAAGGAGAAGGACCTGAGGGTCGACCTTCGGTTCTCGCGCGGCGTCGGCGTGGTGATCGTCGACAAGATCCAGATTCAGCAGGTCGCCCTGAACCTAATCCGCAACGCCATCGACGCCATGCACCGCGCAGACCGGGGTGAGCTGGAGGTGGCTGTGAAACGGGGCGAGAACGGCATGATCGTCATCTCGGTCGCCGACACGGGGCCCGGGCTCGATCCGAGCCTCGGCGAAAGCCTGTTTCAGCCTTTCGTGACCACGAAGCCGCACGGTCTCGGCGTCGGCCTGTCGATCTGCAGAACCATCGTCGATGCTCACGGCGGTCAGATTTGGACCGAGCCCAATCCCAAGGGCGGCGCGATCTTCTCCTTCTCCCTACCCGTGGCGGAGCCCTCGAATGGCGCATAGTCCAACCATCCATGTGATCGATGATGACGCGGCGATGCGCCAGTCGCTCTTGTTCCTGCTCGACGTTCATGGCTACGCGGTCCGCACCCATGCCTCCGCCACGGGATTTCTGCAGGCCGTGCCCGATGACGGCGACTGTATCCTGACGGACATCCGCATGCCTGAGATGACGGGGCTGGATCTGGTGCGTCGTCTCAGGAGTGACGGTCACACTCACTCCGTAGTCGTCATGACAGGCCACGGCGACATCGCCTTGGCCGTCGAGGCCATGAAGGCGGGCGTGACGGATTTCATCGAAAAGCCCTTCACCGACGACGTCCTTATCGCGGCGGTGACCGCCTGCGTATCGGCCGGCCAGCCTCCCAGCCAGGAAGAGGCGGCGCGAGAGGCCGAACTCAAACTATCGACCCTTTCGCCAAGAGAGCGCGATGTGCTGATCGGCGTGATCGCCGGCAAGCTGAACAAGGTCATCGCCTTTGAGCTGGAGATCAGCCCGCGCACGGTCGAAATCTATCGCGCCCATCTCATGACCAAGACCGGCGCCCAGAACATGCCGGGCCTGATGCGGATCGCACTCGCCGCCGGCCTCTGAGTTGCGCGAGATCAACAACCTTCTGCGTGGTCCGCCTAAGGAGTGAGAGGCCATATCGGCGTCAGAGGACCCGCCTTGCCGGCTTCAGCCCCCGCCTCACCCGTCGTCTTTGTGATCGACAGCGACCTGGCGGTCCTGAGCGCGCTCGCCTTCGCGCTGGAGGCCGAGGGCTATAGAACCTGCGCCTTCCGAAGCCCCGCACGCGCCGACCGATCCCCTGACCTGAGGACCGCGGCCTGCATCGTCCTGGATCAAGTCTTGCCCGACGAGTCTGGTCTGGATTTCATCGCCCGTTTGCGCGGGGAGACCTATCGCATCCCCGCGATCCTCATCCCCAGCGCGCCGCCCCTTCATGTGCGGCTCGCCGCATTGGACATGGGCGTACCCATCATCGAAAAGCCGCTGCTGGATGACGCGCTCTTCGAGGCCGTTCGCTCCCTGATCTACGCGCAGGTCGCCGAACGCACGCTTACGGCGTGATCATGCGATCGTCCTGCGGTTTGCGCTCAGGACGCCTCGACGCCATGGGCTTGAGCGAGACGCCAGCCGATGTCCGCGACTGCGGCGCGGCGCGCGGCGACGACGTCCGCGCTCATGCCTGGCGTGACACCGCCTGTATTGTGGTGTCCGATCAGATCCAGCCCGGCCACCCCGGCAAGATGCTCGTCGAAATGCTTGTTCATCGCGGTCCAGGCGCCGGACGTCTCGACCCAGGCCTGAGGCGCGCCGGACGACGTAAAACTGAGCAGTTTGCGTCCTTTCAGAAGCGGCTGATTACCGCCCGCATGAATGGAGGAATAGGCGAACCCCATGCCGAAGACCCGATCGACATAGCCCTTGAGAATTGCCGGCGTGGCGTTGAACCAGAGGGGATAGAAGAGGACGAACACATCGGCGCGGCCGATCAGACGGCGCTCCTCGACCACGTCGGGGCGCGGCTTGAACCCCGGGTGGTCGGGGATTTCTTCAGCGTGCAGCACCGGATCGAACGGGATGCGATAGAGATCGCGGACCACGGCCTGCCCGCCGGCCGCAGTGAAGGCGTCGGCGAAGCCGGAGGCCATGGCGCCGGTGAAGCTCTCAGCGCGAGGATGGGCCAGCAGGATGGCGGCGGTGAAGGGCTTTACGGTCTGGGTCATGACCGCACCCTGCCTGCACAGACTGAGCGCAGCTTGACCTGGCTCAACTTTTGAGCGGAACGGACGGTGTTTGTGGTTCGGACAAGTCTTCGACCCCGACGCCGGTTCTCAGCGCCTCCCGCAATCGGTCCAGCCTGGCGCGATAGCCGCCGGCGTCGCCGTATTCAACGAAGTCCTGGTAGCGTTTGTGCGGATGAGTGATCTTCAAGGCATGTTTGATCGGGCACCAGTACTGCTCGGTTTGGCTGGCGATTTCGCGCACATAGGCGGCGACGCCGTTGGCGTATTCGCAGAACCCGCAGTTCAGCCCCTCGATCCAGTTCAGATAGGCGAGCGAACTTCGGTCAAAAACAAGATAGTCGCGCCTCTGGACGCGCGGCAGCCGATAGGCGCGAAAACAGATCGCCTGATACGCCGAGGCCCACAGGTCGATCAGCGCCAGCGGGAGGATCAGGGAATAGATCACCGGCGCCGTCAACACGGTGAGGATCGGCGCCCCCGCCAGAAAGGCCGCGACGCCCAGCCTCAGGCGACGGTGCTCCATGGTCACCCCATGTTCGAACGCGACCAGATCCTTGTGCAGCGCCCAGCCGAGCGACTTTCGCCGTTTGAGGATCTCACGGTCCAGTTCGGACTGTAGCCGGACGATTTCCGAAGCGATCTCATCGATGCGGCGCGTCATGGGCATGTCTCCTTCGCCCTATGGCCCCTCCTCCTGCCGCTGTCCGTCGAACCGCTCGATGATCTGGATCAAGAAGCTGATCGTGAAGACGGAGTATGCTCGCGCTTCAACAAGGAATGCGCCCATGCGATCTATCGCTCTTGCGACGCTCGTTGTCCTGGCCGCCTGCGCGTCGGGCCCCGCCGCTGTGGCGCCGCCTCTGGCCCTGGCCAACACCGACGCTGAACCGACAAGGACGCCTGTCGGCCCCTGGGCTGGATCGCCGGAGCGCGGTCAGGCCCTTGTCCAGACGCGGTGCGCCGGGTGTCACTCTGTCGGCCAGACCGATGAAAGCCCGCTTGCGGTCGCGCCGCCCTTCAGGGACCTGCAGCGCCGCTATCCGGTCGAGAACCTGGCCGAGGCTTTGGCCGAAGGCATCGACACCGCCCACCCCGCCATGCCGGAGTTCGTCTTCGAGCCGGATCAGATCGCCGATCTGATCGCCTACCTGAAGACGCTGGAGGCGACGCCCGGCGCTCGGATCCCTGGGACCCATTCATGACGGCGGCAAAGATCACCCCCATTCACGGCGACGCCGTCACGGCGATCGTCGATCTCCTGTCCGCCGGTCGATTGATGGCGCTAGGGGTGAACCGCCCGGACGGATGGCCGCAGGTGACCACGGTGGGCTATATCAACGAGGGGCTGGATCTGTATTTCGTCATCGCTCGAGACAGCCAGAAGCTGGCGAATCTTCAGGCCGATCCGAGGGTTTCGATAGCCATTCGCAGGGAAGCGGGGCACGGCGACGCGGTGGGGGTCTCCATGGCCGGCCACGCGGTCGAAGTCACGGATCCGGCGACCATCTCACGGATCAACACCCTGGCCTGGGCACGCTACCCGGACTTCCATATCTATGGTCCCGGTTCGGATTTCGTGGCGGTGATCCATCTCACGCCGCAAATCATGTCGCCCGTCTCGATCACCGACGGACGAAGCCATGCCGAGACCTTTTCGCTCGGTGCGGCGACGGTAGACGCGATCCCGCCCCTTCCCGTCACCGCGCTCATCTGAGGCAAACCCTCAGAGTTGGATCCTAGCGGATCGCCACCAGCCCAATGAGTGTCGCGGCGATGGCGACCAGAGCCGTGGTCGCGACGGGGCGATCCCGAACTTCCGCAACAGCCTGGGCGGCCATGTTGCGGGATGTATGGCGAGCATCCTCGCTCAGCCGATGGGCCGCCTTGGTCAGTGCGGCGGCCGACCGCTCCAGTGCGGCCTTGGCGTCGTCGCCGGTCTTGTCGGCGGCGTCCCGGAGATGTTGTGAAACCTCGGCGCTGAGGGTCTGGATGTCGTCATTGAGACGGGATGCGGCGGATGCGGACATGGGGAGCTCCTTTGGTTGCGCGCCTTCCCTGCCCGGCTTGGTCTCTGCGGATTGTGATCTGGATCAAGGTCCGACCGTTTCGATCTGCGCTTTTGAAGGCCACGGCGACCGGCGCTTCGCCGCGCCGAGAAGGAATGCTCCCATGAAAGACCAAGCCCTCAAGTCGCGCGTCGAAACCGAGCTGGAATGGAACCCGAGCGTCGACGCCACACGAGTCGGGGTCGCGGTGAACAAGGCGGTCGTCACCCTCAGCGGCGTGGTCGGCTCCTACGCCGAAAAGACAGCCATCGAGCGCGCGGCATTGAACATCCGCGGCGTGCAAGGCCTGGCCGAGGGCGTAACCGTCAGGCCCTTCGGCGACACCGGCCTGGCCGATGACGAAATCGCCGAACGGGCGTTGCTGTCGCTGGAATGGGACGTGATGGTTCCCAATGACCGGGTCCAGGTCCGCGTCGAAAACGGACTGGTCAGCCTCTCGGGCGAACTGGACTGGCATTTTCAGCGCGATGCCGCCGAACGCGCCGTCCGAAACCTGTACGGCGTCGTGGCACTCAACAATCACATCACGCTGAAGACACGCGTCCAGGCCGCCGACATACACAAGCTGATCGGCGACGCCCTCGACCGCCAGTCCAATATCGACGGCGCGGCGATCCATTTGACAATCGACGGCGGCACGGTCCGTCTCGACGGTCAGGTCAAGGCCTGGGCGGACCGCCGCATCGTGGAGCGCGCGGCCTGGTCCGCCGCCGGGGTCACCTCCGTCGAGGACCGCATCACAGTCGCCGCTTGATACGAGACTTCAAGCCCGTCGTCAGATTGGAGTCGCCTTATTCGCCGCCGCCTTTGCAATCGTGCTAGGCGCAACGGGCGTTCGAATTATCGGAGCCTTCCGACCGTTCGAACGCCATGACCCACGGCTAGGCTTTCGCTTCGCGAGCCGCCGCAGCGTCAGGAAACACGTTCCATGGCTCCCCCGACGACGGATATCGCCGCCACCCTGGCCCTGGCCGTGGTGAACGCGACGGATACGCCGCTTCTGCTGCTCGACCGCAACCTGCATATCCTGGCGGCGAGCGCCGCCTTCTCGCTCGCCTTCGATCTCGATCCCCTGACTGTGACAGACCGATCAATCTTCGATCTGGGCAAGGGGGAATGGAATCTTCCGCGCCTGCGCTCGCTGCTGACGGCCGCCGCCTCCAGCAACGCCGAAATTCCAGCCTACGAGCTGTCGCTCGAACGGCTGGGCCGCCCCGCTTTGAGCCTACTGTTGTCGGCGTCTCGGCTAACCCATGCCCAGGACATGGACGAGCGGCTGCTGCTCACGATCAGCGACGTCACCCAGAGGCGCGCGACCGAAGCGCTGAAGGACAAGCTGATCGGTGAGAAGGACGTCCTGCTGCGCGAGATGCAGCACCGGGTGGCCAACAGTCTCCAGATCATCGCCAGCGTCCTCTTGCAGAACGCCCGCAAGGTGCAGTCCGAGGAATCGCGTGGCCATCTCCGCGACGCCCATCAGCGCGTCATGTCAGTCGCGGCGGTGCAGCGCCAATTGGCGGAATCCAACCTGAGTAAGGTGACGATCCGTCCCTATCTCGCCCAGCTGTGCCAGAGCCTCGGCGCCTCGATGATCGCGGACCACGACCAACTGCGGCTGGTGGTGACGGGGGACGAGAGCGACACCACGCCTGAGATTTCCGTCAGCCTCGGCTTGATCGTCACCGAACTGGTCATCAATGCGCTGAAACACGCCTTCCCCGATGATCGAAAGGGTCTGATCACCGTCGATTATCGCGCCTCTCCCGAGGGGTGGACCCTATCGGTCATAGATGACGGCATCGGAATGCGAAGCGCCGGCGCCCCCCCTAAGCCCGGACTGGGCACCAGCATCATCCAGGCGCTATCCGCCCAACTTGAGGCCACGATCACCATCGCCGACTTACGGCCGGGCACGGGCGTCACGATCGTCCACATCGACGCCGACAAGGTCGCGGGCGCGACGCCCTTGCCGGAGATCAACGCTGTCTAAGCGCACGAGACGCTAGGCGCGCGCGCCGTGACTGAGCACCGCCAGCAAGACAGCGACCCAGTGCACACAGGCCGCCGCGACGACATGGCCATGCCAGATCGCCCGCCGGAACCTCAGGGCCTTGTTGGCGTAAAACCCGACCCCGACCGTATAGAGCAGGCCGCCGACCGCGAGCAGGATCAATGGGGCCAGCCCCAGGCTCTGCATCAGGGGTTGGATCGCGATGACCATCAACCAACCCAGCGATAGATAGACGCCGATCCAGAAGGCGCGCCCCAGACCCGGCAGCAAAAGCTTGGCCAGGATGCCGAAGCCGGCGATGGCCCAGACCGCCAGGGTCATGCCCCAGGCCCAGCCGCCGCTCAGATGCTGGGTCGTGAAGGGCGTGTAGGACCCGGCGATCATCAGGAAGATGCCGGCGTGGTCGAACCGCCGTAGCAGCGGCTGATATCGGGCGGGCGAAAAATTATAGGCCGTGGACAGGGCCAGCATGGTCACCAGCCCACACGCATAGACGGCGGCGGCGGTCAGACGCCCGACCTGGCCGATACTGATGGCCAGCCCGATCAACATGCCCCGCCGACCAGCGCCAGGGCCAGACCCGCCAGATGGACGACGAGATCGGCGCGCCGCTCCGCGCCGTCGCCGTAGTGCTGCGTCTCAAGCGTTTGGACCGTCATTTTATCCGCTCGTCTCTCTGAAAGCCTCTGCCGCGGCGCCCCGCTCCGCTCCGCGCCCAACTATTTGCCGCGCGCCTGGCGCATTTTGATGTCGATCAAGATCGTCGCTTCGACTTGGGCGGAGAGTGATCGAACGCTCTGCGGTGTTCGCCGCCTCGCCTCCCGAAAAGCAGATCCAGTCATGGGCTACCAAAGCATCAATCCGTTCGACGGCGTTCTGGTCAAATCCTTCAATCCGCTCGCCGACGCCCACCTCGAACTTCGGCTCGCGGCCGCCGAGACCTGCTTCCAGTCCTGGAAGCTGAAATCCTATGACGAGCGCGCCGCCGTCATCGCCAAGGCGGGGGAACTGTTGCACGCCCGAGCCGATGAATTCGCTCGGATCATGACGATGGAGATGGGCAAGCGGATCAACGAATCCCGTGGCGAGGTCGAGTACAGCGCCCGCATCCTGGCCTATTACGCCAAGCACGCCGAGCGCTTCCTGGCCCCCGTCAAGCTCCATCCCGTGGATGGTCACGCCCATATGGAAAGCAGCCCCATGGGGGTGATCTTCTGCGTCGAGCCCTGGAACTTCCCCTATTATCAGCTGGCCCGGGTCGCCGGTCCGCATCTGATGGCCGCAATGTGCTGGTGGTGAAGCACGCCGGCATCGTGCCGCAATGCGCCATCGCCTTCGAGAAACTTCTGATCGAGGCCGGCGCCCCGGCGGGCCTCTATACCAACCTGTTCATCTCACACGCCCAGTCCGACACAGTGGTGGACGATCCCCGGATCAAGGGCGTGGCCCTGACCGGCAGCGTCGCGGCGGGCAAGAGCATCGCTGCTCGCGCCGGTCAGAACATCAAGATCTCCTCGATGGAGTTGGGCGGCAGCGACGCCTTCATCGTGCTGGAGGACGCCGATCTGGACCACGCCATCCCCTGGGCGGTGTGGGGCCGGATGTACAACACCGGCCAGACCTGCTGCGCGGCCAAGCGGTTCATCGTCGTCGAACCGCTTTACGACGCCTTCCTGGAGCGGTTCACGCTCGCCCTGTCCGCGCTGAAGGCCGGCGATCCCATGGACGAGACCACCACGCTCGGCCCCCTCTCGACCGAGTCCGCCCTGCTCGACCTTCTGAAGCAGGTCGAGGTCGCGACGACGCACGGCGCCAAGCTCGCCTTGGGCGGCAAGCGGATCGACCGCCCGGGCTCCTATATGGCCCCGACCATCCTGACCGATGTGGAACCCGGCAACCCGGCCTTCCGCGACGAGTTCTTCGGTCCTGTCGCGATGATGTTCCGGGTCAAGGACGAGGCGGAGGCCATCGCTCTGGCCAATGATTCCGATTTCGGCCTGGGCGGGTCGGTCTGGACCCGAGACGAAGACCGCGGCCAGCGCGTCGCCAGCTTGGTCGATACCGGGATGATGTTCATCAACAACATCGACTGGACCGACGCCGAACTACCGTTCGGCGGGATCAAGAACTCCGGCTATGGCCGCGAGCTCGGCGACATGGGCATCCAGCAGTTCGTGAACAAGAAACTGGTGCGCTCCTCAAAGGCCAGCGCGCCCGCCTGACCGCCTCTGCGCCCTCGTCGCGGAGGGTTCGCCCTCCCCGCCTCTCCTCACCTTCATCCGGGCCGCGTCGCCGGCGCGATCCCTGGAGCCTGCCATGTATGTCAATGTCGCCGTGCTGAAGGAGACGCGTCCTCACGAGAGGCGCGTGGCCCTGGTTCCGTCTGTCGCCGCCAAGCTGACCCGGCTCGGCGCCCGGTTGCATGTGCAGTCCGGCGCCGCAGATCCGATCCGCCTGACCGAGGCCGACTATCCGGATGTGGTCTTCATGGCCGATCGCGCCGCCCTGGTGGCGGACGCGGATGTGGTGCTCTGCGTCCAGCCGCCGGCGCTCGAGGTCGCGCAGGCGATGAAGCCAGGCGCGATCCTCATCAGCTTCGTCTACGCCCAGAAGGAGCCGGCGCTGATCGAACGGCTGATCGAGCGCCGGATCACCTGTTTCGCCATGGAACGGATTCCGAGGATCAGCCGCGCCCAGGCCATGGACGCTCTGTCCAGCCAGTCGGCGCTAGCGGGCTATTACGCTGTCCAGCTGGGCGCGACCCACCTGGCGCGAGTCCTGCCCAAGATCACCACTGCGGCCGGCGCCATCGGGCCGGCGAGGGTTCTGGTCATGGGACTGGGCGTCGCCGGGCAGGAGGCGATCGCCACCGCCCATAGGCTGGGGGCTGTGGTCGAAGGCTATGACGTGCGACCCGAGACCCGCGAACAGGCCCTGTCGCTGGGGGCTAAATTTGTCGAGACGAGCGTCAACGCCACGGGCAAGGGCGGCTATGCGCGCGCCCTGACGCCGGAGGAACAGGCGAAGGTCGCCGAGACCCTGACCGAACATATCCAGCAGGCCGACCTAGTCATCACCACTGCCGCCATTCCCGGCCGCCCCTCGCCCAAATTGATCAGCAAGCTCCAGGTCGCCGGCATGAAAGCCGGGGCGGTGATCGTCGATCTGTCGGCCGAGGGCGGCGGCAACTGCGAGGACACGGTCCCCGGCCAGACCGTCCGGATCGGGGCGGTCACCCTGGTCGCGCCGCTGAACCTGCCCTCCATGCTCGCCGAGGACGCCAGCGCCCTCTATTCCAAGAACCTGTTCAATCTGCTGGCGCTGATGCTGAAGGACAATGTCGTCACCCTCGACTGGGACGACGCCATTCTCGCCGGGACGGTCCTGACCCACGACGGCAAGCGCAAGGATACGCCGCAACCGCCCGCCGCTCCAACGGTTGACGCCAAGGCTGCACAGCCCGCCCTGGCGCCCCTGTCATGATCATCACCGGTCTTGTCGCCCTCTACATCTTCATGCTGGCCGGCTTTGCGGGCTGGGTGATCATCGGGCGGGTTCCCGCGATCCTGCATACGCCTTTGATGTCGGGCTCCAACTTCGTCCACGGCATCGTGGTCGTCGGCGGCGTCTACGCCCTGATCAACGCCGCCACCGTGACCGAGCAGATCATCGGCTTCTTCGCCGTGTTGCTCGGCGCGGGCAATGCGGCGGGGGGCTATGCGGTCACCGACCGGATGCTGGCCATGTTCCAACCCAGCACGCCGCCTCCCGCTCATCACGCCGGCAAGGGCCACACCGCCGCCAAACACGCGTCGCCTCGGCCGCGCCTCGCCAAGTCCGTCTGAGGGCCGATCATGCTCAACCTGTTTCCCAGCCTGTTGATCGGCGCCGTCGATCTCGTCGCCGCCTTCCTGTTTCTGTTTGGCCTGAAGCGGATGTCGTCGCCGGTCACGGCGCGGTCCGGCATCTTCGTCGCCGGCCTGGGCATGGTCGCCGCCATCCTGGTCAGCTTCCTCTATGTCTTCAGCGTCGATGCGGCGGCGCGTCCACATCTGGCGGTCAATGTCGGGCTGGCGCTCGCGGCCCTCGTCCTGGGCGGCGGCGGCGCCTGGTGGGCCGGGCGCAAGGCGAAGCTGACGGCGATGCCGCAGATGGTCGCCCTGTTCAACGGCATGGGCGGCGGAGCGGCCGGCGCCATCGCTGCGGTCGAACTGCTCGGCGGGCGGACGCAAGGCGTGACCCAGCTCGTGGTCACCCTGGCGGGCGCCCTGATCGGCGCCGTCTCGCTTTCGGGCTCGTTGATCGCCTGGGCCAAGCTGGACGGCGTGCTCAAGGCACCGCTCCGTTTCCGGGGACAGCGGATCGTCAACGCCGTCGTCCTGATCGCCGCCCTGGCCGTCGGCGGTTCTCTGCTGGCGCAGTCGATGGGCGCGCCAATCCTTCTGGCCGGCCCCGGCGGCGTCTACCTGTTCTTCGGTCTGGCGCTTCTGTTCGGCGTGTTGATGACCCTGCCCATCGGCGGGGCCGACATGCCGGTGGTGATCTCAATCTACAACGCCTTCACCGGCCTGGCCGTGGGGCTGGAGGGCTTCGTGCTTCAGAACCCGGCCCTGATGATCGCCGGCATGGTGGTCGGCGCGGCGGGTTTGCTGCTGACCCTGTTGATGGCCAAGGCCATGAACCGATCGGTCGCCAATGTGCTGTTCAGCAACTTCGGGACCGTGGTCGCCGCCAAGCCCGGCGACATCGCCGGGTCGTTGCGGCCGACAGAGGCCGCCGACGCCGGGGTCGCCATGCGCTATGCGAGTTCGGTGATCATCGTGCCCGGCTATGGGCTGGCGGTCGCGCAAGGCCAGCAGAAGCTCTACGAGTTCGTCAAACTGCTCCAGGCCGCCGGTGTTCTCGTCCGCTTCGCCGTCCATCCGGTCGCCGGCCGGATGCCGGGCCAGATGGACGTGCTCCTGGCCGAAGCGGGCGTTCCTTACGACCAGATCTTCCAGCTCGAGGACATCAACGCCGACTTCGCCACGACCGATGTCGTGCTGGTGATCGGCGCCAACGACGTGGTCAATCCGGCGGCGCGCACCGACAAGGGCTCGCCCATCTACGGCATGCCCATCCTCAACGCCGACCAGGCGCGGCAGGTCTTCGTGGTCAAGCGCGGCGAGGGCAAGGGCTACGCCGGCGTCGTCAATCCGCTGTTCTACGGCGACAACTGCAACATGGTCTACGGCGACGCCCAGGCGGTGCTGATCAAGATGATCGAGGCCGTGCGCGGCCTCGGCGCGGCCGCCGCATGACCGCCCTTCCCCACAATCCAACCCAAGGAGCTCCTATGGCCAAGATGCAGGCCGCCTTCGTCACCGCCTTCGGCAAGCCGCTGGAAATCCGCACCGTTGATATTCCCACGCCGGGTCCCGGCCAGATCCTGGTCAAGACCGAGGCCTGCGGCGTCTGCCACACCGATCTTCACGCCGCCAACGGCGACTGGCCGCTGAAGCCTGTGCCGCCCTTCATCCCCGGTCACGAGGCGATCGGGAGGGTCGTAGCCCTCGGCCAGGGGGTGACGGCGGTCAAGGAGGGCGAGCGCGTCGGCGTGCCCTGGCTCGCCTCGGCCTGCGGCCATTGCGAATATTGCCTCAGCGCCTGGGAGACGGTCTGCGGCGAAGCCCAATTCGGCGGTTACACCCGCAATGGCGGCTTTGCGGAATATGTCGTGGCCGACCCGAACTATGTCGCCCACATCCCGGACGGGTTGGAACCGCACGAGGCCGCCCCCCTCATCTGCGCCGGCGTGACCACCTACAAGGGTCTGAAGGAAACCGACGCCCGGCCCGGTCAGTGGGTCGCGATCTCGGGCGCCGGCGGTCTGGGCAATCTGGCCATTCAGTACGCCAAGGCCATGGGGTTCAAGGTCGCCGCCGTTGATATCGACGACGGCAAGCTGGCCCACGCGACCGAGCGCGGCGCGGACCTGGTCTTCAACGCCCTGAAGGGCGATGTGGCTGCGGACCTGAAGGCGGCGACCGGCGGCGGCGCCCATGGCGTGCTGATCACCGCCCCGTCGCTCAGCGCCTTCAAACAAGGCGTCGGCATGACCCGTAAGCTGGGAACCTGCGTCCTCGTCGGCCTGCCGCCTGGCGAGTTCCCGACCCCGCTTTTCAACGTGGTCGCCGACTGCATCACCATCCGGGGCTCGTTTGTCGGCACCCGTCAGGACATGGCCGAGGCCCTGGCCTTCGCCGCCGAAGGCAAGGTCAAGGCCGACATCGAACTGGCGCCCCTGTCGGACGTCAACAGCATCTTCGATCGGCTGTCGAAGGGCGAGGTCGCCTCCCGGGTGGTTCTCGATTTCCGGGCCGCCTAACGCCATGGCCGACCCCGCCGCCCCGCCGGTCGGCCTCAAGGCGGCGGACCGACGTCGACGCAGTCCCGCCCGCCTGCTCACCCCCGCCGAAATGGGCCAGTGCGACCTCGCCAGCCTGGAGGCCGGCGTCAGCGGCGTCGACCTCATGACCGCAGCCGGAAACGGCGTGGCCGAGGCCGTGACGGCGCGCTGGAGCCGGCGGCCGATCAGGGTGTTGTGCGGGCCGGGAAACAACGGCGGCGACGGGTTTGTGGCGGCCCGTCGTCTGCTGGCCGCCGGCTGGCCGACCCGCCTGTCCCTGCTCGGATCAATCGATCAGCTCAAGGGGGACGCGGCTCACCATGCGTCCCTCTGGCAGGGGGTCGTCGACCCTTTCGACCCTGGGCTCATGCTGGAGTCCGAATTGATCATCGACGCCATTTTCGGCGCCGGTTTGTCGCGTCCGGTCGATGGCGCGGCCCGCACCATGATCGAGGCCTTGATCGCGCGGCGCCCGCCGATCTGCGCGGTCGATGTTCCCAGTGGGCTGGACGGCGCCACCGGTCAGGTTCGGGGCGTGGCGGCGCCTGCGGACCTGACTGTGACCTTCTTTCGCAAGAAGCCCGGCCATCTCCTCTATCCCGGTCGTCGGTTCTGCGGCGATGTCGTGCTGATCGACATCGGCTCGCCCGAGGTGGTCCTGGACGCCATCCCCGGCGCGACCTTCGAGAACGGACCGGCGCTTTGGCGCGACGCCTACCCCTGGCCGAAGACCGAAGACCACAAATACAGTCGAGGCCACGCCCTGATCCTGGGCGGAGAGGTCATCACCGGCGCCGGCCGTCTGACGGCGCGCGGCGCCATGCGAAGCGGCGCAGGCCTGGTCACTCTGGCCGCGCCCCAACGCGCCTGGAGCATCTATGCGACTTCCATGATCGGCGCCCTGGTGCACGCCATCGACGGGCTCGAAGACTTCAAGGCCCTTTTGTCGGACATCCGACGCAACGCCGTCGCCATCGGACCGGGCGCCGGGGTGGGCGAGGCGACGCGGGCGGCGGCGCTCGCGGCCCTGGCGACCGGACGCGCCGTGGTGCTCGACGCCGACGCCCTGACCAGTTTCGCCGACGACCCGACGGAACTCTTCGCCGCATCAAACGGCCGCTGCGTGCTCACCCCGCACGACGGCGAGTTCGCCCGTCTGTTCGACGCTTCGGGCGACAAGCTGACCCGCACACGGCGTGCGGCGGCCGTAAGCGGCGCGGTCGTCCTGCTCAAGGGCCCCGACACGGTGATCGCCGCGCCCGATGGGCGCGCCGCCATCAACACCAACGCCCCCGCCGACCTGGCCACGGGCGGCAGCGGCGATGTTCTGACCGGGTTCGTCCTCGGCCTTCTGGCCCAGGGGATGGAGCCGTTCGACGCAGCCTGCGCCGCGACCTGGCTCCACGGCGAATGCGCTGCGGCCTTCGGCTCCGGCCTCGTCGCCGAAGACCTGCCCGAGGCCCTGCCGGGCGTCTTGGCGCGGCTGAAGGCCGGCCCTTTCGACGATGACCGGCAGACTGGATCGGGGACGCCGCCGTGCACGCCATGATGCTGAAGACGCCGGGCGGTCCGCTGGAATGGACGGAACTTCCCGATCGCGAACCCGGCCCCAACGAGATCCGGGTGCAGATCAGCGCCTGCGGCGTCTGCCGCACCGATCTCCATGTGCTGGACGGCGAACTGCCGGATGAGCGCCTGCCCATCATTCCAGGCCATGAGATCGTCGGCCGGATCGACCGGCTCGGAGACGGCGTCACGGACCTGAGGCTGGGCCAGCGGGTCGGCGTCCCCTGGCTGGGTCACACCTGCGGCGTCTGCCCCTATTGCCGCAGCGGCCGCGAGAACCTGTGCGACCACCCCCTGTTCACCGGCTATACGCGCGACGGCGGGTTCGCCACCTCGGCCATCGCCGACGCCCGCTTCGCCTTTCCGCTCGGCGAGACCGGCGACGACGTGGCCCTGGCGCCCCTGCTGTGCGCCGGCTTGATCGGCTGGCGCGCGCTCGGGATTGCCGGAGAGGGCAAGGCGCTCGGCCTCTATGGCTTCGGCGCGGCCGCCCATATCCTGGCCCAGGTGGCGCGCTTCCAGGGCCGGTCCGTCTACGCCTTCACCCGGCCGGGCGATCTGGCGGCCCAGGCCTTCGCCCTCAGCCTCGGGGCTGTCTGGGCGGGAGGCTCGGACGAGGCGCCGCCTGCCCGGCTCGACGCCGCCATCATCTTCGCGACCGACGGCGCCCTCGTCGCCCAGGCGCTGAAGGCCGTCCACAAGGGCGGCCGCGTCGTCTGCGCCGGCATCCATATGAGCGACATTCCCCGCCTGCCCTATGGCCTGTTGTGGGACGAACGCCAGATCGTCTCCGTCGCCAATCTGACGCGTCAGGACGGTTTGGACTTCCTCAAGCTTGCACCCGAGATCGGCGTCGTCACCCGGACGACGCCCTATCCGTTGCGAGAGGCCAATCGGGCGCTCGACGATCTGCGCAACGGGCGGTTCGAAGGCGCCGCGGTTCTGGTCATGCCTGACCCGAAAGGCGTCGACATGATCGGAGCCTCATGACCGTCGAGGCAAGGCGTCACATTGCGGCGATCATCTTCGACGTCGACGGCGTGCTGCTGGCCTCGCCCCATGAACGGGCCTGGCGCGAGGCCTTGACCGGGTTCGGCGATCCCGCGCGGTTCACCACCGCCCTCTATCAGGTCGAGGTCGCAGGCAAGCCGCGACTGGACGGCGCCCGCGCGACCCTGAAGGCCTTGGGCGTGGTGGACGGCGACGCGCGCGCCGAAGCCTATGCTCAGGCCAAACAGACCCGGCTGGAGGCCCTGATCGATGCGGGCGCGGTCAAGGCTTTTCCGGACGCCTTGAGGTTCGTCGCGGACGTCTCAAAGTTCGGTTGGCCGCTGGCGGTCGCCTCCTCGTCAAAGAACGCTGAGGCCATGCTGCGCCGGATCCAGCTGCCTTCAGGGCGGTCCCTGCACGACGCCTTCGTCGGCGACGTCTGCGGACACGATGTGCCGCACGGCAAGCCGGCGTCTGACCTCTTCCTGCTGGCGGCCCGGACGCTCGCCATACCGCCGGAGCGCTGTCTGGTGATCGAGGACGCGCCGGCCGGGATCGCGGCGGCCCGGGCGGGCGCCATGGCGGGCGCCATGGCGGCGCTCGGCGTCGCCCGTTTGCAGGATGCGGAGTCGTTGAATACGGCCGGGGCCGACTTGGTGGTCACCGGTCTCGACGCGGTGTCACGACCGGCGCTGGCGCGCGGAACGCTGCGTCTCGCGTCTTCGACGGATGAAGACCTGTGACGTCGGACCTGTTCGAGCCCCCCTCCGATCCCGACTGGTGCGTCGAGGAGCCGGGCTATTGCGCTCTGCGCGAGCTGGGGGTCGAGTCCCGGTTGACCACCGCCAACGGCCTGATCGGCGTCCGCGGCGTTCCGGCGCTTGTCCGCGCTGAGGCGAGGAACATTTCGCCGCGCACCTATATCGCCGGGATGTTCGACACCCCGGCCCGGCCGTTGTCCACGCCGGTCGGCGTCTCCCTGCCCGAAGGCTTCGGCGTCGATCTCCTGATCGACGGCCATCCACTCTCCGCCTCCGAGGATCGCATCCTAGACCTGAAGCGAGGTGTCCTGACCTCCAGCCTGCGTCCCGGCTCGGGTCCTCTTGCGGCGATGGACAGCGTCAGGCTGGCCTCCCAGGTAAGGCGGGGGCTCGGCCTGCAGGTCCTCAGACTGAGGTTTGCGGCCTCGGCCGAGGTCATCCTCAAGCTCCCGCCCCGCGCCGGAGTCCGAGATGTCGAGGCGGACCTTCTTGTCTCCCGGACCAGGCCTTCCGGTCGAAGCTACGCGGTCGCGAGCGCGGCGACCCTCACCTTGGACGGCCTCGACCACCCGCCCGAACAGCAAGAGGACGGGAGCCTTCAGTGGCGCTGGACCTCCGGGGCAGGCCAGGTCGCGGTATTTGAGCAATGGCGCACCGTCGCCCGCGACGACGAGACCGGCGCCCAGGCCCTGTCGGACCTCTCAGACGCGCGAAACGCCGGTGTGGAACGGGTCGTGGCCGCCCATGTCGCCGCCTGGGCCGCGCTGTGGTCGGACAGCGACATCACGATCGAGGGCGATCCGGACGCCCAGAAGGCCTTGCGGTTCGCGACCTATCATCTGAACAGCGCGGTCAATCCGGACGACGACACGGTCTCGGTCGGCGCGCGCGCCCTGACGGGCGACGGCTATCTGGGTCACGTCTTCTGGGACACGGAGATCTTTCTGCTGCCCGTCTACAGCCTCATCCGGCCCGAGGCGGCGCGGGCGATGTTGATGTACCGGTTCCACACCCTGGCGGCCGCCCGCGCCAAGGCCGCGCGCCTGGGCTGGCGCGGCGCCCTCTATGCGTGGGAATCGACGGACACCGGCGACGAGGCGACGCCCGAGAGCGGCGTGACCGCAACCGGGGTCCGCGTCGACATCCCGACCGGGCGCGACGAACAGCATATCAGCGCGGACGTCGCCTATGCCGTCTGGCGCTACTGGCGGGCCACGGGCGACGATGTTTTCCTGCGGACGGCCGGGGCCGAAATCCTTCTGGAGACGGCCCGATTCTGGGCCAGCCGGGCGATCTTGGAGGCGGACGGCCGGCGCCATATCCGCAAGGTCGAAGGCCCCGACGAGTATCACGAAGCGATCGACGACAACGCCTTCACCAACGTCATGGCAGCCTGGAATCTGCGGCGCGGCGCGGAGGCCTGGACCTGGCTCCAAAAGACCGCTGCGAAAGACGCCGCCGCCCTGGGTGCTCGGCTCTCCCTGACCTCTGCCGAGGTCGCGGACTGGCCCGACATCGCCGACGCCCTGGTCACGGGCCGGGACGCCAGAGCGGGTCTGGTGGAGCAGTTCGCCGGCTTCTTCCAGCTGGACGATCTGGACGCCCGGACCCGGGACCATCTGTCTGGATCGATGGGCGCGGCGCTGGGTCGGGCGCGCCTCGCCGAGGTCCAGATTCTCAAACAGGCCGACGTCGTCGCCCTGATCGCTCTTTTGCCCGAAACCTTCACCCAAACCGAGGCTCTGGCGAACTTCCGCTATTACGAGCCGCGCTGCGACAACGACAGCTCCCTCAGCCCCGCCATGCACGCCCTCGTCGCCGCGCGGCTCGGCGACACCGAGATGGCGCTCGCCTATTTCCGGGAGGCCGCCATGATCGACCTCGGCGACCGCGACGGACGCAGCGAGGCCGGGGTCCATATGGCGGCCCAGGGCGGCCTGTGGCAGGCGGCGGTCTTCGGGTTCGCCGGCCTCTGCTTGAAGACCGACCAAATCGTCTTCGATCCCCATCTCCCGGCCGGCTGGACCAGGCTGGCGTTTCCATTGCAATGGCGGGGCCGCAAACTGCTGATCCGGATCGAGTCCGGGGCGAACGACGCCCCGTCGAGGCTGACGATTACCCTGATCAGCGGCGCCGCGTTCGCTGTCAGCCTGCGCGACGCGCCTCACCGGGTCGATCCCGGTCCAGGCGGCCTGTCGCTTCTGTTTACGGCCTGACGCCTTCGACAAAAGCCACCTTCAGACCGCCGCGCCGAACAGGGCGCCGGCTCCGGCCGTGACCCCCAGGGCGAAGGCGCCCCAGAACACCACGCGGACGACGGCGCGTCCTAAGGGCGCATGGCCGGTCAGGGCGCCCGCCGCACCCAATCCGCCGAGGAAGACCAAGGTGGCGACCGACAGGATCGGGATCGCCAGACCGCGCGGCGCCGCCCAGGCGACAAGCAGCGGCAGGATCGCGCCGCTCGCAAACGTCGCCGCCGAGGTCAGGGCGGCCTGGATGGGCCGGGCCGCGGTCAGATCCGAGATGCCGAGTTCGTCGCGCGCATGGGCGCCGAGCGCGTCCTTGCGCATCAGTTGGTCGGCCACGGCGCTGGCGAGATCAGGCTCCAGGCCCCGTCCGACATAGATGGCTGTCAGTTCGGCGCGTTCCCCCGGAAGATCCTCCCGCAGCTCTTGGGATTCTCGGGCGAGCTCGGCCTTTTCGGTGTCCGCCTGGGAACTGACCGAGACATATTCGCCCGCCGCCATCGACATCGCCCCGGCGACGAGTCCGGCGCCCCCTGCCACAAGGATTGCGGACTTGCTCCCGCCGGCCGCCGCGATGCCGACGATCAGGCTGGCGGTGGACACCAGACCGTCGTTGGCGCCCAGCACTGCGGCTCGCAGCCAGCCGATCCGCCTTACCAGGTGATGCTCGTCGTGACGCCCCGAGCCTGGACCGCGCCGGATGGCGACGCGCGGAAGGACGCCCGAAGTCGACGGGTCGGCGGCGTCGTCGCCGCGCGGCGGGAAAGCGGTCATGACCAGGTATCCTCGTTGGCTTGACTAGGCCCGGTTCGCTCCGGACGGTTAGTGATCTGCGTCAAATCGCATCTGTCAAAAGCGCCTCCAGTCGCGGCCCGGACGACCGCCCGGTCTTCCCCTGAAGGAGCCTCCCATGAACGACCATGACGTTCGGCGCCGGCGTCGTCCATCGCGTCTCAGGTTCGCCCCGATCACAGCGGGTGCAGACCGCGTCACCTTGACCCGGCTCAAGAACCGGACCGCAAGCTCGGCGCCATAGGCGCCGGCGATTGCGACGGGCGGAGCCGACGCCAGAGCCAGCGGGCCGGCGCCGCCCAGCCGCCGGCCAGGAGCGCCACCGCGACCGCGACGCCAAGAATGGCCGTCGGCGGGGCGCCGAACCGGAACAGGCTGGCCACGGACGGCACGAAGAGGGCGATGGCGAGGACCCCGATCGCCCCTGTAAAAATCAGCCAGAAGACCTTGCGATGCGGATCGAACAGCGACACGCCGCTTGAAGCCGAGTCCGTCAGGGCCAACATCAGGTTCGCCAGCGCCAGAGCCAGGAAGGCCGCCGCCCGAGCTTCGACGTCGGTGATCTGCTGAAGCGCCCACAGATAGAAGCTGAGCACGGCCAAGAGGATCACCACCCCCTGAAGCGCGCCGAATGCGATCTGTTTCGGCCCGAACAGCGCGGCTGTAACCCGGCGCGGCGGCTTGCTCATGGCGTTCTTCTCGCTGGGTTCGGCCTCAAACACGAGCGAGCAGACCGGATCGATGACGAGTTCGAGGCACACGACGTGGATCGGAAACAGCAGCGGGGGCGCGCCCAGCAGAATGGGCAGCAAGGCCATCCCGGCCAGCGGCACATGCACCGCCACCACAAAGGTCAGGGCCTTGCGCAGATTGGCGAAAATCCGCCGGCCGAGACGAACACCGCCGACGATCGACCCGAAACTGTCGTCGAGCAGGACGATATCGGCCGCTTCACGCGCGACATCGGCGCCGCGCCGCCCCATGGCGATGCCGATGTCCGCGGCCTGAAGCGCCGGAGCATCGTTCACCCCGTCGCCCGTCATGGCGACCAGTTCGCCGTTCGCTTGGAAGGCCTGAACCAGAACCAGCTTCTGTTCCGGCTGCACCCTTGCGAAGACCCGGATCTGGCGAACCCGACTCCCTAGCTCCGTGGCGTCAAGTTTGGCGATATCCTCCCCGGTCAGGACGCCGGCGTTCACATCGATTCCGGCCTGCCGGGCGATGGCGACTGCCGTCGCCGGGTAGTCGCCGGTGATCATGACCACCGCGACCCCGGCGCGCCGGGCCTCCGCCAAGGCGGCAGGGACGTCTGGCCTGACCGGGTCGAGAAATCCGATCAGCCCCCTGAACCTGAAGCACGACTGGTCGGGATCCTCGATCCCCGCGCCCGTTCCGTTCAGGTCGGCGACAGCCAGGACGCGCAGCCCCTCGGCCGCCATGGCGTCAAGCCCGTCAAGGATCGGCGCCTGTTGCTCGGGGGTCAGACGGCACAGGGCGAAGATGGCTTCTGGCGCGCCCTTGGCGGCGGCGATCATGGCGGACCCGTCCACTCGCCACTGCTGGATCACAGCCATCCGCCCGGCTTTGAGCGGCCATACCTGCGTGAGGACTGCGGCCTCCGCTACCGCCGGCGACAGGGTACGGATCGCCCGATCCATGGGGTCGGTAGGACGAACTGGGCTGGCAAGGCCAGCCGCCTCCAGCACGGCCTTAGCCGCTGGCGTCAGATCCGATGCGGTGGCGTCGCAGGCCTCGTCCGTCGTCCAGATCCGCGTGAGCGACATTCGATTTTCGGTCAGGGTGCCGGTCTTATCGACGCACAGAACCGTAGCGCCGCCGAGGGTCTCGATCACCGCGCCACGCCGAACCAAAACCTGATGTTGCGCCAGCCGCCAGGCGCCCAGCGCCATGAACACGGACAGCACCATCGGAAATTCTTCCGGGATCAGAGAGATGGCCACCGTGATCCCGGCGAGCAGGGCCTCGATCCAGTCCCCTCTCAGAAGACCGTAAGACAGAACCACCGCGCCGCTGAGAATGACAGCCAGCAGTCCGAACACTGCGACCAGCCGGCCTGTCGATGTCTGCAACGGTGTCGCACCGGACCGGATGGTCGCCAGCGAGACGCCGATCTTGCCGAGCGCCGTCCGGGATCCCGTCTCTACAAGCTCCACCACCCCCTGGCCGCCCACAACCAGCGTGCCGGAGAACAGGCGGTCGTCTCGGGTCGAGGTTTCACCCGACTCCAGGATCATCTTGGCGACTGGCGCGGATTCGCCGGTGAGAACGGACTCGTCCACGCTCAGCACATCGCCGTCCACAAGACGACCATCCGCTGGAACACGCTGCCCCTCGCCCACGAGTATGAGGTCGCCTGGAACGAGGTCGGCGGCCGCCGCGACTCTCTCGGTCCCGTCTCGGATCAGCCGGACGGTCGGCTCGGACAGGTCGCGCAGGGCTTTCAAGGCCCGCTCGCTGCGCGCCTCCTGCACCACCACCAACCCGACGGTGGCGGCCGCCGCCAAGGTCAGGAACAGACCTTCTCCCAGATTGCCGATGAGGAGATAGAGGGCGGAGGCGACGACGAGGAGCAGGAACATGGGTTCGCGCAGGGTGCCGACCAGGATGCGTCCCAGCCCCCTCGAGCGGACGGGGGCGAGCGTATTGGGCCCCAAGGCACGAAGGCGTGCGAGCGCCTCAGCCTCGCTTAGACCGGTATTCAAAGGGGTCAAGGGACGTTCCAATGCCGGCGTGGATGCCCGCTGAACGAAGATGGACGCTCGCCCCGTCGCTGCCCTTGATGCAGGTCAAGATTCGTTGCGCAGACTGCTGCTCCGAGCCCGCTGAGGCCAACCGGGATTCAGTCATCAGTTGAGCGGGAACACCGATCAAACTGTGGTCTTGAGCCGACGTCATCTGCCGGCTGGGCGACCCGCTCGCCCTGCAGAACGGCGTGAGCGTAGATCTGTTTGACGATGTCCCGGACGTGGATAGCGTCGCCGGAGCCCCCCGATCCACGATGGTCATGCAATGGGCGCCCATGCCGTCCCAGCTACCGACAAACCCGCCTGCCGCCTCTAAAGAGGTAGCGAGAGTGGTCGAAAGCATTCTTATTTAACTTCAGTCTCTTCCTGCAGAATTTGGAAGCGATACCGAAAGGCTGCGAGAGCCCTGAATTACTCCCACTCGATGGTCCCGGGCGGCTTCGACGTCACGTCGTAGACGACGCGGTTCACGCCGCGGACTTCGTTGATGATGCGCGTGGCGGTCTTGGCCAGGACGTCCCAGGGGAATTGGTAGAAGTCGGCGGTCATGCCGTCGGTGGAGGAGACGGCGCGAAGGGCCAGGACCTTTTCGTAGGTGCGGGCGTCGCCCATGACGCCGACGGTCTTGACCGGCAGAAGCACGGCGAAGGCCTGCCAGATATCGTCGTACAGGCCGGCCTTGCGGATCTCGTCCAGATAGATGGCGTCGGCCTGTTGCAGGGTCTCGACGGCCTCGGGCGTGATCTCGCCGGGGATGCGGATGGCCAGGCCCGGTCCGGGGAAGGGGTGACGGCCGACGAAGGCGTCGCTCAGACCCAGTTCGCGCCCCAGAGCGCGGACCTCGTCCTTGAACAGTTCGCGCAGGGGTTCGACCAGTTTCAGCTTCATATAGTCCGGCAGGCCGCCGACATTGTGGTGGCTCTTGATGACGTGGGCCTTGCCGCTGGATGACGACACGCTCTCGATCACATCGGGATAGAGGGTGCCCTGGGCCAGGAATTCGGCGCCTTCGATCTTGGCGGACTCGCGATCGAACACATCGATGAACAGGCGGCCGATGGTCTTGCGCTTGGTCTCAGGGTCGGAGATCCCGGCCAACTCGCCCAGGAATTCCTTCGACGCATCAACATGCACCAGCGGGATATTGTAGTGCTCGCGGAACAGGGTGGTGACCTGAGTCGCCTCATCCTTGCGCAGCAGGCCGGTGTCGACGAAGACGCAGGTCAGCTGGTCGCCGATCGCCTCGTGGATCAACACGGCCGCGACGGACGAGTCGACGCCGCCGGACAGGCCGCAGATCACCTTGGCCGAACCGACCTGTTCGCGGATCTGGGCGATCTTCTCGTCGCGATAGGCGGCCATGGTCCAGTCGCCCTTCAGACCGGCGATGCCGTGGGTGAAGTTCTTCAGCATCTGATGGCCGCGCGGGGTGTGCATCACCTCGGGGTGGAACTGAACGCCGTAGAAGCGACGGGTCTCGTCGGCGATCACCGCATAGGGCGAGCCGGCCGAAGAGGCGACGACGTCGAAGCCCTCAGGGATGGCGACGATCTTGTCGCCATGACTCATCCAGACCGTCTCTTCCTCCCCGACCGGGGCCAGGCCGGCCAGCAGGGGCGAGGCCTTTTCGACGGTGATTTCAGCGCGGCCGAACTCGCGGGTGTGGCCGCCCTCGACCTTGCCGCCCAGTTGTTCGCACAGGGTCATCTCGCCGTAGCAGATGCCCAGCACCGGCACCCCGGCCTCGAACACGGCCTGGGGCGCGCGGGGGCTGCCCTCTTCGTGGACGCTCTCGGGTCCGCCCGACAGGATGATGGCCGCAGGGTTCATGGCGGCCAGGGCGGCCTCGGCCTTCTGGAACGGATGGATCTCGCAATAGACGCTGGCCTCGCGCAGCCGGCGCGCGATCAGCTGCGTCACCTGGCTGCCGAAATCGACGATGAGGACCTTCTGGTGGTCGTGCGGGGTGGTCATGTGATCGAATCCGGGGAGAGTTGCGCGGGGTCTTGGCCTTGTGAGGCCGGAATTTCAAGCGCGGGAAGGCCCTTGGCCTCCAGCATGGCGATCAGACGGTCCAGGGCGGCGGCCAGGTTCTCGTCCACATGGTGAAGGGTCGAGGTCCAGTCCTCCAGCGCCTTCAGCTCGGCCCGGCCGTCCGACACGCCGCGCAGGGCGATCAGGGGCACACCGAAGGTCTGGGCCGACCGGACCAGGGCCCAGGTCTCCATGTCCACCATCTCGGCCGCGATGGCGTCATAGGCGGCGCCGGAGACGACATTGGCCCCGGTCGACAGGGTGGCGGTCGGCACGTCAGGGATGGGGCACGGCAGGGCCAGGATCGCGGGCTGATCCAGCAGGGGCGTCACCCCCTTGGGAAAGCCCAGGGCGCTGGCGTCCATGTCGCGATAGGCGACCGACGCGGCCTGATAGACGCAGGCGTGCTCCAGCACCCGCGAGCCACACGACCCCAGCGACACGATCAGGTCCGGCAGGCCGCCGGCCGCCTCCAGCCGCGCCAGGGCGGCGGTCAGAACGACGGCGGCCTCCACCGGGCCGACGCCGGTCATCAGGGGCTGGATACGGGCGCGCAGGTGATCCCCGTATTCGGCGGGCGCAGCCATGACGTAGAGGACCGAAACCTCGCCATGCCGCGCCAGCCCAGCCCCCATCAGGCGGCGCGCTGATAGACGGCGGCGAAGAAGCCGTCGGTGTCCGCCGTTGCCGGCGACAGGCGCAGACGCGCGCCGGACGCCAGTTCGGCGAACTTCACCCGTGCGGCCTCGGTCAGTTGCGGCGCCGACAGGACATCGGCGACGGCGACCGGGCGGAAATCGGGGTTGGCGGCCTCGAAGGCGTCGGCGCTGGCCTCGTTCTCGCGCGCCAGCATCGAACAGGTGACATAGACCAGACGGCCGCCCGGCTTCACCAGCTTGGTCGCCTGGCTCAGGATTCGGACCTGAAGCGCGTGCAGCTTCTCGACCTCTTCGGTCGTCAGCCGCCAGGCGTCTTCCGGCCGGCGACGCCAGGTGCCCGATCCCGAACAGGGGGCGTCGACGAAGACCAGATCGGCCTGGCCGTTGACCGCCTCCAGCCCGCCGCCGTTCTGGCCGATCAGCACCAGCTCGGCCTCGACGCCCGCGCGTTGCAGGCGGGGCCGGATGTTCTCCAGCCGCTTGTTGACGACGTCAGACGCGACCAGCTTGCCCTGGCGGTTCATGGCCTGGGCCAGACCCAGGGTTTTGCCGCCGCCGCCGGCGCAGTAGTCAACCACGGTCATGCCCGGCTCGGCCCCGGCCAGCCAGCAGACGACCTGGCTGCCTTCGTCCTGGATCTCGAACTTGCCGGCCTTGAACCCTTGCAGCGCCTGGATATTGGGCGGCGGTTCCGACGGCGCGCGCAGGCCCCATTCGGACCAAGGGGTGCGCGAGACCTCCAGACCGGCGGCCCGCAGTTCGGCCTCGACTTCGTCCACCGTGGCCGCCGCGCCGTTGACGCGCAGGTCAATGGGCGCGCGCGGCGCCATCAGGGCGTGGGCCTCTTCGGCCCAGCGGTCGCCGAACGTGGCCTTGAAATCCTCGACCACGAACTCGGGCAGCCCGGCGGCGACCCAGCCGGGCAGTTCACCCGGCGCGGCCGTGATGCGGCTGCGTTCCTGCTTCGACAGGGGCCGCGGCCCATAGCCGTCGCCCGAGTGCAGAGCCTCGATCTCTTCCACCGACAGGCCGTCAATGGCGTGCAGCGATCCGATCACCAGGGCCCGACCGTCTTCGCGCCCGCCCATGATCCACGACAGACGGCCGCGCGCGCGCAGCACCTTGTAGACATGATCGGCGATGGCGCGTCGGTCCTTGGACCCGGCATAGCGGTTGGCGGTCCCCCAGGCCTTCAGGACGGTTTCCGCCGGCTGGCGGCCCTGGGCCATGGAGTCCAGGACGGAGGCGGCGGCGGCGAGACGGGCGGCTGGGGTCAATGCGGACTTTCAGAGATCAAAGGAACAGGGAGGCCAGGACCATGACCAGTCCCGCAAGCGAGACCAGCCAGACCAGCGACCGGATATAGGGAACGCCAAGGGCGTAGAGCGGCACATAGACGACGCGCGCCCAGAAATAGAGGGCCGTCCCCCACACGGTCAGGGGACCAGAGGCCTGGATCTGATGGGCGATCAGCACCGCGCCGATGAACAGCGGCAGGGTTTCATACAGGTTGGCTTGGGCGCGCTCGAGGCGACCGGTCAGCGGCTTCTTCGCCGCCGGCGTCTCGTCGCGCGGACCCGCATTCCATTTCGAGCCGAACTCGACCGTCCGCGCCCCGGCCGGCAGGAAGATCTGCACAAGGGCCAGGATCAAGGTCAGGGCCAGATAGGTCAGTTCGGTCGTCATGGCCTTATCCTCCAAACCGTCATCCTAGGCCTTGTGCCTAGGATCCATAAACACCGACATCTGAGGTCGGAAACCAGCCGTCGAACACCGGGAAAATGGATCCTCGGGACAAGCCCGAGGATGACGGGCTAAAACACTTATCCCTGCCGATAATTCGGCGCCTCGCGCGTGATCATCACGTCGTGGACGTGGCTCTCTCGCAGGCCCGCGCCGGTGATGCGCACGAAGCGGGCGCGTTCCTGGAAGTCGGCGATGGTGCCGGCGCCCACATAACCCATCGAGGCGCGCAAGCCGCCGACCAGCTGGTGCAGGACCGGCGAAATCGGTCCCTTGTACGGCGTCTGCCCCTCGATGCCCTCGGGCACCAGCTTCTCGGACGAGACTTCCTTCTGGAAATAGCGATCCGCCGAGCCGCGCGCCATGGCGCCGACCGAACCCATGCCGCGGTACGACTTGTAGGACCGGCCCTGGTACAGGAAGACCTCGCCGGGGCTTTCGTCGGTGCCCGCGAACATCGAGCCCATCATGGCCACATTGGCGCCGGCCGCGATGGCCTTGGCCAGGTCGCCCGAGTATTTGATGCCGCCGTCGGCGATGACCGAGGCGCCCGTGCCGCGCGCGGCTCGAGCGGAGTCCATCACGGCCGTCAGCTGCGGCACGCCCACGCCCGCGACGATACGGGTGGTGCAGATGGAGCCCGGGCCGATGCCGACCTTGACCGCATCCGCGCCCGCGTCGATCAGGGCCCGGGTCGCGTCATAGGTGGCGACATTGCCGGCGATGATCTGAAGCCGGTTGTTCTCGCGCTTGATCCGCTCGACCACCTGGGCGACCGAGGCCGAGTGGCCGTGGGCGGTGTCGATCACCACCACGTCCACGCCGGCGTCGGCCAGGGCCATGGCCCGTTCATAGCCCGCGTCCCCGACCGTCGAGGCCGCACCGACCAGCAGACGACCCTGGTCGTCCTTGGCCGCGTGGGGGAAGGCCTGGGCCTTCTCGATGTCCTTCATGGTGATCAGGCCGACGGCCCGATAATCCTCGTCCACCACGATGACCCGCTCGATCTTGCGGGTCTTCAGCAGGTCGCGCGCCTCTTCACGGCTGGCGCCCTCGCGCACCGTGATCAGGTCGCCCGTGGTCATCAGCGAGGCGGCCGTAAGGCTGAGATCGCTCTCGAACCGCATGTCCCGGTGGGTCAGCATGCCCACCAACTTGCCGGTCGCCGGATCGACGACGGGGAAGCCGGTGATCTTCTTGCGCGCCACGATCTCGCGCACTTCGCCCAGGGTCGTCTGCGGGCCGACCGTCACCGGATTGACCACCATGCCGCTCTCATAGCGTTTGACGGCGCGGACCTCGTCGGCCTGCTCCTCGATGGTCATGTTGCGGTGAAGCACGCCCAGGCCGCCGGACTGGGCCATGGCGATGGCCAGGCGATGTTCCGTCACCGTGTCCATGGCGGACGACAGCAGCGGGATATTCAGTCTGATGTCGCGTGTCAGCTGGGTCGAAACATCGACCATCGCCGGCATGAACTCGGACGGGCCGGGTTCGAGCAAAACATCGTCGAAGGTCAGTCCTTCGCGTATCTCCATAGGGAGTCTCCGTTTTGCGGGCCGCGTATAACGGTGCGGAGGGGCCTACGGCAAGGGTCTTGCGACTTATGGACCCGATAGATTTTATTGGTTTGCAACCGATGCGGCCAATGACCATTCTTGCAGCATGGTCGGAGTCATCCTCAGCACCGCGCGCAAACTGGCGTTGAAGATCGCCAGCTACGGCGTCATGCACCTCGTCGTGGCCGTTCTGGTGGCCTTCGCCATCACCCGCGACTGGCGTATCGCGTTGGCCGTCGGCATGGTCGAGCCCTTCTTCCAGACCATCGCCTATTCGATCCACGACCGCGTCTGGCACAGGATCGAACGCCGTCGCAGGGCCTCCAACATCGAAGAAGCGGCCGAGGCCTTCACCGCGCGGCTCGACATTATGTCGCCGGACGAACAGACCCGCGTCCATGACCACCATGGGCACGGCCACAGCCACGCCCTGCCCCGCTCGTTCAAACAGGTGGCGGTCAAGACCGTGACCTACGGCGTCATGCACTTTACCGTCGCCGTGACTGTCGCCTTCGCCCTGACCCAGGACATCCGCACCGCCCTGGCCATCGGCATGATCGAGCCCCTGGTCCAGACGGTCTTCTTCACCCTTCACGACCGCATCTGGTCGCGGATGGAAGAACGCCGCGCCAGCCGGCAACCGGCGACAGCCTGAACCAGCGACCTCAATCGGCCCGCGTGAGCGTCAAAAAAATATAGAAGCGAGGATGCGCCCGAAGGCGCACCCCCTTTTCTCCATCAGAAGCGCCGGCGAATGCTGGCGAACACCTGACGGGGCGCGCCGGGCAGGAAGGTCTGACGACCCGCGCTGTTCTGGAAGCCGCCGGACCCGACCGTCGAGATATAGTCCTCGTCCGTGAGGTTGGTGACATTGACCTGGATCTGCGTTCCGTCCAGCCAGCTTCCAGTGCCGTCGAAGCGATACCCGGCGGTCAGTTCGACCGTGGTGTACGCGTCGGCGCTTTCGTCGTTCAGGTAGCTGGAGAAGCGCTCGCCCGTATAAGCGGCGGCCAAAGTCCCGAACACCGCGCCGTTGTCATACGACAGCTCAGCCCGGAACAGGTTTTCAGGCGTCGCGACGACCTGCTTTCCAGCCGTCGCGGCGACCAGGACGCCGGCCCCGTCACGAACATCATCCTCGTAGGTCGAGTCGTTGTAGCTGTAGGAGCCGAAGGCCGACCAATCCTGTGCAAAGTTCCACAGGGCGGCCGCCTCAAAGCCACGGCTCTTGACCGAGCCGACGTTCTGGATGCCGTTGCCTAGGCCCAGGATCGGGGCGCCCAGGGCGACGGTCAGCAGACGATTCTCGAACTCGACGTCATAGGCCGCGACCGAGCCTTGCAGCCCGCCGTCGAAGCGGAAGCGCCAGCCGGCCTCGATCGTGCGCGAGCTTTCCGGTTCCAGCGTGTTCTTCAGCGCGCCGAATCCCGCCGCCGAGGCCGAGAAGGGTCCGCCGGTGTTCGAGGATTCGAAGGCCCGCATATTCTCGGCGTAAGAGGCGAACAACTGATGGTCGGCGTTCAGATCATAGCTGGCGCCGACCTGCGGCAGGAAGTTGTCTTCCGCCTTGATCGAGCCGGTCTTGTTGGCCCCGACGACGGTGCTGGCGTCATTCTCGACCCTGAGCGATTTGAAGCCGGCGTTCACCGTCAGGGCGTCGGTGATCGCCCAGGTGTCCTGTAGGTACAGGTTGGTCGTCTTGGTGTTGAAACTGTATTCCCACTCGGTCGCGAAGGGGTTCTCCAGGAAATCCAACGAATCCCGGCCGCCGTCGCCGCTGCGGCTCAGACCATAGTAGCGGCGGGCCTGGTTGAAGTCGTTATCCTCGACCCAGAAGCCGGCCTCGATGCTGTGGGCGCCCAGATCCAGCGTCGCCGATCCGATCGCGCCCTTGCGGTCGATGTCGTACTCCGTGGTGCGGACGGCCAGGGGGGCCGGGCTGGCGATGACCGAACCGTCCTGTCCCTTCGCCCCGGTCGGCGTCGCCACATAAGGGGTCCACCATAGGCCCTGGCCCTCGTTCTTGTGGCCATAGCCGGTCAACGAGATGCTGAAGTTGTCGGTGACGGGGTAGTCCAGGGTCACGGCGCCGATGGTGTCGTCGCGCAGACCCGACGCATCGTAATAGGCGTCATCGACGCATTTGATCGGGCTGGGATAGGCGTTGGTCGTGCAGTCGCCCGCCGGATTGGCCCGGTAGATGTCGGCGACCTGCACCGCCAGGGCGTAGTTGTCCGAGATATTGTCCCAGTCGCGGCCCAGCCGGTCGATCATGCCCAGCGACATGTCCTGGTAATCGTTCTCGCGGCGCTCTGAGTGATTGACGAAGCCGCGCAGCTCGCCGGCGGCAATTGGCTGGACGAAGCTTGCGTTGATCTGCTGCTGTTTCTGCTCGCCCGCGCCCTTCCACTTGTCGGCGCTCTGGTCGGCATACGACACCGACAGGCGCGTGCCGGCCGATCCCAGGGCGCCGGTGTCCAGACGCACAAAGCCGCGCAGGGTGTCGTCGCTGCCGAAGGCGCCCGACACATCCACGCCGAAGTCCTGCGTCGGCATGCGGCTGATGAACTCGACCGTGCCGCCCAGATTGCTGCTCGAGGCGGTGCCCAGCGCGCCTGACCCTTGGGCCACATCCACCCGAGCGACGTTCTCGGAGATGATGGCGCGCGAGATGTGCAGGCCGTTGTGATTGCCGTAGCTCATGTCGCCCAGCGGCACGCCGTCCAACGTAAAGCCCAGCTGGTTCTGGTTAAAGCTGCGCAGGGTGATGCGCGCCGACCATTCATACGACCCGAAGGCGTCGGCCGACTGGAAGCTGACGCCCGGCAGACGCTCGATGGCCTTCAGCGGGCTGCTGCCCGGCGCCTCGACGGCGATGGCTTCGGCGTTGACCGACGCCTGCTGCCGCGTCTGGCCGCGACCGAAGACGACGATCTCGTCGACTTCGGATACCTGGGTGTCAGCCGTCGCCATGGCCACGGCCGCGTCCTGTGCGGCGGCGGCGGCAGGCACCATCAACAGGGCCAGCGTCAGAAGCGACGCGCCCGAGAGGAAACGATTGGAAGTCATGTCAGCCCCGCTGTCGGCGCAGATCGCGCCTAGGCCCGGCTAACGGCGCGTCGTGACGAGGCCGCTACCGCTTCATTTGGATTTCATGACAGCAACATTTGACATGCAGATGATCGTCCAAAGTGGCCTTATGGCTACGCTTGCGGGGTGTTCGGACAATCGCTCAGGCCAGAGGACAGGGCCCCCTCACCGCTTGTTCAGCGCCACCAGAAACACCTCGGCGCTGTCCTTCCGGCTCGACTCCGGCTTGACGTATTTCACCGTCTCAAACTCTTCCCGCAGCCGCGCCAAAACCCCGCCGGCGTCGCCGCCCTGGAAGTTCTTGGAGACGAAGTTGCCCCCCGGCCGCAGGGTGCGGATGGCGAAGTCGGCGGCGATCTCGATCAGGGCGATGATCTTCAGGTGGTCGGTCTGGCGGTGGCCGACCGTATTGTGGGCCATGTCCGACAGCACCAGGTCGGGCGCCCCGCCGATAGCGTCGATCAGTTGCTGGTCCACGCCCGGATGGGTGAAGTCGGCCTGCAACAGGGTCGAACCGGGGATCGGCTCGATCATCAGCAGGTCCACGCCGGCCACGGCGCCCGCCCCGCGATTGACCGCCACCTGGATCCAGCCGCCCGGCGCCGCGCCCAGGTCGATGACCTTCGAGCCACGCTTGATCAGGTGGAACCGGTCGTCGATCTCGATCAGTTTGAAGGCCGCGCGCGAGCGCCAGCCTTCGGCCCGCGCCTTCTCGGACCATTTGTCGGACAGCTGCCGCTTGATCCACTGTTGGCTCGACATCGACTTGGTGTCGGCCGTCTTCATTTTCGTGCCCATGCCGCGTCCGGCGGCGGTTCCGCCCGTGGGCGGCCTCACCATTCGGCGACGTTCTTGCGGCTTTTCATCTTCACTCATCGTTCCCACATAGCCCCGACCGACGTTGCGGGCTATGTCCCGCCTCAAATCAACCCCCAAGAGGACGACCGAAATGGCCGAAACCCTGACCTTCACCCTGGACACCGGCGACGGCGAAGCCCGCGACGTGGTCATCAAGCTGCGCTCCGACCTGGCTCCCGGCCACGTCGAACGCATCACGGAGCTGGCCTCGGAAGGTTTCTATGACGGCGTCGTCTTCCACCGCGTGATCGCCGGCTTCATGGCCCAGGGCGGCGACCCCACCGGCACCGGCACCTCGGGCTCCAAGAAGCCGAACCTGAAGGCCGAGTTCTCGGCTGAGCCGCACAAGCGCGGCGTCTGCTCGATGGCTCGCACGTCCGATCCCAACAGCGCCAACTCGCAGTTCTTCATCTGCCTGGACGACGCCACCTTCCTGGATCGCCAGTACACCGTCTGGGGTGAAGTCGAATCCGGCATGGAACACGTCGACGCCCTGCCCAAGGGCGAGCCGCCGCGCGCCCCCGGCAAGATCGTCAAGGCGACGGTCAACTAAGATACAATCTTGACGTTTCTCGCAGATCGTGTCGGCTGCATACCGATACGGTCCGCGAGGGACGCGAGTTGCACATACTGCTTGTGATCGAGCCGTCGGGCGGCGGCTCCGGCCGACATGTGGTCGATCTGGCCCAGGGGCTGATCGAGGGCGGCCACGACGTCTCCCTGATCTACTCGCCCGTCCGGGCCGAGCCGCGCTTCGAAGCCGAGGTCGCCGCCCTTCCCCTGCAACATCTCGAGCGCCTGCCGATGCGCCGCGCCGTCGGCCCGTGGGACATCGGCGCCCTGATCGCTCTGCGCCGTCTGATCGCCCGTCTGGGTCCGTTTGACATCGTCCACGGCCACAGCGCCAAGGCCGGCGCCCTGGCCCGCCTGGCGGCCCCGGCGTCTTCCGCCCGCATCTACACACCCCACGCCCTGACGACGTTGAATCCGGTTGAGGTGGGCGCAACGCCTTATGGCCTGATCGAAACCCTTCTGGCCCGGCTGGTCAGCGAAGCCGTCATCGCCGTATCGGACGAAGAGGCTTCGCACGCGGCGCACCGTGGCTTTCCGGTCGAGCGGCTGCACACGATTCCCAACGGCCTGACGGCCTACGACAGCCTGGATCGTACCGCCGCGCGCCGGTTCATGGGGCTGCCGGACGAGGCCTGGGTCGTCGGATTCGTCGGCCGGCTGATCCCACAGAAGGATCCGGTCCGATTCGCCCAGGCCCTGAGTCTGGCCCATGCGCGCGATCCTCGCATCCTCGGCGTCATGATCGGCCAGGGGCCGCTGTTCGACGAGGCCCGCGAGATCGGCGGTCATGCGGTTCATATGCTGGGGGCGCTCGACGCCCGCCCGCTGATGCCCGGTTTCGATCTGTTCGCCATGACCAGCCGTTACGAGGGCTTCTCCTACGCCATGGTGGAGGCGGCGGCGGCGGCCCTGCCTCTTCTGACCTCCGAGGTCGGCGGGGTCTCGACCCTGGCGCGCGCCGGCGCCCGCATCGACCGCCTGCCCGTGTCGGCGAGCCCGCGCGCATGGGCCGACGCCGTGACCGCCGCCTTCCAGCGCCGGACGCCGCCCTCGATCTCGCCGGCGCTTGTCGAACGTTTCTCGGCCGCGCGAATGACCGCCGATACGGTCGCCGTCTATCACCTGGCCCATGCCCGTCGCTGGGCCGCCCGTGGCTGAGTCCCACGCCGCAGAGCTCACAGTCTTCATCAACGGGCGTTTCCTGACCCAGCCCCTCAGCGGCGTCCAGCGCTACGCCCGCGAGATGATCCGCGCCCTGGATCGGCGCCCCGGCGCCGGGACGCGTTACGTCCTGCTGACGCCCCCGGGCGCGGACCCCTCCAGCCTCGATCTAAGGTCCATACCCGTTCGCACGGTCACAGGCGGACGCGGGCATCTGTGGGAACAGATCGCCCTGGCCTGGGCCGCCCGCCGGGGACGTCTGCTGTCGCTGGGCGGGTCAAGCCCGATCCTGCATCCGCGCCAGCGGGTCGTCATCCACGACGCCGCCGTCTTCCGCCATCCCGAGCATTTCCGCCGGGGCTACGCCGTCTTCCACCGCGTGCTGGGACGCCTTTTGTCACGTATCGCCGTCCTGGCGACCGTGTCGCAATTCTCGCGCGGGGAGCTGGCTGCGGTCCTGGGCCTGCCTGAATCCCACATCGCCGTCGTCCCCAACGGCGCGGACCACCTGATGCGCGCGACGCCTCTTCAAGGTCCGCTCGCGGATCTGGACCTGACCGGCCGCCCCTATTTCGTCGCCCTGGGCAATCTGGCGCCGAACAAGAACCTCGCCGTCATGATCCGAGCCCTGGGCCGCCTGCCCGACCCCGACCTGCGCCTGGTCCTGATCGGCGCGGCCGCCCCGGCCATCTTCGACCGCGCCGCCCCGGCCGCCGATCCACGCGTCCTGTTCGCCGGCCGCCGCACCGACGCCGAGGTCGCGCCCCTGCTGCGCGGCGCCCGCGCCCTGATCTTCGCCAGCCTCTACGAAGGCTTCGGCATTCCGCCGCTCGAGGCCTTCGCCCAGGACCGCCCCGTCATCGCTTCGGACATTCCCGCCGTGCGCGAGGTCTGCGGCGACGCCCCCGACTATTTCGCCCCCTGGGACGACGCCGCCCTGGCGGATCATATGGCGGCCTTGCTGCGCGCAGGCCCTGCCCCGCACCGTTTCGCCCAGGGTCGCGCCCGCCTGGCGTTCTACACCTGGGACGGATCGGCGCGGCGGCTCGAGACCTGGCTGGCCGAAGACCGACCCGCCAGCACCTCCCGATAGACGGCGAGATGAGCCTGAACCACCGACGCCTCGGTCCAGATCGGACGGAACGGCGGCCCCGGATTTCGCCAGCAGGACGGATTTTCGACCACCGCAGCCAAGGCGCCAGCCAGCGCCCCTGCGTCGCCGGGCGGAACCAGGGTCACGCGCGCCCCGCTCGCGGCCGCTTCCGGCAGGCCGCCGATGCGCGAGGCGATCACCCCCCGCCCGCGCGCCAGGGCCTCGACCACGACCCGCCCGAACGGCTCGGCCCAGATGGCCGGGGCCACGACCCCGTCGATGCTCTGATAGAAGCCGTCGGCCTCCACCGGCCCCAGCCACTCGATCCGAGGATCGGGAAAGGCCCGACGCAGCCGTGCGACATAGGCCGCCTGTCCCCGCCCGGCGATCCTCAGCCGCCAGTCGCCGCCCAGGTGCGTCGTCGCCCTCAGCAGGACCTCGATCCCCTTCTCCGGCTCGATCCGTCCGATGAAGCCGAAGGCGGCCGGCCCGGCCCGCGCAGTCGCAGCGCCGTCCGGCGCGCCGGCCGCATTGCCGATGATCGTCGCGGGCGTATCGCCAAAACAGCCCGCCGCCTGATGCCGCTCCAGCAGCGCACGGCTGATCCCCACCACATGATCGACCCTGGCGGTCGCCCGACGACGCGGCTCGCTCAGCAGCACACAGTCTGCGCAACGCTGCGCGCACACCCGTCCCCGCCGAAACAGGGCCGCCCGGCTGCACAGGGTCGAATAGTCCCTCAGGGTCTGCACCAGCGGCAGTCCCACCCGTCGCGCCGCCCGATGAACCGCCCCCGCGAACCCGGTCGTCACCTGGGCGTGGATCAGATCCGGCTGTTCGGCCCGCACCACATCCGCCACCGCCCGATCCATCAGCGGGCTGAACGCCTCAAGTCCATGCCACAGGGCGCGCATGACGCCCCCGCGCCGCCGCCCGCCATAGGGCCAGTAGACATGCCGCAACGGCAGACTGTGGACCCGCACCCCGTCGCGAACCTCCAAGCCCCCGCCGTTCTCGACCAGCGTCGCCACCGACGCCGTCACGCCCGCCCTCGCCAGCCCCCGCGCCAACTGCTCAACGCTCCGCTCGGCCCCGCCCACATCGGCCGGCGGATACAGGCTGTTGACCAGCAGCACTCTCACGGCGCGACCGGCCTGCGCCAGGCCAGGGCCGCGACCAGACAGATCAGGAAGACGAACCCCGCCCCCTGGGCCAGGTCCTCGCTCAACATCATCGTCAGCAGATAGACCGACAGGGGCGTAAAGACGTCCAGTCGCGCGACCGACCACAGGTGCAGCACAAGCGCCGCGATCGCCGCCAAAACCCCCACCGTCCGCCCCATGAACAGATAGCCGTTGTGGCTGACCGTCAGGGCCCGAAACGTCCCCAGTTCGTCCGCCGTCGACCAGCCGACGCCCAGCGGCCGCTCCGCAACGAAGTCGAGGGTGCGGGTCCAGGTGTCGATCCGCCCGCGCAGGTTCTCGGCCATCTGCTCCTTGTCCAGCCGAGCCGCGAACCGGCTGACATCCACCTCGACCCGCGTCACCTGGATCGCAGCCAGACCCCCGGCCAACAGACAGACGGCCAGCAACAGGCCCAGCGGACTGCCTGCCTCACGCCACCGCCGTCCCACCGCCACCCGCGCGATCCAGGCCGCCCCCGCCGCGATCAGTCCGCCCCGTGACAAGGTGCAGAGGAAACCCACCGCCGCCACGCCCGCCGCAGACAGCGCCACCGTCCGCCGCGACCACTGCCGGCTCAGCACCTCTAAGGCGGCGGGGACGGCCAGACCGATCATCCCCATGGCGGCGTTCGGATGCTCGGCCACCGTCGTGATCCGCACCCGCGCCACGACCGAGGTATAGGCCGCGCGCGGCGACGCCAGCCCCACGGCCTGAAGCCCGTCCCGCCCGAACAGGGACAACAGCCCATAGGTGGCCAGATGACAGACCGCCCCCGCCAGAACGGCGGCGAAGAACAGCCGCCGCCGCTCCGCATCCTCGACGATCAGGGCCCCCACCGCCGGCGCGACCAGCGCCGCCGCCAGCCAGCGGAACCAGAAGGCGGCGTCCGAGACGTTCAACGTCTGCCCGATACTGGACACTTGGATCAGCATCGTCGCCAGCAAGACGAAGGCCGCCACCGGCCCCGCCGCCCGCGCCGCCGGCCCCATCCGTCCCCATTGCAAAGCAATCAGCGGCAGCGCCGCCGCCAGGGCCAGATCGCCCAGGCGCGGCGCACTAACCCAGCCGGGCACCAGAAACACCGGCAGCGCCACCCCCACGCCCAGCAGCACCAGCGCCCAGGCCTCATAGGCCGCCCGAACGTCGGACAGACGCACGCCCCGCCACGGCGCAGCCCGCACGATCAGGACGCGCAATATTCGATCTGCGGAGCGAACCGCACCCCGTCCAGAACCCCGGCGACCAGCACCCCCGCCTTGCGCCACTGCCCTTTCGCCGCCAGCCGCAGCGCGATCCGCCCCCGCGAGGCCGCATAGCGCAGGACCGAACCCGCGCCCTCATGGCGGCGCTTGGCCAGAATGACATTGCGCGTCAGCAGCCGGTGCAACCGCTCGCGCCGTGGATCGGTCTCGGTCTCCAGGCTCAGCCCGCCCGGCGCGGCCCGCACATGCTCGACCCGGCTGGCCCCGACCAGAAACCCGGACCGCTCGGCCGATAGCCGCAGCGTATATTCGGTGTCGTCGCCCCAGATGAACATGGGCGCCAGCGGCAGGCCATATCTCTGCACCGCCGCCCGTGGCACCAACAGAGACACGAAGGTCGCCTGCCGCACCGGCGCAATCCCCCGCTCCAGCCGCTCGCCCCAGGCCGCATATCCCAGGGCGTTGGTCCGTCGATCGATCTCGGCTGTATTGGTCAGCAGCCCCTCGGGCGTCCGCACCGTCGAACACAGGAAGGCCGGCTCCACTCCCTCGCTCGTCAGCTCGGCCTCGGCCTGCAACAGCCGCTCCAACGCATCGGACGCCGGCAGGACGTCGTCGTCCATCAGCCACAGCCGCGTCGCCCCGACCTCCATGGCCGCCCGTATCCCGGCGTTGAAGCCGCCCGCCCCGCCCGTATTGACCGACAGTCTCAGCCGATCGACCCGACCCGCCCACGCCTGATCCAGCCATTCCGCCGTCCCGTCGTCGCTGGCGTTGTCGACCACCAGGATGCGGTCGCAAGGCCGAGTCTGGGCGGCCAGATGGTTCAGGCATTGCTCCAGCAGTTCTCGCCGGTTCCAGGTCACCACCACCGCCCAGACTCTGAAAGAAACCCCGCTCACGCCGCCGCCTTCAGGATCGCCGGCGCCAGCGCCTTCTCGACCAGGCTCAGCCCCCGCCCCACCGCCTGGTCCATATTGTAGTAGCGATAGTCGGCCAGCCGCCCGGCGAACCAGACCCGCCCCTCGAGCGCCCGCGCCATGGCCCGGTACAGATCCGCCAGCGCCTGCGACGCCTCGGTCGGGATCGGATAGAAGGGCTCGGTCCGCCCCGGCTCATGCGGGATCGGATATTCGGTTAGCAGACAGGTCGTCTCGCCCCGCTCTCCGGTCAGATGGCGGAAATCGGTGACGCGGGTGAAGTCGAACTCGTTCGGATAATTGACTGTCCCGACCGGCAGCCCGTCCTCCGCCCCCACAATCTGCCGCTCGAACCTCAGGCTCCGATACGGCAGCGCCCCGGCCACCTGCCCGAAGTAGTCGTCCAGCGCCCCGCAATAGACCATCCGGTCGAACCGCCCCGGCTCGATCTCGGCCAGATCCGTATTCAGAGACAGATGGATGTTCGGGTGATCCAGCATCCGCTGGAACAGGGCCGCATAGCCGTCGCGCGGCATCGCCTGATAGCGGTCGGTGAAATACCGGTCGTCACGGCTGACCGCCACCGGCACCCGGGCCGTGACGGACGGGTCCAGCGCCTCGGGCTCCATGCCCCACTGTTTGCGACTGTACGCGGCGAAGACCTTGTCGAAGACATAGTCGCCCAAGAACCGCAGATCCGCATCCTCTCCGGCCTGCCTCAGATCCGCGATGGTCGGCCGCGCGCCGAAGCCGAAGGCGGCGATCAACCGCTCCGACAGTCGCTCCGCCATCCCCGCCGGAAACAGCATCCGCATGGAATCCAGATTGAACGGGATCGGGACCAGCTGCCCGTCCACATGCCCCCGCACCCGATGGAAATAGGGCCGCCAGTCGGTGAACTGGCCCAGATGGTCGAAGATGCGCCGGCTGTTGGTGTGGAAGATGTGCGGGCCATAGGGGTGGACCGTCCGCCCGCTCTCGTCGCGCCGGTCATGGGCGTTGCCGCCGACGTGGTCGCGCCGGTCGATGACCAGCACGCGCTGATCCAGCCCCCGCGCCAACCGCTCGGCCACTGTCGCGCCAGTAAACCCAGCGCCGACGATCAGCCAGTCATACCGCCGGGACATGTCGCCCCCTTGTGAACAGGAAACGCCAGTGCGGCCGCAGGCAAGCCAGGCTGGCCAGCACCACCACCGCCTCCCCGGTCAGCCGCGCCCCGGCCATGCCCAGTGCACCCCCGCCCGGCGCCAGCGCCACCGCCGGCGCCAGGGTGGCGACACAGCCCAACCCGACCATCAGCGCGAACCGCCCATCCATCCGCAGGGCCGTCATCAGTTGCAGCCCCAGCACCTGGCTGGCCGCCACCAGAGGCAGGACGAAGACCAGCGTCCTCAACACCCCCGCCGCGTCCCCAAACCCTTCCCCGACCAGCATCCGCACCAGCAGCGGCGCCGCCAGCCACAGTCCCGCCGCCACGCCCAGAAACAGCCCCGGCGTCACCATCAGGCTCCACCGCGCGGTGCGGAATGCGGTCGGCGCATCCTCGGCCAGCAGACCGGCGATCCTCGGCCCCACCAATCCCACCAGCGGCCGCATCAACGAACTCGCCGCCGCCACCACCTTGTCCGCCACGGCGTAGATCGCCGCCTGAGCCGGCCCCGCCAGGGCCGCCACGACAAATCCCCCCGCCCCCGTATAGGCGACGACCGCCGCTCGACTGGCGAACAGGGCGCCGCCCTCGACCAGTCCGCGTCGGACAAACCCCCGCTCCGGCCACTTCAGCTGAACCCGGCGCAGCATCATCGCCGCCCCAAGGCCGACGCCCAGCCACAGCCCCGCCGCTTGCACGGCCAGAGCGCCCGCCGCGCCCAGTCCGGGGGACAGCATCACCACGACCGCCGCCGCCAGCGTCCCTGCGACTTCGGCCAGGGCTGCGGGCGCCGGGTCGCGCAGGCCTTGAAACACCCAGACCAGGCTCGCCCCCTGCCCGACGCCCAGGGCGATCCCCGCCCCGACCACCGCCCAGGCGCCGGCCAGCACCGGATTGATCCAGCCCAGCAAAAGTCCCAGAATCGCGGCGGGCAGGACCAGCACCGCCCGCAGCGCCAGCATCCGTCCAATGATCGACCCCGCCGCCTGTCGCGCCGCCGCGATGTCGCGCGGCCCCGACAGCGACGCGCCATAGTCCACGACCACCGCCGTCATGGCCGCCAGGGACACGGCGGCCACATAGAGGCCGAACCCCTCGACCCCGAACCGTCGCGTCAGCACCGGATAGAGCAGCAGGGGCGCCAGGAACCGCAGCCCGTGGGCGCCATAGACCAGCCCGGCGTCGATCACGCCCCTGGCCGACAACAATGGCCGCCCGCCCCCGTCCAACCTCGCCCCCGCGACAGCAACCTGAACGGGCAGTTCATACACGTCAAATACAGAACGGCAAGCCGTCGGGCTTCAGGTCTTTTCGTCCTGGCGCCCGTCGAACCGCGTCGCCTGCAAGCCGCGCCAGGTCTCGTGCAGCCCCTCCACCGGCAGGTTCGCGCCCAGCAGATCCAGCTGCTCCACCCACACGGTCGCCAGCCGATCAACTGTTGACTGACTCCAGCTCGGCGGCTGCTGACGCGCCCAGTTCTGCACCGACCCCGCATTGAAGATCATCAGGAAGGCGCAGGCCACGAACAGGGTCTGGCTGGTCCACCGCCGCGCCCGCGACGCCTCGCCCTCTTCGTCCAGAGCGGGCGCCGGGGGAAAGGCGAACCGACCCAGGGCGACCAGGGTGTTCTCTCGCGTGGGCAGGTCGTGGGCGTCCGCCGTATCGATCCAGTCGCTGGGCGGATCCAACGGCGGGAACGGCGACACCGGCGGGTGCGCCTGCGTCGGGAAGGGATCGACCGGGTCCTTGGGATCGCTCATCGTCGGATCAACGCCTCAGAACTGGAAATAGATGAAGGGCGCCACGCCCTCGGGCCGCATCGCCTCGACCAGCAATATGGCCACCCCGATCAGCACCCCCAAGGTCGGCGACGGCGCGGTCTTCAACCGCTCGGCCAGCCCCTCCACCGCGCGCGGCGGCAGCCCATGCATCGCCAGCCCGCCGACGATCAACACCAGCACGAAGGGCGTCACCAGGCTGAACGCCTCGAACCGCCCCAGCCCGGCCAGCATCTGCATGGCCAGATCGAAGGTCTCGGCCCGGAACAGGATCCACCCCAGGCAGACGACGTGGAAGGTGATCAGAACCCCCAGCCAGGTCGGGATGACCTTGCGATCCTTAACCACCGCGCGACCGAGGCGCTCGACCACCTGCGCCCCGCCGTGCAGCGCGCCCCAGGCCACGAAGGTCCAGGCCGCCCCGTGCCACAGCCCGCCCAACAGCATGGTGATCATCACATTGAGGCACGACGACCACAGACCTTTGCGTCCCCCGCCCAGCGGCACATACAGATAGTCGCGCAGCCAGCTGGACAGGCTGATATGCCACCGCCGCCAGAAGGCCTGCATCGAGGCCGCCCGGTACGGCTGGTCGAAATTGCGCGGGAAGGAATAGCCCAGCAGGGCCGCGATCCCGATGGCCATGTCCGAATAGGCCGAGAAGTCGCAATAGATCTGAACCGCATAGGCATAGACCGCCGCCGCTATGTCGACCGCCCCATAGGCCGACGGATCGAAGAAGACCGGATCGACCAGCCGCGTCGCCAGCTCGGACGCGATCACCGTCTTCTTGAACACGCCCCAGACGATCAGCAGCAGCCCATGGGTCGCCATCTCGCGCGTCAGCCGGGGCGCCCGCGTGAACTGCGGCAACAGGTCCGACGCCCGTACGATGGGCCCCGCCACCAGGTGCGGGAAGAAGCTCATCAGCAGCATGACGTCCAGCAGACTGTCCGCCGGCGCCGTCTTGCCGCGATAGACGTCGACCACATAGCTGATGCCCTGGAAGGTGAAGAAGCTGATCCCCACCGGCAGCACCACCTGCAACAGCGGCAGGTCACGTTCCCAGCCAAATTGCCCCAGAAGATCAACGGCCTGTTCGACGAAGAAGCCGTAATACTTGAAGAAGCCCAGGATCACCAGATTGACCGCAACCCCCAGGCCGACCCACAGTTTGCGCCGCTTCTCCTGATCGCTGCGCACGATCAGAGCCGCCACGCCCCAGTTCAACACGGCCGAAGCGATCAGCAGGCCCACGAACCGCCAGTCCCACTGGGCGTAGAAGAACCAGCTGGCCAGCAGCAGGAACAGTTTGCGCCGCCCGTTCTCGCGATCCAGGCTCCAGCTGACCAGATAAACGAACAGGAAGAAGACCGCGAAGGCCAGGGTCGGAAACAGCATCAGTTCGCCTCCCCCTTGGCCGCCGTCCAGCGGTCATAGGCCCGCATCAGATCGTCGCTCAACACCCCGCCGATCCACTCCGCCCCTATGGAGGTGAAATGCACCCGATCGGGCCGCATATAGGGCTCTGGCATGGTCGCCAGCCGCTCCGCCGAACAGTCGCCCCCCATCCGTCCGTACCAGTCCCAGAAGGCGACGCCCGTCTCGCCCGCGACCCGCCGCTGCACATCCCGCACCACCGCCAGCGACGCCGGGGCCGCCCGCGATCCGTCCGCCCCGCATCCGCCCGCCATGCCTGACTTCAGCCCCTCCGGCGCCGCCAGGATCAGCAGCGACGCCTCCGGCGCCAGCCGCCGCAGCCGCTCGATCTGCCCCCGCAGCAGGCCAGCGTAGGCCTCGGGCTCGACCCCTTCAAATCCATCATTGACGCCAAAGGCCAGAATGATCAGCGACGGCCGCCACGCCTCCAGCTCCACAGCCACCACGGCCTGATCCCGCGCCGCCAGATCCCGCAACTTCGCCCCGACCACGCCCAGGCTGGACATGACCACGCCGGGCCCGCTCCGCTCAATCCAGACATCGTGCAGGGCCACGCTCCCCGTCGGACGCAGCGTCACCGTCTGCGTCGGCGCCGCCAGCCGCCAGGTGCGGCATAGAGGCTTCGCCTCCATAGCGTGGAAGTCCGGTTCGACCGTCTCTTCCGGCGTCGTCACCCTGATCCGTCCCGCCTGCGGTCCGCCGTCCCCGCACAGACCGACGACGTCAAAGGCCGCGCCCGGCTCCGCGGTCAGGGTCAGAACGGCGCCCGGCCCCACATCCGACCGCGCCCCGCTCAACCCCGCCCGCAGGGTCGCCGCCCCGTCCGGCGCGGTCAGGGGCGCGACCGCGATCGGCCAGTCGCGGGCCGTCACCTCAACCTGCATCGGCCCATAGCCGGCATAGGGCACGCCCGGCGGCAGCACCCCGCGCCCGCCGGCCCCGAACCGGGCCTGCAACCGCGCCCGCAGAGCGCCGGTGATCCGGTCCCCCGCCGTATGGCTGTCGCCGATTTGCAGGATGTGGACAGGCCGGTCTCGCTCTCCCGCCTCGGTCGCCGCCAAGGCCTCGAACACCCCCTCCAGCGCCTCGACGCCGCAGATGCCCTCGGGACAGACCGAAGCCCCCGCCGCCGGCGCGGGCATGGGCACATACGGCACCTCGGTCCCGCTCTGCATCCCCAGCATCAGCAACGCCGCCCCCACAGCCCCCAAGCTCATGGTCAGCCGGTCGTCTGCGGTTGAGCCGCCGCAACATCCAGGCTCGCGTCGCGCTTCAGCCGCTCCGCCACCGGCGCGCCCATTCGGCGATAGCCGGCCATGGTCATATGGATCCCGTCATTGGCCCGCATCAGCTGCGGCCGCCCGCTGGCGCCGGGCAGATAGGCCGCATAGTCGCCCGCCGCATCGGCGGTGACGTCGGTCGTCTCGATCAGGGGCACGCCCAGGGCCGCCATCCGCTCGCGCACCACGGCGTTGATGATCGCCATCTTGGCGTCGAACCCGGCCCGTTTCATCTTCGGCAGTCCGACCCAATAGACGGCCACGCCCCTGGACCGCATCAGGGCGACCAGATCGTCGATCCGCTTCCCATAGGCCGCCTTCCAGCCGGGCGTGCCGAAATCATGGATCACCCCGTCCAGACTGATGCCCTGGGCGTCATTGGTCCCGAACATCACCACGGCCGCATCCACGCGATTCTCGCTCAGTTGCCGCGCTGTCTTGGCCTGGATGTCCACATAGTCGTAGCGGGTCAGGCCGGTGGAGACCGCGCTGAACTGGGTCACCGTGACCCCCTGTTTGCCGTTCAGGTCGCGATACAGGGCGGCCCACAGGCCGTCCGCCATCGAATCGCCGAACACCCCGATCCTCAAGGCCCCGCTGGCCGCGCGCGCCTTCAGCGGGGTCACGCTCGCCTTCGCGACCGGGGGGGGCGCCGGGCTCTCCACCGGGGCGCCAGCCGTAGGCGGACTGGCCGAGGCATTGGCCGAACCGCCCAGCATCAGGGTCGGGTGACGCAGCCATTCCCGCCCGTCGGGCGTCAGCATCAGGCCGATCACGACCCCGACGACCAGGGCCGCCGTCAATCCGTTGATGCCTGCGCGCAAGACCGCCCCCGTCGAAAACAGGGTTAGCTATAGCTTAACGACCCCGGCCTGCGCCATGCCGGTCCCGTGTCAGGCGAAAGACAAGCCGACGACAGCAGGGTCAGCCGAAACGCCCCTCGGCCCAGCGCGCTGCGAAATAGCCGCCGGTCGCCGAAACCATGGTCAGGACCGTCCCCCAGATCAGGTCGATCACCGTCAGCTTGGTCTGCCAGATCGCCAGGGTCGCCTGATTGGTCAGGTCATAGGTGGCGTAGGCGACGAAGCCCAGCACGGCCCCATTAAGCGCCGCCCGTGTCCAGCCTCCATCCTTCAAGGCCGGGGCGATGGCCAGGAAGACCGTCCCGGCGATGGAGATCAGATAGAACAGAACCGCCGCCCTCATGTCCGGTTTATCCGCCAGGATGGGACCCAGCACCGGCTTGTACAGCCGGTCGGTCATGGTGGTCAGCCAGACGGCGTCGATCACCGCGAAGGTGATTCCGGCGCCCAGATAGGCGAAGACATATTTGATCACGACAAACTCCTCAGGCGGGTTTCAGGCGATAATGGCTGACCATCCATGTGCAGCCCCAGTCGTTGCCGAACAGGCCGGCGGTCGCCAGGTAGAAGCGCCGCCAGCGCCGGACCCACAGCTTGGCGTCGTCGCCATAGGTCTCGCGCATCAACACCGCGATCCGCGCGGCGTTCCGGTCCATATTGGCCAGCCACTGATTGGCGGTGCGGGCGTAATGTCCGCCGTTCCAGGTCCATTCCTGCTCGACCGCGAACAGGTCGGGGAACTGCCGGATCAGTCCGTGGCTGGGCATGATCCCGCCGGTGAAGAAATGCTGGGCGATGAAGTCGCCGCTGTCGGTGTGGTCGAACCGATAGGGGGCGTCGCGGTGGGTGAAGACATGGATGAACATCCGCCCCTCCGGCTTCAGCCAGGACTTCGCCTTGGTCAGCAGGGCGCGCCAGTTGGCCATATGCTCGAACATCTCGACCGAGACGATCCGGTCGAACCTCTGGTCGGTGTCGAACAGGTTCATGTCCTGGGTCACGACCGTCAGATTGCTCAGCCCCCGCGCCCTGGCCTGGGCCTCGATATGGCCCCGCTGGCCGTGGCTGTTCGACACGGCCGTGATCCGCGCGCGTGGATAGGTCTCGGCCATCCACAGCGACAGCGAACCCCAGCCGCAGCCCATTTCCAGAATGGTCTGACCGTCGGCCAGATCGGCGTGGGCGCAGGTCTCCAACAAGGCCGCGACCTCGGCCTGGTCCAGCGTCTCCGTTCCCGTCGGATACAGACAGCAGGAGTATTTCAGCCGCTCGCCCAGGCACAGGCGGAAGAACTCGGGCGGCAGTTCGTAGTGCTGCCGGTTCGCCGCATCCGCATGTTCGGCGATGACCCGCTCGGCCATCTCGCGCGCAAAGGCCGCCTGATCGTGGGGACCGTCGCGATCCAGCCGCTTGCGCGCCTCCGTCACCAGGCTGTCGATCGCCGGGCGGGTCACGAAGTCGGGAAAGGGCGCATCCTGCAACTGGCGAATGGCGACATTGGTCAGGCTCATGGGGCGTCCGTGGTCAGGCTTGTCCTCTCAATACGCCCGACCGTCATTTACGGATGCACGGACCTTGAACGGCGGGCGGCAGAGCCCACATCCGGGATCACGCGAACAAGGTTCTATGAGGCAGGCCCCACGCAGATTTCCGACACGTCCGTCCCCGGCTCCGCATGTCGGAAAATACACGAAAATAGACTCAAAAATTATCGAGTGGATTCCGTGTAAAATGCAGCGCCTCCCCCGCCTCCCGACTTGCCCCCCGCCCCCCTCCGCGTTACGCGTGGTCAAACGCGCCAATATTCATCAGGCAGTGAAAAGGGAGAGCGATGGGTAAGATCTACGCTGACGTCACATCCGCGCTGGAGGGTCTGACCTTCGACGGCATGACGGTCATGTCCGGCGGCTTCGGCCTGTGCGGCATCCCCGAAAACCTGATCGCCGCTCTACGCGACAGCGGCGTCAAGGGCCTGACGGTCATCTCCAACAACGCCGGGGTCGACGGCTTCGGCCTGGGCCAGCTGCTTGGCACCCACCAGATCGCCAAGATGATCTCGTCCTACGTCGGCGAGAACAAGGAGTTCGAGCGCCAGTATCTGGCCGGCGAGCTGGAGCTGGAGTTCAACCCCCAGGGCACCCTGGCCGAGCGCATCCGCGCGGGCGGCGCCGGCATCCCCGCCTTCTTCACCGCCACCGGCGTCGGCACCCTGGTCGCCGAGGGCAAGGAGGTCCGCAACTTCAACGGCCGCGACTACGTCATGGAGACCGGCCTGATCGCCGACCTCTCCATCGTCAAGGCCTGGAAGGCCGACGAACGCGGCAACCTCGTCTTCCGCAAGACCGCCCGCAACTTCAACCCGATGATGGCCACGGCCGGCAAGGTCACGGTCGTCGAGGTCGAGGAAATCGTCCCCGTCGGCTCGCTCGATCCCGACCAAATCCACACGCCGGGCGTCTACGTCGACCGCCTGGTCCAGACCGTGTCCGAAAAGCGCATCGAACAGCAGACGGTGCGTCAGCGTCCAGAAACTGTCGGAGCCGTTGGCTGATGACCAAGCTGAACATCATCGCCATCGTGGCCGTCTGCCTGTGCGGCATTGCGGGTCTGGCCTTAGCCGTCCTGTCGAGCATGAGCCTGGACAAGGTGGCTGTTGGGGTCGGCCTTTTTGGGCTGCTCCTGACCTATTCCGCTCGTCTCATCGCGAGGAAGAACTGATGCCCCGTAGTCGCGAACAACTCGCCGAACGCGCCGCTCAAGAGCTGCAGGACGGTTTCTATGTGAACCTCGGGATCGGCATCCCGACCCTGGTGGCGAACTACATCCCCGAAGGCATCACTGTAACGCTACAGAGCGAGAACGGTATGCTCGGCATGGGTCCGTTTCCTTATGAAGACCAGATCGACCCCGACCTGGTCAACGCCGGGAAACAGACGATCACCGAGATCCCGGAGTCGTCCTACTTCAGCAGCGCCGACAGCTTCGCCATGATCCGCGGCGGCCACATCAACCTGTCCATTCTGGGCGCCATGGAAGTGGCCCAGAACGGCGACATCGCCAACTGGATGATCCCCGGCAAGCTGGTGAAGGGCATGGGCGGCGCCATGGACCTGGTCGCGGGCGTCAAGCGCGTGGTGGTGGTCATGGAGCACGCCAACAAGCACGGCCAGTCCAAGGTATTGAAATCCTGCACCCTTCCTCTGACCGGAACGGGCGTGGTCAGCCGCATCATCACCGACCTGGCCACCTTCGACGTCAAGCCGAACGGCGGGGGGCTTGAACTGATCGAACTGGCCGACGGCGTCACCCTGGACGAAGTCGCCGCCAAGACCGAGGCCGCCTACATCGTGGCGGAGAGGCTCAAGGGGGGCTAATCGCCGCAGTCGGGGCGGCCCAATCGAACCTTGTTGGGTCACGACGCGCCCGCTAGGGTCGAATGGCCGCACGATTCCGTGATCGATGGGGCGCGACCCCGGGGCGCCAGACCCCCGTTCCCGACGCCTCCGACGGCGAGAACAGGCCCCCGTCACATGCCGACCCTGCTCCAGACGCGGCCAGCAGACTCCGACGGGCCTGTCTCGCCAGAGCCCCTGCTTGACCTCGGCGCGCGTCTGATGGCGCGCCAGCCCGGCGACCGCCGCTTCGGCGCGCCGATCCACGCCTGGTACCCCGTACGCGCCGCACGGGTCCGCACAGCCTCTCGGGCTCAGCTTCACGGCGAGTGGATCGACCTGCCCGCCACGGTGGCCCCGGACGCCGTCCAGACCACGGCCTGCGGCGGCTGGCGACTGATCAACCGCCTGGGACTGATCTGGGCCTGCCCCGCCGGTTCAGTCGCGCCGCCGGACCTGCCTCCGACGCCCGAGGCGCCCCTGGCCCTGATCGCCTACTCCAAGGCCCCCGCGCGTGCGGACTATGACCAGGCGGTCCTGGGCCTGCTGGACCCGGCCCATGTGCCGATGATCCATAACGCCTGGTGGTGGCGCAGCCAGGCGCGTCGCACCAAGACCAAGAGCTACAGCCCCTCGCCCTTCGGCTTCACCGCCGTCGCGGCGGACGCCTTCGCCTCCACCCCCGCCTATGATCTGGTGTCCGAGGACCGCAAGGTCAGTATCGAGTTCCGCCTGCCGTCGATCCGGCTGGAGCGCGTCACCGCCCGCGGGTTCGAACTGATCAACTTGACCACCGTCACGCCTCAAGCTGAAGGCGATGTCGTGATCCGCAACCTGATCCTCTGCTCGGTCGCCGCCTTGCGGTTCGGCAGCCCGCTGCTGTCGGCCTGGGGCCGGACCTTCCTGCGTCAGGACGTGGCCATACTGGAGCGGCTGGAAGGCCGCAGTCCGCACCTGCCCCTGGTCTTCGCCGGCGACCCGGATCGCCCGTCCGCCTTCTACTTCGCCTCCAAGGCCGCCCTTCTCCGCGCCCAGCGCGAAGATGCCCCCTACAGGAACCCGGTCGAGGCCGAGTCCCTCCAGTGGGTCACCTGAGAGCCCTTACTTCGCCGACTGAATCGTCCAGTCGGCGATCTGGGTGTTGATGTCCCGCGTCGCCGTATCGAAGGCGGCGACGATGGCCGAGACCCGGTTCTCGCCCGCCGGCTGGGTCACCGTGAAGACGCGCTCCACCGACCGCGCCTGTTCGGGACGGATCGCAGCGCCGCTCGCCTGGCGTTCCGGCGTCGAACGCAACTGGGCCCGGGCCGTGATCACCACGTCCGGCGTCGCCCCCGGCGCAGCATAGCGCGCTTCGAACGTCGTCACCGACACCTGGAGCACCAACGGCGGCGTGCCGGGCTCGCGCCGGCCCAGGACGCGGATCTGGTCCGCCCGATTGGCGAAGGCCGCCTTGAGGCTATCGTCGAACAGGGTCGAGGCCGGCGACACCCAGCGCGCGCCGCCGATATAGGCGGTCTCGGTCCCGGTGACGCCCAGGATCCGGTCGTCGCCGCTCGCGGCCGGAAACTCGATCCGCCGGATCGACACCGACAGGGGCGCGGGCGTGTCGCCCTCGGCCGAGGGCGCGTCCAGCGGCAGGCCGAACCGATAGTTCTGCACCGGATCCGGCGTGGACAGCAGCGAACAACCGCTCAGCGACACGACGACGCCGGCGACGGCGCCCAGTTGAACCAGGGAACGGATCACGGCTGCACCTCCAGCTCTTTCGATTGCGGTTTCCCGATGAAGTCGCGCGGGCTGGCGCGGACATCGTCGATCAGGGCCTGAAGCGACTGGGTCGCCTCCTGTAGCTCTTCTATGGTGCCACTCAGTTGCGGCAGGCTGTTGCTGGTGAAATCACCCAGCGGCTGCTCCAGACCCGAGATAGAGCGGTTAGCCGAGGCGATGGCGACCCGCGCCTCCGCCGTGGCCTGGTTGATATTGGCGATGGCCGCGCGGCCGTCGGTGTTGACGACGGCGCGCAGATCCGCAGCCAGTCCCTGGTATTCCAGGATGGTGGCGTTGGCGTTCTTCACCGCCGCTTCCAACTCGGCGAAGATGGCCTTGCGCGCCTCCAGCTCGGTCGTCAGCGCCTCGACGTTCTTCACGCTGGTCGAGAAGCTGCGGATATTGTCGTCGGACATGACCCGGTTGATCCGGTTCAGCGCATCCACAGTCTGGGCCAGCACCGTGCCCGACCCGCTCAGCAGTTCGGCGATCGGCGACGGCTGGCTTTGCAGCACCGGCACCACATTGTCCGGATACTGGTCCTTCAGCAGGGCGCTGTTGGGCGAACCGGCGGTGATCTGGATATAGTTCAGGCCCGTGATGCCCTGCGGCTCCAGCTGGGCGCGCGAGGTCACGCGGACCGGCGTCGTGCCGTCCACCCGCACCCGGGCGATGACCTGGTCGCCGCGCTTGGTGTCGATGTTAAGGTCCGTCACCTCTCCGACGCGGATGCCGTTGAAGTGCACCTCCCCGCCTTCAGACAGCCCGTTGACCGGCCCATAGAAGACGATGTCGTACAGGTCGTAGTCGCTGTTGAACTGTAACCGGGCCAGCCAGATGGTGAACACCGCCAGCGCCGCCAAAAGGCAGACTGTGGCGATGCCGACAGCGGCGTAGTGTGCGTCTCTTTCCATACGTGGCTCTCCTCAAGCCGCCTTGGTGGCCGCGCGACCGCGCGGCCCCAGGAAGTATTCCTTGATCCACGGATGGTCGGAGCGTTCCAGCTCCTGCACCGTGGCTTTTTCCACGACCCGCTTGTCCGCCAGCACCGCCACCTTGTCGCAGATGGCGTACAGGCTATCGAGGTCGTGTGTGATCATGAAGACGGACAGGCCCAGGTCGTCCGACAGTTGCCGGATCAGTTCGTCGAAGGCCGCCGCCCCGATCGGGTCCAGCCCCGCCGTCGGCTCGTCCAGAAACACCAGTTCGGGATCAAGCGCCAAGGCCCGCGCCAAGCCCGCCCGTTTCTTCATCCCGCCCGACAGTTCGGCCGGCTTCAGATGGTGATGTTCGGGCTTCAAACCCACCATCGAGATCTTCAGCTCGGCCAGCTCATAGATGGCCGTCTTGGGCAGTTTGGTATGCTCCACCAGCGGCGAAGCCACATTCTCCAGCACGCTCAACGACGAGAACAACGCCCCCTGCTGAAACAGGATACCCGTCCTCTGCTCGATGTCCGCCGCCTCATCGCTGGTCAGGGTGGCGCGGTCATAGCCCAGCACCTTCACCGACCCGCCCTCGGGCTCCTTCAAACCGATGATGGTGTTCAACAGCACCGTCTTGCCCGCGCCCGACCCGCCGACCACGCCCATGACCTCGCCCCTCTTGAGGTCGATATCCAGGTTCTCATGGATGGTCCGGTCGCCGAACTGGCTCAGCAGACCGCGCACCTCGATCAGGTTCTCGACCTTGTCTTCCGGCGCGGCGGCCGGCATCGTCGCATCGGTCATATGTCCAGCTCCAGGAAGACCAGGGCGAAGACCGCGTCCAACAAGATGATGGCGAAGATCGCCTGCACCACCGCCGCCGTCACACGCCGGCCCAGGCTTTCGACATCGCCCGCCACCGACATGCCCTGACGGCAGCCGATGGCCGCGATCACCAGAGCGAAGACCGGCGCCTTCACCAGGCCCACCATCATATGCTGGGCCATGGTCCCGTCCTCGACCAGGCGCTGGAAGAAGAAGGCCGGCCCTAAGTTCAGCGAGCTCCAGCACACGACCAAACCGCCCATCAGCCCGCCGATCATGCCCATGAAGGTCAGCAACGGCAGCATCAGCACCAGGGCCGCCACGCGCGGCACCACCAGGGCCTGGAACGGGTTGACGCCCATCACCTGCATGGCGTCGACCTCCTGGTTCATCCGCATCGAGCCGATCTCGGCTGCAAAGGCCGAGGCCGAACGCCCCGCCAGCAGAACCGAGGCGATCACCACCGCGAACTCGCGGAACATGGCCACGCCGATCAGCTGGACCGCAAACACCTGGGCGCCGAAGTCGGTCAGCAGGTCCACGCCGATGAAGGCCACGACCGCGCCGATGAAGAAGTTGGTGACCATGACGATCGGGATCGCGTCCAGACCCGCCCGCTCGCCCTGACTGACCCAGGCGGGCCAGCGGATGCCGCGGGGGTGTTTCGCCGCCTCGACCACGGCCGTCATCAGCCGACCCAGAAACGCCAGGGACAACATGGCCTCGGCGCCGAAATCATAGACGCCCCGGCCGATCTTGGCGAAGCTTCGGGTGAAGGCGTCCGCCCGTTGGGGTGGCGGCGCGCTCCTGCGCTCAAGCGCCTCGATCATCGTGTAGATGCGGCCGGCTTCGGGCCGATCCTTCCAGGCCGACTTGGGCACGCCGCACTGCGACGCCTGGACCAGAGCCAAGGCCCCGGCCGTATCAAACCTGCCCAAACGGCTGGTGTCGATGCTGTCGACCTTGCGCCCGTTCAGTTCCTTGTCCAGCCGCTGCGGCACCCGCCCCAGGGCCGTCGTCGTCCAATCGCCGATAAGGCGCAGCTTCGCCGCGCCTTGGCCGGCGTCCGTGATTTCGTAACCGGTCTGGCTCATTGCGCCCCGAAAGTCAGAACGGGCCTCGGACAATCCCCTTCTACGCGGGGATCAGCCGAAATCCAGACTCGCCTAATGGTCAAGCCTCCGAATGAAGTCAACGCACGATGACATTCGTGCGCCGCTTTAGTCTCGCACTGTGTCGAACCTGCGCGGCTCATCTCATCTCCCCGAACCGCCACGCTGGCGGCCTATCCAAACGCCATCGACCGGGATTCGTTCGGCCATCAGCCTATAAGGCGCCGCGCAGCGATCAGATCAGCGATAAATCCACGGCGCGCCTCGGCTTTCGCCGCCGCGTCGGGCAGACGCAGCAGATAGGCGGGTTGGACGGTCACCATGCCGACCGACCCGTCGTCCCGAGGGCCAGAACCACCTTCGGCCGGATCAGCCGTCGCTCGGCGTCTTGTGCAGCCTTCGCTTGCCGCCACACCGACCGCTTAGCGAAGAATATCCAGCAGCGACGTATTGCGGAGCGAGTTGATCACCTGGGCCGACGCCTCGATCGCCACCTGGGCCGCCTGTAGGTCGGTGATGGCTTGCGCGGGATCGTATCCCGCCTTGTCGGTCATCAGCTTGTCGAGGGCCAGCTTCTGGGATTCGTGCGCATCCAGCGCCGACTCGACCTGATTTTGAACCAGTCCGTTCTTGGCCGTCTGGTTCGTCAGCCCCTCGTTCGCGTTGCCGAACTCCCCCATCTGGGCGGTCAGGAAGGCGACGACATTCGCACCCGGCTGGCCGGTCAGAGTGCCCGCTCCAGTCGGCGTATAGGTGACGCTGCCGATCGTGACCGGGATTCCGTTCTGATAGGCCTGCATGTTCCGGAACACCTCGGTCAGAGGCCCGCCGATCTCGTTGGCCAAAAAGCCCGTCTCGACCATGGTGTTTTCGTCGATGCGCGACTTCTGCTTCAGGTCGTCATTGGCGAAGGTCGAGGCGGTCGAAGGCGCGGCGGCCAGGGCCGCCATTGTCGCGGCTGTCGCCGGCGGCGCATCGCCGCGTCCGCCACCAAACAGATAGGCCCCCTGGTGTTCGGCGTTCAGCCCGCTCTGAACAGTCTGATACTGAAGACCCAGCTCAGTCATCATATTGGTGATGTTGCCCGCCGCGATGCCGTTGGCGATGGCCTCCCGCGCCGCCACGCCGGCGTCGTAGATGCGGTTCATGGCTAGGTCCTGCGCGCTCAGCCGCGCCGCAGCACTCTCTCCGGCGCCGATGAACCCCTCCAGCCGCGCCTGGGTCGAAGTCAGACTGGTCAGTTGCTCGGCGCCCCGGCCATAGCCGGACATGTCGGTGGCGATGGTGCCGCTGTCGATCCGTTCCTGAGCCTGCTCGGCGCGGTTCTGGGCGCTCATCAGATTCAGAAGCGCCGACTGATAATTTCCGAAGGTGGCGACACGCGTCATTATAGGATCCCGATCAGCACGTCGTACATGTCCTTGCTCGCCTGGATCAGACGGGCGGAGGCGTTGTAGGCCTGTTGGAAGGTGGTCATGTTGACCAGTTCCTCGTCCATATTGACCCCCTCGGAGGCGTTGCGACGATTATCGGCTTCCTGGGCGATGGCCGTGGCAGTCTCGCTGGCGGTCTTCGCCGCCGAGGCCTTGCCCCCGATGTCGCCCGCGAAGTCCGCCGCATAGGCCGACAGGCTCTTGGTCCCGCCGCTGTTGCCGCCGGCGGCGGCGAAGCTGACGTTCTTGCGGCCAGCGTCCGCCAGCAGTAGTCCGCCGCGGCCGTCGTTCTTGCTCAAGGCCGAGGTTCCCGCCGCCGCCGACAGGTTCAACTGGGCCAGGGCCAGCTTTTCCGGATCACTCTGGATGTCGCTGCGGACAGAATAGGCGCCCGCCCGCGTCGCCCCCGTCTCGCCCAGGCCGAACAGTTGCGACATCGACACCCCCGAAGGGGTTTGGGTCGTATTGTCCTTAACCACGCTCAGGGTCGTGGAGGCCGAGTCATAGGCCTTGAAGCTCAGCGTCCCGGCCGCGTTCAGGCTGAAGGCGCCGTAGCGCCCCACGCCGCCGACCGGATCGTTCAGCGCCGTCAGCAGTTCGCCCATGGTGCCGGTGCCCGTCGGGACGGCGATGGTGACATCCCGCAACCGGGCGCCGGAAGCGCTGCCGATGCGGAAGGTCAAGCTTTCTCCCGTGTCGAAGCCATGCTGCGACGTCAGGGTCAGGCCGGTGTCATAGAAGGTGGGCGTCGTGGTGCTGACCAGGTCGTTCAACCCGAACCAGTGGGAAAAGCCCCGCCCGCCCTTGCTGCTGGGGCTTGTCGCGTCGTCGGCCACCGCGACGCCGTTGCCGCCCTGCCCCTCAATCCGCAGCTGCCCGTCGAAGAACCCGACCGTGGCCTCGCCCCCCAGTTGCGCATTGACCGTGGCGAGGAAGGTGGTCGGATCGGCGGCGACGCCGTTCACGGTCATGGTGGCGCCCGAGAAGACGATCTCGGCCGAGGCCTGGATCACACCTGCGCTGTCCACCGCCGTGATCGTCGTCGTGCCGGTAAAGCCCGTCAGGGCCGTCGTCAGCGACTGACCGGTGTTTCGACCGCTCAGCAGGGTCGGGGCCGGCACGCTGCTGTTGGCGTTGTGCGCCCGGTTCAGCTCGTCCGCCAGCTTGGCCGTCAGTTCGCCCAGGCGGGCCGCCGCCGCCGGGGCGTCGGTGTCGCGCAGCTCGATGAGGCCGCGAATTTCACCCGACGACACCCCGTCCAGCAGGGGCCAGCGCGTACCGTTCGGCTCGGTCACCATGATGTCCGAGAAGGCCGTCATGGAATCGACGGTCCCTGCGGCCTTGTAGGACAGCACCGCATGCCCGTCGCCGACCAGGGTCATGCCCGTGCCGGTGCGCAACGTCACGCCGCCGTTCGCCCGCGTCTCGATCTTGACGTCCATGTACTGGGACAGTTCGTTGATCAACGTCTGCTGCGCGTTCTGGGCCCCGGTCACATCCTGACTGATGATCGAGCCGGCGGCGATCGTCTTGTTCAGCTTGTCGATCTGCTCCAGCAGCGGATTGACCGTGTCGACGGCGCTCAGCAGACGACTGTCCGCCTCCTGCCGCGCCGTCTGGATCTGCGCCGCGATGTTCGCCGCTTCGTTGAACATCGCTTGGGTCTTGTAGACCGTGTCCTGCCGCGCCGCAGACGACGTCGGGCTTTCGCCCAGGGTCGCATAGCTGGCGAACAGTTTGTCGATCTTGGCGAAGAAGCCGCCGTCGCCGCTGGGGTCGCCGAACTGGGTCTGGATCTGGTCGTACAGTTCGTACCGCACATTCTGGCGGGCGGCGTCGGCATTGGCGCTCATGCCCGCGGCTTGCAGGAAGCGATTGGTGGCTAGACGAACGCGCGAGACATCCACGCCCGCGCCATAGCCTTCGGTCACCGCGGCGGTCTGATCGGCGATCTTGCGGACGTAGCCGGCGGTATTGACGTTGGCGAGGTTGTCCGACGTCACGCGCAACTGGGTCTGCGCGGCCTGCAGACCCGTCGTCGCGATGTTCATGATGGACGTCAGCGACATGGAACCGTCTCCCTCGCCTCACCCGGCAGGCCCTGCCCTGCAGCGCGCAAATCTTGCCCGGCCACGCGTCGCCGACGCTCAGGCAGAGCGTTGTTTTTAAACGACATCGCTGATCGCGCGGTCTTCATGACCCGCAAGGTGCGCAAGGCTCGGGCCAAATATGTCGCTTGCGACACCTGACCCGCCACTTCCTGACATCACCGACACAGATCCGATGCATTCAGTGCCGGGCAAAAAGTAGCGAAGGGACGGCAAGAAACGCCGCGCTGCGCGCCAGCCCAACGCTCACTTCCGATTTTCTCCTGCAATATCAATAATGAACAAACTGGCCCGTCCCTTGCGACAGGCGACGGGAATAGCCAGGCGCAGCAGGCGCCGCCCAGACCTGAAAGTCGCCTGCGCCCCATGTCGTCCGCATTCGCCCTGTTCGCCTCAGCGCCTCCGGCCTCCGCCGGAACGTCTGCTGCTGCGCCTAGCGGCCAGGACGGCGAGACGGCCGATCTGTTCTCTTCCAAACTCGCCGAAGCCTTCTCCGGCCTGGGCCAATCCAGGAGCGAGGCGGCAAAGTCCGACACGTCTCTGCGCACGCCTGGGCGGCTCTCGCTTCCGACGATCTCCGCCACCGAGCTTGCTGCTGTAGAAGCAGAGAGCGCCACAAACCTGACGGTAGAGGTCGCAGCGGCGGAGGCGGCTGACATCGTGGCCGCACCGTCGGCGTCCGAGTCCCCGCCGTCGGAAGATGATGTGGAATCGGCTGCCCCCCCTGTCGGGGCAGACGCCGCTGCGATCATCCCACAACCCATCGCCCTGCAAGTCATCGTTCCGGTGACCGTCGAGCCGCCCTCGGCCGACGCCGTCGTCACGGGCGGCGCGATCGAAGCGGCCGGCCTGGTCCCGGCGCCCTCCGCTCCGGACGACCAGGAGGCGGCCGTTGCCGATCTGGCGGCGTCCATGGCGGCCGGCGACGCCGCGCCGACGGCCAAGCCTGTTGAAACCGCTGAAAAGCCGGCTCCGGTTCAGCAGCCCGTCGCCCAAGCCGCCGCGCCGTCCGTTGACGCCGTACTGACTTCGACAACCGGCGTCGAGGCCGCGCCGTCGGCGCAGACCGCCACCCCGGCGCCCCAGGGCGCGCCCACCGAAATGGCGGCAGCGCTACAGCCGCAACCGCAGACCAAGTCGGCAGAGCCGACGACCGCCAAGGCCGAACGCGCCGAGACCGCAGCGCCCGTGGCCTCAGGCCCGTCCAGCCAAACGAAGACCGCGACCGACGCAGCATCCCTGCTGATGGCGCTGGAAAAGCCGGCGCCGCAGCCCACCTCGAACACGATCAAGACCGAGTCCCTTGAGACGGCGCGCCTGACCGATCCTGCCCTGCCCAAACCTGAGGTGAAGGTCACCGTCCAATCGGCCGTCACAGGCGTCCAGACGCCGACGACCGTTCAAACCGTCGCCGCCGTCTCGAACCTGGCGGTCGCAGAAGCCGTCAAGGCGGTCGAAGCCCAGGTCGAGACCCAGGCCGAAACCGCTCCGCAAGACGATCTCTCTCTTCCCGTGATCGAGACGACGCCATCGACACAGACCCCGCCGACGAAGGCCCCAGCGACGACGCCTGCGCCCTTGCGCGCGGCGCCGGCCAATGCGGCGCCGACCGACGGCGCCGCCCAGACGTCAGATGGATCGAACGTCCTGCCGACCGATCACGTCGTGATGGCCGACGCCGGCTCTAACCTGGGCCAGACCCGCCAGGCGAGCCTGGGGCAGACCGCGCCGACCGCCGACGACGCGACGACCGCCGCCGCGCCGGTCACCGACACCGCGCCGCTCGACCCGACGACGCCCGTGGATACGCCGACGGAGGTCCGCGCACTCGACGCGGCGACCACAACGACGCAGACGGCCGCGTCTTCCCTCTCCCGCGCCACCATCGAGACGACCGCCCAGATCGCCGCCCAGATCGCCCGCAAGCTGGAAGGCCGCTCGACCCGGTTCGACATGGTCCTGACGCCTGAGGACCTGGGTCGCGTGGACGTCAGCCTCGAGATCGGCGCCGACGGCCAGTTGGCCGCGCGCCTAGCCTTCGACAATCCGGCCGCCGCCGCAGAGCTGCGCGGCCGCGCCGACGAACTGCGCCGTCAGCTTCAGGACGCCGGCTTCCAGGTCGCCAGCGACTCGCTCGACTTCACTCAGCGCGACACGTCATCCGGCGGCGGCTTCGACCGTCAGCAGCAGCAGCGTCAGTCCCTGTTCGCGGGAGCTGGGCGCCTGACCAACCAGGCCGACCTTTCCGTCACGCCCCCTCCGGGCGCCTGGACCAACCATTCCCAGACGCGCGACCGCGTCGATGTGAGGGTCTGACCCTATGGCCACCGCCATTTCATCCGTCGATGCCCAAGGCCGCTTGACCAGCGGCACTACGGCTTTGGCGTCGAATATGGAGACCTTCCTGACGCTGCTGACCACGCAGATGAAAAATCAGGACCCGCTGTCGCCGCTCGACTCCAACGAGTTCACCGCCCAGCTGACGCAGATGTCAGGGGTGGAGCAGCAACTGCTGACCAATGACCTGCTGACCAGCCTGGTCGCCGCCCAATCGGCCGGCGGTCTGGACAACGCCTCCAACTATATCGGCAAGGAAGTGACCGCCGCCTGGACCGCCACCTCGCTGGAAGACGGCAAGGCGAGCTGGAGCTACGAACTGGCCGCCGCCGCCGACAAGGTGAAGCTGCAGGTGGTCGACAGCACCGGCAAGGTGGTCTGGGAAGGCGACGGCCCAGAGAAGGGCATCGGCTTGCACGACTTCGTCTGGGACGGCAAGATGACCAGCGGCGACACGGCTGAGGACGGCGGCGTCTATACGCTGAAGGTCGCCGCGACCGACGCCAAGAACGCCAAGATCGACAGCCAGGCCCTGATCCGCGGCCGCGTCACCGGCGTCGAGATGTACGACGGCGCCCCCTATCTGGTGATCGGCGATTCCATACTTCCGCTGTCGACGGTGATCTCGCTGAACGAGATCACCGAAAAGGCAGACAATGACGATACGGAGAATCCGAACGTCCCGACCGAGGAGGCGGCCGCATGATGCGCTCCGCCGCCTTCCCGATGACTTCCACTCAAGGAGCGTATTCATGAGCTTGAACAGCGCAATGCTGGCCGGCGTGTCCGGCCTGGCCGCCAACTCCGCCGCCCTGGCGGCGATTTCCCAGAACATCGCCAACGTCAACACCGTCGGCTACAAACGCTCGCAGGGCGAGTTCCAGACCCTGGTCAACAGCCAGACCCGCGCGGGCGGCTCCTTCTCCGCCGGCGGCGTCATGTCCGCCACTCGGTCGTACATCAGCCAGGAAGGCCAGCTCCAGCGCACGACCGAGAACACCGATCTCGCCGTCAGCGGCCAGGGCTTCTTCGTCACCACGACCCAGGCCGAAAACGTCGGTGCCACCGATACGCGCCTGTTCACCCGCGCCGGCGCCTTCCGCGTCGACAACCTCGGCTATCTACAGAACAGCGCCGGCCTGTACCTGCAGGGCTGGCCTGTTGATTCCAACGGCGATATCTCGACCGACCCGTCCGACCTTACGCGCCTTCGCTCGATCAATATCGGCCAGGTCGGCGGTACGGCTGAACCCACAACCCGCGTCCAAATCAACGCCAACCTGAGCTCGGGGACGGTCGTGTCGAGCGCCGCCGCCGCTAACAAGTACACCGGTGTCTCTGACGCAGCCGTACCGCCAGTAGACCATGACGTGGCGGTGTCCTATGTCCGCACCGGCACCAACACTTACACCGTGACGATCGAGACCGGCATCACCAAGATCACCGGCACAGCGACCTATGCAGCCGGCGTTCTGACCGGCTTCGTCCCGACCGGCGGCGCCAATGGTTCAGCGACCGCCACGGCGACCGACATCACCATCACACCGACCAGCGGCTCTGCACCAGTGGTCGTCGGGACGCCTTTCGTCCTCGATTTCGCGGACATCGGCATGGCGAGCGACGGCATCGCCGAGACCAAATACGATCCGACAGTCAATTCGATGGCGATGTACAATGCCGACGACGACTCGCCTGTCGGCGTCAAGCCAGACTTCAAGATGAACATCCCCGTGTCGGACTCCAAGGGCGGACAGCGAAATCTGGAAATCCGCTTCCTGAAGAGCGCAGGAGCCAACGAGTGGTATGCCGAAATCGTAGCGGTCCCGGCCGAGGATGTCGTCACCGGCGCTCCTTATTCCAACGGTCAGATCAAGACCGGCCTGATCGCCTTCACGCCGTCGGGTCGTCTGGACATCGAGACGATGCAGACTTGGCCGGCGGGCAAGGGTCTTTTCGACGATCCCGAACAGGCGAGTCTGTCCTTCCTGGAGTCCGACGCTAGCAACACCATCGACCCCGCTGACTCGACTGACGACTACAAGGTCAAATGGGCCGACGGCCTTGGCATCGCTGCCCAGACGGTGACCTTGGATCTGAACACCTCGGCCGGCGGGCTCAGCCAGTTGAACACCGCCTCGGTGGTGCAATCGACCGTCACCAACGGCACAGCCTTCGGCAATCTGAGCGAAATCACCATCGACGAGAGCGGCTTCGTCACCGCCATCTTCGACAACGGCGTCATGCGCCGCATCGCCCAGGTCGCCATCGCCACCTTCCCCAGCCCCGACAGCCTGAAAGAGGTGTCCGGCAACGCCTTCGCCGTCAGCCTGGAAAGCGGCACCTTCAACCTGAAGGCGGCCGGCACTGGCGGCGCAGGCACGGTGGCGGCCCAGCAACTGGAGAGCTCGACCGTCGATCTGTCGGCCGAGTTCACGGGCCTGATCACGACCCAGCGGGCCTATTCCGCCTCATCCAAGATCATCACCACGGCGGACGAAATGCTCGCCGAGCTGATCAACATCAAACGCTGATCGGCGAGTAACTAAGCGTTAGTTTCAATGAATCGTCGCTCAAGGAAGGTTTACAGAGTCGTTCGGGCCGGGAGGGATTTTATTCGTTCCTTCACCACGACGCTTAAACCGACCTTAGCGGGCCCCGCCTACATTCATGACACTACGGTGTTGGTGAAAGAGGCATAAGCCCATGTTGCAAGAGCGACGCCTGAATAGCAAAGGCGAACAATACGTGGTCGGACCGACTGGCACGCCCCTGACCCTGAACGATCTGCCGCCGTCCAACACGGACCGGTGGGTGATCCGCCGCAAGGCCGAAGTCGTCGCCGCCGTCCGCGGCGGCCTGCTCAGCCTTGACGACGCCCTGGCGAAGTACCGCCTGACGGCGGAAGAATTCCTCGCCTGGCAGAAGGCCATCGACAAATGGGGCATGCAGGGCCTGCGCACGACGCGGATCCAGAGCTACCGCTCCTAAGGCTTCTCCCCGAAGACGACCCAAGAAGGGCCGCATCCGGAAACGGACGCGGCCCTTTTCGTTGGGGTGCGCGGACCAGAGATTTCTTGTCGTTTTGGAGCCGCATGTTAAATTGCAGACATGAGCACCGTGTCGATCCAGCTTGACGAACGCATGGAGGCCTTCGTCGATGAGAAGGTTCGTTCTGGCGCGTTCCGCGATCGGTCCGAAGTGCTGATAAAGGCGCTGGGCGACATGAAACAGTCCGATGCGCAGCTGACCGCCCTTAAAGCGAAGATCCAGCAAGGGCTCGACGAGTTGGACGCGGGCTTTGGCATTCAGGTGGACGACGTCGAGCAGTGGCTGAACGGGCTCGGCCGCTGATCACGCGCCGACGGATTGTCGTCGCACCCTTGGCTCAAAGCCAGATCGACTCAGTGCTTCGAGACAGTCGGACGCGCTTCGGCGACACGACGGCGGACCGTTACTCAGCCCTGATCCAGAGCGCCCTCGACATACTCGCAAGCCAGCCCGGCTCGAGGCTCTCCAAGATCATGGAAATCGATCAGGCCGAGATCCATCTGTTCCATCTTCGTCACGCCAAATCCCACCTTCGATCAAGCGAGACCGTCCGCTCGCCTCGCCACGTCATCGCCTATCGCTTCAATGAAGCCGTCGTAGAGGTGGCGCAGTTGCTGCACGAACGCATGGATTTGCCCGGCCATTTGCGCTGAAGCCTCGAAATTGCGCCAGTTCCGCACTAAATGGCGGCCATGACCCTGGTCGAAGACCTCTGCCCCGTTCCTGACATTCGCCGCACCGACATGGATGCAGCGGTCGAGAGCGCGCGGGCGGCGGTCGGCCTGCCGGTCGGGGCGCGCATCGTCGCGGCCATGTCGGGCGGGGTGGACTCCACCGTCGTCGCCGCCCTACTGCACAAGGCGGGCTATGACGTCGTCGGCGTGACCTTGCAGCTCTACGACCACGGCGCGGCCCTGAAAAAGAAGGGCGCCTGCTGCGCGGGCCAGGACATTCACGACGCGCGTCTGGCGGCCGAGATGATCGGCATCCCCCACTATGTCCTGGACTACGAAAGCCGCTTCAAGGACGCGGTGATCGACCAGTTCGCCGACTCCTATCTGAAGGGCCAGACCCCGGTCCCCTGCATCCGCTGTAATCAGACGGTCAAGTTTCGCGACCTGCTGGACGTCGCTCGCGACCTGGGCGCCGAAGCCATGGCGACGGGCCACTACGTCCGCCGCGCCGCCGTCGGCAATCGCTCGCAGATGCGCAAGGCGATCGACCACTCGCGCGACCAGTCCTATTTCCTGTTCGCCACCACCCAGAACCAGCTCGACTATCTGCGCTTCCCCCTAGCCGATCTGGAAAAGCCCCAGGTGCGCGGCGTCGCCGCCGAACTGGGGCTGAAGATCGCCGCCAAGCCGGACAGCCAGGACATCTGCTTCGTCCCCTCGGGCGACTATCGCACCCTGATCGACCGCCTGCGTCCGCAGGGCCGCGAGGCCGGCGAGATCGTGCACATGGACGGGCGCGTGCTGGGAAGCCACGCCGGCATCACCGACTACACCATCGGCCAGCGCCGGGGCCTGAACGTCGCGGTGGGCGAGCCCCTGTTCGTCGTAAAGCTTGAGCCTGAAACCCGCCGCGTGATCGTCGGCCCGCGCGAAGCCCTGCTGACCGCGTCCCTGACGCTGGAAGAAACCAACTGGCTGGGCGACGAAGCCACGATCCAGGAGGCCGCAACCTCCGGCCTCCCCGTGCTGGCCCGCGTCCGCTCCACCCGCCAGCCCTCGCCCGCCCGTCTGGCCCTGATCGACGGCGACGTCCGCATCGTCTTCGACGAGGGCGAAGAAGGCGTCGCCCCCGGCCAGGCCTGCGCCCTGTACGACCCCGCCGACCCCGACCGCGTCCTGGGCGGCGGCTTCATCCGCGATACGACGGCCGTCGCGGTCTGAGTCTTAACGGGCGGCGCGCCCGCCTTCGCGCGGCCGATAGTCCAACCGCACCCGGAACTCGCGCGTGCGCCAGGTCGTGTCCGACGACGGCCGGGGGAAGGGTTCCGCCGCTTTGATCTGGCTGAGGGTCGCGGCGTCCAGCGCCGAACGGCCGCTGCCCGTCAATATGCGTTCGTTGCTGACCCGCCCCCGACGATCCAGGGTGAAGACCACCGTCACCACGCCCGTCACGCCGCCAGGATGGCGCTTGTGCGTCTCCACCCACCGCAGGACCTGGGCGTAATAGTCGTCCACCTGCGCCCCCGCATTGGCGCCGGACGTCGCCGCCGCGCCGCCCCCCGTCATACCCCGCCGTGAATCCCGCGCCCCATCCGCGCTCGCTTCTCCCCGGCCCGCTCCTTCGGTCAGGATCGTCGCCAGCGGCGCCGGCGCGCCAGACGCCAGGGCGACGGGCGTCGTCTCCAGCGCAGGCAACGGTGTCGGCGCCACCCGCGCCTCCAGTGGGGTCGGCGCCGTCTTGAGCGTCGGCTTCCGAGGCGTTTCGGCGGCGTCTTCAGCCTTGGCCGCCGTCGAATCCGTCGATCCGTTCTCGCGGTTAAAGGCCGCACGGGGCGTCAGCGTCAGCTCAATCACCGGCGCCCCGCCTTGGTCCGGCGCAGGCGCGCGTACGGCGTCTAAGGTCAGAAGGACCAGCAGGCCCATCTGGACAACGGCGACGACCGCTCCGGTCCCCGCCTTGGCGAGTGGGGAAACAAACTCGGACGGCATGCGCGACCGAATAGAACCGGATTGTTGAGAACGCAACTGCGAATGAGTTGCAGCTTGATCTCATCAAGCGTACCTCGCGCCCCCTTCAGTTTGGGCTTGGGATCATCATCATCATGCGTTTCGCACTCGTCTCTTCCGCCAGCGCGGCGGCGCTTCTATTGGCCGGCGCCGCCCAGGCCCAAACCACGGCCCAACCCAAGGCCCAGACCGACGAAGCCATTCCCACCGTGGTCGTCACCGACGAGTCCAAGGCCTCCGCCGCCTACAGCTTCGGCTCCGCCGTCGATTCCGGCACCACGGTCTTCAGCGGAGAGTCGATCCAGGACCGCGCCCCCGGCTCAGGCGACGCCAACCAACTTCTGAAGTTGGCGCCGACCGTCCAGTTCAGCGCGGACGAAGGCATGGCCGACGACGAGAGCCTTCAGGACCTGCGGCCCTCGCGCATCTCGATTTCCGGGTCCAGCTACCTGGACAACCTCTTCGTCCTGGACGGCGTCGGCGTGAACTCGCGCCTCGACACATTCAACACGACGGCGGCGTCCTATGATGAGGTCGCCGGCGGCGCGTCCGCTCAGTCCATCTGGGTCGATTCCAGCCTGATCGGGTCGATCAAGCTGATCGATTCCAACGTCTCGGCGGAATACGGCGGCTTCCTGGGCGGTGTTGTCGACATCAATACCCGCGCTCCGGCCCATGCCTATGGCGCGACAGCCTATTACGGCTTCACCCAGACCGACATGGCCAGCTACCGGATGACGGACGCCGTGCGCGCCGAGCTTAATGGAGTCTACCCGGAGAAGCCTGACTACGAAAAATCGCGCTACGGCTTCACCGTCGATTTGCCGATCACTGAACGTCTGCGCCTGCTCGCCGCATATAACTTGGCTGAAGCAACAGTCACCTACTACCGTATCGCGACCTATGGCGGCGCCCCTTATGGCCAGCACAGCCGCAGTGAGAACCTCCTGCTCAAGGGCGAATACGACCTGGCGACTGATCTTGTCCTGGACGGGCAGATCACCTGGAGCCCGTATGAGAGCATGAACGCCAACGACAACGGCTTCGACAACCAGATGTACCAGCACGGCGGCGGACTGGTCTCGAACATTGGCCTAAGAGGCAAGCGCGGCGTCGCCGACTGGAGCATTCAACTCAGCTATGCCGACTCGGACAATTCTCGAGACGCACCCCCTATCAGTCTCAGCATCCCATCCGCCGCCGGCAATGTTAACGGAGATGGCGACTGGTGCTCCTCCACCAATTGCACCATCGGCAGCTTTGGCGACCTGGAACAATCACAGCAGGACTACGCCCTGAAAACACGCTGGTCCCAGCCGCTGTGGAACGGCGACTTGACGGCGGGCTTCGACTTCACCCACACAGCGGCGACCAAGGCTCGCGAAGAAGACAACTACAACTACTCCAGGGGCACAGTCAGCAGCACGGTTCAGTGCCTCTACCCCGAAGAGGAAGCAGCGCTAACCTGTGTTCCTGGCCTCTATGCACTGACCCAATATGCGATCTACGCCGCTTATGAGACGAAGGTGGATCTCCAGACCTACAGCCTCTGGAGCGATTACAACTTCGACTGGCGCGGCTTCGACATCCGCACCGGCCTCCGCTACGACTACGAGACCTTCCTCGGCAATCATGACTTCTCACCGCGCATCTCGGTCGCCCATGACCTGCCCTGGTTCGGCATGACCGCGACGGTCGGTCTGAACCGCTACTACAGCCGCGGTTTCCTAGGTTACGCCCTCCGTGAGAACGCCCCAAGCAACGACATTTATCGCCGCACACCCGTCAGCGGCGTCTATGGCGATTGGACCCTGTATTCGAGCTCGTCGTCCACCCGTTACACCGGAGTGGATCTGGCGACCCCCTATTCCGACGAGCTGACGGCCGCCCTAACCGGCGACTTCCTGGGCGGCCAGTACCGTATCAAGGGCATTCTGCGTGAGGGCAGCGATCAGTTTTCGATGACGGAAGTCAGCGAAACCTATCAGACCGCCACAGGCGCCACGCGCACCCGTGATGTCGCCTACGCCAACAACGACGGCTACTCCAGCTATCGCGGCCTGTCGGTCGAATGGCTGCGGAACTTCGGCCGCCACACGATCTCGTTCAACGGCAACTTCTCCCACACCGAAACCTCGGCGATGGAATACTATGACGAACTCGAGGATACGGCGTCCGAGATGGTCTATTACAACGGCGAGGTCGTCTCGCTGTGGAAGGCTCTGGCCGACAACCAGCGCCCCGACTACGCCTCCCCCATCATCATCAACGCGGACTGGGGATCGACCTGGCTGGACGGTCGGATCCGCACCAACCTCAACGCCCGCTTCAAGGACGAGTTCACCCAGATCGAGGACACGGGTGAAAACATCACCGTCGATGGGTCGGCCTACGACGTCTACGGCGAGGTCCAGTACGACGCCTCCATCGACGCCAATCTGTCGCTTCAGGCCGAGATCGCCCGTACCCAGTTCGGCACGACGACCCTGGACCTGCGCGTCAACAACCTGTTCGACACCATCCGGAACAACAACTCGACCGCCACGACCCAGCCCTATCAGCTGGGCCGGAACATCTGGGTCACGCTGAAGTACAAGTACTGAAGACATTGAAGCCCGCCCGCGACATCACTGCCCTCGTCGTCGCCGTCCTCGCGCTCCATCTGGGTGTGGGGGCGGCGGTGTCGAGGGTCCAGACGCCGTCCAGCGACGGCGAACTGCGCCTCGCCTACGCCGGGCCTCCCGAGACCTGGCCGCGACCGCTCCTGCAAGAGGGCGCGACCTTTGCCGAGTTCGCCCCCCTGCCCCCGGCGCCCGAGCCGGCTGACAATCCGACCACGCCGGAAAAGGCCGCCCTAGGCCAGCGCCTGTTCGAGGATCCGAAGCTGTCCGCCTCGGGCCAGATCGCCTGCGCCTCCTGCCATGCGCGGGAACTGGGCTTCGCCGACGGGCTCAGCACCTCCTTCGGCCATGACCGTCAGAGGGGCCGGCGCAACGCCCCCTCGGTCGCCACCGCCGCCTGGGCGACCAGTCTGTTCTGGGACGGTCGGGTGAAGACCCTGGAAGAGCAGAGCCTGCACCCCATCGTCGACGCCAAGGAGATGGCCGCCGACCTGCCCATGGTCACCGCCCGGATCGCCGCCGACCCATCCTACGCCGCCCCCTTCGCCCAGACCTTCGGCTCGCCTGAGGTCACGACCGACCGCATCGCCAAGGCCCTGGCCGCCTTCCAGCGCACCCTGAAGCCCCGCAGCGGCCCCTACGCCCGCTTCCTGGCCGGCCGAGCCGACGCCCTGAACGACCAGCAACTGCGCGGCCTGCACCTGTTCCGCACCAAGGCCGGCTGCGCCAACTGCCACTCCGGCCCCCTGCTCAGCGACCAGAAGTTCCACAATCTGGGCCTCAGCTTCTACGGCCGCGCGCGCCAGGATCTGGGCCGCTATGAAGTCACCCACGCCCCCGCCGACGTCGGCGCCTTCCGCACCCCCTCCCTGCTGAACATCAGCCGCACCGGCCCCTGGATGCACAACGGCCTGTTGCCGACGCTGGAGGGCGTGGTCGCCTTCTACGACGCCGGCGGCGCCCGCCCCCGCCCCGGCCCGGACCAGAAGGACGATCCCCTCTTCCCCACCACCGATCCCTTGCTGATCAAGCGCGACCTGACGGCCCAGGAACGCGCCGACCTCGTCGCCTTCCTGGAGGCGCTTTAGTCTAGGCCGCCGCGAACACCCTCAGCCGGTTGCCGTCCGGGTCGCGCGCCACGAAGCCGCGCCCGGCCTCCATCTCCGTCGGGGGTATCAGGATGCGCGCGCCTCTGTCCCAGCAGTCAATGTGGGCCTGTTCGACGGCGGCCGGATCGTCGAGCGGGAACTCCAGTTCGCGCCCCTCTCCCGCATCGGCATGGGCCCGCCGCATCAGGCCCAGCGCCCGGCCCGAGCGCATCATGAACAGGGCGCGGTCCGGCCCGGCCATCAAGGGACGGCGCCCCAGAAGGCCCGAGTAGAAGCGGGCGCTGGCTTCGGGATCGGCCACCGCCAGAAGAATATCGTCGATGTCAGTCATGTTCGCCCTCCGCCTTCTACGAGAACAAACCTAGACCGGACTACTGCCAGTTCCTGTCAGCATGATCCCGCCTCACCCCGCTTTTCCTGCGCCTCGCGCCAGGTCTTCAGCAGGGCCTGGCGCCGCGGGGGATAGCGGGCCTCCATCACCTCGGCCTCGACGATCCGGTCGGTGCGGAAATTGCGGAAATCCCCACGCAGTTCACACCAGGCGATCAGCAGCCGGACCCGATCAAAGAAGGCCAGGGCGAAGGGCCAGACCACCCGTTCCGACGCCGCCCCAGCCTCATCGCGATAACACAGCCTCAGCCGCCGCTCGGTGCGGATCGCCTTCCTCAGCAGGGCGGGATCGACCAGATCGACCGGAAACGGCGCGCCGGGCACGACCAGCAAGGCCGAGGTCTCCATCTCGTCGCGCAGGTCCGGCGGCACCACCGCCGCGATCCGCGCCAGCGCCCCCAGGGCCGCCTCGCGCATCCGCGCATCGGCCCGATCCGCCACCCAGCGCGACCCCAGCACCAGGGCCTCCACCTCCTCCGGCGTGAACATCAACGGCGGCAGCAGAAAGCCCGGCTTCAGCACATAGCCGACCCCCGCCTCCCCCTCGATCGTCGCCCCCTGGGCCTGCAAGCTGGCGATGTCGCGATACAGGGTGCGAAGACTGATCCCCATCTCAGCGGCCAGCGCACGACCGCTCACGGGCCGGCGATGCCGCCGCAGCAGGTTCAGCAGATCGAGAAGACGTTCGGAGCGGGACACGGGAAAAGCTTATCACGGCTGCTGCCAGAAAACGGCAGCAGGGTTCGCCTCAGTCCCCCTGCCCTGTTCGCGGCTGGTGCCCCAGGAAGACTTCGATCTGGGGATGAGCGGCGGCGAAACGGCGCAGACGATCCGCAGACAACTCCGCGTCGGCACGGGCTGAAGCCGGCAGCGGCTGGGGCATGGCCTGTTCCCAGCCCAGCCGCGTTGACACCGCGTCGCCGACCACCAGTTTCGGGCCGTCCACCGCGTTGATCAGATAGCCGGTCGAGCCTGGTGAATGACCCGGCAGGCTCAAGGCCCAGACCGACCCGTCGCCGAAGACGTCGATGATCCCGGCGAAGGCCCCGTCGGGATCGGCCGCGAACGCCCACTCGTGCAACGGCCCCTTCCCCTCCAGTGCAATATCCGCCGGCCGTCCGATCAGACGGTATGTCCAGCTTCGCTCCTCCGCGTCCCCGCGACCGACATAGACCGGGGTGTCCGCCGGCATGTCCAACAGCCCGCCCACATGGTCGAAATGCAGATGGGTCAGGAAGACGGCGCGCGGCGGTGATCGTCCTTGAAGCCACTCGGCCGTCGTCCGCTCGATCCGGATGTTCAGATCACGCAAGGCGCGCCGCATCAGCGGATTGAGACGTGGCTCCAGATCAGTGGAGACGCCGCTGTCGATCAGATACCGGCCGAACCGGGGGTGGTCGATGACATAGGCGTAGATCACCGCCTCCTTGTGTGTCGATTTTCGGTTAGTTTGCGAATGCGGGCGGTTGTTAGCGCAACCGCCCGCCGCGGCCTTGAACCCGCATGCCCCCTGGCTTTGATGCCGTGACGGAGCCTGGGTCAGGCTGTGATCTTCCAAACCCGAACAGTTGCACGGGACGAGGATCCCGCACTGGCAAGGAAGGGTCGCAAGATGACACAGGATAGAGTGTTTGTCGGCATTGATGTGAGCAAGGCGAGGCTGGATGTCGCCTTGACGACGGGCGAGGCCTGGTCGGTGAGCAATGATCGGGCGGGCTGGCGCGCCTTAGTCGACCAGCTCCAGACGATCCGGCCTGAAGCCGTCGGGCTAGAGCCTTCGGGCGGCTACGAACGGGGCCTGGTCGAGGCCTTGACGCAGGCCGGCCTTGCGGTGCGGCGGGTGGAGGCCGGTCGGGTCCGCGCCTTCGCGGGTGTTCTGGGCTTGAAGGCCAAGACCGATCTGATCGACGCCCAGCTGATCGCCCGCTTCGTCCAGACCCTGCCGGGACGGACGGTGGAGCCCAACGCCCGCGCCCAGGCTCTGGCTGAGTTGGTCGATGCCCGCCGCGCCCTGTGCGAGGAACAGGTTCGGGTCCGCAATCAAGCCGAACAGGTGCGCGACCCGATGCTGCGTCGCATGGCCGCCCGCCGCCTGAACCGGATGAAGGCCGACGTCGTGCTGCTGGAGAAGCGTCTGGCCGCCACCGTCGCCGCCGATCCCGACCTGGCCGAGCGCGACAGGTTGATGCGCTCGGTCCCCGGCGTCGGCCCGGTGTTGAGCTGGACCCTGATGGCCCACCTGCCCGAACTTGGTCGGCTGAGCCACAAGCAGATCGCCGCCCTCGTCGGCGTCGCCCCCTATGACCGCCAGAGCGGATCCTTGAAGGGCCGAAGCATGATCCGAGGCGGACGCGCCGTGGTCCGCAACGTCGCCTATATGGCCGCACTGATCGGGGCCCGCCACAACCCTGTCCTGGCCGCTATGAAACAGCGCCTCGCCGCAAAGGGAAAACCCGGAAAGGTCATCCTCGTCGCCCTGATCAACAAGCTGATGACCCTGCTCAACGCCGTCGTCCGCGACCGTTCCGAATGGAGAATCGCAACCCACTGACAAACACAGTTGCTCCGTCCCCTTGGGAACGCCGGCGGTGCGGGGGTCATCGCGATCGATGAACGCCCCGCGTCCGGCCGTCCATCGCGCGAAGACAACCCGTTCGAAGGTCACGACGCCACGCTGGGACAGGCTGGCTTCCAGGGCGGAGGCGCGTGAGGGCGCGCCCAGTTCGGAGGCGACGACAGGGTGTACCGCCGCCACGGTGGCGCATCCGCCGGACGCAAACAGGACGACGGGCATGACAAGCCCGATCCATCGTGAAATCCTCGGCGATCCCATGCGGCGTCTCCCCTGCTTGCTTAACGTCACATATCGAAATACATAAAAATATATCTGTCAATCAAAGAGACCGTGGTTATGGCCACTATCGTGGAACTCCCGCCCCCGGTTCCGACCGAGGCCGCCTCCTTGACGAGGATCCGAGGTCTCAGCCGCCCGCTGGAATGGCTGTTCGCCGCCCTCTTCGTCATCGGCGCCGTGATCCTGGCCACGGCCGTCGTCGGCGTTCTGGCCTATGAAGGGCCGAGACTTCAGGTCCGGCCGGGCGGGATGCAGATCATGCTGGGCCGCGACGTGCCGCCCCTGCCCTCCGGCTGGACCACGGTCGGGGTGCTGCCCTTCACCCGTAAGCTGGCCCTGGCGGGTTCGGCCACCTTGATGATCGGTCCAGCCCTGGCCGTTCTGTGGGAGTTGCGGCGGCTGTTCGGCCTCTACCACGCGGGAATCGTGCTTGCGGCGGAGAACGCCCGCTGCATCGGCCGGATCGCCCTCTGGCTCCTGGCCTATGCCGTGGCGCCGACGCTGGGACATATACTGGTCAGCGCCAGCGGCTTCGACGATGACGGCTGGCTCAGGCTCGACAGCGCCAAGGCCCTCTGCCTGGGCCTGGTCCTATTGGTCATCGCCCGCGTGATGCAGCTGGGCGCCGAGGTCCACGACGACGCTTCGAGGTTTGTCTGATGCCCATCATCCTGCGTCTCGACGTGGTCATGGCCCGACGCAAGGTGCGCTCCAATGTCCTGGCGCGCGCCATCGGCATTTCGGAAACCAATCTGTCCCTGCTGAAATCGGGCAAGGTGCGGGGGCTGAGGTTCGACACCCTGGACGCCCTCTGCCGCTATCTGGACTGCGCGCCGGGCGATATCCTCGAATATGCGACCGATGAGGAGGAGGAGGAGGAGGATGAGACGCTGATCCCGACATCGACAGCCCGTCGCCTATCCCGATCCCGTTAGGATTGATCGTTTCTACGCCGCCTAGCCCTTTGCATTATCCCCCTAACTTCGCCGGCTCTAGTCGTCTGAAGTCACTGCTTAGGTGGATCGACCGTCCAACTGGTTACATAGTCGGGATTTGAGATCACCTCGCCCGTTGACCTCAGTCGGTATTCCCCAGGCGACGCGGGATGGAGCGCACGAAGATCTGGTGGCAACTGGTAGGTTTCGCCTTTGCGTTTTCCCTCAAGACGAAGCGTGATCCCATCGCTGGCGCTCGCGGCCAACACGACGCCGTGGAACTGCTCCTGCTTATGACCAAAGAAGGTACGGCGCGTGAGACCGACCAGAACGACTGCGCCGACAAGGTCTTCTGCGAAGGCCTCATCCCACCCGGACTGACCTTCCTTCATTAAGCCGCCTCGTCCTTCGGCATCACATCCCCCACCGTCGGCCGGTTCTCCGCGCGAGTCAGCAGTATCTCCTTCGGCTTGACGATTTCGTTGCAGCAGCCGCAGGCGATGCGCGGCGTCAGGGTCTGGCCGCAGGTCGAGTGGACCATTTCGATGCCGCAGTCGGTCTCGCCATAGACGTGTTTGACGCCCCAGCCGTGCAGGGTCACCAGAACCCCGTACAGATCCTTGCCCTTGGCCGTCAGCACATATTCGTTGCGCGGCGGGCGCTCGGAATAGGGGCGCGGCTCCAGCACCCCGTGCTGGACCAGGCTTTTCAGCCGCGCGGCCAGGACGTTGCGCGCCACGCCCAGATTGTCCTGCCACTGCTCGAATCGGCGCACCCCGTTGAAGGCGTCGCGGATGACCAGCAGGGTCCACGGGTCGCCGATCACCTCCAGCGTGGCGGCGATGGAGCAGCTTTGGCGGCTGTAGTCTGCGGTGCGTCCCATGCGACAAAAGTGACCTCGCGTCAGCCGCTTGGCAAGAGGGTTGCCAAACCGAACCCGCTAAGTCAGTCTTGTTTGGCAACGGACTGACGGACCTCCCGGTTCGCCGACCTTGTTCCCGACTGGCGGAAGGCTGTCTTTTAGCCTTCCGCCTCTTCTTCGCCTGACGCAGGATCGCGCCCATGGCCCATATGACGACTCCCATCTCCCTCGACGCCGCCCTGGCCTTCCACACCCTGGACGACGGCGGTCTTTCGGCGCCGGTGCCGGGTCATTTCTCCAACGGCCCGTCGGGCCTGGCGCCGGAGAGGGGCTTCCCGTTCGGCGGCCTGCTGGCGGCCCTGTGCGCCCAGTCGATGCGTCAGGGCCTGTCCCTGACCGCGCCGCTGCGCACCTTGTCGGTCCAGTATTTGTCGGCGGCCAAGTTCGGCCAACAAGTCGCCTTTCGCCCCCGCCTGCTGAAGGGCGGTCGCAATGTCGTCTATGCGGCGGTCGAGGCCGAGCAGGAAGGCCGCATGACCCACCACGCCACCGGCACCTACGGACTGGACGGCGACAGCCCGCCCCTGACCCCGCTTCATCTGCCGCCGCCCCCGTTGGACAGTCTGAACCCCGCCGCCACCATCCAGGGCCCGATGTCGCCCCACTTCGCCCAACACGTCGAATACCGTTTCGACGGCGGCCCCAATATCCTGGGCGGCAATACGGGCAAGCCGGTGATCGAGCGCACCTGGATGCGGATGGCCGACCGCCGGCCGCTGGACGAGGTCGGGCTCTGCTATCTGCTGGACGCCCTCTACCCCCCGGCCTGGACCGCCACGTCCACCCCGGCCCCCATGACCACCGTCGATCTGCGCATCGACATCCTGATCGACCCCACGCCGGAAACAGCGCCCGAGGGCTGGGCCTTCTTCGAGTTCCGGATGCTGGACCTGGGCCTGGGCTGGACGGTGGACGAGGCGACCGCCTGGGGCGCCGACGGAACCCCGCTGGCGATCGCGCGACAACGCCGCAAACTGCTCCCGCAACGGGGCGCGTGACCCCAGCGGCGGTCAGGCCCCGTTCACCATTGGGCTGTATCTTCGACATCTCACGAGAGAGTCCCCGATGACCGACCGCCGCCCCCTGCGCGCCGCCGCCCTCCCGATCCTTCTGGGCGCCGCGCTGATGCTCCAGGGCTGCGTCGTCGGCGCCGTGGTCGGCGGCACCGCCGCCGTCGTGGGCGGGACGGCCAAGGCCGGCGGCGCGGTCGTCGGCGCCGGCTTCGACGCCGTCACCACCTCCGACGAGGAAACCCGCGCCCGCCGCGAACGCGAACAGCGCGACCACGAACGCGAGCAACGCCGCTGCGAACAGCGGCAGCGTCAAGGCAAGACCTGCTGATCGACTGAGCCGACCCAACCTCATTCGGCCCCTGCGCGGGCGGGAGAGGTTTCGTGCTACGGTCCCTCACATGACCCCGACCGTCCTGATCCCCGGCCTCGCCTGCACGGCCGAAATGTTCACCTCCCAGACCGTCGCCCTGTGGCCCCACGGCCCCGTCACGGTCGCCTCGACGCTGGAGGGCGACAGCATCGCCGCCATGGCGACCGCCGTCCTGCGCGACGCCCCAGCCCGTTTCGCGCTCGGAGGCATCTCGATGGGGGGCTATATCGCCATGGAGATCCTGCGCCAGGCGCCGGAACGGGTCATCAAACTGGCCCTGCTCAATACCTCGGCCCGTGCAGACACCCCTGAACAGATCGAGGCGCGACGCCTGCTTATTGAACGGGTTCAGAACGGCGAACTGGAAGCGGTCCTGGCCCAGGTCACGCCCAACCTGCTTCACCCCAACCATCGCGGCCGTCAGGACCTGATCGACACCCAGATCCGCATGGGCCGCGATGTCGGATCAGACGGTTTCATCCGCCAGGAAGCGGCGATTACGAAGCGGATCGACTCGCGTCCCCACCTCGCCCACATCGGGGTTCCGACCCTCGTCCTGGTCGGCGACCGCGACCCGCTGACCCCGCCGGACCGCGCAAAGGAAATCGCCGACGCCATCCCTGGCGCCGACCTCGTCATCATCCCCGACTGCGGCCACGCCTCGACCCTGGAACAGCCCGAGGCGGTCAGCGCGGCGCTGGTGGAGTGGTTGTCTAATCCCCCGTCATCCTAGGCCTTGTGCCTAGGATCCATAGGCTCTGGCGTCGCCGCAGGAGTTTCAGCTTCGACCACCGGGGGTCTGGATCCTAGGCACAAGGCCTAGGATGACGACTTCAATAGCAATGCGTGAGACGTTCCGCCTACAGCGACAACACGCACCGCTCGTTGATCGTCGGCCGCGCCACCTGCACCCGGCAAAGGCCGGGCCAGTCCGGCTGCAGCGTCTTCACGAACCACAGGCACAGGTTCTCCAGGCTGGGCAGTTCCAGCCCCGCGTGCTCGTTCAACATGCCGTGGTCCAGTTGTTCCGCCGCCGCCTTCAACGCCCGGTCCAGCGCGCCCAGGTCCGCGACCCAGTTGTGCTCGGCGTCCAGGGTCTCGGAGCGGATCGTCGCTTCGACCGTGAAGGAATGGCCGTGGACGCGGCGATAGATGCTGCCCTCGGGTTCGTTGGGGAAGTGGTGGGCGGCGTCGAAGGTCGCCTGTTTGGTGATTTCAAAAACGGGCATTAGCGGACGCCGATGTACTTGTGGGTCTGGACGCTCAGGCGCCACTGGGGATGGGTCAGGCAGTATTCGATGGCGGCGGCGGTGTTCGCCGCCTGTTCGGGGCCGTCCATGGGCTGGAGCCAGAACCGCTCGAACTCCAGGTGCTCGAACCGCTCCGGCAGGGCCTTGGGCTGCGGATAGACCAGCTTCAACTCCTGGCCCTTGATCTGGATCACCTCGGCGTCCGCCTTGGGACTGACGCAGATCCAGTCGATCCCGTCCGGCGCCGCCAGGGTGCCGTTGCTCTCTATGGCGATCTCGAAACCGCGCGCGTGCAGGGCCGCGACCAGGGCCGTATCCAGTTGCAACAGGGGCTCGCCCCCGGTGCAGACCACCAGTTTCGGATCGCCCGCCCGCCCCCGCCACATCGCCGCGACATGATCGGCCAACAGGTCCGGCGTGGCGAACTTGCCGCCGCCGTCACCGTTCACGCCGACGAAGTCCGTATCGCAGAAGCTGCAGACGGCGCTCGCCCGATCCTGCTCGCGCCCGCTCCACAGATTGCAGCCGGCGAAACGCAGAAAGACCGCCGGCCGGCCCGCCTGTCCGCCCTCGCCCTGCACCGTCAGGAAGACTTCCTTGGCCGAATAGGTCACGTCGCGGCGCCTTGGGACGCGACCCAGTCTTCATATCCCGCCGCGCGCAGTTCGCAGGCCGGGCATTCGCCGCAGCCATAGCCCCAGGCGTGCCGATGGGTCCGGTCCCCCAGATAACAGGTGTGGCTGTCCTCAATGATCAGTTCGACCAGGGCCTCGCCCCCGATCCGGTCGGCCAGCGCCCAGGTCTGGCCCTTGGTCAGCCACATCAGCGGAGTGTCGATCACTACCGGCTTGTCCAGCCCCAGCGACAGGGCCCGCGCCATGGCCTCCATCGTCTCGTGGCGACAGTCGGGATAGCCGGAATAGTCGGTCTCGCACATGCCGCCGACCAGCACCTCCAACCCGCGCCGGTCCGCCAGGGCCGCCGCAGCCACCAGGAAGATCAGGTTGCGCCCCGGCACGAAGGTCGTCGGCAGGCCGCGCGCGTCCATCTCGATCTTGCGGTCGGCGGTCAGGGCGCTCTCGGCGATCCGGCCGTATCCGGTCAGGTCCACCACATGATCATCGCCCAGCCGGTCGGCCCATTGCGGCAGGGCCGTCTTGATCCCGACCCGCACCGCCTGGCGCGCCTCCATCTCGACCAGATGACGCTGGCCATAGTCGAAGCCGACCGTCTCGACCCGGTCGAACCGCTCCAGCGCCCAGGCCAGACAGGTGGCGCTGTCCTGCCCGCCCGAGAACAGGACCAGGGCGGTCTTGGCGGCGATTTGGGCGGGCTTTTCCAGGATGACGCTCATGACGAATCTGCGGTCGGCCGGACGGCCGCGCGCATGCACAAAGGGATGGGGACCCCAGATGGGTCGGGCCGGCCTTCTACACCAGACCCGGCCTCGGCGCAAAATCCGCCTATGACACCGCTTGTAACGCCCGAAACTTTTTGATCCGGCTTAACTAATCCGCAAGCGCTACCGGTGCATAAGGGGGTCGAGTAAGGAGTTCCAGGCAGTATGCCGATTATCGCGACCCTTTCAGAGCAGACGCAACCGGTCGCCCCGTCGACCCTCGGTTGCCAGGTCTTGGCCCGGTTCGAACGCGAACCCGACACTCTGGTGATCCCTGTCGTCGAGAACGACCGCCCCGTCGGCCTGGTCGAACGCACAGCCTTCCTGCAAAAAATCGCCGGCCGTTTCGGCCACGCCCTTTACGACGGTCGCCCCATCACTTTCGCCATGGACCCAGAGCCGGCCGTGGTCGAGGGCGACGTCCAGATGGACGCCTTCTGCGACATCATGCTGAAGGGCGGCCCCGCCGCCCTGCTGCGCGGCTTCATCGTCACCAAGAACGGCCGCTATCATGGGGTCGGCACCGCCGCCACCCTGCTCAAGGTCGCCACAGACCGCCAGCGTGCGCACGACGCCCAGATGGCCGACCAGGCCGCCATCCTCGACGACACCCGCGCCCAGGCCCTCGCCGCCGCCCGCGCCAAGAGCCAGTTCCTGGCCATCATGAGCCACGAACTGCGCACCCCGATGAACGGCGTGCTCGCCGTCGCCGAACTGCTGCGCCGCCAGCCTCTGAACGCGGCGGCTCAGGCCCACGTCCAGACCATCGTCGAGTCTTCCGAAAGCCTGCTGCGCATTCTCCAGGACGCGGTGGACCTATCCAAGGCCGAGGCCGGCGAGCTGGAACTCAGCCCTGCGCCCACCCCGCTGCGCGCCCTCATGGACGATGTCCAGTCCCTGTGGGAGCCGCGCGCCTCCCAGGACGGCGTGACCCTGATGGTGGGCTACGAAGGCGACACCGAATTGGCCGCCGTCATCGACGGCGTGCGCCTGAAACAGGTGTTCAACAACCTGATCGGCAATGCGCTGAAATTCGCCCGCAACGGTCTGGTCGAGGCCGGACTCAAGGCCTGGGTCGAGGGGGATCAGGTCTGCATGGAGGCCCGCGTCCGCGACGACGGCCCCGGCGTGGACGCCGACCGCGTCGATTCCATCTTCGAACCCTTCGTCCATGGATCCGGCCGCGACGGCGCGGGCCTGGGCCTGTCCATCTGCCGTCAGGTGATCGACCGGATGGGCGGCCGCATCTGGGCCGAGAACAACAAGGGCCGCGGCGCCACCTTCGCCTTCGACCTGACCGCCCGACGCGCCATCGCCGCCGTCGAGACGCCCTCGAACGTGTCGGACCTGTCCGAACTGAACCTGCAATCGACCCCGCACATCCTGATCGTCGACGACAACGCCACAAACCGCGTCGTGGCCCAGGCCCTGTGTGAAATGTTCGGCTGCAGCTCCGAACTGGCCGAAGACGGGCTCGAAGCGCTCCAGGCCGTTCAGGAAAACCGCTACGACCTGATCCTGATGGACATCAAGATGCCGCGCATGGACGGCGTTCAGGCCACCCAGGCCATCCGCGCCCTGGACGGTCCCGTCAGCCGCATTCCCATCGTCGCCCTGACCGCCAACGCCGATCCCGAAGACGCCAGACACTATCTGTCCGTCGGCATGGCGGCCGTGGTCGAAAAGCCGATCAAGCCGGAACGTCTGCGCATGGCCATGAACGCCGCCCTGACCAAGCCCGAACAGGCCGAACGGCGCCAATCCGCGCCCGCACTCAAGCGCAAGGCGGGCTGACCCGCCTTCAGTCCGGCTGGACCTCCAGCGTCTCTTCGTCCTCCTCGTCGTACCCGACCAGGCGCAGCGCCCGCGCCCTCTGGCCGTTCAACTCGGCCCAGCGCAGCAGCCCCTCTTCGCGGCCATGGGTGATCCACACTTCGTCCGGCTTCAACTCCTCGAAGGTGGTGATCAGCTCGCCCCAGTCGGCGTGGTCCGAGATTACCAGCGGCAGCTCCACCCCCTTCTGACGCGCCCGCGCCCGCACACCCATCCAGCCGGAGGCGAAGGCCGTCACCGGATCGGCGAAACTGCGCGCCCACCGGTCCTGGATCGCCGACGGCGGGGCGATCACCACCTCGCCGCCCAAGGCTCCCTTGCCCAGCCCCCGCGCCGGCAGGATCGGCCCCAGGGCGATCCCCTCGCGTTCATACAGGGCGTTCAGCCGCTCCATCGCCCCGTGGACATAGATCGGCCGGTCCCACCCCGCCTCGCGCAGGCTCATGATGATCCGCTGCGCCTTGCCCAGGGCGTAGGCGCCGACCAGATGCGCCCGCTCCGGGAACTGGCCCAGCGACTGCACCAGCCGCGCGACCTCCTCCTCGGCCGGCGGATGGCGGAACACCGGCAGGCCGAAGGTCGCCTCCGAAATGAAGACGTGACAGGGCGTGGGCTCGAACGCCGGACAGGTCGGATCGCGTCGGCGCTTGTAGTCGCCTGACACCACCATGGTCAGGCCCTTCCACCTCACCTCGACCTGGGCCGAGCCCAACACATGGCCGGCCGGGACCAGCCTCAGGTCCACGCCGTTGATTGCAGAGGCCTCGCCGTATTCGACCGCCTGCTCCCGCCCGGCGAACGCCACGCCGTATCGTTCGGCCATGATGGCCAGGGTCTGGCGCGTGGCCAGGACCGCGCCATGCCCCGCCCGCGCATGGTCCGAATGGCCGTGGGTGATCACCGCCCGATCCACCGGCCGCACCGGATCGACGTAGAAATCCCCCGGCGGGCAGTACAGGCCGGCGGGCGTGGGGTGCAGCAGATCTTCAGGTCGGATCATGGGACCGTAACGCTCTCGACGTTGTCGGGTCCCCCCTCCATACAGGAGACGATCATCGGCTTCACGGACGTCCGTTCGCATGCACGACAGTTTCGTCGACACCATCCTGCCCCAGCTCGCGGCGGGGGCGGCCCACACCGGGGCCCTGGGCTTCAGCTTCGACGGGCTGCACGACGGCGAGCCCCGTATCCGCGTCCCCTGGCGCGAAGACCTGGTCGGAGATCCGGACACAGGCGTCCTGGCCGGCGGCCTCGTCACCACCCTGCTCGACCATATCGGCGGCCTGGCGGTCTGGACGGCCATGGACGAGTTCCAGCCCGTCGCCACCCTGGACTTGCGGGTGGACTATATGCGCGCCGCCCATCCGCGCAGGGACCTGCTGGCCCAGGCGAAATGCTATCGTCTGACGCCGACCATCGCCTTCGTCCGCGCCTGGGCCTTCGAGGTCGATCCGTCGGACCCGGTCGCCGCCGCCCAGTCCGCCTATGTGCTGAACCGCACGCGCGTCGCGCGAGACGAGGTTGCAGCATGAGCGACCTTCTCGACCGCATCCCCTACGCCCGGTTCCTGAACCTTCAGACCCTGGTCAGCGGCGACGAGATCACCGTCATCCTGCCCTTCGCCGACCGGCTGATCGGCAACCCCATGCTGCCGGCCCTGCACGGCGGCTCGACGGCGGCCCTGCTCGAGATGACGGCCATGGCCCAGGTCGCCCTGGCCTTCCCCAGCCCGCGCCTGCCGCGCCCGATCAATGTCACCGTCGCCTATCTGCGCACCGGCCGCCCGATCGACGTCTTCGCCCGCGCCAGCATCAGCCGCGCCGGCCGCCGCGTCGCCCACGTCCAGGCCGAGGCCTGGCAGGAGGCCCGCAGCCAGCCCATCGCCTCCCTCACCGCCCATTTTCTTCTGGACAATCTCTAGGGATTTCCAAGCGCTCCGCCGCAACCCGCCAAAGCTTTACAAGACAAGGATCGCCGAACACCGGACGCCGCCACGCTTTTGCTTAAAAGGTTAACAAGACTCTATCGGATATGGTTAAGCCGTGTTAAGATTCATCCATTGTAAACCTTAGTTTGAGGGGCTTTTCTAATGGAACGGACTGAAGTCATCGCCAGCGTCGCTGGTGATCTGCACGCGACTGAACACGCCATCGACGCCGCCATCACCCAGGCGACCGTTCTGGTGCAATCCTTCATCGGCGCCCGCGCCGCCCTCTCGCTTTCGCCCGTCGCCGCCACGGCGTCGCAAGCCAAGGCCATGGAAACCATCGCCGCCCTTGCCGCCGCGCGCGAATCCATCGTCGCCTGCCACGCCGAGCTCCAAAAAGACCACCGCCGCATGGGCTTCGGAACCTACGCCATCGGCCCCGTGGCCAAGCCCGACGATTGGCTCGACCCGAAGGAAGCGCGTTCCACAAACCATCTCCGCTCGGTTGGATGAATTCGTGGTAAGCCTAGCAAACTGACATTTCCGCTTAACCGGAATTGCGTCATGTTCGCCCTCGTGCACACAGCGCGGGGGCGATTTGCATGTTGAACGTAGGTTATGCGATCGCGGGCGCGATCTTTATGGTCGCCATGGTCCTGTTTGCTTTCCTGAAGGGCGGGAGCCGCGAAAAGATCGGCGCCGGTTATCTCATCCTCGCCTGGTTCACGTCTCTACTTGTTCAAGAAGACAATGATTTTCGAGGCATGCCAATCGGCATGTTTGTGATCGATCTCTTCTCTCTTGCCTTTTTCGCAGCCCTCGCTTGGCGCGCACCCCAGTCCTGGCCCGTATGGGTGACAGGCCTGCAACTGATCACCGTCATGGGCCACATCATGATCTTGACCATGAAGACAGCGCCCATCACGTCACTCTACACGGTCATGAACCTCATCGGCTATCTCATCATAGGCTTTATCGGCGTCGGCACCTTCTGGGTTTGGCAAGACCACAAGGCCGCCGCCGAGTATGAGCAACGAACAGCTAGGTAGATATTCCTAACGCCTTCCCCTAAACTCCCGCCGACTCACTGTCGGGATCCCCATGCCCCTGTCGCACGCCAAGCTGTGGAAAGCCGTGGACGCCCTGGCGCGGCGCGAGGGGTTGTCGCCGTCGGGGTTGGCGCGGCGGGCGGGGCTGGATGCGACCAGTTTCAATCCGTCGAAACGGTTCGGCGCCGGCGATCCGCCGCGCCCCCGCTGGCCCTCGACCGAGAGCATGACCCTGATCCTTCAGGCGACAGGCGTCTCCCTGGCCCAGTTCGCGGCCCTGGCCGACGACGCGCCGGCGTCGAGCGTGCCGATGCTGGGCCTGGCCCGCGCGGGTCTGGACGGCTTCTTCGACGATGCCGGCCTGCCGACCGGCGACGGCTGGGACCAGACCGACCTGCCCCAGGTCACCCCCACCACCTTCAGCCTGAGGATCAGCGGGGATTCGATGGCGCCCCTGTACCGCGAGGGCGACCGCGTCATCGTCGACCGGGGCGACCCCGCCGTGAGGCGCGGCGACCGGGTCGTGGCTCGCCTGACCTCGGGCGAGGTCGTGGCCAAGGAGCTGACGGCCCTCACCGCCCGCGCCGCCACCCTGTCCTCCATCAACCCCGACTATCCGTCCCGCGTCGTGCCCCGGCGCGAGATCGAATGGATAGCGCGCATCCTGTGGGTCAGCCAGTAGAAGGCCCCGCCCGGCGAACCGGACGGGGCCAGAGGCTCCAACGGCGAACCGCGAGCCTTGCGACTGTCCCGGCGGCGGGAACTGGACGGGGCGTGAACGGCCCCGCCGCCGAAACGGTCTTTCGAAAAGCGACCCTTAGCGGGTCACATAGTTGGCGTTGACCCAACCGCCGCCGGCGATCTGGATCCAGTCGCCTTGCGAGGCGACGGCCGTGAACTGTTGGCCGGCCGACAGGCTGCCCGCCTGACGGAAGCCAGTGCCGGGGCCGCTGCGGATGCGCAGGTTCGCGCCGGCGCGATAGGTATTGGCGTTGGCCTGGGCCGCGGCGCGGGTGCGTTGCTGGTTGCAGCCGATATAGGAACCGGCCGCCGCGCCGGCGCCGGCGCCGACCACGGTCCCGGCCGTCCGCTCGTTACGCGCCAGGTTCGACCCGACCACGCCGCCGACCACGGCGCCGATCAGGGCGCCCGCGCGCTGGCGACCGCCGGGGGCGTCGCAGTTGGTCACGCCATTGGCCTGGGCCTGGGCGGCCATAGGGGCGGCGGTCACCAGGGCGGCCAGAGCCGCAGCCGTGGCCAGACCCGTCTTCAGAAACTTGCTCGACATCACTGTATCTCCTGTCATCGGGTTTGCCGATGAGGAGACAATGCCGGGCCGAACCTGAAGGCTCCCGGAGCTTCGCCGTTATTTTCGGTTCATCTTAGGGGCCGCAGCGCGCGTCGGCGTTCGATCAATCGGCGCGCGGCCTCTATGTCGCGCTCGACCAGGTGCTTTCGTCGCACGAACTGAAAGTCCATCACCCGGGCCCACAGGTGCAACAGCCGATCCTGGGTGACGAAGACCGTGAACGCCTCCACCTCCGGCGGTGGCCCCCAAGCCTCGGACAGCTGGGCCAGATGCTGGGTTCCGGCGTCGTCGGGCAAGGGCTCGCATTCGACGATCCAGTCCCAGCCGCACAGCTCCGGACGTGCGGCGATCAACCCCAGGAGCACGGCCAGAATTCTATCCGCCGCGCCGCCTGAGACGAGGTCCATCCACAAGATCCGCGCCTGCTCGTCGATTTCGTACCGCACGTCGCCTCCCCGGCCACGCCCACATACCACCGCGTTACAGTTAAGAAATATTACCCGACGTCAAGCTTGCGTCAGTTCGCCGCGCGCCCCCGCCTCGATCAGGTCTATGGTCTGCGGCAGGCCGTAGATGGCCGCGAACGAACCGAAGCGCGGCCCCTGCGACGCGCCCAGCAGCACCTCGTACAGCGCCCCGAACCAGGCCCGCAGCGGCTCGAACTCATGCGCCTTGCCCACCGCATAGACCTCGTTCTGGATCAGCTCGCCGTCCGTAGTGTCGGCCGGCAGGGCCTTCAGCCGTTCGGCCAAGTCCAGCAGCGCCGCCTTCTCCTTGTCGTCCGGCAGTCGGTACGACTTCGAGGGCTTCACGAAGTCCTCGTAATAGTTCAGCGCCCGGTCCATCAGCTGGTCCAGCAGGGGCTCGTTCTGCGGCGTCGCCTCCGGCAGATATTTGGCGAAATAGGCCCACAGCTGGTCCTTGGTCGAGGCGTTGGCCACCCCCACCAGGTTCAGCAGCAGCGCAAACGACACCGGCGAGGTATGGGTCGGCGGTTCACCCGCATGGATCGACCAGACCGCATTGTCGATCCGCTTGGCCGGCTCCTGGGTCTTGTAGCTCTCGATGAAGGCCAGATAGTCGTCGATGGCGCGGGGAATGACGTTGAAGTGCAGGCTCTTGGCCGACTTCGGCGACTGGAACATGTACCAGCTCAGACTCTCCGGCGTGCCGTAGCGCAGCCATTCGTCCATCGTCAGGCCGTTGCCCTTGGACTTGGAGATCTTCTTGCCTTCGATATCCAGGAACAGTTCATAGTTGAACCCTTCCGGCGGCGTGCCGCCCAGGGCGCGACAGATCTTGCCGCTCTCGCGCACGCTCTCGATCAGGTCCTTGCCCGACATCTCGTAGTCGACGTCCAGCGCGACCCAGCGCATGGCCCAGTCCGGCTTCCACTGCAGCTTCACATGGCCGCCCGTGACCGGCAGCTCGGTGCGTCCGCCGGCTGGGTCGTCGAAGACGATGGTCCCCGTCTCGACGTTCCGCTCCAGCGTCGGAACCTGCAACACATGGCCCGTGATCGGGCTGACCGGCAGGAAGGGCGAATAGGTCGCCCGCCGCTCTTCGCCCAGGGTCGGCAGCATGATGGCCATGACCGCGTCGAACCGCTCCAGCAGGGTCAACAGGGTCGCGTCGAATGCGCCGGACTTGTAGGTCTCGGTCGAGCTCATGAACTCATAGTCAAAGCCGAACCCGTCCAGAAACACCCTCAGCCGCGCATTATTGTGCGCCCCGAAACTGTCGTGCGTGCCGAACGGATCGCGCACCCGCGTCAGCGACAGGTTCAGGTCCTCGCGCAGCATCTCCGGGTTCGGCACGCCTTCCGGCACCTTTCTCAGCCCGTCCATGTCGTCGCTGAAGGCGATCAGTCGCGTGCGCCAGTGGTCGCCGGTCAGCGCCCGGAAGGCGTTGCGCACCATGGTGGTCCGCGCCACCTCGCCGAAGGTGCCCATGTGCGGCAGACCCGATGGGCCATAACCGGTCTCCAGCACCACCGGCCGGCGCAGGGCCTCGAACTTCGCCAGGGCCTCGTCGGCCTTGCCCGCATCGATCAGCGCCCGCGCCTCGGCTCGCTCGCTTTCGCCCAGCCGCTTTTTCAGAACATGGGCCAGCAGATTGCGAGCTTGTTCGAACGGCCAGGACTTGGCCTCACGGGCGAGGGTTTCGAGGTTCTGAAGCATGGCGGCGGTTTGCAGTCTGCAAACCGCCGGGTCAACCGCCTTATCCCCCGCCCCGTCAGCCCCTGGCGGCGATGACGATCACCTCGACCTTGTAGTCCGGCGAGGCCAGCCGGCTCTCGCCCGTGGCGCGGGCCGGCGGATTGGCCGTGTCGACCCAGGCGTCCCAGACGCTGTTCATCGCGTCGAAATCGGCGATATCGGCCAGCCAGATCTGGGCCATTAGGATCTTGGACTTGTCACTGCCCGCCTGGGCCAGCAGGGCGTCGACCTCGGCCAGCGCCGTCTTCGTCTGGGCGATCACATCATCGCCGGGCTCTCCGACCTGGCCGGCCAGATAGACGGTGTCGCCGTGAACCACGGCTTCGCTCATACGGGCGCCGGGCTGGATGCGGGTGATCATGGGGAGGGCTCCTGATTATTTGGCGCTCTCGCCATACACCGTCAGCCTCGTCGGTCGAACGCTCCGACCGCCCAACTCACCACCGCAGCCCCCGCCGCCACGATGATCGCATCCTCAATCAGGCCGCTCTTCGACTGCCCGATCCGCTTCATCGCCCTCTTGCGCCCCGCCAGCCCCAGATAGGCCAGGGGCACGGCCGTCCCGACCGCCAGGGCCGCACCCAGTTTTTCACGCCCGCGCGGCGCCAGGGCCGAGCCCGCGATCCCCGCGCTCATCACCCGCGCCAGCAGGCCCAGGAACACCGTCCGGTCAGGCGCCGACTTCATCTTGTCGCCGAACAGCTCGCCCACCCCCATGGCCAGGCCGCCGAACTTGAACAGCGGATGATCCAGCAACAGCAATCGCCCCGGCGTGTTCCGGTGCGCCAGCCGCACCCCGGCTATGGCGGCCATGGGCGTCATGGATCGGGCGCTGGCGACGGCGCCGATGAGGACGGACGGGAGGAGTGCGAGGCTTTTCATGCCCCATCAACACCGAAAGGGGACGGAGGTTCAGGCTGAGCGCGAACTCCACCTAGAGGAGAACTGAGACTAACCCTAGATTGCCGGACATCCCCCTTCTGGGCTAAGTCCAATCAGAGGGGAGATCAACATGGATACACAGGACGTCCAGCGTCGCTATTGGGATCAATTCGCCCGCCTGAAACGCGACGCCATCTATATTTCCCGCTACCACTCGCGGGTCGAGACGATTGATCGCTGGATCAATATCTTCACCGCGATCATGTCCAGCGGCGCAATCGCAGGCTGGGCGATCTGGAACCACATCGGCTGGGTTTGGGGCGCCGCCATCGCTGCTGCCCAGGTGATCAGCGCGGTGAAACCCTACCTCCCCTTCCAGAACAGAAAGCGGATGCTGGCGAAATTCGGTGCTGATTTGGAGACCCTGGCGCTTGCGGCCGAAGCGGACTGGATGAAGGTCGCACGACTGACGATCAGCGAAGAAGAAATCCACAACCGGACCATGACCTTAAAACGGAAATGCCTGGCGGCTCAGAACCGGGCGTTCGCTGGCGCGTCGCTGCCGGAAAAGGTAAGATGGGTCGAGGCTGCGGACAGGGACGCCGCCGACTATATGAACAGCTACGTCATGGATGAGGGCTGAAATGTCGCCACACCCCTTGCAAGATGGTTCGCAGGCCGATGTCCGCCGACTGGAGGAAGGCCACGTCCTTCCGAATACACAGCCGCGTATTCCTATGCCGCCGGTGACGTCGCAACGGCCTCCGTCACAGCCACCGACGCCCCGCCCCCAACCGACGGGTTCGCGCTGAAGGGCCTTTCCACCTCGCGGCGATGACGTTACCTCCCGCCTGATGAAGACCGCCGATTTCGACTTCGACCTGCCCGAGGACCGCATCGCCCTGCGCCCCGCCGATCCGCGCGATTCCGCACGGCTGCTGGTGGTGAAGGACGGCGCGCTGGACGACCGGATCATCCGCGACCTGCCCGACTTCCTGAGGCCCGGCGACGCCCTGGTCTTCAACGACACCCGCGTCATCCCCGCCCGCCTGTCGGGCGTCCGCACCCGTCCCAACCCTGTTCCCGGCGCCGAGACGGAAACCCTGACTGTCGCCGTCGAGGCCACGCTTCACCACCGCGACGCCCCCGACGTCTGGTCCGCCTTCATGAAACCCGGCAAGCGGATCAAGCCGGGCGACAGGATTGCTTTCCAGACGCTGGAAGCCACCGTCGCCGACAAGGGCGACGACGGCCTGATCACCCTGAAGTTCGACCTGTCCGGCCTGGCCCTGGACGACGCGATCCGCGACGTCGGGGTCATGCCCCTGCCCCCCTATATCGCCGCCAAACGGCCCGAGGACGACCGCGACCGGTCGGACTATCAGACCGTCTTCGCCGAACACGACGGCTCGGTCGCCGCCCCCACGGCGGGCCTGCACTTCACCCCCGCCCTGCTCGAGGCGATCCGGGCCAGGGGCGTCTCGACCCACGCCGTCACCCTGCACGTCGGCGCCGGCACCTTCCTGCCGGTCAAGGCCGACGACCTGGCCGACCACAAGATGCACAGCGAATGGGGCGAGGTCTCGCCCAAGACCGCCGCCGCCCTGAACGCCGTCCACGCCGCCGGCGGCCGCATCGTCTGCGTCGGCACCACCTCGCTACGCCTGCTGGAATCCGCCACGACCGAGGCCGGCGAGATCCGCCCCTTCCACGGCGACACCGCCATCTTCATCACCCCCGGCTACCGCTTCCGCGCCGTGGACGTGCTGATGACCAATTTCCACCTGCCCAGATCCACCCTCTTCATGCTGGTCAGCGCCTTCGCCGGCCGCGCTGCGATGAAGACCGCCTACGCCCACGCCGTCGCTGACGGCTACCGCTTCTATTCCTACGGCGACGGGTCGTTGCTGTTCCGAGTCGGCGAAAACCGATGACCTCGCCTCCCCGTTCGCGAAGGCGAACGGGGGGTGACGCCGGCCCTGAGCATGGGAAACCGGTTTCCCGCTCACGCATTGTTACATCCGCCATGGTCAAGCCGGTTTTGCCGCGCTAGATCATGTTGCATCTGCGAGCGGGCCAACCCGCCGAACCTTCTCCTAGCTCAGGGGCTATAGATGACTCAGTGGGTTTACGGCTTCGGCGGCGGGTCCGCCGACGGCGACGCGTCGATGAAGAATCTTCTCGGCGGCAAGGGCGCGAACCTGGCGGAAATGTCCTCGCTCGGACTGCCCGTCCCGCCCGGTTTCACCATCACGACCGAGGTTTGCACCTATTTCTACACCAACGGCGAGACCTATCCCGCCGATCTGGAAGACCAGGTGAAGGCCGCCCTGGCCAAGGTCGAAGCCATCGTTGGCAAGACCTTCGGCGATGTCGAGAACCCGCTGCTGGTCTCGGTGCGATCGGGCGCGCGGGCGTCGATGCCGGGCATGATGGACACGGTCTTGAACCTGGGCCTGAACGACCAGACGGTCGAGGGTCTGGCCAAACTGTCGGGCGACCGGCGCTTCGCCTTCGACTCCTACCGCCGCTTCATCACCATGTATTCGAACGTGGTGCTGGGCCTGAGCCACGACGATTTCGAAGAGGTTCTGGACGCACACAAGGATCGGCTGGGCGTCAGCATCGACACCGATCTGAAGGCCGAGGACTGGGAACGGATCGTCGTCGACTACAAGGCCGTGGTCGAACGCGAACTGGGCCACCCCTTCCCGCAGGATCCTCGCGACCAGATGTGGGGCGCGGTCGGCGCCGTCTTCGCCAGCTGGATGAACGACCGGGCCAAATTCTATCGCCGCATGCACGACATCCCCGAGAGCTGGGGCACGGCCGTCAGCGTCCAGTCGATGGTGTTCGGCAATATGGGCGAGACCTCGGCCACCGGCGTGGCCTTCACCCGCAACCCCTCGACCGGCGAGGCGCGCCTGTACGGCGAGTTCCTGATCAACGCCCAGGGCGAAGACGTGGTCGCGGGCATCCGCACGCCGCAAAGCCTGACCAAGATCGGCCGCGAGGAGATGGGCGAGACCGCCCCCTCGATGGAAGAGGCCATGCCCGAGGTGTTCGGCCAGTTCGTCACGGTGGTGAACACGCTGGAGAGCCATTACCGCGACATGCAGGACATCGAGTTCACGGTCGAACAGGGCCGGCTCTGGATGCTGCAAACCCGCAACGGCAAGCGCACCGCCAAGTCGGCGCTGAAGGTGGCCGTGGATTTGGCGGCCGAAGGTGTGATCAGCCAGGAAGAGGCGATCAGCCGGGTCGAGCCGTCGGCGCTGGACCAACTGCTGCACCCGACCCTGGACCCGGACGCGGCCCGCACCGTGGTCGCCGCCGGCCTGCCCGCCTCGCCCGGCGCGGCGACCGGCAAGATCGTGTTCGACGCTGACGAGGCCGAACGGATGGCCGGCCTGGGCGAGGCCGTCATCCTGGTGCGCGAGGAGACCAGCCCGGAGGACATCCACGGCATGCACGCCGCCCGCGGCATCGTCACGGCGCGGGGCGGCATGACCAGCCACGCCGCCGTGGTGGCGCGCGGCATGGGCCGGGCCTGCGTCTCGGGCGCCGGCGAGATCCACATCGACGAGGCCAAGGGCGTCTTCACCGCACGCGGCCGCACCTTCAAGGCCGGCGAGATCATCACCATCGACGGCTCGAAGGGCGAGGTGCTGGACGGCGCCGTGCCGATGATCGAGCCGGAACTGACCGGCGACTTCCAGACCCTGATGGGCTGGGCCGACAAGGTGCGCCGCCTGAAGGTGCGGGCCAATGCCGAGACGCCGCTGGACGCCAAGACCGCGCGCGGTTTTGGCGCCGAGGGCATCGGCCTGTGCCGGACCGAGCACATGTTCTTCGACGACACCCGGATCGCCGCCGTGCGCGAGATGATCCTGGCCGACGACGAGGCGGGACGCCGCACGGCCCTGGCCAAGATCGCGCCGTTCCAGAAGTCTGACTTCGTCGAACTGTTCGAGATCATGGCCGGTCTGCCGGTGACGGTGCGCCTGCTGGACCCGCCGCTGCACGAGTTCATCCCCCACACGGACGAGGACATCGACGCCCTGGCCGCCTCGTCGGGCATCGACGCCGAGAAGCTGAAGCGCCGGGCCAAGGAGCTGCACGAGACCAACCCCATGCTGGGCCACCGCGGCTGCCGGCTGGGCGTGGCCTATCCCGAGATCTACGAGATGCAGGTGCGGGCCGTGCTGGAGGCCGCGCTGGCGGTGAAGAGGAGCTCGGGCGTGGCGCCGATCCCGGAGATCATGCACCCGCTGGTCGCCCTGGGTCTGGAGATGAAATATCTGCGTGAGCTGACCGACCGCACGGCCCAGGCCGTGTTCGCCGACGCCGGCGACAGCGTCGACTATCTGGTCGGGACCATGATCGAACTGCCCCGCGCCGCCATCCGCGCCGGGGACCTGGCCGAATACGCCCAGTTCTTCAGCTTCGGCACCAATGACCTGACCCAGACGACCTTCGGCATCAGCCGCGACGACTCGGGGCGGTTCCTGCAGGCCTATCTGGACAAGGGCATCTTCGAGACAGACCCCTTCGTGCGTCTGGACCAGGACGGCGTCGGCGGCCTGATCGAGATCGCGGCCGAGCGGGGTCGCGCCGTGCGGCCCGAGGTCAAGCTGGGCATCTGCGGCGAACATGGCGGCGACCCGTCGTCGATCGCCTTCTGCGAAAAGGCTGGGCTGGATTACGTCTCCTGCTCGCCCTACCGCGTGCCCATCGCCCGACTGGCGGCGGCCCAGGCGGCGCTGAATGTGGAGCGTGAAAAGGACCGCTGATCCGTCAATCAGGGTCTGGGACCAGGGGCGGCGCTGCGAGGCGCCGCCCCTTTTCGTTGGGCGTCGCATTTTCGTCGTACTTGACGGAACGCAGTGTGTGTCTCCGCGCGCACAGACGTCGGCCGCGTTTGACCCGCCATGGAACAGACGACGGCGTCATCTATTTAAGCATTCGCTGGATGGGGCCGATGATCCACCAGGTGATCACATCTAGGAGTTAATAAGAAACAATGCGTAACATTCTTCTCGCGGCTGTCGCCGTGTCTGCAATCGCTGCACCGGCCTTTGCGCAAACCAATCCAGAGCCGCGCGGTTACGGCTCGTTGGGCTACACTCATCTTGAAGGCGACAATGCAACCACGGGCGCCGTCACCGGTCGTCTGGGCGTAAACCTGAACCGTTACCTGGCCGTCGAGACCGAAGCCTCGGTCGGCGTGAAGGACGACGACTTTACCGTCGCCGGCGTCGACGGCTCGACCAAGCACGAGTGGGACGCCGCCGGCTATGTGGTCGGCAAATACCCGGTGTCGGACAAGTTGGAGCTGTTCGCGCGCGGCGGCTACGGCCACACCGAGCTGAAGCAGGAGTTCCCCGGCGCCAATACCGACGTGGGCGGCGACAGCTGGAACTATGGCGTGGGCGCCAACTACTACGTCGATGGCGTGAACGGCGTGCGGGCCGACTGGACCCGTCGCGACTACCGCGACGACGCGGGCGAAGCCGACGCCTATTCGGTCAGCTACATCCGCCGCTTCTGATCCCAGGGATCAGGCGAAATGAAGAAGGCGCGCTCCGCGAGGAGCGCGCCTTCTGCTGTGCGGTTTAGGCGAAGTCGCCGGCCAGGGCCCAGCGTTGCGAGCCTTCGCCGAACGGACGGATGAACCAGTCCCGATATTGTTCGAAGGTCTCGATGATCTTCTGGCGCAGATCAGGCGTGTTGACCGCCTCGCCGCGCTGACGTTTGAGGGCCGCGACGCAGTCCACGACCAGGTTCTGATGGGCCGAACCGCCCATGCTCTTGAGCACGGCGGCGATATCCTGGGCCAGGCTTTCCAGCACCGTCTTCGGTGTCGTCTGAGCCATCTGGGAACTCCCCTGTTCTCGACAAAGAAAGGCGTCGCAAAAACCCGTACAGGATTCAAGCGTGGCCGACCCGAAAATCATCATGGACAGGAATTAACCTGACATAACGCGGATCAAGCGCTCTGGTTCTTTAAAGGGAAGACTTTAATGACCGATTTCGATCCCGCTGCGGCGACCACTCAATGGCTGGCGACGCTGTCGCCGCAGGAGACCGCGCGGGCGGTGGCCTATACGCAAGGATCGCACTGGCTGATCCTGTGGGGCTTCCTGGTTTCCGCCCTCGTCGCCTGGATCATCGTGCGCACCGACCTGCTGGTCATGATCCGCAGCCGGATGGAGCGGAGGCGTCGCAGGCCTTTGGCCGTCAGCTTCGTCGTCGCCCTGATCTATTCGGTGATGAGCTGGGTGCTGACCCTGCCCTGGTCGATCTACGAAAGCTGGTGGCGCGAGAAGCAATACGGCCTGACCAGCCAGGCCCTGGGCGGATGGCTGGGCGAGGCGGCGATCGGGGCGGCGATCTCGGTCGTGGTGACGTCGCTGCTGCTGGTGGCCATCTATGCGCTGATCCGGCGCGCGCGGCGGTTCTGGTGGGCCTGGGCGTCCGGCGTCACGGCCGCCTTCATCGTGGTCGGCCTGATCGTTTCGCCCCTGGTGATCGAGCCGATCTTCAACACCTATACCCCCGCCCCCAACGGACCCGTGCGCGACGCCGTCGTGGCCCTGGCCGAGGAGACGGGCACGCCGTCGGACAAGATCTTCATCTATGACGGCTCCAAACAGTCCGACCGCTACACCGCCAATGTCTCGGGCCTGTTCGGCTCGGCGCGGGTGGCGATGAGCGACACCATGTTCAAGAAGGGCGCGGACCTGGCCGAGGTGCGCGGCGTGGTGGGCCACGAGATGGGCCATTATGCGCGCAGTCATGTGCTGTGGATGGTCGCGATACTGGTCGGGCTGACGGCCCTGGCCTTCTGGCTGACCGACCGGCTGTATCCGCTGGGGCGCAGGCTGCTGGGCGCCGACAGGGTGGGCGAGATCGCCGATCCGGCCGGCCTGCCGGTGCTGGCTCTGATCCTGGCCTTCCTGGGCGTGCTGGCGACGCCGGTGTTCGCGACCATGACCCGGACGATCGAAGAGGATGCGGACCATTTCTCGCTGGTCCACGCCAATGAGCCCGACGGCCTGTCCAAGGCCCTGGTCAAGACCGCCGAATACCGTGCGCCCTCGCCCTCGGCCGTCGAGGAGTTCCTGTTCTACGACCACCCCAGCGTCGAGAACCGCGTCCGGCGGGCGATGGAATGGAAGAAGGCTCACCCGCAGACGGGCAAGCCCGCCGCCTAGCCGCGCTTGCGCACGAACACCGTCCCGGCGGAATAGCCGGCGCCGAAGCTGCAGATCAGGCCGGTCTCGCCGGGGGCGAAGCCGTCGTTGTGCAGGTGGAAGGCGATGATCGAGCCGGCCGAGGAGGTGTTGGCGTAGTCGTCCAGGATAATGACATTCTCATCCGACGACGGCTCGCGGCCCAGCACCTTCTTGCCGATCATGGTGTTCATGTTGATGTTGGCCTGGTGCAGCCACAACCGCTTCAATTCGTGCGGGTTCAGGCCCAGTTCGCCGGCGTGGTCGATGATCATGTCCGACACCATCGGCACCACGTCGCGGAAGACCTTGCGGCCCTGCTGGATGAACAGCTTGTCGTTCTGGGCGCTGTCGTCGGCGACCGGCGAATCCAGATGGTCGGTGTCGCGGGCGTTGCGGTTCAGGAAGCCGAAATTATTGCGGATATTGTTCGAGAAGACCGTCTTCAGCCGCGACCCCAGCACGTCCCAGCCGCCCGGTCCGGCCGTCTCTGACGACTCCACGATCACCGCCGTGGCCACGTCGCCGAAGATGAAATGGCTGTCGCGGTCGGTGAAGTTCAGGTGGGCCGAACAGACCTCGGGGTTGACCATCAGCACGGCCTTGACCGACCCGCCGGCGATGAAATCGGCCGCCGTCTTGACGCCAAAGGTGGCGGAAGAACAGGCTACATTCATGTCGAAGGCGAAGCCCTCGATCCCCAGGGCCTGCTGCACCTCGATGGCCATGGCCGGATAGGGGCGTTGCATATTGGAGGCGGCGCAAAGGACGGCGCCGATCTCGCTGACCGGCTTGCCCCAGGCCTCAATGGCCTGGCGGGCGGCCTTGACCGCCATCTCGGCCAGGATCGACAGCTCGTCATTGCTGCGTTCCGGCAGGTTGGGCGCCATCCGTTCGGGGTCGATCACCCCGGCCTTGTCCAGCACGAACCGCTGTTTGATGCCCGAGGCCTTTTCGATGAACTCGGGCGAGGAGTGCGACTTCGCCTCCAGCTCGCCGGCCTCGATCTGGGCCGCGTGGCGGGCGTTCCAGCCGTCGGCCCAGGCGTTGTAGCTGTCGACCAGTTCGGCGTTGGAGACCGATTGTTCGGGGGTGAAGAGGCCGGTGGCGGCAATAACGGCGTGGGTCACGGGTAGACAGTTTCCTTTGCGAACGCCTTCAATAGGACGGCGGCGGCCTGCGGTCGAGACTGGCGATGATCCCCGCGGCCCAGCGTTGGATCTGGCCGCGCGGCGCCTTGGGCGGCGGCTGGTCGCGGGCGGCGATCAGGGCCTGGACCAGATCCTCGGCCTCGCAGGGCCAGCCCGTCGGGGTGACATAGAGGGGATAATGGATCAGGGCGGCCAGGATCAGATGATCGACGGTCGCCCGGCGGGTCCGGCGTTCAAACCCCAGCCGGTCGTCGGTCAGACCCCACCCCGCATAGAAGGGCCGGCCATAGACCGACACGGCCTTGCCCCGCATCAGGGCCTCGAACCCGGTCAGGGAAGTCAGGGTCGCCACCCGCGCGCAGGCGTTCAGGCAGTCGATGATGTCCAACCCGTCCGCGCTGGCGTCCACCGAGGCCAGGGCCGAGGCCTCCAGCCGACCCGGCCGGTTGCCGGCCAAAACGTCGGGGTGGTTGCGATAGACCAGGAAGGCGTCGGGATGATCGGCCCGCGCCGCCTCGACCAGGGCGGAGTTGGTGGCCAGATCGGGCTCGCAGCCCAGCAGGATCGACTTGTCGTTCTCGACCTGGCCGACGACCAGCAGGATGTCGCGATCCGCAGGCCAGTCGGCCGGCGCCTGGCCCTTCAGATTGTATTTCGACAGGCCCGCCTCGACGATGCGGGTCCGCAGGGCGGCGGCGCGGGCCAGTTGCTCCGGCGTGGCCTCGGTCGTCTCGATCAGGGTCTCCAGCCGCGACGGGCGCGACGGGTCGTAATAGACGCCCTGGTCGTCCAGGGCGACGGACAGGGCGCCGACGAAATCCGACCCCAGGCCGCGCGAGCGGATGAAGCCGTCCTCCATGCGGACGGTCGGGCCGCTAAAGTCGGCGGCGGCCTGGCGCACGGCCTCGCTCTCCTTGCCCGCCCACCAGATCAGCCGGCCGTTCGTGGCGGCGGCATGGGCGGCGGCGCGGGACGGCGACATGAAGTATCGCATCCGCGCCTTGGGCGAGTTCAGCAGGCGGCGCACCGGCGGCCGTTTGGCCGGGGCGAAGCCGACGGCGGACCAGGGCCCCGCCAGACGGTCGGCGCGGTCACGGAGCGCAATCAACCGCTCCAGCGCCTGTTCGGCCTCACACCGCTCGCCGGTGACGGGATCGACATAGCGGCTGTAGGCGATCAGGGCGGCGGCGGCGACCTGTTCCACCGTGCGGGCGACGCCGCGTCGGCCGGTGGCCACGGCGTCGGTCGTCAGCCCCCAGCCGGAATAGAAGGGCGCCCCGAAACAGCGCACCGGCAGGCCGCGCAACAGGGCCTCGAATCCGAGCGCAGAGGTGACGCAATAGACGGCGTCCACCGCCGCCAGCAGGTCGGCCGGCCGCACGTCGGCGTCCACCAGGGTGACGCCGGACAGGTCGGTGACGCAGCCCCGCTTCCTGCCCGCCGCCACCGCCGGGTGGCGTTTGACGATCAGTTGGGCCTCGGGTTCGTCACGCCGGGCGGCGGCGACCATGGCGTCGAAACTGTCTTGCGTCGCCAGCCCATAGCCGATGGAGGCGTCGCCGAAGGTCTGGTCCACGATCAGGACGCGGCGGCCGGGCCGCAGCAGGCCGGGGTCTAGCGGCCCGCCCATGTTTGTCTTGGACACGCCCGAGGCGACGATCCGGTCGATCAGGGCGCGGGCGCGGGTGGTCGTTGCGGCGTCGCACCAGGCGTCGGCGGTTTGGATCAGATGTTCGAGCCGGCTGGGCCGGGTGGCGTCATAATAGACGCCCAGATCATCGACGATCAGGCTGAGACTGGCCGCCCCCGCCTCCCCCAGGCCGACCGAGCGCAGGAAGCCATCCTCCAGCGCGACATAGGGGCGGTTGTTCGCTTCCGCCCAGCGACGACCGGCGGCGGCGGTGGGCTTCATGCCCCAGCCCAGCACGGCCTGAACCTCGGCGCCCGGCAGGCGACGCAGGTCGTATTCGTTCAGAAAGACGTCGAGAAACGGGACCTTCAGCACGCCGGGCGCGCAGACCCAGGCAGGGGTTTTGGCGGCGATGTCCGAAACTGGGGTCAAGGCGGGTCCGACGATGAAAGACTGAGTCTAGATATACCTAAAACCGCCCGCCCCTCCCTTCTCCCGTTGGGAGAAGGTGGCCCGAAGGGCCGGATGAGGGTCGGCCGGTGGGCCAAGTCGCACCACCGTGCCCCTCACCCTTTCGCGCGAAGACCGATCGCTGCGCTCTCGGGCGCTCAAGCCCTCTCCCGCCGGGAGAGGGAGGCGGTTTTGATCAGCCCGCGATCTGACCGAAGTCCGCCACCTGCCCCATCACGTCCCGCACCTGACCCAGCAGTTTCAGCCGGTTGTCGCGCTCCTCAGCCACGTCGGAGTTGACCAGCACGTCCTCGAAGAACCGGTCCACCGGGGCGCGCAGGCCGGCCAGGGCGGTCATGGCGGCGGCGAAGTCCTCGGTCTCCAGCGCGGTCTCCACGGCGGTGCGGGCGGCGCCGACGGCGAAGGCCAGGACGGTCTCGGGCTCGGGCTGGTTCAGCAGGCCGGTCTGGACCATGCCGGGTTTCCACCCCTTCTTCTCTTCCTTCTCAAGAAGAGAGGTTGCGCGCTTGTAGCCGGCCAGCAGATTGGCCCCGTCGTCGGTGGCGAGGAAGGCGGCCAGCGCTTCCACGCGGCGGACGATGCGGACGAGATCGTCGTCGGCCTTCCCAGCAATGGGGGCGAAGACGGCGGCGACGAGGTCGTGGCGCTGGCCATGGTCGCGGAGGAGGACGGTCAGGCGGTCGGCGAAGAAGGCGAGCACTGCGCTGACTAGCACCTCTTCGTCGCTCTGAATTCCCGACGCGAACCTCAGCCTTCTCAAAAGCTCCGTTTGATACTGAGCTATGTTGGAAATCCTGTTCCCTTCGTAGAACACGTCGCGCAGAGGCTGCCCATTGATATCCGTTAAAGCAGCCGTTCCTGCATTTAGGAGCGATCTCCTCAGCACAGGCGGAATGAGGGCTGAGAAACTAATCCGAACCCCATTCTCCAGCACCAGCCGGATCACCCCCAGCGCCGCACGCCGCAGCGCGAACGGGTCCTTCGACCCCGTGGGCTTCTCATCGATGGCGAAGAAGCCGACCAGGGTGTCCAGCTTGTCGGCCAGGGCGACGGCGACCGTAACGGGCGCCGTCGGCACCGTGTCGGCGGGGCCTTGCGGCTTATAGTGATCGCGGACGGCGTCGGCGATGCGGTCGCGCTGGTCACGGCCCCACCCGCGGTCGGCTTCGCCTCCCGGTCCCTCCCCATCAAGGGGAGGGAGAGGATCGAGCGCAACTTCTCCCTCCCCTTTATGGGGAGGGACGGCGGAGCGCAGCGAAGCCCGGGTGGGGAAGTTCGTTGCGGTGCGGGCGTAATAGCCGCCCATAATCCCCTGCAGTTCCGAGAATTCGCTGACCATGCCCGACAGCAGGTCGGCCTTGGACAGACGCGCCGTCATCTCGGCTTCGTCGGCGTCGGCGCCGACCAGGGGCGCGATCTCGCGGGCAAGGGCGGCGATACGCTCGACCCGCTCGGCCAATGTGCCCAGTTTGGCGTGGAAGGTGACGTCGGACAGTTTGGCGTTCCAGGCGTCGAAGCCGACCTTCTGGTCCTCGTCCCAGAAGAAGCGGGCGTCGTTCAGGCGGGCGGACAGGACGCGGCTGTTGCCGGCGGCCAGGGCCTTGCCGCCGTCGGTCGCCTCGACATTGGCGACGACGAGGAAGTTGGGGGCCAGACCCTCTTTCGAGGGATCGCGGACGGCGAAATACTTCTGGTGCACCTTCATCGACAGGCGCACGACCTCGGGCGGCAGGGCCAGGAACTGCGGGTCCATGTCGCCCAGGATCGGGGTCGGCCATTCGGCCAGGCCCGCCACCTCGTCCAGCAGGCCGTCGTCGTCGACCAGGCTGAGGCCGCGCGCGGCGCAGGCGGCCTTGGCCTGTTCCAGGATGCGCAGCTTGCGGTCGGCCACGTCGATCAGGACGAAGTTCTTTTCCAGCTGGGTGCGGTAGTCGACGAAGTCGCTGACCTTCAGCAACTGACCCGAACCCATGAAACGGTGGCCCTCGGTGATCGCGTCGGATTGAATCCCGTCGATCTCGAACGGCACGACCTTGCCGTCAAAAATGCACAGGATGCGCTTGATCGGGCGCACCCAGCGCAGGGTTCCCGAGCCCCAGCGCATCGACTTGGGCCAGGGGAAGGTGCGGATGACCTGGTCCACCGTCTCGGCGACCAGATCGGTCGTGGCCCTACCCTTGGACGACAGGACGGCGAACAGGACGCCGTCACGCTCGGTCAGTTGATCGCGGGTCAGGCCGGTCTTGCGCAGGAAGCCTTCAAGCGCCTGTTCCGGGGCCGAGGCGCGCGGGCCCTTGACCTCTTCCTCGCGGTCCGGCGTGGCGGCGGGTAGGCCGTCGATCACCAGGGTCAGGCGGCGCGGACCGGCATAGGTCGTCAGGGCGTCCCAGGTCAGGCCGGCGGCCTTCAGCCGGTCGGACACCATGCGCTCCAGATCGCGCGCGGCGCCCTGCTGCATGCGGGCGGGGATTTCTTCGGAGAAGATTTCGAGGAGGAGTTGGGGCATCAGGCGGTTTTCCGCTCTTGTTCAACGTAAGCGAGGGCGCAGGCTTTGCAGAGTTCGCGGATGCGGCCGATGTAGCTTTGGCGTTCGGCGACGGCGATGGCGCCGCGGGCGTCCATCAGGTTGAACAGGTGGCTGGCCTTCAGCACCTGATCATAGGCCGGCAGGACCAAGGGCTGGCCCTGGGGTCCGGTCATGGCCAGCAGGCGCGAGACCTCGGCCACCATATCCTCGAACCGGCGCTTCAGACCGTCCACGTCATAGCCATGGAAGTTGGCCGCCGACTGCTGGCGCTCGTTCTCCAGGAAGACCTCGCCATAGGTCAGGCCCTCCTTGGTGAACTTGAGGTCATAGACGTTGTCCACGCCCTGAACATACATGGCCAGACGCTCCAGCCCGTAGGTCAGCTCGCCCGAGACCACGTCCACCTCGATGCCGCCGACGCCCTGGAAATAGGTGAACTGCGTCACCTCCATCCCGTCGCACCACACCTCCCACCCCAGGCCCCAGGCCCCCACGGTCGGGTTCTCCCAGTCGTCCTCGACGAAGCGGATATCGTGCAGCTTCGGATCGATCCCGATCGCCGCCAGCGAGCCGAGATAGAGCTCCTGAAGATTGTCCGGGTTCGGTTTTAGTATCACCTGGTATTGGTAATAGTGTTGGAGGCGGTTCGGGTTTTCGCCATAGCGGCCGTCGCCGGGGCGGCGGCTGGGCTGGACATAGGCGGCCTTCCACGGCTTGGGGCCGAGCGCGCGCAGGACGGTGGCGGGGTGGAGGGTGCCCGCCCCGACTTCGATGTCATAGGGCTGAAGAATGGCGCAGCCCTGATCACCCCAATAGCGGTGCAGGGTCAGGATCAGATCCTGGAAGGCGAGCGGCTCGGTCGGGGTGGTCAAATCGGGCTCGAGAGGGGCTGGAAAAAGGACGGCGGACCATAGGGCCCGGCGCCGCGCGCTTCAACACGCGCTGGGGATTTATGGCTCAGGCGGCGGCGAGCCGGGTCGCGGCGACCCAGGCCGTGGGATGGGCGGCCGACAGAGAGGCTGCGGCAGCGGCCGCGTCCTCGCTGAACCGGCACAGGCCGAAGACGGTGGCGCCCGAGCCGGACATCCGCGCCAGGGCCACGCCGGGCGCCGCCGCCACGGCCTGAACCGCGCCGGCTATGGCGGGGGTCAGGGCCTCGGCGGGGGGCTGAAGATCATTGCGCAGGCCCGCCAGCCAGTCGATGACGGCCGCGGGGCTCCAGTCCACAGGCGGCGCGGGCCGGTCGGCGGCGCGAGTCGGGCCGGCGTCATAGGCGCGGTAGACGGCCCCCGTGGGGGACGGAACTCCCGGATTGAACAGCACAGCCCACAGCGGCGGCAGGCGCGGTTCGTCGGTCAGGACATCGCCCCGGCCCTCGGCCCAGGCGGTGCGCATCCGCAAGCACATGGGGCCGTCGGCGCCGATCACCCCCGCCACAGCCTCCAACGCCGCATCGTCGAGGTCCAGCCCCAGGGCCTGACGCGCCAGCTTCAGCGCCGCCCCCGCATCGGACGAGCCCCCGCCCAGGCCGGCGGCGATGGGCAGACACTTGTCCAGCGTGACCTTCAGCGGCGGTTCGCCGGTTCCCGTCGCCTCGCCCAGGGCGCGAAGGGCGCGCAGGATCAAATTATCTGGCTCGGCCGCCAGGCCTGCGCCGAACGGGCCGGTCACGGTCAGGGACAGGCGCTCCGCCGGTTCGACCGTCACCCGGTCGCCGACATCGGCGAAGGCGACCAGGCTGGACAGCGGATGATAGCCGTCGGCGTCCACCGGGCCGACGTGCAGGAACAGATTGATCTTGGCCGGAGCCAGGGCCGAAAGCGGGGGCATGGAGTAGGTCTTAGCGACTTGGGGGCTGGGTCGAAACGGGGAATACGGCGCCCCTCTCCCCCATCCTGTTCGTCATCCTCGCCCTTGTGGCGAGGATCCATACGCCCGGTGTGTCCGCAGGATGCGCCTTCGTCGGACACCGGGAGTATGGATCCTAGGGACAAGCCCTAGGATGACGGGAGTGAGGGGAAAAGGGAGGAGATCGGCGGCCTATTGCGACACGCCGGTCGCGGGCGCGGCGTCGTCCAGACCATTGGCGATCTTGCGCTCCACGTCGGCCTTGCGTTCGGCGTCGGGGTCCAGGCTCAGGACGCGGTTCCACAGCCAGACCGCCTCGCGCCGACGACCGACGCGCCAATAGGCGTCGCCCAGGTGGTCGTTGATTTCGGCGTTGGCGGGCTCCTTGTCGGCCGCCTCTTCCAGGGTGACGACGGCGCTATCGAAATAGCCCTGTTTGAACTGGGCCCAGCCCAGGGAGTCCTGGATGTTCCCGTTCTCGGGATCGGCGGCGTGGGCCTGGGCCAGCAGGCCCGCGCCTTGATCGACGCGCAGCCCCCGGTCCACCCACAGATAACCGAGATAGTTCAGGGTGTCGGCGTTGTTCGGATCGGCCTGGTGCGCGGCCCATAGTTCGGCCTCGGCCTCGGGGATGCGGTTCAGCGATTCCAGCGCCACGCCGCGCAGGAAGTGGATCTGGGCGCCCTGGTTGGCCGTGTTCAGCAGCGGGCCGTTCAGCAGGTCGAGCGCCGCCTGGTGCTGTTCCAGCTGAAGCAGCTGGCCGGCCATCACCAGGGCGATGCGCGCGTCGTTCGGCTGGGCCGCAGCGGCGGCGCGCAGTTCGGTCAGGGCCGCGTCGAGCTGCTCGTCCTCGGCCAGACTGAGGGCCAGCTGGGCGCGGGCGTTGGCGTAGAGGACCGGATCCTGTGGCCCGACACGCGAAAGCGCGGTGCGAGCGGCGGCCTTCAGCCCGACCCGGTCCAGCACCTGGGCCAGTTGGATCTGGGTGGCGGCGTCCTCGCGCAGGTTCAGGGCGAGCCGCAGATAGACCACCGCGAACTCATTGCCGCGTTCGGCCACGGCCTGGGCGGCGGCCGTGGTCAGGGCCTGAGCCGCGCCCTGGCGGAAGTCGGGCGCGGCGGGGGGACGACCGCCGGAGCGGGCCCGCACCAGGGCGCGGGTGGTGGCCAGATCGACGACCTGCCCCTCGACGGCGGCTTGATAGACGGCCAAGGCCTCGTCCCGCTTGCCGCGTCGCTCCAGGAACTCGCCATAGGACCGGTGGAACAGGGCGCCGATGGTCGGCATGTCGGACAGGGCCTTCAGCTCGGATTCGGCCTCAGCGAATTTCCGGCGCTTCTCCAGCAGCAGGGCGCGGTTCTGGCGAGCGAAGGCCAGGGTCAGGGCGTCGCCCTGGGCCGGGGGCGCGGCCAAGGCGCGGGTCCAGTCGCCGGCGGCCGCCGCGATCCACGGCGCGACCATCAGGCCGGCGCGGCTGTGCGGAGCGGCGATGGGGCGGCCGGCCAGGGCGGCGTTGGCGGCGCGGGGGTCGCCATGGACAAAGTTTTGAATGGCCGAGATCAGTCGACCGCCCTCGGTGAAGGCGGGCGAGGCGTCGGCGGTGGGGGCCAGACGCGCCGCGACATCAAGATCGCCGCTGAGCAGGGCGGAGGTGAAGGCCTGTTCGCGTATGCGCGGCTGTTCCGGAGTCAGGGCGTTGGCCTGGGCCAGCCAGTCGGCGCCCTTTTCTCCCTCGCCCGTCATCAGGGCCAGTTTCCCGGCGAGATAGAGGCCATAGGCGCTGCGGCCCTCGGCGTCGGTCGGGATCGGCGACCAGATTTCAGGGATGGGCGGGGCGGCCGGCGGGTCGTTGATGACGACGTCGATGACCGGGTCGCCGTTGGGCGTATCGACTTGAGGCGCGCCGTCCTCCGGTTCGTCCTCGGCGGGCGCGGCGCCGGGCACGGCGTCCTCGTGCGTCTGATCAGGACGCAGGATGATGGCGGGCGGGGATGGCTCGAACTTGGGCTGGATCAAGGGGCCGGGCTGCCCCGCCGGCTCCGGATCGGTCTGGAAGGATCCGGCGGGCAAATCCTGCGCCGCTGCGCCCTGAGCCATGGCCAGAGCGAGGACGGTCAGGGAGGCGGCGAACAGGCGCGAACGGGAGGCGATCATGCCGCGACCCTTCACGCTTTCACCCGCCCCCGCAAGAGGGCGGATGGTTGACGAAGGCCGATAAGGGCGTACCGTAAGGAAAATCCTTACCGAGGCGATGATGATCACCAGCCGCCTGACGTCCAAGGCCCAGACGACCATTCCCCAGCCGGTGCGGGCCGCCCTGAAATTGCAGGACGGCGACGAGCTGATCTATGAGATCGAGGGGGACCGGGTGCTGTTGAAAAAAGCGCGCAAACCGGCGGCCGACGATCCCTTTGCGACCTTCGAGGAATGGGACAGCGAGGCGGACCGTAAGGCCTATGCCGGACTTTGAGCGCGGCGACGTCGTCCGCATCCCCTTTCCCTATACCGACCGAAACACCCGCCAGCATCGGCCGGGATTGGTGGTGTCCGCAGGCGGGATCGGCGATCAGGCCGGTTTGATCTGGGTGGTGATGATCACCAGCGCCGCCAACCGACGCTGGCCCGACGATCTGGATCTGGGCGACCGCTATGGGGAAGCCGGCCTGCCCGCGCCATCGGTCGTGCGCCCCTCGAAGATCGCCACCATAGAAGCCTCGGCGGCGGAACGGATCGGCGCGTTGGACGCAGCGCGGCTGGCTGTCGTCATGGAGACGATCCGGCGCTGGCTATGACCCCAGCGCCGGTCATGCCTCACATGTTCGGATAGTTCGGACCGCCGCCGCCCTCGGGCGTGGTCCAGACGATGTTCTGCGACGGGTCCTTGATGTCGCAGGTTTTGCAGTGGACGCAGTTCTGGGCGTTGATGACGAAGCGCGGATCGGTCTTGGCGACCTCGTCCGCATAGACGACCTCGTAGACGCCCGCCGGGCAATACAGCCGCGCCGGCTCGCCGTATTTCGGCAGGTTGACCTGAATCGGCTTGGACGGGTCCAGCAGCTTCAGGTGGGCCGGCTGGTCCTCGGCGTGGTTGGTGTTGGAGATAAAGACCGACGACAGCTTGTCGAACGACAGCTTGCCGTCCGGCTTGGGATAGACGATCGGCTTGTGCTTAACCGCCAGTTCGGTCGAGGCGGCGTCGGTCTTGTCGTGTTGCAGCGTCGGGATCGGCGACCAGCCGCCCAGCAGGGTGCGGCACCACATGTCGACCATGCCCAGCGCCCCGCCCAAGGTGGTGCCGAACCTGGACAGCAGGGGCTTGGCGTTCTTGACGACCGACAGCTCCTTGAAGACCCAGCTCTTTTCAAAGGCGGCCTGGTATTCGACCAGTTCGTCCCCGCCACGCCCGGCCTGAACCGCCTCATAGGCGGCGTCGGCGGCCAGCATGCCGGTCTTCATCGCATTATGGCTGCCCTTGATCCGGGGCACGTTCACGAAGCCGGCCGAGCAACCAATCAGGACGCCGCCAGGGAAGCTGAGCTTCGGAATCGACTGCAAGCCGCCCTCGGTGATGGCCCGCGCGCCGTAGGAGATGCGCGTGCCGCCTTCCAGATGCAGGGCGATGGACGGGTGGTGCTTGAAGCGCTGGAACTCGTCGAACGGCGACAGGAAGGGGTTCTTGTAGTTCAGGTGAACGACATAGCCGACGGCCACATAGCGGTCGCCGAAATGGTACAGGAAGCTGCCGCCGCCGGTGTGCTCGTCCAGTGGCCAGCCGGTGGTGTGCTGGGCCAGGCCCGGCTGGTGCTGTTCGGCGGGCACCTGCCACAGCTCCTTCAGGCCGATGCCATATTTCTGGGGCGACTTGCCGTCCTGAAGCCTGTGCTTGGCGATGATGGTCTTGGCCAGGGAGCCGCGCACGCCCTCGGCGATGAAGACATATTTGCCGTGCAGTTCGAGGCCCGGCTGGAAGTCGCCGGTGGGCTTGCCCTCGCGGTCGATGCCGAAGACGCCCGCGACGACGCCCTTGACCCGTCCCGTCTCTTCTTCCCAGACCACATGGCTGGCGGCCATGCCGGGATAGACCTCGACGCCCAGGGCCTCGGCCTGTTCGCCCAGCCAGCGCGAGACATTGCCGAGCGAGGCGATGTAGCAGCCATGGTTGTGCATGAAGGGCGGCAGCAGGGGCATGGGCAGGGCGGCCGAACCTTGCGGGCCCAGAAGCAGGAACCTGTCCTTGGTGACCGGGGTCTCCAGCGGCGCGCCGCGGTCCTTCCAGTCGGGGAAGAGTTCGTTCAGCGCCTTGGGATCGATCACCGCGCCCGACAGGATATGGCCGCCGACCTCGGCGCCCTTTTCCAGCACCGCGACGGTGATTTCCTTGCCGTCCTTTTCCGCCCGCTGCTTCAGGCGGATGGCGGCCGACAGGCCGGCCGGGCCGCCGCCGACGATGACGACGTCGTATTCCATCACCTCGCGCTCGACGCCGGCCAGGGCCTCCAGCGGCGGCAGATTGTCGATGATCGCTTCCTGGCGGGCGTTCTCTGCGCCGCCCTCGATGGCTTCTTCGGCCATGTTCTTCCCCTGAAATCCAGCTTGTTCGTGTGGTTATGACGCTTATCGGAAGGTGACGCGAGGGCGGTCAAGGCCTATCGGTAGTCTGACATATGAACGCGCAACACCATGACATCGCTGCGGTGGAAGCCCTGCTCGCCTTCTGGCGGGATGCGGGGGTGGACGCCTGCTATGGCGACGCGCCGGTGGATCACACCCATCTGGCCCCGCCCCCGGCCCTGAAGGCGGTGCAGAAGGCCACCGCTTCAGTGGTCACGCCCCTGGTCGGCGCAAACATTGAAGACGCCATGGCCGAGGCGCGACGCCTGGCCGCAGGCGCCTCGACCTTGCAGGACCTGGCCGCTGCGGTGGCGGCGTTCGAGGGATGTCCCCTGCGCGGCATGGGCGCGACCCAGTCGGTCTTCGGTCGGGGCGACCCCAACGCGGCCGTGATGGTGATCGGCGAAGGGCCGGGGCCGGACGAGGACCGGCTGGGCCAGCCCTTCGTGGGCCGGGCCGGCAAGCTGCTGGACAGGATGCTGGCGGCGGCGGACCTGACCGACAGGGTCTTCATCACCAACACCGTCTTCTGGCGCCCGCCCGGCAACCGCACCCCGACCCCGCAGGAACAGGCCGTCTGCGCCCCCTTCGTCGAGCGCGCCTTCGCCCTGCTTCAGCCCAAGGCCGTGCTGCTGCTGGGCGCGGCCTCGGCCAAGTCGGTGCTGCAGACCGAGGACGGGATCATGAAGATGCGCGGCCAGTGGCGGGAGTGGCGGCTGGCCGAGGGCGGACTGTCCGCCCCTGCCCTGCCGACCCTGCATCCCGCCTTTCTGCTGCGTCAGCCCCAGGCCAAGCGCCAGGTGTGGGCCGATCTGCTGACGCTTTCGGCGCGTCTGGACGGCGCAGGTTGAGGTTACCGCGTCTTTAAGGCATGCTGGTCGTTTGACGACCAACGCCACACGATCCCCGCCTGACGAGAACGGGCAGGGCGACGCCAACGGGGCCGCCGCGTATGAATATATTCCGCCGGGCAAGTCTCGCCTCGACGCTGTTTTTTGCGATGACCGCCGCAGGTTCGGCACTGGCGGAGACGCCTTTTGACGGAATGTCCGGCGCCGCTTCCGCTTCCGTCAGACCCACGGCCCTGAGTTCAGCGGACCGCCTGTCCTACACCACCGCCTTCGACGCGCTGAGACGCGGCGACATCGAGGCGGCCCGCGCCTCGGCCCGTCAGGCCCAGGACAGGGTCCTGTTGGGTCAGGTCGAGTTCGAAAGCCTGTTCCACCCCGAGCATGTCGCCACCTATGAGGAGCTGACGGCCTGGCTCGAAACCTATTCCGACCTGCCCTGCGCCGACCGGGTCTATAGCTTGGCCCTGCGCCGCCGCCCTGACGGCGCGCCCGAGCCGGTCAAGCCCGGCGGTCTGCTGGGCCGGACCTGGAACAGCGTCGTCTCCGCCGTCTCGGGCGGGGCGACGATCGATCCGATGAAGGCGGCGCGCGTCGCCTATAACAACGACGACCTGACCGGCGCCTCGGCCCTGGGTCGCGAAATCGGCGACTGGTGGACGGTCGGGCTGGCGGAATGGCGGCTAGGTCAATTCCACGAGTCCTTCGCCGCCTTCGAACGGGTTGCCAATGATCCGACCGAGGACCCCTGGGTTCGCGCCGGCGCCGCCTATTGGACCGCGCGCGCCGCGTCGCAGTCGGGCCGTCAGGACCGAGTCGAGGACTATCTGCGCCTGTCGGCCCAGTAGCCGGCCACCTTCTACGGCCAGATCGCCCTGCGTCAGCTGGGCGAGGAACCGACCATAGAGAATATGGGCCCCCGCCCCTATCAGGCCGAGCCCCGCCGGCGTCGCGCCGTCTATGTGCCGCAAAACGCGCAAGTCGAGGCCGGCGAGTTGAACGCCTTCGTCCAGAGCGACGCCCGCGCCAAGCGCACCGTCGCCTTCTATGAGGTCGGGCGGCGGGCCGAGGCGGAAAGCGAGCTGCGCTCGGGCGTGCGCACCGCCGCCGGCGATGCAGCCCGGATGTGGACGGCCCTGGCGCGGGTGATGATGCCCGGCGAAGGCGAAAGCGCCACGCGGATCGACGCGACCCGCTTCCCCATGCCGGTGCTCGAGCCGGAAGGCGGCTTCGTCATCGAGAAGGCCCTGGTCTACGCCCTGGCGCGCAAGGAGACCGACTTCAACCCGGACGCCCGATCCAGCGCCGGCGCCTATGGGCTGATGCAGGTGATGCCGACGACAGCGGCCGAAATGACCGGGGACCGGACCTTCGTCAGCGACCCGTCCAAACTTCTGGTTCCCGCCACCAACATGCGGCTGGGCCAGGCCTATATCAATCGGATGCTACAGCTGCCGGCCTTCCAGGGCGACCTGCTGCGGGCCGTGGCCTCGTACAACGCCGGGCCGGGGCCGATGCTGACGGCGGTGCGCAAACTGGGACCGGACGCCGATCCCCTGCTGCTGATCGAGACGATCGACGTGCCCCAGGCGCGCGACTATGTGGAAAAGGTCGTGGCCGGCTACTGGATCTATCAACGGATGCTGGGCGGCCCGCTGAACACGCTGGACGCCGTGGCCTCGGGCGCCAAACTTGTGCCCGTGTCGCTGGACTATGTGCCGCCCGCGCCCGTCGCCGAACCCATCCTGGTCGCTCAAGAACCCAGCCTGGCGGGCGGGCGTTAAGACTTAGAAGATTGCGGTAAGCAGCAGCGCCCAGAAGGCGGCGCTGACGACGGCGGCGAGGGCGTAGCCCGTGACCGGATTGATCAGTCGCGTTGCGACAACCTGAGCCCGGGCTTTTTCGCCCTGGGCGGTCTCGATGGCCGGAGCCCGCATTGGTCTTCCTCCCGGCGGAACAGTCGGTTCCGTGTGTGATCCACGAATAACGACGGCAGCTTAATACAGGGTGCGCGGGAGTGGTTTCCGGGCCGTTAAAACCAGAACTTCTACGCTTGGGCTTCGGCCTCCCAGAGACGAAAATCGGGCTGGGCCAGCAGGGTCGCGGCATAGGCTCCGGCAGTCCCGTCGTCGCCATGGTCGGCCAGATCGATCTGGAAATGCCGCAGCCGGGCGGCGACCGGGGTGTAGAAGGCGTCGGCGATCGACCATTCTCCGAACAGCCAGGGCCCCGCCCCGCCGAACCGGCGACGCATCTGGCCGAACAGTAGGACGAGCCGCGACAGATCACGATCCAGCCCCGGATCTGACGGCGTCTCCGAGCGCGCGTCGCCGACCATGGGCTGATCGGCGCTCATGCCGCAGATGTTTCGCAAGGCTGAAAATCCCGAATGCATCTCGGCCGTCGCCGATCGGGCCAGAGCCCGTGCGAGCGGATCAGCCGGCCACATCCGCGCCTGCGGATAGTGTTCCGCCGCCCACTCGGCGATGGCCAAGGTGTCCCAGATCAGCTCACCGTCCACCTTGAGGACCGGCACGAAGCCGGACGGCGACACCGCCCGCAGCGCCGCCTTCTGCGCCTCGGTCTCATACCGGGCGTCGATCACGGTGAAGTCCGCGCCGGTGCGCTTCATCACCAACCAGCCTCGCAACGACCAGGTCGAATAGGTCCGGGGTCCGATGATCAGTTCCATGGGCTCACCTTGAACAGGCGATCCGCGAGACCGCCCCGATTTTATCGGCTCCCGCTTAGGGAACCGGCATGTTAACTGCAAGGCGAACAATGTTGTTCTGGTGACTGGTTCGTAATTGATCGTTTTCCACGACCGCTAGGCTGTTCTTGTGCAGTGCGGTATAGGAAGGTGTCGCTCGCTTCCCGATCGGAACGACCGTTGAAATCCGGCTACGGCCGAGCCCTCATGATGGTGCGATGACTGACACGAACGATTACCCGCCTTCCGCCGGCGAAGCTGGCGGGGAGACCATCGACCTTCATCGCCTGATTGCGGTCTTCCGCCGTCGGTTGAAGCTGTTTGCGGCCGTTGCGGCCCTGGTCTTCTTGATCGTCGCGATGTTCACGCTGAGCGAGACGCCGAAATACACCGCGACCGCCAATCTCCAGATCAACACCCGGACGCAGGAGGTCGTGGATTCCAAGGCGGTCCTGTCCGGACTGACGCCGGAGACCAGCGTGGTCGACACCGAAGTCGAAGCGTTGAAGTCGCCGGAACTGGCGGCGGCTGTGGTCGATGAGCTGCGCCTGATCGAGGACCCGGAGTTCAACGGCCGGCTACAGACGCCTGGTCTGGTCGAAACCGTCAAGGGCTGGTTCGGCCTCGCCCCGGACCGCAGCGCGCCGACGACAGAGGCGGGCCGCGAGGCGGAACGTCAAAGGGTCATCAACGGCGTAGGCCAACGGCTCAGCGCCCGCCGCGTGGGCCTGACCTATTCGATGAATCTGTCGTTCACGTCCGAGAGCCCGGTCAAGGCGTCCCGGATCGCCAATCTGTTGGCTGACAAATATCTTGAATCCCAACTGAACCGGAAACTGGACGCCACCGGCCAGGCCAATACGTTCCTGGGTTCGCGCCTGAACGAATTGCGCCAGCAGATGCAGTTGGCGGACGCTGCGGTGTCCAACTACCGGATCGCCAACAACCTGCTCAGCTCCGAAGGCTTCACCCTGACCGAGCAGGAAATCTCTGCCTATAATCAGCAGCTGGCTTCGGTCCGGGCCCAAGAAGCCGAACAGGTCGCCCGCCTTCGCACCGCACGCGCCCAGCTGGCTTCGGGCTCCAACGGCGACGACGTCGGCGAAGCCCTAACCTCCCAGGTTGTCCAGAACTTGAGAGCCCAGCGCGCCGCCATCAGCGCCCGCGTCGCGGACATGAGCAGCCGTTACGGCCCGCTTCACCCCGACATGGTGCGTTCGCAACGCGAACTGGCCGACATCGACGCGCAGATCCAGGCCGAAATCCGCCGCATCATCTCGAACCTGGAGGCCCAGGTCCGAGTCGCCCAGGAACGCACCGGCTCGGTTCAATCCAGCCTGTCGGCGGCGCGCGGCGCCCTGGCCAGCAATAGCGGCGCCTCTGTCCAACTGCGTGAACTGGAAGGCAACGCCGAGGCCGCCCGCGCGGTCTATCAGAGCTTCCTGGACCGCTATCGTCAGACTAGCGCCCAGGTCGGGACTGAACAGGCCGACGCCACCCTGGTGTCGCGCGCCTCTATCCCGACGTCGCAAAGCGCGCCCAATGTGATGCTGAACCTGGCGCTCAGCCTGGTCCTCGGTCTCGGCGCCGGCCTCGCGGCTGTCGTGCTGCTGGAGATGATGGAGGCCGGCGTCGGCACGACCGACGAGATCGAGCGCAAGCTGGGCCTGCCCTCCATCGGCTCCATTCCGTTGGTCTCGTCGATCGCGGAATCGGCGGATCGCGGGATCAGCCCCATCGACTTCGCAGTCAAGAAGCCGTTGTCAGTCTTCGCCGAATCCTTCAGGTCGCTGCGGACCTCGATCAACTATGCTGCGGGCAGCCAGGCCAGCAAGCTTGTGGTTATCACCTCGGCCCTGCCCGGCGAGGGCAAGACGACGACGGCGGTCGGCCTGGCTCAGGTGTCCGCCATCGCCGGGAGCCGGGTTCTTCTGCTGGACTGCGACCTGCGTCGCCGCGCCGTCACCCGCGCCATGGGCTTGAACACCGACGCCGGTCTGGTCGAACTGCTTCAGGGAACCACCACGCTTGAGGCCGTGCTGAAACGGGACGAGGCGTCGGGCGCCTATATCCTGCCGCTGTCCAACGTGGTGGCGACCCAGGACGTCTTCGGCACTCAGGCCATGGATGATCTGTTGGCCAAGCTGCGCGGATCGTTTGATCTGATCCTGATGGACACGGCTCCGGTTCTGGCCTTGGCCGACACCCGGATCCTGGCCGCAAAAGCCGATATGACCATTCTGCTGGTGCGTTGGCGCAAGACCCCCGCCCGCGCCACCAACGCAGCCGTCAAGATGCTGCAGCAGTCCGGCGCCTATATCCTGGGCGCCGCAATGACCCAGGTCGACGTCAACGCTCAGGCCAAGCAGGGCTACGGCGACGCCGGCTACTACTACAGCGAATACAAGAAATACTACTCGGCCTGAGGCAGGCCAGGACGGACGAACCGGGCGACGTGTCGCGCTGGTTCGTCCGTGCCCGCGACGAGCCACAGGATCGGCGCACTGATTTTCGATGATGCGGTCCATCGCCTCGACGCGGGATTGGCGCTAGACGCCATCCCAATGGTCGAGAGGGATGTTCAATGCGCGTCGTAGTGATCGGTACAGTCAGGCGGGCAGGATGAAGACCCCGATCCTCGTCACCGGCGCGGCCGGCTTCATCGGTATGCACACGGCCGAACGGCTGCTGGGTCGCGGCGAGACCGTGATCGGGGTCGATAATTTCAACGACTACTACGACCCGGCCTTAAAGGAGGCCCGCGCCGCGCGGCTGGAAGTGCGCGACGGCTTCACCATGGTGCGGGCCGACATCGCCGACCACGAACAGATGCTGGCCCTGGTGCGCGACAAGGGCGTGGAGCGGATCGTCCATCTCGCCGCCCAGGCCGGGGTTCGCTACTCGATCGAGAACCCCTTCGCCTATGAGCGGTCCAATCTGGCGGGGCATCTGTCGATGCTGGAGGCCGCGCGGCACAACGGCGTGACCCATCTGGTCTACGCCTCGTCCAGCTCGGTCTATGGCGACCGGCCGCTGGAGGGGGCGGGCTTCCGCGAGGACGATCCGACGGTGGAGCCGGTGTCGCTGTACGCGGCGACCAAACGGTCCTGCGAACTGCTGAGCCAGAGCTACGCCAAACTGTACGGCTTCCCCCAGTCGGGCCTGCGCTTCTTCACCGTCTATGGTCCCTGGGGCCGGCCCGACATGGCCTATTTCAGCTTCACGCGAAAGATCGCGCGGGGTGAGGCGATCGAGGTCTATGGCGAAGGCAAGATGGCGCGCGACTTCACCTATATCGACGACATCGTCGACGGGATCGTGGGCGTGCTGGACCATCCGCCCGCGCAGAGCGGGCACGAGGTCTACAACATCGGCGACAGCTCGCCCGTCGGCCTGATGGAGATGATCACCACCCTGGAAGGCGCACTGGGCGCAGAGGCGGAGAAGGTCATGCGGCCCATGCAGCCCGGCGACGTCACCGCCACCTATGCCGACGTCTCCAAGCTGAACGCCCTGACGGGATACAAGCCCAAGGTGACTCTGGCCGAGGGCCTGCCGCGCTTCGTCAAATGGTGGCGGGGATACGAGAACGGGTGAGCCCCTTCCCCGCCCTCGATCAGATACTGAAATCCTCGGTCGAGAACCGGCCGTCCAGCCAGGCGACGATGCGTTCGGCGGCGTCTTCGGGCGACATGGTGGTGGTGTCGACGACGATCTCAGGCGTTTCGGGGGCTTCGTAGGGGCTGTCGATGCCGGTGAAATTCTTCAGTTCGCCGGCGCGGGCCTTTTTGTAGAGGCCTTTGACGTCGCGCTGCTCGGCGACGGCCAGGGGGGTGTCGACATAGACCTCGACGAACTCGCCGGGCCCCAGCAGCTCGCGCGCGAGGCGGCGTTCGGCGCGGAAGGGTGAGATGAAACTGACCAGGACGATCAGCCCGGCGTCCACCATCAGTTTCGACACCTCGGCGACGCGGCGGATGTTCTCCACCCGGTCCTCTTCGGTAAAGCCCAGGTCGCGGTTCAGGCCGTGGCGGACATTGTCGCCGTCCAGCAGATAGGTGTGGCGGCCGTCGGCGTAGAGGCGCTTTTCGACCAGATCGGCGATGGTGGATTTGCCGGCGCCGGACAGGCCGGTCAGCCAGACCACGCGCCCCCTCTGGTTCTTGATCGTGGCGCGCGCCGCCTTGTCCACCGACAGGGCCTGCCAGTGGATGTTGTGCGCGCGCCGCAGGGCGAAGTTCAGCAGGCCCGCCCCGACCGTGCGGTTCGAGATCCGGTCGATCAGGATGAAGCCGCCCAGGTCCTTGTTCTCGACATAGGGGGCGAAGGCGACGGGAGCGTCCAGCGACAGGTTGCAGACGCCGATTTCGTTCAGCTCCAGCCGCTTGGCCGGCTGCTGTTCCAGGGTGTTGACGTTCACCTTGTGCTTGGGCTCGGTGATGGTGGCGCCCACCAGCTTGGCGCCGATCTTCAGCAGATAGGGCCGGCCCGGCAGCAGGGGCTCGTCGTCCATCCAGACCACCGTGGCCTCGAACTGATCCGCCGCCTCGGGCGGGGCGTCGGCGCTGGCCAGGACATCGCCGCGCGAGACGTCGATCTCGTCGGCCAGGGTCAGGGTGATCGACTGGCCGGCGACGGCTTGGGCCAAATCGCCGTCGGCGGTGACGATGCGGGCGACAGTCGAGGTCTTGCCCGACGGCAGGACGCGGACGGGATCGCCGTGGCGCACGGTCCCGGCGGCGATCTGGCCGGAGAAGCCGCGGAAGTCGAGATTGGGCCGGTTGACCCATTGCACCGGCAGGCGGAACGGGTCGGCCTGAAGATCGTCACCGACCTCCAGCGTCTCCAGCAGGCTCATCAACGGGGGGCCAGCGTACCAGGGCGAATGGGCGCTGGTCTCGGTGATATTGTCGCCGCGCAGGGCCGACATGGGGATGGCGTCAAAAGCCTGAAGCCCGATCTGGCCGGCGAAGGCGCGGAAATCGGCGACGATGGTGTCGAAGACGTCCTGGGACCAGCCCATCAGGTCCATCTTGTTCACAGCCAGGATGACGTGGCGGATGCCCAGCAGACTGACCAGATAGGCGTGACGCCGCGTCTGGGTCAGGACGCCGCGCCGGGCGTCGATCAGGATGACGGCGGCGTCGGCGGTCGAGGCGCCGGTGACCATGTTGCGGGTATATTGTTCGTGGCCCGGCGTGTCGGCGACGATGAATTTGCGCTTTTCGGTCGAGAAGAAACGATAGGCCACGTCGATGGTGATGCCCTGTTCACGCTCGGCGGCCAGGCCGTCGACCAGAAGGGCGAAGTCGATGTCGCCGCCTTGGGTGCCGACGCGGCGGCTGTCCGCCTCCAGCGCCGCCATCTGATCCTCGAAGATCATCTTGGAGTCGTAGAGCAGCCGGCCGATCAGGGTGGACTTGCCGTCGTCCACGCTGCCGCAAGTGATGAAGCGCAGCAGGCTCTTGTGCTGGTGGGCGTCGAGATAGGCGCCGATATCAGCGGCGATGAGATCCGATTGGTGAGCCATCAGAAATAGCCCTCCTGCTTCTTCTTCTCCATCGAGGCGGACTGGTCGTGGTCGATCATTCGGCCCTGGCGTTCGGAGGTGGTGGTCAGCAGCATTTCCTGAATGACCTCGGGCAGGGTCGCGGCCGTGCTCTCGACCGCACCGGTCAGGGGGTAGCAGCCCAGGGTGCGGAACCGGACCGACTTCATCTGGGGCGTCTCGCCGGGGCGCAGCCGGAAGCGATCATCATCGACCATGATCAGGGCGCCGTCGCGTTCGACCACCGGCCGTTCCGCCGCGAGATAGAGCGGCACGATGGGGATCTGCTCCAGGTGGATATATTGCCAGACGTCCAGCTCGGTCCAGTTGGAGATGGGGAAGACGCGGATGCTTTCGCCCGGCCGTTTGCGAGTGTTGTAGAGCCGCCAGAGCTCGGGGCGCTGGTTCTTGGGATCCCAGCGGTGTTCAGCGGTGCGGAAGGAGAAGATTCGCTCCTTGGCCCGCGACTTCTCTTCGTCGCGCCGGGCGCCGCCGAAAGCCGCGTCGAAGCCATAGTGCGACAGGGCCTGTTTCAGCCCCTCGGTCTTCCAGAGGTCGGTGTGCAGGGCCGAACCGTGATCGAAGGGATTGATCCCGCGCGCCACGGCGTCCGGGTTCTGGTGGACCAGCAGTTCGACGCCCAGATCAGCCGCCGCCTGTTCGCGCATCGCGTACATGGCGCGGAACTTCCACGTCGTATCGACGTGCAGCAGGGGGAAAGGCGGCTTGGACGGATAGAAGGCTTTGCGGGCCAGGTGCAGCATCACCGCCGAATCCTTGCCGATCGAATACAGCATGACCGGGCGCTCGGCCTCGGCCGCCACCTCGCGCATGATGTGGATGCTCTCGGCCTCCAGCCGCTGAAGATGGGTCAGCCGTGCGGGATCGGGCGCGGTCAGGCTGGATTTATTCAGGGCTTCGGTCAGGATAGCGGCGTCCACTAGGTCAGGCCTCCATAGAGGGCCGACGTAAAACGATACTGTGCAATGGGTCGCAAGCGATTGATACTGGTGGTCGCTGTGAGATTTTGGAGACGGTCCCGATCCTGCCGCACCTCGGTGACGGAACCTTGACCGCGTGTTGCGCCTTGATGGCGAGAACAGAAAGCTGATGTCCCCGATGAAATCCATGACCGCCGCCCTGGCCCTTTCGGCCGGACTGCTGATCTGCCTATCGGGGTGCGTCACCGCGCCCTCCCCCTCCGAATATCGGGCGCCCCAGCCGACCAAGGCCATCGACCTGAACCGGCTGTGGTCCGGACGGTGGCACGAAGTCGCCCGCCTGCCCGACCGGTTGACGGACGGGTGCGTGGCCGGGGCGTCAATCTACACGCCTGTCGGCGGCGACCGCATCAATGTGCGCGACACCTGCCAGGTCGGTTCGCCCGAAGGCAAGGAGAAGGCCATCGAGGGCGGCGGGCGAATCCTGGATCCGGGCATGAACGCCAAGCTGCGGGTGCGCTACCTGCACGGGCTGGTGACCTGGGACTATTGGGTGCTGGACCGGGCCGACGACTACAGCTGGTTCATATCGGCGGACCCGACCTTCGAGCGACTGTTCATCTATACGCGGGAAGCGCCGACGGCGGCCGAGGTGCGGGCCCTGACCGATAGGGCGCGGACGCTGGGTTATGACGTCAGCCGGCTGGAGTTCCCGGAACAGCCGCCACGCTAGATCCATTCAAGGCAAGGTCGGATCTTTCCCGCGCCTGAAAACACCGAGCAAATGGGAAAATCCGCTGGCCCGCTCTGGATTTCCCCGACGTCACCGGAACAAATGAGACACGGCCCTTCGATGATCGCGATTGTTTCCAAGGCGTTTGTTCGCCGCGCGGTTGACCGGACGGGCCGCCTTCGTTCATCACGAGGGCGGGTGGAACACGCATAGACCGGAGAATCGGCGAGCATGGGTTTGGTAGCGAATATCGGTAGGGACGTGCGGTTTGCACGCGGCCTGTTCCGCCTGCTCAAGCGCATCAAGCCGATCGAGCTGGATAGCGATGTCCTGCTGTGTGATGACATCGAGGAAGCCGTCGACAAGTTCCCCGACAATGTGGCGCTCGAAGACGAGCGCCGCAGCCTGACCTATCGCGACCTGGACGCCATGGCGAATCGCTATGGCCACTGGGCCAAGGGACGTGGCCTGAACCGGGGCGACACCATCGCCCTGATGATGACCAACCGGGTCGAGTATCTGGCGGCCTGGATCGGCTTCTCCAAGGTCGGGATCGCCACGGCCCTGATCAACACCAACCTCAGCGGAACGGGCCTGGCCCACTGCCTGACCATCTCCAACGCCTTCCAGGTGGTGGCGGACGAGGACTGCTGGCGCCAGATCGAGGCGACCCGCCCCCTGGTCGGCCACAGCCTGATGCTGTGGGTCCTGGGCCTGGGCGACGAGGACGAGACCAGCGACCGGCGCGGGCTGGACAAGCCCGTGCGCGGCGCATCGTCCGTCCGCCCCGCCCGTTCGGTCCGCGAAGGCCTGACCAACCGCGACACGGCGCTGTACATCTATACCTCGGGCACCACAGGCCTGCCGAAGGCGGCCCGCATCCCCCATTCGCGCGCCCGGACCTATATGCGCGCCTTCGCCGGGGCCACGCGTTCAACGCCGAAGGACCGAATCTTCAACGTCCTGCCGCTGTATCATTCGACCGGCGGCCTGGTCGGGGTCGGGGCGGCCCTGTTGAACGGCGCGCGCCTGGTCATCCGCAAACGGTTCTCGGCCTCCAGCTTCTGGCCCGACGTGGTGGCGTCCGGGGCGACCATGTTCGTCTATATCGGCGAACTGTGCCGTTATCTGGTGAACTGCCCGCCCCAGGCCTATGAGCAGAAGCACAAGCTGCGGCTGGCCTTCGGCAACGGCCTGCGCGCCGACGTCTGGCCCGAGTTCCAGAGCCGGTTCGCCATTCCCGACGTGCTGGAATTCTATGGCTCGACCGAGGGCAATGTCTCCCTGTTCAACTTCGACGGCAAACAGGGCGCCATCGGTCGCGTGCCCAGCTATCTGAAGAAGCAGATCAATATCCGGCTGGTCCAGTTCGACGTGGACAGCGAACAGCCGATCCGCGGCCCGGACGGCCTGTGCCGACTGGCCAAGTTCGGCGAGGTCGGCGAGGCGATCGGCGAGATCGGCAACGATATCCGCCACGACTTCTCGGGCTATGCCGACAAGGCCGCCTCGCAGAAGAAGATCCTGACCGACGTCTTCAAGAAGGGCGACCGCTGGTTCCGCACCGGCGACCTGATGAAGCAGGACGCCGAGGGCTATTTCTACTTCGTCGACCGCCTGGGCGACACCTTCCGCTGGAAGGGCGAAAACGTCTCCACCTCCGAAGTCGAACAGGCCCTGATGGAGGCGCCGGGCGTGTCGGAGGCCATCGTCTATGGCGTGCCCGTGCACGGTCAGGACGGCAAGGCCGGCATGGCCGCCCTGGTGACCGACGCCAAGTTCGATCCCAAGGCCTTCGCCGCCCACGTCGAAGAGCGCCTGCCCGCCTATGCCCAACCCGTCTTCGTGCGACTGATCGCAGCGGCCGAGACGACCGGCACCTTCAAATATCGCAAGGCCGACCTGGTGGCGGATGGCTTCGATCCCGAAAAGACCGGCGCAGGCCTTTATGTACGCGGCGGCAAGACCGGCTATCAGAAGCTGTCGGCGGCGGCGCGGACGGCCATTCTGAACGGCGAAGGCCGCCTCTGAAACAGGATAAGACGGCGTTCGCGAAACGCCGTCTTAATCAATAACGCGCATCAGTTGACGCCTCTCGCGTCAGGATCCCGCGTCCCCATGTTTCAGATCATCGGCATCGTACTGCTGTTCGGCCTCGTGTTCGGCAGCTACGCCATCTCCGGCGGCAAATTCGAAGTCATTATCCACGCCGCGCCCCACGAGCTGATGGCGATCGGCGGCGCCGGCATCGCGGCCTTCCTGATCTCCAACTCCATGACCGTGATCAAGGGGTCGATGGCGGGCCTGGGCAAGACCTTCGCCGGCCCCAAGTGGAAGAAGCAGGACTACAAGGACCTGCTGTCCCTGCTGTTCCAGCTGACCAAGACCATGAAGTCCAAGGGCGTCGTGGCGCTGGAAAGCCATATCGAAAAGCCCAAGGAATCCACCATTTTCCAGAAGTACCCCAAGGTGCTGAAGGACCATTTCGCCGTCGACTTCATCTGCGACACCCTGCGGATGATGACGATGAACCTGGAAGACCCGCACCAGGTCGAGGATGCGATGGAGAAACAGCTCGAAAAGCACCACCACGAGCATCTCGACAATGCCCACGCCTTGCAGAACCTGGCCGACGGCCTGCCCGCCCTGGGCATCGTCGCGGCCGTGCTGGGCGTCATCAAGACCATGGGTTCGATCACAGAGCCGCCGGAAGTCCTGGGGACCATGATCGGCGGCGCCCTGGTGGGCACCTTCATGGGCGTGTTCCTGGCCTATGGCCTGGTGGGCCCGTTCGCCGCACGCCTGACCTCGATCATCAATGAGGAAGCGGCCTACTACAAAATGATCCAGTCGGTGCTGATCGCTCACCTGCACGGCAATGCGGCCCAGATCTCGGTCGAGATCGGCCGTGGCGACATTCCGTCCGCCTGCCAACCTTCGTTCGCGGAGATGGAAGAAGTGCTGAACAGTATCGGCAGCGACTGAGGCTGAACGGACGAACTTGGGATTCGCCGGAGAAATTCAATCGGCTTATCGTTTCAGGTGAGGCTTCGGACCTCGCGAACAATTTTCGGAGGATCTTTCCATGAAAATCAACGCTGTAATCGCCGCTTCATTCGCCATGCTCGTCATCGCCGGATGCCAGAAGGCGCCGGAAGCCGAACCGCATGAAGCGCCGAGCGACGCCGCAGAGGCGGCGGGCGCGGCCGCCGAAGAAGTCCTGACCGCCGACCAGGCCGCAGCGGAAGCCGCCGCCGCCGCAAACGCACCCGCCCCAGACGCCGACGCGGCCACCGCCGAGAACGCCGCCGCTCAAACAGAGGGGCACGCCGCACCGAACACGACCCACGCCGCCGCTGCGCCAGCCGCCGCCCCAACGCCCGCTCACGGGGCCGATCACGGGGCTGCTCACGGGGCCGATCACGGCGAGGCCCACAGCGCAGGGCACTGAAGCCGCCTTCATCGGCAGGCCGCCACCGAATGGAGGCGGCCTTTTTTCGTAATACGGCCGGAGGTGCTAGAGCCGCGCCATGACGCGCGACGACACCTCTCCTCACCTGACCTGGACCGATGAAGACGAGCCCCGCTCGGGACGGTTCGGCGACGTCTATTTCTCGCGCGACGACGGACTGGCCGAGACCCGGGCTGTCTTTCTGCAAGGCTGCGGACTGCCAGAAGCCTGGGCCGGGCGGCGCCGGTTCACCGTGGCGGAGCTGGGGTTCGGCACCGGTCTGAACATCGTCGCCCTGCTGGACCTGTGGCGACGGACCCGGCCGGAAGGCGGACGGCTGCACATCTTCTCCATCGAAGGCTTTCCCCTGGCCGCCGAAGAGGCTCGACGCGCGCTGTCGAACTGGCCGGAACTCGCGGACGCCGCCCAGGACCTGACTGAGGCCTGGCCCGACCGGACGCCGGGCTTTCACCGCGTAGACCTGCCCCAGTTTCACGCCGTCCTCGATCTGGCCGTCGGCGACGCGGCCTGGGCGCTGGACCAATGGTCCGGACAGGCCGACGCCTGGTTCCTGGACGGATTTTCGCCGGCCCTGAACCCCGGCATGTGGTCGCCCGAGGTGATGGACGGGATCGCGGCCCGCTCGGCGTCCGGCGCGCGTCTGGCCACCTTCACCGTAGCCGGGGCGGTTCGCCGGGGCCTGTCGGAACGGGGCTTCATCGTCGAGAAGAAGCCCGGCCATGGTCGCAAACGTGAACGGCTGGAGGCCCGGCGCGCGGAGGCCCCCGACGGCGCGGTCTCGCCCCCCTGCCCCAACCGCGTCGCCGTCGTCGGGGCCGGGATCGCCGGCGCCGCCGTCGTGCGCGCCTTGATCGACGCCGGGATCGATCCCGTGGTCATCGAAGGCGACCGTCCCGGCGCGGGCGGATCGGGCTTTCCGGCCGGTCTGGCGACGCCGCGACTGGACGCCGGCGATCAGGCCATCGCCGGCCTCTACGCCCAGGCGCTGGAACGGGCGCGACATCTGTATGAGGCCACGCCCGGCGCCGTGCTGGACCGGGGCGTCCTGCAATTGCCACAGGCGCCGCGCGACGCCGCCCGTTTCGCCAAGATCGCGGCCCAGCCGATCTGGCGTGAGGACGCCATGACGGTCATCGACGCCGAGACGGCGGGGGCGCGGTTGGGCGAACCGACGGCTGAAGGCGGGCTCCTGATGGCCGACGCCCGCGTCATCAAGCCCGCCGCCGCCTTGACCGCCTGGCTCGACGGCGCGGAGATCGTCGAAGGCTTCGCCGCTCGGATTACACAGGACGCCGACGGCTGGATCATTCATGACGCCGAGGGCGGGGTTCTGGCCCAGGCCGACGCCGTCGTCGTGACGGCCGGCTGGGGGTCGGCGGAGCTGTCGCCGATGAACGGCCTGACGCCCGTGCGAGGCCAGGCCGACTGGTGCGAGGGACCGTCCCTACCCGCTGCGGCCTGGGGCGGCTATGTCGCGCCGACGGGGACCGGCTTCCTGTTCGGGGCGAGCCATGGACGCGGCGACATCTCTCTCGAACCCCGGGACGCCGAGACCGCACAAAACCTGGACACCCTGCGGGCCCGCCTGCCCCGCCTGGCGGATCAGGTGGAGGCGGGCGAGCGCCATCGCCGCGTGGCCATTCGCGCCACCACGCGCGATCGTCTGCCGCTGGCCGGCCGCAGGGCCGACGGGGTCTATGTGCTGACCGGTCTGGGATCGCGCGGCCTCTGCGCCGCTCCCCTGCTGGGCGAGCATGTCGCGGCGTTGATTATAGGCGCCCCCTCGCCGCTTCCCGCAGCTCTGGCGGCGCGGGTCGATCCGGATCGCCCGTCGGCGGCCTGAGCGCGGTTCAGCCTGTGTTCATCTGGATTAGAGTTGGTTTGAACTGACGCCAGTTGCAGGGGATGTTCGATGCGGAATCTGTCTTTGACCTTGGTCGCCTCCACCGCCGTCAGCCTCTGGCTTTCGGCCTGCGCGCCCGGTGCGACCACTGTGGCCGCAGCGGAAGGCCAGACCTCGACGGCACGCTGTTTCCGCACCGACGCCATCCGCAACTTCCGCGTCGACGGACAGACAGACCTCTATATCCGCTCGCTGCGCGACGATGTCTTCCTGATCAACACCGCCGGCGGGTGTTTCGATCTCGATTCCGCCAGCTCGATCGCCGTGACCCCGACAATCGGCGGATCGGACAACATCTGCGTCGGCGATTCTGTACGCGTCATCGTGCCGGGCTCTTCGTTCGGGTCGGGCGCATGCCGCGCCTTCGTGACCAAGTCGTTGAACGCCGACGAGATCACCGCCCTGCCGAGTCGCGCTCGCCCCTGACCCTGGTCGCGGCGCCGGAACCCGTGGTTGGAACCGACTTGAAATCCCGCGATCACAGGTATCAAATCCCTCCCCTAACGGGAGGATCATCATGCGCGGAATCGCCAAACTGACAGTCTTAAGCCTCGGCATCCTGGCGGCGGCCTCGCCGGTCGCGGCTGAGACCTGGACCCGGTTTTCTGCCAGCGACAGCATCATCTACATCGTCGATCAGGACACGCTTACCGCCACGGACGGCGTCACAAACGTCCGTTTCGCCCGCATCCCGGCCAAGGGCGACGCGACCGATCTGAGCCACGAGCTCGAGGAAGTCGCCATCCGCTGTTCGGACGGTCAGTCCCGCACGGTCTCGACGGTGACCCATGGCCCGGACGGCGCGGAAACGGACCGTTACGCCGATGAGAGCGACTGGGACGCCACCCCGTCGGGCGGCGTCTATGGCGGGCTGAAGGCGTTCGCTTGCGAGGACATGCGCCCACAGGGCAAGTCCTTTCAGACCATCGCCGCCTTTGTCGCGAACGGCCGGGGCGACTGATCAGCCCTTGGACGGCGCGGCCGGCGCCCGACCGGCGAATTCGGTGCGCCAACCGCCGGCCTGGACGGACAGGTCATAGGCCTGATTGGAGTCCATCCCGTCGATGCGAACCCTGTGTTCGCCATCGACGGTGAGGCTCTGTTCGCCTTGGCCGAGATCGACCCGCGCCGCGCCCTTGCCGGTCAGCACCAAGACAGGCGCCGGACCCGACCAATCCAGCCGTGCAGACATCGTGTGGGCGGCGCCTGACGCGACAAAGCGGCGATGGAAACCCTCCGGCCCCATGACCTGAAGATCCACGCCGCCCGATCCCGCCCATACGTCCTGAAGCCGCTTGCCGCCCTCGACCGTATAGCGCCGGGGTCCGGCCTCCAGGTCCAGACGGTCATAGACGTGGAAGACCGCCGCCCGCGCGCCGGTGTTGATGAAGGACAGCCGCACGCCGCCGTCGGACAGGATTTCACGCTCGCACTCCAGCGCATAGACGCTGGGACAGGCCGGTCTGAAACCGGCGACCTGTTCGGGCCGTGACGACGTTGCGGGGATCGGCGGTGTGGTGCGTCCGGCCAGGGCGGCGGCGCGCACGGCCTCGTCCTGGGTCTCGGGCAAGGCGACAGGCCGGGCGTCAGATCCGCTGAAGTCCAGGCAAGACGTCAGGTCGCCACAGACAGCGCGCCGCCAGGGCGAGATATTGGGCTCCATCACCCCGAACCGCGCCTCAAGGAAGCGGATCACCGAAGTGTGGTCGAACACCTCGGAATTGACCTTCCCGCCCCGGCTCCAGGGCGACAGCACATACATGGGCACGCGTGGGCCCAAGCCGTAGGGACGCCCACGATACTGGGGCAGGTCCAGTTGTTTGTCGGCGCGGGCGGGCTGAAGATGGTGCTCGCCCGCCAGATCGACGGTCGAGCCGCCCCGCAGGCCGCCCTGGGCGTCGCGCGACGGCGGCGCCGGCGGCGGCACATGATCGAAGAAGCCGTCGTTCTCGTCGAAATTGACCAGCAGTACCGTGCGCGCCCAGACGTCCGGGTCGGCGGTCAGGGCGTCGATCACCTGGGCCGTATAATCGGCGCCCTGGGCCGGGCTGGACGGGCCAGGGTGTTCCGAGCCGCTGGCGGTGGCGATGACATAGGAGACCTGGGGCAGTCGCCCGGCCAGGACATCGGCCTTCAAGCCGTCCAGCGCCCGCGTGGTCAGCCCGCGCTCGACCAGGGCCGGATCGGACCCCGGCGCGCCGGCCACGGCCTTCTGGAAGGCCTCGAAGCCGACCAGGGGATTGTCGGTGAAGTTGTCGGCCATGTCCTGATAGACGCGCCAGTCGACGCCCGCCGCCTGCAACCGCTCGACATAGGTAGTCCAGCGATAGGGCTCAGCGTCGCCGCCGTCGCGCGGCAGACTGTCGTGCGAATTGCCGATACAGGGTCCGCCCCGCTCGCCCGAGCCGTCATTCGTGCCCGACCACAGCATGACCCGGTTGGGATTGGTGCCGGTCTGAAGCGCGCAGAAATAGGCGTCGCACAGGGTGAAGGCGTCGGCCATGGCGTACTGGAAGGGAATGTCCGCCCGCTCGTAATAGCCCATGGAATGGGCGTGCTTGGCCTCGGGCCAGCGTCCCATCCGCCCCTCGTCCCAGGCCGCCTGGGCGTCGGACCAGCTGTGCGGCGTCCCCTCGACCCGCATATGGGCGAAGGTCTGGCGGGTGTTCAGCGGAAAGGGCGCCAGCCAGGCCGGCCCCTCGCCGCCGCCGTCGTGCTGAAGCAGGACGTCACGGGCCTTGCCGTCGACGCCCGGCGCCGGGGCCGGATGTGGATCCGAGAATCCCCGCACGCCGTTCATCGTGCCGAAATAATGATCGAAGGACCGGTTCTCCTGCATCAGGATCACCACATGTTCGACGTCCTGGATCGTGCCGGTGCGCACCTTAGGGGCGATGCTCAGGGCCCGCGCCAGAGAGGGAAAAGCGGCGGCGGCGGCGAAACCGGCCAACAGGCCGCGGCGGTCGATCTGGGGCATGGCGGGTCCGTGCTGAGGGCGCTGGACGACGACGCCCAGACCTGAGCTCGGCATCGTCGCGCCGCCCTCTTAGGCGCCGGATGTGACAGAAAATCTTCAGCCGGAGTCTTCCGTCGGGTTTTTAGGACTGACGGGCTGACGCTCCCTCCATGGCCGGGGGCCAATAACGAGAGGGGGGCGAGGTCAAGACCTCGCCCCCCCCCAAGTCGTTCGATCTGCAAGTCAGAAGTAGAAGCGCACAGCCGCCGTGACAGTCCGGCCCGGCAAGGCCTGAGCCGTGACAATGCCGCTTGCGGGCAAAGAGCCTGCCGACACAGAGGTGATCGCCATTTCATCAAACAGGTTGTTGGCGTTCAGGGACAGTACGACGCGATCAACCGGGCGAACCTGCAAGAAGGCGTTGACGGTGGCGTAGCCCGGGATTTTCAGCTGGTTCGTGTCCTGGGCATAGCTTTCGGTCGTACCCACAATACTGGCGCCCACGGTGAAGAGGTCGGTGTCGTACTGCGGCATCAGTTGGTAGAGCACATCCGCCTGGCGGCGCGGCGTATTGCCGACCAAGGTCGAATCTTCGGCCTCAGTGATCTCGGCGCTCGTGATCGTCGCCCCTGCCGAGAGGCTGAACGGTCCACGCCGTACGCCGCCCTCGAACTCGGCGCCGATGGCCTTGTAGCCGCGCTTAACGAGCGCAGGCCGGGCGATTCCGTCAGTACCCGTCAGGATCTGCTGGTTCGTCTCATTGATCTCGGCCCAGAAGCCGGTGACGTTGGCGAACAGACCATCGGTACGGAACTTGGCCCCAATCTCAGCCTGTTTGACCGGGTCATAGGCCGCATCGGCATCAAGCAGACTTCCATCGACTGTGCTGATCGCGGGAGAATACAGAATCGCCGACGCCGCTGCCCGCGCCCCTTTACTGTATCGGGTGAAGCCCGAGAAATTCTGGGAGAAGCGATAGTTCGCGCTGACGGAATAGGACGTATAGTCGTAACTATAATCTACCGGGGTTGCATTCGTAGAGGGAATGAAGGCGAACGTCCGTTCCGCTTCAGAAAGAACACCGTCATTGTCCACATCGATGGTCTGGACGTCGGTGGCGCGGTTACTGGCGGTCGTGCCACTGACGTCACCACTATCAAAGCGCAACGAGCCACCGACCGCCAGTTTCCCCAAACGATAGTTCAACGAACCGTAGGGCGCGAAGACGCTATAGGTCACGTCAGTGCGCGATTTGCCGCCGGCGGCCGCTGGACCGGTGAAGTTCACAACGCCGTCCTGTGTGCGGGGCGTGCCGTTCAGATTGAAGATATTCACCATGGCCGACCGACCACCGCCCGTGACGTCCTGCAAGAACGGGATCAAGGTGCGGTTCATCTTCAGGTCTTGTTCGGCGTTATAGACGCCCAGGGTCGTCGTCAGTTCACCGGCGCCGATGGTCCAGGCACGGCTGGCGCGCAGATCGTTGGTGAAGTTGTTAAAGCTATCGAGTTCATTGCGAACCAGCATCGAATAGGAGAGCAACCCGTTCCCGTTCACCGTTGCTGGGTTGATCGCCTGCCCGGCTTGCGGCCCGCTGGCGTAGGACAGCGTGCCCGGACGCCCGCCCAGAGCAAAGGGCGCTGCGGCGGCCGGGAAGGCTGCGAGTCCGAAATGTATGTTGCCTGTGCCTGACTGGTCGGAATACCGCATATGCTCGGATATGGTCCAACCATGGAGCTTAAAGCGTGTCTTGAACCCGACGGCGCGCACGACCGCGCGGTTTCCATCGTTCAGATTGGCCTCACTCAGCACGTTGTCGCCATTGATCAGCGGGAAGACGTTCGTGTTGCGCGCCGTCAGCGTATCGCTCTTGATCGAAAAACCCGCGACGCTGGTATAGTCAGGATCATCGTTGGTTCCGGACACCAAAAGTGGAGCCGGACCGTAGGAGGTGACCGCATCGTCAAGGAATTTGGCTTCTAGACGAACGAATCCGCCGTCGAACTCCTTAGTGACATTCGCCTTGATCTGACCGCCTTGGTTGCCCTTGAAACCGGACTCGCGTGGCCCCTCGCCCTCGCGATAGAAGCCGCCGATATGATACCGGAGTGTATCGCTCAGGTGACCGCCATAGCTGAAGTCGCCGCGGTAGGTGTCGTAGTCCAGACCGGCGGAGGCCTGGAAGGACCCGCCTTCAACCTCCCCCGTGTTTGAAATGAGGTTGATGACGCCTCCAGGCGCATTGGAGGCGAAGGTGGAGGCGGACCCGCCGCGGATCGACTCGATCTGAGCGACGCTCAGGTCATATCTGAGGAAATAATCCGGGATCACCCCCATGATATCCCCGAACTCCATGACGGGGAGGCCGTCTTCCTGGAACTGGAGATATTTGGCCCCCGAGCCGACCATGGGCAGCCCCCGGATGGTGTAGTTGCCGTTGACGTCGCCGCCCCCCGCTTCAGCACGAATGCCCGGGATGGTGCGGAACAAGTCAGTGATGGAATAGGCGCCGATCTTCGAGATTTCGACGTCGTCGATCGAACTGGTGGATGTCGCGCTGTCGAGGCGATCCCGCGCCTTGGCGACCCCCGTGACGACAACGTCGTCATTCGCCCGGGCGCGACTGGCCTCCCAGGCGGTCTGGCGCGGCGGCGGCTCTTCCGTCTGCGCAAATGATGGCGCGGCCAGCAACAGTGGAGCGAGCGCAACGGTCAGGTATAAGGATCTCAAGAACGCCTCCGAATATTTATGTGGTCGCCCATTCGATATGAAACATATCTGCCCACAAGAGCTTCGCCTGACCACTTGACGCCAGTCGAATACATTAACGGGGGCTTCGCATTTCATAACGCGTCACTACGCGCTTCTACGGACCAGATTTGGCCATGAATGAGACAATATCGAAACGAAGCGAGCGCTCCTGGCGAGCGTCAGCGGCAAACGTCTGGGCAACCGAAAATCTGGCGCGGACGTCGCCGCCCTCGACCTCGATCCGAGCTGCGTCGGCCCATGTCGCCGGGGCTCAGAAGAATGTATTCGCGCGGGCGTCTCTCGCCGCCTGAACGGTTAAGATTATACGTTTTTATTTAGGGACTTACGCACCTTAAGCCGGCGCCGAAGTACAATCGAACAGCCGGTGACGCAGCCCCGCGGCGCATCGCTATAGGGCTGGTTTCCAAGACGCTTCGTTGAAGAATCTTGCTGTAAAAGCAGCCGGCCTAACGGTTGTTTCGAGCGAGCCACCGCGATTCAGAGCGGCGACCAGCAAATCATCTTCGCTTGCTGGACAAGCCTGGTGCGGGCGGCCGGGGTCGAACCGGCAAGGACTTTCGTCCGGCAGATTTTAAGTCTGCTGCGTCTACCAGTTTCGCCACGCCCGCGAGCCGGTCCGGCTCTATAGCCAGACCGGCGCACGGGGCCAAGCGGATCAGTGCGTCGGCGTCGCGGCGGCGGGCCGCATAGCACGGAAGTCCACATCGGAATCGGCGATCAGCCAGACCAGGCCGGCCCAGGCGGCGACGTTTTGGGTCAGCTGCGCCGGATCAATCTTATCCAGGGTGTCGTTGGCGGTGTGGTGCAGGTCGAAATAGCGGGTTCCGTCCTGGGCCAGACCGAAGAAGGGCACGCCGAGCGGGCCGAGCGGGCCGATATCGACGCCGCCGTCGGTCTCGACGCGATCCGAGGCCAGAACCCCGATCGGGTAGAGCACCCGCGTCGCCGCCTTCTGGAAGTCAGACCCTTGCGCGCCGGCGGGCAGTCGCAGGGCGTAGACGCGATCGGCGCCGAAATCGCTTTCGCCGGCGATGATGTGTTTCTCCGCCGCCGCGCCCAGGGCGCGGGCGTAAACGCCGCCGCCGTTGCCGGTCTCGGGCGTCGGCTGGGCCACTTCTTCGGAGCCATAGAAGATCACCCGGATCGTGCGGGCGGGGCGGCGGCCGCTGTCGGCGATGGCCTTGGCCGCTGCGACCGTGATGGCCCCGCCCGCGCCGTCGTCGATGGCGCCAGTGCCCAGGTCCCAGCTGTCCATATGCGAGCCCAGAACGATGACCTCGTCCGGCCGGGTGGCGCCCGGCAGGTCGCCGATGACGTTCTGGCTGTGGGTCACATAGGTGTGGGCGGTCGAGGTCAGGCGCATCCGCATCGGTTCGCCCAGGGCGATCAGACGGCTGACCTGATCGGCGTCCGGCGCCGACAGGGCGAAGGACGGAATAGTGGGCTTGCCGTCGACATAGCGGGTGGTGCCGGTGTGGGGCATGCGGTCCTCGTCCGAGCCGACCGACCGCATGACGAAGGCCGCCGCGCCCTTGGCCGCCGCCACGCCCGGCCCGGCGCCGCGCACGCGGGTCTGGGGCCCATAGCCTGAGCCGTCCTGCATAGCGTGCATCTGGCCCAGGTCGACATAGACGATCTTGCCGCGCACGGCGGCGTCAGGCGCCGCCTGTAGGTCTTCAAAACTGGAGAAGCGCACGACGTCCGCCTCGATCCCGCCGCGCGGCGTGGCCGGCGAGTGGCCCAGGGCGGCGGCGACCAGGGCCTGGGCGTTCTTGCCGACGATGGCGGCGGAGCCTTCGCCCCGCTCCCAGCCGACCAGAGGAAATTGTTCGACACGGACGTTCTGGAAGCCGTGCGCGCGCAGATAGTCTGCGGCCCAGGCGGCGGCGTCCTGTTCAGATTTCGACCCGGCAGGCCGGGCGCCGAAGCGGGTGGTCAGCTGGGTGACGTAGTCCAGAGCGATGTTGGACGTCAGGGCCGCGTCGCGGATCGCGACGGCCCGCTCTACGGTCGCGGCGTCCTGGGCCGACGCCTGGGGCGCGAGAGCGACAAGGCCGAGCGCAAAGGCGCTGACGGACAACAGGCGAAGGGACATCGGCAGACTCCAGACTGGGGAAGACTGCGACCCTAGAAAGACTTAGTCGTTCTGGAAATAGGGTTCGACCGGACCCTGCAATTTGACCGTAAGAGCCTTGCCCTTGCGGTCCACACGGTTGCCCAGGGCCAGGCGCACCCAGCCCTCGGAGACGCAATATTCCTCGACGTTGGTCTTTTCCTCGCCCTTGAAGCGGATGCCGACGCCGCGTTGCAGCACGTCCGCATCGTGGAAGGGGCTGGACGGATCGACAGAAAGGCGGTCGGGGGGCGTGTCGGACATGATCGTTCGGCGGCTCGAATATCGGGAAGGCGCGGTGATAGCCGCGCCCGGCCCGTATGCCAACCGAAACCGCCGATCAGCGGCCTATGACCATCTGGGTGGCCAAAGCCACAAACCAGTAGACAGCGCCGAACAGCCCCATGATCAGGGGCCGCCTCAGGCGGTGAGCAATGTAGAGAAGTTCGCCGATCATGTCGCACCATCCACCATGAATCCGCCCTCTTACGGGGCGTGAAAGGATGATCCGCTAGAATGGTTAGCTTGTCGGTTCAGTTGGACTAGGGATGAGTCCGGATGCGGCCTACTGCACCGTCTGGCGCGGCTGGGCGTTGTCTCCGCCGGACGGCTGGTAGGCCTGGGGCCCGGCGGCGGGAGGCGTGGCGGCGGGGGTCGCGGCCGGACGCGCTGCGCGACGCGCCGCAGGACGGGGCGCCTGGCGGGCCGGAGTGGCGGGAGCGACGACCGGCGTGGCGGCTGGAGTCGCCGCTGGGCCTGTTGGAGCCTGGGCGACGCCCGGCGCGGCGGGCGGCGGGGTCGCGGATTCGGCGGCGGCGGCGCGGGCGGCCATCTGCTGGGCCTGGAAGCGGGCGGCCAGTTTCTCCGTCAGTTCCTTGGCCTGGGCCGGCGTCATCTGGGCCATGATGGCGGCCAGGGTGCGCGGGCGCATGGCGGCGGCGACCGGCAGGCGCACACGATCGTCCAGCGTCGCCAGCACCGGGGCGGCTTCCTTGGGCCGCATGGCGGAATAGACCTGGACCAGGCGGTCGATCTCGGCCTTCTCGCGCTCGTCGACCTGACCCAGCATCTGTTTCATCTCGGCCTTCAGCGCCTCCAGCGCCTTGACCTTCGCATCCAGCTTCTGTTCGGCGGCGACCATCAGCGGCAGGGTGGTGGCGAAGTCCTGATCGCGGGCGTCCAGTTCGGTGCGGCGCGCCGACAGCGACTGGATGATCTTCAGTTCGGCCGGAGATATGCCGGCCTGCTGGGCCAGTTGTTCCGGCGACAGGGCGCAGGTGCCCGGCAGGGCCGGCTTGGGCGGCGCGCCCGCAGCGGCCGGCGCGGCTTCCTCGGCCCAGGCCTTGGCGCCCTCGAACAGGCCCGGCGCGACGCCGATGGCGCGCACCGCAACGACGCCGCCGATGGCGACGGCGATCAGGGGCAGAAGGCGGGGGATACGGGCCATGGACTAGGGTTCCGGACTCAGGCGGCGAACAGATCGTCGTCGAGATTACGACGCGCGGCGTTGAGGCTTTGTTTTGCAGTGTGGTTAGCGGAGCCGGCGGCCGTCAGGGCCTGAACGATGGCGGCGACATTATCGCGCCCGCCCGGAGCGGGGCTCCGACGGCCTCCATCCTGGGCCTTCGCAGGCTTGGACATGCCCTGGATCCGATCGGCGAGCGCAGCCATGCGGCGGGCGCGTTCCTCGTCGTCATTGACCAAAGCAACCGAGGCGCCGACGTTGGACACCAGTTCCAGGTCTCGCTCACGCGCGGCGACCGGCGCTTCGGCCGGGGCCGAAACCGGCGCGCGGGCGATCAGGCTTTCAAGCTGTTGCTTGACCTCGCGCGCCTTGATGATGCGGTCATGAAGAAGATCCGTCTCCTGGCCCGAAGCGCGCAGGGTCGCCAGCGCCGCCTCGGCGCGCCCGGCGGCCATGTTCAACTCGCTGACCGCCTGGGCGAAGGCGACCTGGCCGGCGCGCAGGGTCGCCAGCTTGCGTTCCAGCTTGATCCCGTAGCCCACCGCCGCGACCAGCAGCAGCATCAGCACGGCGTCCATGATCATGCCGGCCATCAGCGAGCCCCTTTAATTCGGGCGGCGTTTTCGGGATTGACCGGCGCCTCGATGCGGACCGCGATATGCTGGCCCTTTCGGCCCATGCGCCCGGTGGTCAGCGGAATCGAGCCGGCGCGAATGGAGACTTCCGAATCCGGCGTCGCATTCAACATCATCGTGTCGCCGACCTTCAGGTTCAGCACGGAGGACAGGGACATCATCTGTTCGTCCAGCACGACGCGCACCTCGGTCTCGGTCGTCCAGAGCTCGGTGGCCAAGTGGCCTTCCCAGATGTTGTCGCGGCCGAACTTCTCGCCCATGAACTGCTGCAGCAGCATTTTCCGGATCGGTTCCAACGTCGCATAGGGCAAAAGAAGCTCGATTCGGCCGCCGCGGTCTTCCATGTCGATGCGAAGCTTGATCAGAATCGCGGCGTTGGCCGGCCGTGCGATGGCGGCGAACCGAGGGTTTGTCTCCAACCGATCGAGATTGAAGGTGACCGGCGTCAGGGGCTCGAAGGCCTGACGGGCGTCGTTCAGCACGACCTCGACCATCCGCTGCACCAAAACGCGTTCGATGGTCGTATAGGGCCGCCCTTCGATCCGCAGGGCGGCCGTGCCCCGACGCCCCCCTAGCAGCACGTCGACGATCGAATAGATCAGGTTGGAATCCACCGTCAGCAGACCGTAGTTGTCCAACTCCTCGGCCCGGAACACCGCCAGAATGGCCGGCAGCGGGATCGAGTTCAGATAATCGCCGAACCGGATCGATGAGATGTTATCCAGCGACACCTCGACGTTGTCGGACGTGAAATTCCGCAGCGACGTCGTCATCAACCGCACCAGCCGGTCGAACACGATCTCGAGCATCGGCAGACGCTCGTACGAGACCAGCGCCGAGTTGATGATGGCGCGGATGCCGGATCTCTCACTGCCGTCGTCATCGCCCAGGTCGAAGCCCAGCAGGCTGTCGATCTCGTCCTGATTCAGAACGCGTTCGGCGAGGGTGTCCACGGGATCACCCATAGCGCCGAAGGACTCGAGCGGAGCGTCGGTCATGCCTAGTTGACCAGCATTTCTTCGATCAACACGGCGTCGACCTTGCCGGGCGCGGCGACCAGGTTGATGCGGCGCAGCAGTTCGGCGCGCAGCTGATAGGTGCCCGCCGAACCGCTCAGATCCTCTGGCCGAAGTTCGCGCACGAATCCCGTGAACATGTCCTGTAGGCGCGGGAGTTCGGACTGGAGCTGGGTCGCCACTTCGGCGTCATGCATTTCCAGGGTCAGTTTCAGCTTCAGGAAGGTCGCCTTCCCGTCGGGCGACTGAATATTCATCACCATGTCCGGCAGGGTGTAGAAGGTGACGCCGTCAGGCCCTTCGGCGATCTTGCCCAAGGCCGGGTCGGCCTCGCCCCCCTCTGCGGGTGCGCCGTGCCCCCCGCCCTCTTCTTTCTTCGCGTCCTTGCCGTGCCCGCCCTCTTCGGCCTTTTTCTCACCTTCGCCGGCGGCGGCTTCCTCGCCATGACCTGCCGCAGCCTCTTCGCCATGGGCTTCAGCGGCCGGCTTGGGCTTCATCATGAAGAAGGCCGCAGCACCGCCCCCTCCCAGGACCAACAAGGCGACCGGCGCGATGATGAACAGGATGGGCAGCTTCTTTTTCTTCGGCGCGCCCTCTTCGCCCTCGGCGCCGTCCGCAGCGGCGGGTGCGTCGGCTTCAGCGTTCGGGTCGCCCTTTTTCTTGCCAAACTTCATTGTGCGCTCGCCCCGGAGAATCTCATGGGGAGGATCGACCGGGCTTGGTTAACGCCACGTTTACAAACGGCAGATTTTGCCGGGCTAGGGAGTGGCCCTTAGGGCGCAAACCCGCATTCCGCCTTGATTAACCCTGTTGGCACGGCTGTTGCGAGGCGGTTTTCCGAAGGAGCACGCCTCTCGTGGAAAACGCCGCCTATATCGGATTGTCTCGTCAGATGACGCTGCGCCGCGAACTCGACATCGTGGCCAACAACGTCGCCAACGCGAACACCACCGGATTCAAGGTCGAACAGCTGATGGTCGGCACGGAAGTGGGCCAGCGCGCCCGCAACGACTCCATCCGCCCCTCGGCCAGCTTCGTGCTGGACAACGGCGTCGGCCGCGACTTCGGTCAGGGCTCGATGTCCGAGACCGGCCGTCCGCTCGACTTCGCCATCGCCGGCGAAGGGGCTTTCTTCACGGTCCGCGACGGCGCAGCCGGCGAGGCCTACACCCGTGACGGCGCCTTCACCCTGGATGCCGAAGGCCGTTTGACCACCAAACAGGGTCAGGCCGTACTGGGCGGCGGCGCGGAAATCGTGCTCGACCCGGCGCTGGGCGAGCCTTCAGTCGGCGCGGATGGAACCATCACCCAGGACGGGCAGATCACGGGCCGCCTGTCCGTCGTCCGCTTCGACACGCTCGGCGTGCTCGAGAAGGGCGGCGACGGCCTCTATCGCAACGGGTCCAATACTCAGCCGGTCGAGGCCAACGACGCCCAGATCCACCAGGGAGCGCTCGAGGCGTCGAACGTCAACTCGCTGACCGAAATCACCAACCTCATCGAGATCAGCCGGGCTTACGAAAGCATCACGCGGATGATCGAAAACACCACGGACCTCAGCCGTCGCGCCGTAGAGCGCCTCGGCAAGGCCGCTTAAGGGAGAGCCGGACAATGCGCGCGCTCAGAACCGCAGCCTCGGGCATGGCCGCCCAACAGCTAAACGTGGAGGTCATCTCCAACAACATCGCCAACATGAACACGGTGGGCTTCAAGAAGCAGCGCGCCGAGTTCCAGGACCTGCTCTACCAGAACGTCGAACGGATGGGCGCTCAGTCGTCCAGCCAGGGCACCGTCGTCCCGACCGGCATCCAGATCGGCGCGGGCGTCAAGGCCGGCGCCGTCTATCGCGTGACCGAACAGGGCACGCCGGCCCAAACCGGCAACGACTATGACATGGCCATCGACGGCGAGGGCTATTTCCAGATCACCCTGCCTTCGGGCGAGATCGCCTACACTCGCGCCGGCAATCTGCAGGTCAACCAGGAAGGCCAGATCGTCACCGACGACGGCTATGCGCTGGAGCCGGCGGTCACCATCCCCCAGGACGCGGTCGATGTCACCATCTCCAAGTCGGGTCTGGTCCAGGTCACCCAGGACGGCCAGACCGCGCCGACCACCGTGGGCCAGATAGAACTGGCTACCTTCTTCAACGAGGCGGGGCTTGAAGCCGTCGGCGACAATCTGCTGCTGGAGACCGCCGCATCGGGCGCCGCCAACATCGGCACCCCGGGCGACGCCGGCTTCGGCAGCATCCTGCACGGCTACACCGAGGCGTCGAACGTCGATTCCGTGGTGGAGATCAGCGCGTTGATCATCGCCCAGCGCGCCTATGAGATGAACTCCAAGGTCATCTCCACAGCCGACGAAATGTTGTCGGTCACCGCTCAGGTGAAGGGCTAAGCCATGATCGCGATCCGCCGCTCCCTGGTTCTCGCCCTCGCCTTCAGCGGCGCACTCTCCGGCGCCGCCTGGGCTGGAGCCGTGTCGCTGAAGTCGAACCCGGTGGACGACGACGGCCGCGTCACCCTGGGCGACATTTTCGAAAACGCCGGGGCCGCCGGCGATGTCATGGTCGCGCAACGGGTGGGCCCCTCGGTCGTGCTGGAAGCCAGTCAGGTCCAGGCTCTGGCGCGTCAGGCCGGATTGCTCTGGGACAATCCCACCGGCCTGCGTCGGATCGCCGTTCGGCAATCCTCCGGCGCGGTCCAGCCCACCAGCGCCGCAGCCGCCGGCCAGACGTCCACGGGCTCAGGTCGGACCGCCTCCGTTTTCGCCGGCCAGCCGGTCATCGCCCGCAACGACATGGTGCGCGTCACCTATCAGGTCGGCGGCGTGAACCTCAGCGTCATGGGCAAGGCCATGCGCAACGCCGCCGTGGGCGAGCCTGTCGCCGTTCTGAACACCAGCTCCAACCGCGTCATCGACGCCGTCGCCTCCGGCCCCGGACAGGCCGTCGCTGGTCCTGCCGCCCTCGCGGCCCAGGTCCACACCCAACAACTCGCCGCACGCTAGGGAACCCTCGTCATGCGCAACCTCCTGATCGTCGCCTCCGTCGCCGCCTCGCTGGGCGCCTGCTCCACCGCCGTCGAGGCCGTTCGCGGGCCGCAACTGGCGCCCATCGGCTATCCCGCCGCCCTGATGCCGGCTCAACAAGCCTATATGGCCGCTCCCGGAATGCGGACCGAAGCCACGCCCGCCAGCGCCAACAGCCTGTGGCGGGTCGGCGCCCGCACCTTCTTCGGCGATCAGCGGGCGCGACGCGTCGGCGACATCCTGACCGTCAACATCGACATCGACGACAGCGCCCAGACCCAGAACTCGACCACGCGGGCGCGCTCCAACGACTCCTCCGCAGGGGTATCGAACCTGTTCGGCCTGGAGAGCAGCCTGGGCCGCCTGCTTCCCGGCGGTTTCGACCCCGCCAGCATGGTGAGCATGGAGGGCGAGACCAACGCGTCGGGCTCGGGCTCGGTGTCCCGCTCCGAAAAGGTCTCCCTGACCGTTGCGGCCGTGGTGACCGAGGTCATGGCCAACGGCAATATGGTGATCCAAGGTCGGCAAGAAGTGCGCACCAACCGCGAGGTCCGCGAACTGACCGTCGCCGGCATCGTGCGGCCGGAAGACATTTCGTCGGCCAATGCGATCAACCACACCCAGATCGCCGAAGCCCGGATCTCCTACGGCGGCCGCGGCGACATCAGCCGGATGCAGGCCACCCCGGCGGCCCAGAGCCTGGTGGAGCGGTTCAGCCCGTTCTGACCGGCCCTGGTGATGCTGCGGTGCCACGGACGGCGATTCGTTCAAGCAGAGCCGTGAACTCTTGATGCGTAACCGCGTTTGCTCGTCAGACGCGAGTACTGACAATGTTCAAGGTTCTGATCCCCGCCGCCGCCGCTATCGCCCTGGTCGCCTTCGCCGCCGGGGCGCCGTCCTCTGAATCCTTCGCCGCCCAGCCGGCCGCCGCCTCCGCAATGCGCTGGCATCTCAGCCACGAGGGCGCGATGGCCAAGCTGGCGTACGGCGTCGAGAACTCTGACCAGCTGGCCCTGATGGTCACCTGCTCGCCGGGCGACTCGACCGCCGTCGTCTATGGCGATGTCCAGCCGGACACGCCGCGCCCGGGCGACTCGACCGCCGTCGTCTATGGCGATGTCCAGCCGGACACGCCGCGCCTGATCGCCGCCTCGCAGGGGCCGTCGCCGATCGATCCCCTCAGCGACGGCGACGCCGCCGAGACGCGGCTGTCCCTGCACGACGCCAGCCTTACGGGCCTGGTCTCGACAGGCCTCATGCAAGTTCGGGGCGAGGCCGGCGCATTCGCCTTGCGCGCCGGCGCTGACGAACGTCGAATGATCGCAGGTTTTCTTACCTATTGCGGATCATCCCGCGCTTGACGACATGATGGAGTGCGCCGCTTTGCGCCTGACCATCAGCGGGGGCTGATTGATGAGCTTCATCCTATCGGCCGTTCTGGCGCTCGCCTTGCAGACGCCGCCGCCCCAGGCGCAGGCCGCGTCCGCCTGGACCTGGACGCTTTACGAGGGCGAGGGCCCCATGGTCCTCGCCAACGAGCTTCCTGACACGCCGGCCCTGAAGGCCACCCTTCAATGCGCGCCCGGATCCGGCGTCGTGGACTTGGCCCTGTACGACGGCGGTGGTCGCCGCCTCCAGGTCCAGCCCGGCTTCGCCCGACTGACCTCCGGCGAGGTCACGACCACCAGCGAGGTGCGAGCGGGCCGGGGCGGCCGGGTGGAGACCACTGTGCGCACAGATCACCCCCTGTTCGCGGCCTTCGTCCGTTCGGGCGACATGGCCCTCATGACCGGAGATCAGACCCTGGCCGTCAAGGTGGATCGGCCCCACCTTGCCAAGCTGCGCCGCTTCGCAGATCGTTGCGCGGGATAAGGGAACCCGATCATGCGCCTGTTGAAAACTCTGACGCCGGCGCTTGCCTTGGCCGGATTGGCCGCCTGCGCCACATCCCCGCAAGCGCCGAACCCTAAGCCTATGGCGGACGCCGGCGCGCCCGCGCCCATAGCCAACTACGACTGGCATATCAGTCTTGAACCGCAGGAAGCGGGCCTGGCCTATGGCGTGGCCAACAGCGACGAAGTGAAGCTTCAGCTGCGCTGCGCGACCGGGTCGGGAGCGCTCGACCTGGCCGCCCTGTTGGACAAGCCGGCCCGCCAGCTTCATCTCGAGTCCGGCGGCGACACCGAACGCTATCCGGCCGTGTCCGAAGACGCCGGCATCACCGACGGCGCCTATGCCGAGGCGGCCGCCAAGACCAGGGATCCTGTCTTCCAGCGCTTCCGCCGTTTGGGCTGGATCGCCGTCTGGGACGGTGAAACCCGGCGAACCTACGCCGCCCATCCGCAGTCGCTGGCCGATATCGAACGGTTCTTCGTCGCCTGTAAATGAACCAGGCGGCTTGACGCCCCCCTCCCGCTCGGCTTGCCTGCGCCCTCTGTTTCGGAGGGGTGTCATGAAGTTCCATTCTCTGGCCGTCGCGGCCGTCATCGCCGCTACGCCACAGGCGGCGGCCTTGGCGCAATCTCGTCCCGCGACGCCCCCCGCCGCCGTCTCCGCCAGCCCGGCCGAGCGCGCACTGGACGCCGTGATCGCGGACTACGAGACCTATCTGAAATCGATCGACCCGATGGCCGCCTCCAGCGAGGGCGATGTCGAGGCCATGGCGCGCGTCCCAGACCTGTCGCGGTCGTTCGAACTGGCCCAGCGCGCGCCTTTGCAAGCCTTCGTCGATCGGCTCAAGGCCATTGATCCGGCGGGTCTTTCCCATGGCGCAGCCATCAACCACGCCTTCCTGCTCTACACCCTGAACCGCAGCATCGAGGGGCTGGACTATGACACCTCGCGGCTGGCCTTCGACAGCGAGGGCGGTCCGGGAACCTGGGCCCTCTATGTCGGCGGAAGCACGCGCCTGAACTCGGTCGCCGAGGCTGAGGCCTATGTCCGACGGATCCGAGGCTTCGGCAGCCTTTACGCCCAGACCACCGACAACGCCCGGCGCGGTCTGGCGACCGGCATGGTCCAGGCCAAGTCCGTCACCGAAAGCGCCTTGACCATAGCGCGCAACGACGTGGCGATCACGCCGGACGCCGAGCCCCTGCTGAAGCCCCTGACCACCCTGCCCCCGACCGTGCCTCAGTCGGACCGCGATCGGCTGACGGCCCAGGCCGCATCGACTGTAGCCGACGTCATCGTCCCGGCCCGGCGGGCCTGGTTGACCTTCCTCGAGACCGAATATCTGCCCAAGGCCCCGGTCGAACCCGGTCTGGGGAACCGCCCCGGCGGCAAGGCCATGTACGCCTATCTGGTGCGCGGCCACACGACCACCGACCTGACGCCGGACCAGATCCATCAGATCGGCCTGTCCGAGGTCGCCCGCATCCGCGCCCGGATGGATGTGGAGATGAAGGCCGCCGGCTGGACCGGCGACTTCGCCGGCTTCCTGGCCTTCCTGCGGAGCGATCCCCAGTTCTACGCCCCGACGCGCGAGGCCCTGATCGAGAAGGCGTCCGAAATGGCCAAGCGTGCGGACGGCGGCCTGCCGGCCCTGTTCGCCACCCTGCCCCGCCTGCCCTACGACGTGCAGCCGGTGCCGCCCCAGATCGAGGAAAACTACACCACCGGCCGCTACAACGGCGGCTCGATGCAGAACGGCGTCGCCGGCCATTATGTGGTCAATACGTCGAAGCTGAACCAGCGGCCGCTGTACGAATTGCCGGCCCTGACCCTGCATGAGGCGGTGCCGGGCCACCATCTCCAGATCGCCCTGCAACAAGAGGCCGAGGGCCAACCCTATTTCCGGCGCCAGGCCAATGTGACCGCCTACACCGAGGGCTGGGGGCTGTACGCCGAATATCTGGGCGAGGAGATGGGCTTCTACCGCACCCCGTATGAGCGGTTCGGCCGTCTGTCCTACGAAATGTGGCGCGCCTGCCGTCTGGTCGCCGACACCGGCCTGCACTGGATGGGCTGGTCAGAGGAACAGGCCCGCGCCTGTTTCCGCGACAACTCCGCCCTGGCGCCCCACAATATCGAGACCGAGCTCCAGCGCTATATCGGCTGGCCGGGCCAAGCCACGGCCTACAAGATCGGCGAGATCCGCCTGCGCGAGATCCGCGCCCGGGCTGAACGCGAACTGGGGCCGAAGTTCAACATCCGCACCTTCCACGACGCGCTGCTGACCGAAGGCCCGCTGCCCCTGGCGCTGCTGGACCAGCGGATGAACGCCTGGATCGCGGCGGAGAAATAGCCGTCACCTCCCCGTTCGCGAAGGCGAACGGGGAGGACAGGTCGCGCAGCGACCAGGAGGGGGCGACTCCGGCGGTGGTGATGACCACGGCAGCTTCTGACACCGAGTCGCCCCCTCCTGGCGCTCGCTGACGCTCCCGCCTGTCCTCCCCGCCGGCATTCGCCGACAGGGAGGTGAGTTTTTAACCCCACGCCGGAACCGGCAATCCCTTCGACGTCAAGAATTCCGGATTGAACAGCTTGGACGCATAGCGCGAACCCGGATCGCACAGGCAGGTGACGATGGTCTTGCCCGGACCGATCTCGCGCGCCAGCCGCACGGCGCCGGCGATATTGACCCCCGCCGATCCGCCCAGCGACAGGCCTTCGTACTTCACCAGATCGAACAGGATCGGCAGGAACTCGGCGTCTTCGATCCGGTAGGCGTGGTCAGGCTTGAAGCCTTCCAGATTGCCGGTGATCCGCGCCACCCCGATCCCCTCGGTGATCGACGAGCCTTCGCCCGTCATTTCCCCCTTGGTGAACCAGTTGAACATGGCCGCGCCGGCTGGATCGGCCAGGGCGATGGTCACCTCGGGCTTCTTCTCGCGCAGATAGGCGGCGACGCCCGAGATGGTGCCCCCCGAGCCGACGGCCGAAACGAAGGCGTCGATCCGGCCGCCGGTCTGTTCCCAGATCTCCGGCGCCGTGGTCGTGTAGTGGGCGTCGCGGTTGGCGGTGTTGTCGAACTGATTGGCCCAGATGGCGCCCGCTTCTTCGCTCTCGTTCAGCTCGGTCGCCAGACGTCCCGAATAGTGGACGAAATGGTTGGGGCTGGAGAAGGGGGCGGCGTCCACCTCGACCAGGCGCGCGCCCAGCGAACGGATGGCCGACTTCTTCTCTTCCGACTGGGTGCGCGGAATGACGATGACCACCGGATGCCCCAGGGCCGCCCCGACCAGGGCCAGGCCGATGCCGGTATTGCCCGCCGTGCCCTCAACAATGGTCCCGCCGGGCTTGAGCGCGCCGGACGCGCGTGCGCCCTGGACGATCGACAGGGCCGCGCGGTCCTTGATCGAGCCGCCGGGGTTCATGAACTCGGCCTTGCCCAGGATTTCGCAGCCCGTCTCATCGGACAGGCGGTTCAGGCGGACCAGCGGCGTATGGCCAATCAGGTCGATGACAGACGTTGTGACGGACACGGTTCAGCTTTCAGGCGAGGTCGAACGAAAGGGGGAGATCAGGCCGCGACCTGACGTCGTCCTAGGTGGATGCCGCACTCGACCTTGTCCATCCCCGACCAGCGTCCGGCGCGCGCCTCTTCGTCGTCTTCGACGGCGCGGGTGCAGGGCCAGCAGCCGATGGAGCGATAGCCCTGCTCAACCAACGGGTGACGCGGCAGGTCGTGCGCCTCCAGCCAGGCCTCGACGTCGTCGGCGTCCCAGTCCGCCAGCGGATTGATCCGCAGCACCCCGTCCAGCACCTCGAACGGCTTCAGCTGGGCGCGCGTCGCGGCCTGATAGCGTTTGCGCCCGGTGATGACGGCGTTGAAACCCACCGTAGCGCGGGCCAACGGCCGCACCTTCCTCAGATCGCAGCAGGCGTCGGCGTCGGTCCGCCACAGGTCGTCGCGGACGTCCAGGGTCGCTTTTTCGTTCGCGTCGGGCGTCACCAGCCGCACATCGGTCAAGCCCAGGGCCTTGGTCAGCTGGGTACGATAGGACAGGGTCTGGAGGAAATGCTGACCCGTCTCCAGAAACACCACCGGCACGTCCCGGTCCGTCTCGGCGACGATGTGCAGCAGGGCCGCCGATTCCGCCCCGAACGAGGATATGGCCCCGACGCGCAGGCCCAGGGCCGGGTCCAGGGCCGCCTTCAAGATTTCCGAAGCGTCCTTGCCCTCGGTCTCGCGGTTCAGCCAGTCGGCCAGGCCTTGCAGATCAGGGTCGTTCGACGCCGCCCGGCGCCTCTGCCAGATGGTGGGCGCCGGATCGACCGCCGGCTGATAGGAACCGCTGAAGGCCTGATCCATCCGCGCCCAGGCCGCCGTGTCCGCGCCCGGCGCCAGCTCGACCGCGTCGAAGCCCGAGCGCCGCAGATGCCGCGCCTGATCGGGCAAGACCTTGCCCGCCGCGATCAGCCGTCCGGCATAGCCCCGCTCGCGCAGCACCGCCGCCAGCGAGAACCCACGCCCGTCGCGAAAGGCGTCGAATTCCAGCACCAGGACGTCGGTCGCGGCGGCGGCCGCCTCGACCTCGTCCAGCGGGGTCGTGACCGACAGACGCGGTCCGTTCTGAACCCCTTCAAGCGTTTGCAGCATCGAGCGTCTCATAGATGGCGTCGCGGAAGGGATCGGGACCGACACGGCGCACCGTGTCGATAAACCGCTCGCCCTCGGCGCGGATTTCAAGATAGCGGTCCAGGGTCCGCTGGATCGCGGGCGCGACCTCGTCGGCGGGCAGGCTCTTACCGACGATGTCGCCCAGGGCCGCCTGTTCGTCAGGCGAACCGCCGACGGTGATCTGGTAGTATTCCTCGCCCTTGCGATCCACGCCCAGCACGCCGATGTGGCCGACATGGTGGTGGCCGCAGGCGTTGATGCACCCGCTCATATTGATCCGGACCGGCCCCAGCCGTTCCTGATAGTCCATATCGGCCAGCCGCTTCGACAGGGCCTGGGCGACCGGGATCGACCGGGCGTTGGCCAGGCTGCAGTAATCCAGTCCCGGACATGCGATGACATCCGTCGCCAGATCGGCGTTGGCCGTGGCCAGCCCCGCCTCCAGCAGCGCCCGCCACAGCGCCGGCACATCGTCCAGCTTCACATGCGGCAGGACCAGGTTCTGCTCATAGGCGGCGCGCAGTTCGTCGAAGGCATAGCGCTCAGCCAGATCCGCCACCGCGTCCATCTGGTCCGCCGTGATGTCGCCCGGCACCCCGCCGACCGGCTTCAGCGACACCACCACCGAGGCATAGCCCGGCTGGCGGTGACGCCGCACATTGTTCCTCGCAAACCGGGCAAAGTCCGGATCGGCCAGCAGGGCGCGGTCAAACGGCGCGCTGGCCTTGGGCAGGTCCTCAAACGGCGGCGGGGCGAAATAGGCCTTGATCCGCTCGGCCTCGTCTTCCGGAATCCGCAGGTCTTCGAGGCGCAGGGAGGCATAGTGCTTCTCCACCTCCTCGCGGAAGGCCTCCAGCCCGACCGAGGCGACCAGGATCTTGATCCGCGCCTTATGGATATTGTCGCGCCGCCCCAGCAGGTTCCACGCCCGCAGGATGGCGGTCAGATAGGCCAGCAGGTCCGCCGCCGGCACGGCCGAAGCGATCTCCTGGCCGATATGGGGCAGACGCCCCTGCCCTCCGCCGACGAAGACGCGGAAGGCGGTCCCGCCGTCCGCGCCGCGCACGATCTGAAGGCCCACGTCATGGGTGCGGATCGCCGCCCGGTCCTTCTCGGCCCCGATCACCGCGATCTTGAACTTGCGCGGCAGGAAGCTGAACTCCGGGTGGATGGTCGACCACTGGCGGATGATCTCGCACCAGGGGCGTGGATCCTCGATCTCGTCGTCGGCGGCGCCGGCGAAGACGTCGGTCGTGGTGTTGCGGATGCAGTTCCCCGAGGTCTGGATGGCGTGCATCTCGACATCGGCCAGATCGCTCAGGATCGCCGGCAGGTCGGTCAGGGCCGGCCAGTTGTACTGGATGTTCGTCCGCGTGGTGAAATGGCCGTAGCCCTTGTCATAGGTGCGGGCGATATGGGCCAGCTGGCGCATCTGCCGGCTGTTGAAGGTCCCATAGGGAATGGCGACCCGCAGCATATAGGCGTGCAATTGCAGATAGACCCCGTTCATCAGCCGCAACGGCTTGAACTCGTCCTCGGTCAGGGCGCCGGACGCGCGGCGCGCCACCTGGTCGGAGAATTCCTCGACCCGTTCACGCACCAGGGCGTGGTCGAACTCGTCATAGCGATACATCAGCCCACGCCTCCCGCGACACTGTGGCCGACGGTCGGTCCGGCGGAGCGAATCCGCTCCTTCAGCCGGTCACGGCCCGAGGGCGTGCGGTCCTGAACCTCGACCAGATAGGGATTGACGAAGATGTCCGGTCGCCCGGCGACCTCGGCCAGCACGATCTCGGCCGTGGCGTCATCCAGGGTCGAGGCCTGGCCAATGCCCTCGACCGGCTGATTGTCCACGCCGGCATAGATGACGCGGCCATCCGACAGACGGTTTGCGGTGACGATCTTCACGCCGCAACCTCCGCCCGCACATCCAGTTGGGCCGCGGAAAACGCCGCCGTCTCGCCGACGAACAACAGGGCGGGACCGTTCAGGTCGGCGCCCCGCACCAGTGCGCCCAGCCCGTCCAGACGGCCCGTCAGCACCCGCTCGTCCGGCCGGCTGCCGTTCTCGACAATGGCCACCGGGGTCGAACCCAGACGTCCCGCCGCCATCAGCTTGGCCGCCGTCTCCTCGGCGCGGTCCACGCCCATATAGATGGCCAGGGTATGATTGGGCGCGGCCAGCCTGGCCCAGTCGGCGTCGCCCCCGCCGGGCTTGGCCTGGGCGGTCACAAAGGTCACCGCCTGGGCGTGGTCGCGGTGGGTCAGCGGAATCCCCGCCGAGGCCGCGCAGGCCAGGGCCGCCGTCACGCCCGGCACGACGAAGACCGGCACGCCCGCCGCCCGCATGGCCTCCAGTTCCTCGCCGCCGCGACCGAAGACGAAGGGATCGCCGCCCTTCAGCCGCACGACCCGGTGGCCGGCCTTGGCTTCCTCGATCATCAGGGCCTCGATCTGATCCTGGGGCACCGAATGTTCGCCGCGCGCCTTGCCGACGTACAGACGTTTGGCGTCGCGCCGCGCCCGCTCCAGCACCGCATCGGGCACCAGACGGTCGTGGATGATGACGTCGGCGTCCTGAAGCACCCGCAGCGCCTTTAGGGTCAGCAGCTCCGGATCGCCCGGCCCCGCCCCGACGATGTGGACCACGCCCTGTTCCGGCGCCGCCGAGTTCAGCAGCCGCAACATCTCGCGCCGCGCCTCAGCCGTGCGGCCTGCCGCCGCCAGATCGGCCGCCGGTCCCCGGAAGGCCTTCTCCCAGAACCGACGCCGGGCCATGAAGTCGGGCACATTCGCCTTGACCGTGTCGCGCAGCTCGCGCGCCAGCCGGGCCACATTGGCCAGTCCGGCCGGCAGCACGCCCTCGATCCGCGAACGCACGTCGCGCGCCAGTATGGGGGCCGATCCGCCGGTGGCGACCCCGATCACCACCTCATCGCGGTCGATCAGGGCCGGGGTCTGGAAGTCGCTCAGATGGGGCTTGTCGACCACATTGACCTGAGCCCCCGCCGCCCGCGCCAGGGCGCCCAGCCGCGTCAGCTCATCCGCGTCGTCCAGCGCCATGAACACCAGTCGCGCCCCCGCTAGATCGCCAGCGTCCGGCGACCGCAGCAGCGGCGTCGGCGCGGTCAGGGGCGTCTCCATCCGGGGCGGCGCCCCGTCTGGCGTGAACCACAGCAGCTCGGCTGGCGTGTTCAGAAACAGTCGCAGCTTCGCCAGCGCCGGCTCGCCGCCGCCGATGATCACGATCTTTGCGGCCTCCAGCGGGATGGCGGCGAGAAATACACGCATGGGTCTTGCTTTCAGGGTCGCCAGGAGAGGAAGAAGGGACGACGGCAGGACGCGAACCATCGGCTTCCCCGCCCAGACCCGCAAACCAGATTGCCTTTGGCTCGCTGATAGGATTTCTAACGGCGATGGCCCGTTCCCTGCTCCCGCTCAACGCTCTGCGCGCCTTCGAGGCCGCCGCGCGTCACCTGAACTTCTCGCGCGCCGCCGACGAACTGGCCGTGACGCCGGGCGCCGTCAGCCAGCAGATCCGCCTGCTGGAAGACATCGTCGGCGGCCCCCTGTTCGTGCGCGAGGCGCGCGGCCTGCAACTGACCGACCTGGGCCGATCCTCGGTGCCCCTGCTGCGCGAAGGGTTCGAACGGCTGATGGACGCCTCGGCCCTGCTGCGCGAACCACCGCGCCGCCGCCAGGTGTCGATCAGCGTCGCGCCCGGCTTCGCCTCAAAATGGCTGATGCCCCGCATGGACGACTTCCACGCGGCCCATCCCGAGATCGAGCTGTGGATCTCCGCCGACATGGAGCCGGCCGACCTGACCGAGGGCAAGGTCGATCTCGCCGTCCGCTACGGCCCTGGCGACTATCCCGGCCTGACCGTGGACCGGCTGATGACCGAGACGGTTCTGCCTGTCTGCGCCCCGTCGCTGATGGACGGCGAAAACGCCATCCGCAAACCCGCCGACCTGATGCGCCACATCCTGCTGCACGACATGTCCAACGACGGCGACCCCAGCCGCCCGGACTGGGCCATGTGGCTGAAGGCGCGCGGGGTGCGCCACCCCGACCCGCGCCGGGGCTCGCGCTTCAATCAGTCGGGCCTGTTGATCGAGGCCGCCATCGCCGGGCGCGGCGTCGCCCTGGCCAAACGCACCCTGGCCCAGGCCGACCTCGCCTCGGGCCGCCTGGTCGCCCCCTTCCCCGATGGCTCCGAAGCGGTCGGTTTCGCCTATTCCGTCGTCCAGCCCCGCGACCGCCCCCCCTCGCCCAGCGCCACGGCCTTCGTCGCCTGGCTGAAGCGCCAGGCGGTCGATCACGACAATACGATGGGGCAGCTCTAAGGGAACCGCCGTCCCGCCTCACCAGGCGGAAGGCCAAATCTGGTTGCTGCGCCCGCCATCCTGATCGCTGTTTTCACCGACGCGCCAACCCTTGGGACAGGGTCCGAGCCGCACGTATCGCCTCTGCTGGACGAAGACCTCGGGCGGACGCGCATTCAGCCGTTCCGTGCGGAAATCGACACTGAACCTGTCCGCGGAGCCTGTTTTGCGCGTTCGCACCAGGAATCTCTGGCCGGACAGGGTGCAGGTCTGGATTTTTCCGCCCTCGATCTCGACCGGCGCCCGCGTGATTTCACAGGCCTGCCCCTGAACCGAAGGCATCAACTCGGCAAAACCGTCGCTGAGTTTCCGGTCGGCGCAGATCCGCACCGGCCGAGCGCCCCCGTCCGACGTCTCGACCTGCCACAGCGCCGGCGGATCCACCGCCGCCTGCCGGTCCAGCCAACGGTTGGTGTCGGCCTCGCAAGCGGTCAGCATCAAGACCGCGACCAGGCCGACCACCGCCCGCCCGCCCTCATTCACCGCCCAGTTCCTTGCCCAAGCGACGGTCGTGAACCGCCTGTAGATGGGCCAGGCTGAACACCGCGACAGCAGAGGCGAGCGTACCCGCGACAGCGATCAGCGCCAGTTCCGCATTGCCCTGGGCCAATTGCAGGGGCGACGGCGGTCGGTTGAACCAGGCCTGGGCGACATTCCAGCAGAGGAGATTGTGGAACACGGCGGTTAGGGCGATCAATGGACCGCCGACGCGCAATCCGGACACAAGGCCCGCTCCGGCAGACGCCCGCCCCAATCGTCCCCTCACCCCGATCACCAGGGCTGCGATCGCACAGGCCAACAGACCCAGAACAATCAGCTTGTTCGTCGGCCCCGCATCATTGAAGGCCACGAGAATTTTCACGCCGTGCCCGCCCGGCTCCACGCTTTGCGCCTGGGCGCTCCACGCGGCCAGACTCGCCGCCACGATTAGACAGGACGCCTTGAGGCGCATGACATCTCTCCCGGTGAGTTACAAATGTAGTCTGATTTACATTTGTAGATCGGTCAAGTCCGCCCTTTGCGCTTTCAATGCGCCTGCACCGGCGGCAACAGTCGAAGATTGAGAACTATTCCCGGCCGCACGCGCTGGACCTCGGGCGTGGGCGGTTGAAGCCGCCAGGCCGCGCACGCCGCAACCGCCAGAACCGCGACGGTGAAAAGCAGTCCGGCGCTGGACGGCGACCAGCAACTGAGCCGCAACGCCTGGAGTCGCGCCTCCAGCGCCGCGACGCCGCCCTGTGTCCACCCGCACCCGATCGGGCCGGCCGACGCCGATCCCGCCTTCAACAAGGCTTCCGCATAGAGCCGCCGTCGGCCGGGCCGTCCCGCCATCACCGTGGCGTCGCAGGCCAGTTCCTGGTCGAACCGCAGCAACCCGGCGCCGACATGGGCGAACGGATTGAACCAGAACAGACACACAAGCCCCGTGACGACGGCATTGACCCTCAAATCCCCCCGATCACGGTGCGCCCGTTCGTGTGCGCGGATCAGGGCGACTTCGTCCTGCGACCATCGACGGTCGGCGTCGGCCGGCATGACCAGCCGCCCGACCAGCACGCCGACAAGGGCGGGGCCCGCCTCACCTCGTCGCTCAAGCGCGGCGAACCGGCGCTGAGCGCTGACCATCGCCAAGGCGCTGACCAGAACGCCGGCGAACCAGATCGACGCCAGGCCGATCTGGACCTCCCGTTCAGCAAACAGACCCAGACCCGCCGCCCCCGCAAGCCCGCCTTCCCGCGGAACACAGACCGCGACCAAGGCGGCGGGAACCGCCCACCACAGCCCATAGGCGGCGCGGGGGCCGAACCGCCGGCGGAAAACCCCTCGAAGACAGACAACCAGCCCGACCGCGCCCGCCAGGGCCAGGTTCATCTCCGCCAACAGGCCGATCAGGTCACGCATCGTCGTCCAACCGGTCGATCAGCGCCTTCAGCCGCCGACGATCCTCGCCGCTCAGCGTCTTGCGATCCGCAAACTGCGCCACGAGCGGGGCGAGCTGTCCCCCGAACAACCGGTCCAGCAGGGTCTCGCTCTCGGCCTGCACATAGTCCGCCCGTTCCAGCACCGCTTGATAGCTGTGCCGGCCATTGGCCCGCGCCGACCGAATGGCGCCCTTGCGCAGCAAGCGGTTGATCAGGGTCTTCACCGTCGCCTCGCCCCAGCTCGCCTTCGACAAGACAGCGGCGATCAGATCCTCCGCGGACATAGGCTGGCCCCGCCACAAGGCCTCCATGACGGTGAACTCGGCATCCGTGATTTTCATGCTCATAGGCCCCATGTGGATGGACGCGTGTAATATGAACATTCTCGAGCCGTCATTGAAACAGGAAAACACCCGAGATCTGCGCGGCCATATCGGGACGGCTTTGTGGCGCAAATCTTGATGGAGCCATTGGCGCAACCCCGCGTCGCCGCTTAGAACGCCCCACAATGCTACAACCGTCGCGCAGAAGACTGAAGAGCAAGGCCGCCCCCAGGGGGGATCGCTGGGTCGCGCCGGCGATGCTGATCTTTGGCGCCGCCACGGCGATATGGGCCGCCGTTCTGGCCTCAAGCCTGACCTGGCCCGCCATTCCTTTCCCGTCAGGCTTGGCGGCTCACCACGAGAAGCGCGCCGATCTGGCCTTGAGCGCTCCGAAGCCGTCTCCGGCGACTCTCCAAGCCGCCGCCATCGAAAACGAACGGACGCTGACGTCCTCGCCGACCACAGCTACCGCCTGGCTGCGCGCCGCCTATATTCGTCAACAACAGTCCGGCGCGCTGGATGCGGAAAGCTTGCGCTACATTGAGACCTCCTACCGCGTCGCCCCCCTGGGCCCCGGCGTCAGTCCTTGGCGAATTCTCTTCGTCTTCGAAAACTGGCCGACAGTAACGCCGACGATCCGATCTGCAGCCGTGACAGAACTCCGCGCTTTCGCCGGGTCAAACAAGGGGGCGCGCGCTTTGGTGGATACGATCAGGAACCCGACCGGACGCCTAGCCGCCAAGCTTGCAATCCGCAAACCGCGATGAACCCACGCCTGAACCCGTCTCGCTGGACGCCAACCTCTACGCTTACGCCCGCCACAACATAACGTCGCTCATTGTGAGTAGCTTTTCGTCTCAGTAAACGTTATATTCACCAACATCAGACGCGCAAAATGCCCTTGGGCTTGCGCGCGAAGGGGATAGTCATGAAGAAGTTCACGCTTGGGAAAGCCTTGGCTGCTGCCGCAGTCGCGGCCGTGGTTGGCGGCCCGGTAACCGCCGCCGTGTGGAACGCGGCCGCCCAGGACGCCCCGCCGGCGGCGGCGTCGTCCGCTCAGCTAACGGTTCAACTGAAGGCCGCGATTACGCAGACGACGGCGTCTCTCTCGGGCCGCTCCATCACCGACGCGGAGGCGCAAGCGGTCTACTCCACCGCGCTGCAAAACGTGATCGTCGCTAGCGGCGCGAGCCCGGAAGTGGTTGCTGCCGCCCTCGAGGCTGCACTGGCAGAATTGCGCGCAGAGGGCACGCTTCCTGCGGCTGCTGCGGCGGCGATACAATCAACCTTGGCTGCCGTTATTGCCGAAAACCAAGGCGGCCCCGCCGCTACGGGGGCGACGCCGGCCTGCCCGCGTTCGGCGCGCCCCCGACGTCCAGCGCCGGCGGCGGCGGCCCGGACTACGGAACGACTACCTAACCAAACGACTTCGGTTAAGGCCGACCCTCCCCGGTCGGCGACTTCAGGGATCTGAACACCATGCGCTTCATGAGCAGCAACGCCCTTCTGCGCGCCGGCGCGGCCTCGATCGTGGCCGTGGGCGCCGTCGCCACCGCGGGCGAAACAGCCGCTCAGTCGTCGATTGCTTCGGCCCAGCGCCAGTCCGTGGACATGTTCGCTCGTGATCGTGGCGTCGGCGTTCGCGAGCGCGCTCGTCCGGAATATGAAGCCTTGGGCCTGGGTGCGGGCGCCTTTACAATCTTCCCCAAGCTCCAGCTCGACGCCGAGTACAATGACAATGTCTTCGCCTCGGAGACGGACGAACAGGACGACTTCATCTTCCGAATCCGTCCTGAAGTCTTGGCGGAGTCGGACTGGTCGCGCCACTCGCTACAGGCCTATGCGCGCAGTGTGATCAGCCGCAATGCTGACTTTGATAGTGAAGACACCACCGACTGGACTGTCGGCACCCGGGGCCGGCTCGACGTCGTCCGCGGCTCGTCCGTCAGCGGCGGCGCTGAATACGGGCATCTGACAGAGCCGCGCTCCTCGACCAATACCGCCCAGTCTTCGGTCGACCCGATCGAATACGACCTCGCCTCGGCCTATGTCGGCGCGGTGCGCGCAAAGGGCCGTGTCCGCGTGTCGGGCCGCGCGGATTTGAAGTCCTGGGATTACGAGGACGGCGAGACCGCTGCAGGCGACGTGATCGACCAAAGCGCGCGTAACCGGACCAACTTCGCCCTCGCGGGCCGCGTCGATTACGCCCTCAGCCCCGCCACCGCCCTCTTCGGCATGGTGACGGGTAACGAGCGAGATTACGACAGCAACACGTCGACAACGACCCCGGCGCGGGATTCTTCGGGTGTCGAAGCCCTGGTCGGGGTCAATTTCGAACTGGGCGCCGTCAGCCGAGGCGAAGTCGCGGCCGGCTACATCAGCCAGAGCTATGATAACGCCGCCTACACCGACATCGACGGTTTTGGCGGTCGCGCCCAACTGGAATGGTTCCCGACCGAACTGACCACTGTGACCGCCAACGTCTCGCGCACTATCGAGGACGCGGGCATCATCGGCTCTGCCGGCTATCTCAGCTCTGAAGTCGGCGGCAAGGTTGACCATGAACTGCTGCGCAATCTGATCCTCACAGGCCAGCTGACCTACAGCAAGGACGATTACAACGCGATCGACCGTGACGATCAGCGGGTGAACGCCTCCATGGCCGCCACCTACCTGCTGAACCGCAACTATGGCGTCACCACCACCCTGTCCTATCTGGACCTGAGCTCAGACGGCGTTCAAGCTGGTCCCAGCTATGCCGTGACCCGCCTGTTCGTCGCGCTGGTCGCCCAGTTCTGACGCCCAGGAGTCCCGCGACCATGGAGGGCGACGTCGTCGCTTCTGACGTCCCCTCTTCGTCCGGCCGCAAACGGCGGCGGCGCAGTCAGGTCTCTTCCGCCACGAGCGGAACTCGCGCTGCGGACCTGAAGCTCTCGGATTACGCCGCACTCAGTGCGCCGGTCCTGGCCTTCACTCTGGCCCATTTCTTCGGCGGTGCGGCCGAGCCGACGGCGGCCCTTTGGTTCACCGCCCTGATCGCCCTGCTGATGCCCGCCATGATCATCCTCGGCGACCGGCGGGACGAATTGGGGCTGATCTGGCCGGGCCGGATCGTGGCCGGTCTGTTCGCCCTGGTTCTGCTTGTCGCGGTCTGGACCCTGGTGGCGCCTGCGCGCGGAACCTCGACGCCCTGGGCGAACTTGAACGGTCCCGGAGCCATCACCTGGGACAAGTCCTCCACCCTGATCGAAATCGCCAAACTCTGCGGCCTGGCGGGCTTGTTCAGCCTTGGATGTCTGGCAGGGGGGCGAAAACGGCGCGTCGCAGGCGCGGTCCGCATCATCCTGACCTTGGGGGCTGTCTGGGCCGCTGTAGGACTTCTCCTGATAATCGGCGGCGCCTCCCAAGGCTTGGAGGGGCTGCATCTCACGACAGGCGGCCGTCTGACCAGCGGCTTCCAGAGCGCAAACAGCGGTGCGACGGTGTACGGTATCCTGGCCGTACTGTCGGTCGCCAGCCTGGCCCGGGCGATCCGGAACCTGCGCCTGGGTCGCACGCCGAAGCGCAGCCTCGCGGTCGGCGCCGCCCTCGCCTGCGTCCTGTTGTTCACGACCTGCCTGATGTTGACCGCTTCGCGCATGGGGGTTGCGGCGACCGCCTTCGCCATCGTCGCACTCCTCGTCTGGGAAACCTTCAGCCGCAAGGAAAGACCGTCGCGACGCCTGATCCTCCTGGCTCTTGCCGGCGCCACCGCCGCAGTGTTCAGCATAGGGGGGGCCGACCTCCTGTGGTCCCGTCTCGAGAATGTGGATTCCGATGCGGCGACCCGCGGCGTCATCTTCTCGGTTCACTGGAACGCCTTCCTCCAGTCTCCCCTGTTCGGCCACGGCCTGGGCAGTTTCAGCGCGGTCAACGCCCAGCAGATGACGCCCGAGAACTACGGCGCCCTGCGCATCATCGGTGCGGCGCACAACGTCTATATCCAGTGGCTGGAAGAAACGGGCGTCCTGGGCGCCCTGCCGATGTTCGCCCTGATCGTCCTGATCATCGCCACCGCCATTCGACGGTCCGCCTTGCTGGACACGGGCGCCACGCTTCAGCGTGGACTGATCGCGGCCAATCTGGTGCTCTTGATCCACGGCGCCACCGACTATGCGATCCAGGTTCCCTCTATCGCGGCCTTTTGGGCCTATTTGCTGGGTCTGCAGTTCGCCTATGGAAAGGCGCGCACAGGCAAGCCGTCGGCCTGACGTAAACTGGCCTAGCCCCATTCGGCTTGAAACCCGGGTTTTTGCGAGCGCCCTCCCCACAAACCTTGACTCCCGGCCGCCCCGGACCGACACGACCGCCCCATGATCACCCGCTATTCCCGCCCCGCCGCCGCCGCCATCTGGTCGCAAGAGACCAAATACAAGATCTGGTTCGAGATCGAGGCCCATGCGGCGACCAAGATGGCCGAGCTCGGCGTCATCCCCCAGGATGCGGCCGACGCCATCTGGGCCAAGGGCAAGGACGCGAGCTTTGACGCCGACCGCATCGACGAGATCGAACGCACCACCAAGCACGACGTCATCGCCTTCCTGACCCATGTGGCCGAGATCGTCGGCGACGAGGCCCGCTTCCTGCACCAGGGCATGACCTCGTCGGACGTGCTGGACACCTGTTTCGCAGTCCAGCTGGCCCGGTCGTCGGACCTGCTGATTGACGGCGTCGATCGTGTCCTGGCGGCGCTGGAGACCCGCGCCAAGGAGCATAAATACACCCCGACCGTCGGGCGTTCGCACGGCATCCACGCCGAGCCCGTCACCTTCGGCCTGAAGCTGGCCGGCTCTCACGCCGAGTTCCAGCGCGCCAAACGCCGCCTGATCACCGCCAAGGAAGAAATCGCCACCTGCGCCATCTCGGGCGCCGTCGGCACCTTCGCCAACGTCGATCCGGCCGTCGAACAATATGTGGCCGACAAGATGGGGCTTCAGGTCGAGCCGGTCTCGACCCAGGTCATCCCGCGCGACCGCCACGCCGCCTTCTTCGCCGCCCTGGGCGTCGTCGCCAGCTCGGTCGAGCGCCTGGCCGTCGAGATCCGCCACCTGCAACGCACCGAGGTGCTGGAAGCGGAAGAGTTCTTCGACAAGGGCCAGAAGGGCTCGTCGGCCATGCCGCACAAGCGCAACCCGATCCTGACCGAGAACCTGACCGGCCTGGCCCGTCTGGTCCGTTCGGCCGTCACCCCGGCGATGGAAAACGTCGCCCTGTGGCATGAGCGGGACATCAGCCATTCGTCGGTCGAGCGCGGCATCGGCCCCGACGCCACCATCCACCTGGACTTCGCCCTGCACCGCCTGGCCAACGTCGTCGAGCGGCTGAACGTCTATCCCGAGAACATGCAGGCCAACATCGACCGCCTGGGCGGTCTGGTGCATTCGCAGCGCGTCATGCTGGCCCTGACCCAGGCGGGCATCTCGCGCGAGGCCGCCTATGCCGCCGTGCAGGAGAACGCCATGAAGGTCTGGCGCGGCGAAGGCGTGTTCCTGGACTTCCTCAAGGCCGACGAGCGCGTCACCCTGCCCCACGAACAGCTCGAGGCCCTGTTCGACCTCGGCTATCACACCAAGAACGTGGACGTGGTGTTCAAACGGGTGTTCGGAGACTGATATTCAGGATTGAAAATCGCACCGATTTTCGTACTGTATCGCCATGCAACGGGTCGAAGCCTCGGTCGCGGTCAGCGTGTCTGACCTGAAGAAGAGCCCCAGCGCCGTCATGGACGACGCGGCGGGCCAGACCGTGGCCGTGCTGAACCACAATCGGGTCATGGCCTATATGGTCCCCGCCGCCGCCTATGAGGCGATGGTCGAACGTCTGGACGACCTTTCGCTGATCGAGACCATCCGCCAGCGGCAGGACGAGACGCCGGTGCGCGTCTCGCTCGATGCCCTTTGATCTTCAGTTCCTCCCCTCCGCACTGAAGGAGTGGGAGAAACTGGGCGCGCCCGTCCGCAGCCAGTTCAAGAAGAAGTTGGCCGAGAGGCTGGAACATCCGCGTGTTCCGAAGGATGCGCTTCACGGCATGCGCGACCATTACAAGATCAAGCTGCGGGACGCGGGATTTCGGCTCGTCTACAAGGTCGAAGACGCCAAAATAACAGTGACGGTCGTCGCCGTGGGCAAGCGAGAGCACAGCCGCGTCTATAGGGACGCCGCAAGACGGGAATGACCAAGAGCGCCTTCCCCCCCGTTATCAACGCCGCCACCCGCCTGCTGATCCTCGGCAGCCTGCCCGGCGACGCCTCGCTGAAGGCGGCGCAGTATTACGCCCATCCGCGCAACGGCTTCTGGCCCCTGATCGGCGGCGTGCTGGACGAAGCCCTGACCGCCCTGCCCTATGCGGATCGGCTGGAACGGTTGAAGGCGCGCGGCGTCGGCCTGTGGGACGTGATCGCCTCGGCCGAACGGTCCGGCAGTCTGGACGCCGCCATCCGCTCACCCGAGGCCGCCGACCTGCGCGGCCTGATCAAAGGCCTGCCCCAACTGCGCGCGGTCGCCTTCAACGGCAAGCTGGCGGCCGGGCTGGGTCGGCGCATCCTGTCCGACCTCGACGGCCTTGCCTTGGTCGACCTGCCGTCCTCCAGCCCCGCCCATGCAATATCCTTGTCGGCAAAGGCGGCGAGCTGGGCCATACTCGGGAAGTTTCTCCTGGATAAGCCTGCCGCCTGATGATCCTGACCCTTTCCTGCCCCGACCGCCACGGCATAGTGGCGGCCGTGTCCGCCTTCCTGCTGGAGCGGGACGCCAATATCTCGGACGCCCAACAGTTCGGCGACGCCTCCAGCGCCACCTTCTTCATGCGCGTGGTGTTCGAGCCGGCCGACGGCGATCCACAAGGCGCGATCCATGACGCCTTCGCCCCTCTGGCCGACCAGTTCGCAATGGACTGGACCTTGCGTGGGCCCGAGCCGCGCAAGGTGATGATCCTGACGTCAAAATTCGATCACTGTCTGGCGGACCTGCTTTACCGCTGGCGGATCGACGAACTGCCCATGGACGTCACGGCCGTCGTCTCCAACCATCCGCGAGACATGATCGGCCATGTCGATCTGGGCGACCTGCCCTTCCATCATCTGCCCGTCAGCGCCGCCGACAAGCCGGCGCAGGAGGCCGAACTGCTGCGCCTGATCGAATCCACAGGCACCGAACTGGTCGTGCTGGCGCGCTATATGCAGATCCTGTCCGACGACCTCAGCCGGCGGCTCGAGGGCCGTTGCATCAATATCCACCACTCCTTCCTGCCCGGCTTCAAAGGCGCCCGCCCCTATCACCAGGCCCATGCCCGCGGGGTAAAGGTGATCGGCGCCACCGCCCACTACGTCACCCCCGACCTGGACGAAGGCCCGATCATCGAACAGGATGTCGAACGGATCAGCCACCGCGACACGCCGGAAGATTTGATCCGTAAGGGTCGTGATATCGAACGACGCGTCCTAGCTCGCGCGGTCCGAAGACATCTCGAGGACCGCGTTTTGCTGCACGGCACAAAGACCGTCGTCTTCGAAGACTGAATGGTCAAGCTGCGTCCTCTTGTCACGCCGCATGCATCCTTTAGGTGAAATCGAACGTAACCTTGTCGCGGCCGCCACAACGCGGGCCAGGCCCAGGCCAACGGCGGGACCGCCACCCTGGAGACGGTTCAGGGCGAGGAATTGAAGGTCGCGGCCGGCCCGAACAACACCTGGGTCATCACCGACGCCAAGGGCGGCGCGTCCACCATCACCCAGGCCGACGTGGCCCAGTCGAACGGCATGGTCCACGTGATCGACACGGTGCTGACGCCCTAAAAAATAATTTCGTTCTGTTCGGAACGGGCTGAAACCAAATCCCCCGCTCCGTGTTCTTCAAGGGCGCGAGACGCACCGTAAGCCGGGTCAGACATCCCCCAACGTCCCCGGCAAAAAAGAAAGGGCCGCACTTTCCCCCGGGTGCGGCCCTTTCGAATTCTCAACTGACCCGAAGGCCAGACCTTATTCGCCGGCGCGAATCTGCTCGCGGGCGATGGAGGCCAGTTCGTCGATCTTGGAGCGGATTTCGCCTTCTGACACCGCCAGGCCCGAGGCCTTGAAGTCGCCGGCGACCTTGCGGAACACGTCCTCGTCGCCCGGCTGCTCCATGTCGGCGCGCACGATGGCGGCGGCGTACTGGTCGCTGCTTTCGGCCGACAGGCCCATTTTCTCGGCCGCCCAGTGGCCCAACATCTTGTTGCGCCGGGCGATGGCCTTGAATTCCTGCTCCTGATCGAGGGCGAACTTGGCCTCGAAGGCCTTTTCCCGATCGTCGAAGGTGGTCATGTCGCCAGCATAGCTCCGCACGCCCCTCACTCAGGGACTAGGGCGTCTATAGCCCGCCCGCGCCTGAACGCAACATGACTTCCGTCGCGTCAGTCGCCGATCTCGGGTTTACGGCCCGGCCTTATTTGTATCGAGAGCCGCCTTAAGCTAAGGAGACCGCGAACGAGATTGACTGCCCGAACGATTCCGAAACGCGCCGCCAGGACCGGGTCTTCCCCTTTCCACCATGGCCGCGCGATTTTTGTTTCTGGAGGGCGCCCGTAAGCCGGGACCGGATTATGAACAGCAAGCGCAAGAAGATTTACGAAGGCAAGGCCAAGATCCTGTACGAAGGACCTGAGCCCGGCACCCTGATCCAGTACTTCAAGGACGACGCCACCGCGTTCAACGCGCAGAAAAAGGCGGTCCTCGAAGGCAAGGGCGTGGTCAACAACCAGATCAGCGAATTCATCATGTCGCGCCTGAACGGCATCGGCGTGACCAACCACTTCATCAAACGTCTGAACCTGCGCGAGCAGCTGATCCGCGAAGTCGAGATCATTCCGCTGGAAGTCGTCTGCCGCAACATCGTCGCCGGCTCGATGAGCCAGCGTCTGGGCATCGAGGAAGGCACGCCGCTGCCCCGCTCGATCATCGAATTCTACTACAAGAAGGACGAGCTCAACGACCCGATGGTCACCGAAGAGCATATCACCGCCTTCAACTGGGCCTCGACCCAGGAACTGGACGACATCCTGGCGATGACGGTTCGGGTGAACGACTATCTGTCGGGCATGTTCGGCGCCGTCGGCATCACCCTGGTGGACTTCAAGATCGAGTTCGGCCGCATCTGGGAAAACGACTTCAGCCGCGTCATCCTGGCCGACGAAATCAGCCCGGACTCCTGCCGCCTTTGGGATTCCACCACCGGCGAGAAGATGGACAAGGACCGCTTCCGCCGCGATCTGGGCAATGTCATCGAAAGCTACACCGAAGTCGCGCGTCGCCTGGGCATCATGAAGGGCATGCCGACGGTGATTCAGGGCGGCCTGCACTGATGACGGGAGTCGCGGAAGAAGGCGGCGAGTTCCGGCGGGCCATTGATCTGGCCGGAACCAGCCGCTTTCGCCGCATCGCTGGCCTCGGCCCAATATACGAGGTGACCGCCATCGTCGGAGACCGCGTCAGGGCCTGTATGATCGACAGTGACGAGGCCTTCGACTATCCGCTGGCCGACGCCGAAAACGACCCCCTGGCCTGATGTTCGCGATATCCTTCGATCTGGACCTCAACGAGACGACCGCCATCCATCCCGCCGGGGTGAGGCAGGCGTATCGCGAGATCGAACGGACCCTGAAACGCTATGACTTCCACCGCGTCCAACAGAGCGTCTATCTCACTGAGATCCCCGACCTCGCTAATCTGACCCTGGCCATGACCGCCCTCAAGGCTCTGCCCTGGTTCCCCCAATGCGTGAAGGACGTTCGCGGCTTCCGCGTCGAGAACTGGTCCGACTTCACTCCCTTCATGAAAGGCAATGGCTGATGGCCAAAATCAAGGTTCACGTCTTCCTCAAGCCCGGCGTCCTGGACGTTCAGGGCAAGGCCGTCGAAGGCGCCCTGCAAGGGCTGGGCTGGTCGGGCGTGTCGAACGCCCGCGTCGGCAAGCTGATCGAGTTCGACCTCGCCGGCGCCGAAGATCCCCAGGCCGAGGCCAAGAAGATGTGCGAGCAGCTCCTGGCGAATACGGTGATCGAAGGCTACCGCATCGAGGCGGCCTGACACGAGATCGACCAGCACCGCCGCAAGTTGAAGAGTGGCGACGTGAGGTTGACATAAATCCAGCTGCCGACCAATGTTCTCCCAATATTTGGGGGAACCCGCGTGACGTTCACCGACATCCAAAAGGCCCTGAGCGCCCGGGGTTTCGATCCCGGTCCAATCGACGGCGTATGGGGGGCGCGCACCACTGCTGCGGTTCGCGCCTTTCAGGCCAGCAAGGGCCTGAAGGTCGATGGCATAGTCGGCCCGCGCACGGCTGCGGCCTTGGGGCTGGACGCCACGGTGACCAATCCTCTGATCGACCCGTCGCTGGTCTGGTTCCAGGCGGCCTGGCGCCTGCTCGGCACCAAGGAAGCGCCGGGAACTTCCGACAACCCGAATATTCTGCAATGGGCGTCGCGCCTGGGGATTCCTTACAGGCGCGATGATGTCCCCTGGTGCGGCCTGTTCGTCGCCCACTGCATCGGCTCGACCCTGAGCGCCGAACCCCTGCCGAACAATCCCCTCTCCGCCCGCAACTGGTTGAAGTTCGGCGTCCAGACCACCGGACAGGCCGGGGCCGTCGCCGTCTTCTATCGCGGCGCCCTCAAAGGCTGGCTGGGCCACGTCGCCTTCTACGTGGGCCAGGACGATGAGGCCTATCACGTCCTGGGCGGCAATCAGTCGAACGCCGTCAGCGTGGCCCGCATCGCCAAGAACCGGCTCCTGGGCTTCCGCTGGCCTTCGACGGTCCCGCCGGGATCCGGCAAACCCGTGCTTCTGACCCCCAGCGGGCAGCTGTCGACGAACGAGGGCTGAGCTTTCCGTTCGGGATCAGGATGATTAGGTTTGGCCTCCCTATCGGAGCGCCCCCATGACCTTCACCCTCACTTCCGACGACATCCAGAACGGCGGCGTCCTGGCCGACGCCCAGGTCCACGCCAAGGGAAACACCTCGCCCCACCTCGCCTGGTCCGGCGCGCCCGAAGGAACCAAGAGCTTCGCCGTCACCTGCTATGATCCCGATGCCCCGACCGGCTCGGGCTTCTGGCACTGGACCGTCGCCAACCTGCCCGCCGACGTGACCGAGCTGGCGACCGGCGCGGGCTCGCCCGGCGGACACCTGCCGCTCAGCGCCGTCCAGGGGCGCACGGACTACGGCCAGGCCGGCTTCGGCGGCGCCGCCCCGCCCCCCGGCCACGGTCCGCACCGCTATATCTTCACCGTCTTCGCCGTGGACGTCGACCGGCTGGACGTCACCGCCGACGATTCCGGCGCCGTCTTCGGCTTCAACCTGTATTTCCACACCCTGGCCAAGGCCGCCATCACGGCGACCTACGAAAACCGGGGCTGAGGCGGTTGATCCAGGGGCAGGCCCATAGCCGCCGGCGACGGCTGGGCTTCGACCGGCTGGCTCGGCGTCGGCCTGTCCCTGGGCGGGTTTTCAATCTTCGTGATCGCCTGGCTGGCGGGTCGGGCGCGCGTTAGGGCCTCGATCTGAGCGTTTCGCCGGTCGCGCCATTCTGGTAAGAACGGGTCATGACCGACGTGACCAGCGCACCGATCTACGAAGTGCTGAAGTCGATCCAATTGGATGTTGGGCGTCTGCGCACCGACATACGGGAAGTGAAATTCGAAGTTCAGGCCGTTCGCAGCCATGTGATGGGCGTCCAGCAGGACATCAGCAACATCTGCGCGACCCTGGGCGACCACGGCAAGCGACTGGATCGGATCGAGACCCGCCTCGGACTTCTTAAACCCGCGCACTGACATTTCCCGAAAACGATGCTAGAGGGCCGCGCCATGAGCGCAGCCGTCATCGTCTTCCCCGGTTCCAACTGTGATCGCGACTGCAAGGTCGCCGTCGAACGCTCCACTGGCGAGCCCGTCTCGATGGTCTGGCATGCCGAGACCGAACTGCCCTCGGGCCTGGACCTGATCGTCATTCCCGGCGGCTTCTCCTACGGCGACTATCTGCGCTGCGGCGCCATGGCGGCCCAGTCGCCGGTGATGCAGGCGGTCAAGAAGGCCGCGGACGACGGCGTCGCCGTGGTCGGCATCTGCAACGGCTTCCAGATCCTGTGCGAGGCCGGAATGCTGCCCGGCGCCCTGCTGCGCAACAAGGGGCTGAAATACGTCTGCAAGCCCATCGCCCTGACCGTCGCCAACGGCCAGACCCGCTTCACCGCAGGCTATCAGGGCCAGCGCGAGGTGGTCATGACCCAGGGCAATGGCGACGGTAACTTCTTCGCCGACGCCGAAACCCTGGCCCGGATCGAGGGCGAGGGCCAGGTGGTCTTCCGCTATGTCGAGAACCCCAACGGCTCGGTCAACGACATCGCCGGCATCCAGAATGCGCGCGGCAACGTCCTGGGCATGATGCCCCACCCCGACCGCGCCTTCGAGGCCGAACTCGGCTCCGCCGACGGCGCGATTCTGTTCCAGAGCATCTACGCGGCAGCTTGACGGCAATCTGGAGTTAGTGCGCATTTGCAGAATGCGCAGCCTCCTTCGATTCACCGCCGTTTTCATAGCTCTCGCCGCCGCGACGCCTGCACTGGCTCAGGAAGGCGCACCCCAGGGAGAGGACTGGGCTTTCACATCAGTGCCCGCGCAAAAGGCGACGATCGCCATGATCGACTTCACGTCCGGTCTGACCATCGCCGCGCGTTGCGTCGACGGCGTCTACGACGTCCTGATCACCGGCCTGCCGGAAGCGCCCAGTCGCGCCCTGTCGCGCGAGCTCGGCATTCAAGCGGGCGATCAGGAGGAACCCTTCACCTCCGTCTGGACGGTGGGCACACAACGCGACACGGCCTTCAGCCGGATCCCGGCCGTCGTCGCCCGCGACCTGGCCAAGGGCGGCAAGCTTCAGGTCATCGTCCCAGCGACCTCCAAGTCGCCACGGACGCGCTACGTCATGGAGCTGAATCCATCCAGCACAGCCATCGAACAGACCTTGACCGCGTGTGGACGTCCGATGGTGGATCCGCGCGAAGCTCGGTCGGATGAAATCGAGGGCAATGGCCAGGACGGATTGCCGAGCAGCGTGAGCTGGCAAACCTTGCCCCGACCGACCTTCCCCGACTCGGTCAACGGCCGAAGCCCTACAGAGGGCTATGTCGTCCTGTCCTGCGTCGTCGATGCGCTTGGCGGGCTTAACGAATGCCAGACGGAAAGCGAGCAGCCCGCAGGCTATAACCTGGGCCGTTCCGTCGAACGTTCCTTGCCGCGCGCCCGGATCAAACTGACCGACGAAGCGGCGGCGACGGGAACCCCGCTCGCCGGCCTCATGATCCGCTTCTCCGTGATCTTCAAAATGGAGCGCTGACGGATCTTTCCGTCCCCGTCGCCGGTTTCGGAGTCCACCGTTCTCTCGAGTTTGTGACACGCGATAATCGTGATCTGCGCTAACCTGAAGATGCATCGGCGTCTCGGGGGCGATCATGGCGACTATTCTCGACCCACTGCCTCAGGCCGTGCTTGACGACCTCAAGCGGCTGAACGCCCTGCTCGACGCCGTGCCGCCCAAGACGGCCGGCGACAATCTGCTGATGGCCACCTGGAACATCCGGGGGTTCGGCAGCCTGACGGAGAAATGGGAAAGCGAGGACGGCGACAGCCCGCGCCGCGATTTCCACGCGGCCGTCCTGATCGCCGCGGTGCTCGAGCGGTTCGACGTCATCGCCGTGCAGGAGGTGAAGGCCAATCTGCGCGCCTTGCGTCATGTGCTGAAGAAGCTGGGGCCCGACTTCGGCTTCCTGATGACGGACGTCACCTACGGCGACCCCGGCAATGACGAACGCCTGGCCTACATCTACGACAATCGACGACTGAAGCCCTCGGGCCTGGCCTGCGAACTGGTGGTGCCGGAAGACCTGAACACCCCCTTCGCCACCCCTGCCAACGCCTTCCAGCGCCAGTTCGTCCGCACCCCCTACGCCGTCAGTTTCAACGCCGGCGGCAAGACCTTCGTCCTCGTCACCCTGCACATCGTCTATGGCGAAAAGGGCGCGGACCGCGTCGCCGAACTGACCGCCATCGCCAAATGGCTGCGCCACTGGGCCGAGTCGATGGACGACTACGGCCAGAACCTGATCTGTATGGGCGACTTCAACATCGACCGCCACGGCGATCCGCTGTGGCAGGCCTTCACCTCGACCGGCCTGGTCACCGCCCCCGGTCTGGAAAAAGTGCCGCGCACCCTCAGTTCCTCGGTCGAAAAACCCGATCTGGCCAGCTTCTTCGACCAGATCGCCTGGTTCGAGCGGCGCAAGGACGGCAGACCCTATCTGTCGCTGAAGTTCCGCAAGTCGGGCGGTCTCAACTTCCAGGGCGTGGTCCTGCCCCATCTGACCCGCACCCAGCTGTCGTGGCGGATGAGCGACCACTATCCGCTGTGGGTCGAGTTCGGGCTGGACTGACCCCTTTCAGCTTCCCAGCTTCGGCGTCGCCCCGCCCCCGGCGTCGATGGCGTCGAACAGGGCGCAGATCAGCCCGCGCTCCTCCTCGGTGATCTCGGGTTTCCAGACGTCGAAGATCAGGATGGTGCGATCCTGATCACTGTCGTTCCAGGCCTCATGCTCGATCGTGTCGTCGAAGGCCCAGGCCTGGCCTTCCTCCCACTGACGGACATCCGATCCCACCCGGAACCACGACCCCGGGGGCGCCACCAGCGGCAGGTGACAGATCAGGCGGGTATTGATCAGCCCGTGATGCGCCGGAATCCGCGCCCCCGCCGCCAGTTTCGAGAACAGGATCGACGGCGACCGCCCCGGAATAATGCTCAGCGGCGCCGCCTCCAGCGCCTTCAAGGTCTGCGGACAACGCGCGGCGATCTCGGGAACCACCACCCCGTCCTTCCACAGGAAGACGGCGCTCCAGGACGGATTTTCCAGCATGCCCGCCTGGCCGCTGCGCGGCCGGTTGGATCGATCCTCCACATAGGGGGCGAACAGGCTCGGTTCGGCCAGCACCGCCTCCAGCTCGGCGCGGATCGCGGGCGCAGCCGCCTCGATCTCCGCCAGCCAGGTCGTGTCGGCGCGCGGCTGGAACTGGACCTGCGGCAGGCCCGGAAACAGATAGAATTTCGGCTGCTGGTGATACAGGGGCTTTCGCCCGGTCAGCAGGTCCAGCGACAGGGCGAATCGCGCACTGGAGCGCGCCTCATCAAAGCCTCGCGCCTTCACTCCGGCCAGCAGGTCGTCTTCAAACCGGCGTTTCATATCCGCCAGCGCCTGCTGGGCCCGCCGCAACTCGTCCCTCAGCGCGGGATCAGCGCCCCGCTGCCGCGCGCCGGCCAGCGCCGCACCGTAAAAGGTCGAGGCGGAACGCGCATCGCCCCGCGCGGCCAGGGCGTCGGCCTTGAGAATGGCGCCCAGAACATGGCGTGCATCGACCTGAAGAACCCGCTCCGCCGCCGCGAGCGCCGCCCCGGAATCTCCGCCCGCGCGGGCGGACAGGGCGTGCTGAAGAAGCGTCTCCAGAGCGACGGGGGCGTCTGAGTTCATGGATCACATGAACGACAATCACCGAACCTGCGTCAAGGAACGACATTGCCTGTCCGATCACTCCGGGCGCGCCGACCGTCCGTTCTCCAGCGCTTCGTCCTCGTCGAGCGTCACCACGCCGCCCGGATCGCGCTGCGCCGCCAGTTCTCGGGCGCCCACGCCCTGGCCCTGTTCTATGGCGTGGTTGGCTTCGACCTCGTCGGTTTCAAAGCGTGGGGTGTCGTCGTTTTGGTCCGCCATGACGGTCTCCGGTTCATGCTGATCTGACAACCGGTCGCCGGGACTCTGGTTCCGCCTTGGGGCAAGCTTCACATTTCACGCTTTACGTTGAACCTTCCGCCCCTCCAACGCGTACACTCAATCAGTACGTCGCCGTATCGGAACCCCCATGTCCTCGATCCTCCGCCCCACACCCGCCCAGCGGACCCGCCGTCTGGTCGTTCTGGCCGCCGCCGTCTTCGCCCTGGTCGTGCCTATGGTGCAGAATCTGGCCGGTCTGGGCCTGACCCAGGCCGAGTTCGCGGCCGATGGAAACTCCACCCTGCGCGTCGCCGGCTATGCCTTTTCGATCTGGGGCCTGATCTATCTGGGCCTCATGGCCTACGCCGTGCGCCAGGCCCTGCCCCAGACGGGCGAGAGCCCCCTGATCACCCGGATGGGCTGGCCGTCGGCCGTCGCCTTCTTCGGCATCGGCATGTGGATCGTCGTCGCCGCCCTGAACCTGAAGGCGGCCAGCGTCATCGTCATCTTCGCTTCGCTGATCGCCCTGCTCGCCCCGCTTCTGGCCTATTCCGGCTCCATCCGGGGGCTCAGCCGAACGGATCGCGACCGGCTGCTGCTGGTCTGGCCCTTGGCCGCGCTCGCGGGCTGGCTGACGGTGGCCGCGCCCCTGAACCTGATCACCACCCTGACCGCCTTCCAGGCCCTGCCCGAGGCCCTGTCGCCCAGCGCCTGGGCCATCCTGGCCATCATCGTGACCACCGGCGCCGCCCTGGCCGTGACCGCCCGCCTGCGGACCATCGCCTATCCCCTGCCGACGGCCTGGGGCCTGCTGGGCGCCTTCGTCGCCGAACAGACGGGCAAGCCCGCAGTCGCCTTCACCGCCCTGGCCGCAGCCGTCGTCCTGCTGGTCGGCGGCGTGCTGCTAGCCTTCCGCCTGAAGCCGGGGGTCGAGCGCTAAGACCCCTTGGCGGGCGTGTCGGTCGCAGGGTGGTCGCCATCGCCGACGTCGAACGCCCCGGTCTCCTGAAAGCCGACGCTGCCGATCCCGGTCGCCTGTCCGGTCAGCCGCTGGCGGCGGCTGATCATGGCCTGCTCGGGCGCGGCCTTGTCCAGTTCACGCATCGTGTCGGGATCGTTGGACCGGTCCACCTGCTGACGGGTGGCGGGGTCGATGGGCCTGTGGGTCATGACGAAAGCTCCGTGTGGACTACACACGAAATGACGCCCAGCCCCTGGACGTTCCCCCTACTCAGATCGTGATCGCCACGTCCGTCTTCGAAAAGTCGTCGCCCTTGAACAGCAGCGGTTCGCCGCTGCTCAGGCTCAGCGCATAGGCGAAACAGTCGCCGTAGTTCAGCCGCGCCGGATGCCGCCCCTTGCCGAACCGCACCATGGCCTCGCACGCGATCCGCATCTGCGCCTGATCGACGGGGACCAGGTCCAGCCGGTACTCCTCTTCAAGACGATCGAGCACGGGACGGGCGTCCAGGCCGAGCCGGGACGTCAGCACCGCCGCCAGTTCGACCCAGGTCGCGACACTGACCCGGCGCGTCGTCGCCGAGCGAATCCGCTCATCGAACGCCGCCGCTTCCAGCTCTCTCAGAACAATGGCGACGAAGGCGGAGGTGTCGATGACCATCAGCGCGGCAGGCCGTGCTCGTCGTACATCTCGTCGTCGATTTCCTGAAGAGAGCGGCCGTCGCCGGGCGGCAGGGTCCGCAGATAGGCGAACAGCGCCTCGCGCTTGCTCGCCCGCTCCGCCGCCGCCTCGTCAGCGGTCAGCTCCTTCCAGGTCTTGTCCAGGGCGATGTCGATGGCCTCGGTCAGACTGACCCCCATCCGCTCGGCGACGGCGCGCGCCTTGCGCTCCGTCTCGGCGCGCTTGATGCTGAGGCCCATTCTAGAACTCCCAAAATGCTGTCTAGAATATAGCCTATCGGCCCATCACCGGCTAGAAGCCCCCGCCATGAGCGCTCCCCAGAAGACCCCCGCCAAGACGATGGCCGAACTGGCCGCCGAATACGGCCTGGCCCCGAATGAATATCAGGTCGTCCTCGACCGGCTGGGCCGCGAGCCCAACCATGTCGAACTGGGCGTCTTCTCGGTCATGTGGTCCGAGCACTGCTCGTACAAATCCTCCAAGATCCACCTGGGCAAGTTCCCCACCACCGGCGACCGCGTCATCTGCGGCCCCGGTGAGAACGCCGGGGTGATCGACATCGACGACGGCGACGCCTGCATCTTCAAGATGGAGAGCCACAACCACCCCTCCTATATCGAACCCTATCAGGGCGCGGCGACGGGCGTGGGCGGCATCATGCGCGACGTCTTCACCATGGGCGCCCGCCCGGTGGCCCTGCTGAACGCCCTGCGCTTCGGCGACCCGTCGCACGAGAAGACCAAACGCCTGGTCAAGGGCGTGGTCTCGGGCATCGGCGGCTACGGCAACTGCGTCGGCGTGCCGACCGTGGCGGGCGAGACCAATTTCCACGCCGGCTACAACGGCAACATCCTGGTCAACGCCATGTGCGTGGGCCTGGCCAAGGCTGACAGCATCTTCTATTCGGCCGCCCCCTCGGCGGGCCTGTCGGTCGTCTATTTCGGCTCCAAGACCGGCCGCGACGGCATCCACGGCGCGACCATGTCCTCGGCCGAGTTCGACGACGAGTCGGAATCGAAACGCCCCACCGTCCAGGTCGGCGATCCTTTCGCCGAGAAACTGCTGATTGAGGCCACCCTCGAACTGATGGCCTCGGGCGCCGTCGCCGCCATCCAGGACATGGGCGCGGCCGGCCTGACCTCCTCTTCGGTCGAAATGGCCGGCAAGGGCGGCGTCGGCATCGAGCTGAACATGGACGCCGTGCCCCAGCGCGAAGAGGGCATGACCGCCTATGAGATGATGCTGTCGGAAAGCCAGGAGCGGATGCTGGCGGTCCTGAAGCCGGGCCGCGAGGCCGACGGCGAGCGCATCTTCAAGAAATGGGGCCTGGACGCCGCCACCATCGGCGTCACCACCGACACCGGCCGTCTGGTGCTGAAGCATCACGGCGAGACGGTCTGCGACGTGCCCCTGGCGCCCCTGTTCGACGACGCCCCCCTGTACGACCGCCCCTGGATCCAGCCGGAGCTCCAGCCCAAGCTGAACCCCGCCGACATCCCCGCGCCCGAAAACTGGGCCGATGCGGTGATGAAGGTGATCGCCTGCCCCGACATGGCCTCCAAGCGCTGGATCTGGGAACAGTACGACCGCCACGTCATGGCCGACACGCTGCAGGACTCGGCCACCGGCGCCGACGCCGGCGTGGTTCGCGTCCACGGCACGGACAAGGGTCTGGCCGTGACCAGCGACTGCACCCCCCGCTACGTCCAGAACGACCCCTATGAGGGCGGCAAACAAGCCGTGGCCGAGGCCTGGCGCAACCTGACCGCCGTCGGCTCGCGCCCCATCGCCATCACCGACAATCTGAACTTCGGCAATCCGCAGCGCCCCGAGATCATGGGCCAGATCGTCCGCGCCATCGACGGCATGGCCGAGGCCTGCCGCGAACTGGCCTTCCCGGTCGTCTCCGGCAACGTCAGCCTGTATAACGAGACCAACGGCGTCGCCATTCCGCCCACCCCGACCGTGGGCGCCGTGGGCCTGCTGCCCAACTATGACGTCGTGACCAACTTCTCGACCATGGCGGCCGGGGATACCCTGGTCCTGATCGGCCAGACCGTCGGCGAACTGGGCGCCTCCATCTATCTGCGCGAGGTTCTGGGCCGCGAGGACGGCGCCCCGCCGCCCGTCGATCTGAAGCTGGAAAAGAAGACCGGCGACTTCGTGCGCGACCTGATCGAGGCCGGCGACCTGACCGTGGTTCACGACCTGTCCGACGGCGGCCTGATCGGCGCCGCCGCCGACCTGGTCCTGGCCTCCGACGTCGGCGTGACGCTCGGAATTCAGGGCGACATCCCCGACCACGCCTTCTTCTTTGGTGAAGATCAGGCCCGCTATCTTGTCGCGGTCAGCGGCGATCAGCTCGATACTCTTGACGCCAAGTTCAATGCCGCTGGCGTCGATTACCTTGTGGTCGGCCAGGCCGGCGGCGACGTATTCTCCGCCAACGGCTCCGATGGCCCCCTGTTCAGCATCCCCGTCGCCCATCTGCGTGAATGGCACGAAGGCTGGATGCCGGCCTGGCTCGGCGACGCCGCATGATCCGCACCGCCCCGCCGATCGCGTTGCTCCTCGTGCTAGGGGCCTGCGACGGCGGCGGCGATCCGGTGCAGCAGGCGCTGCGTGAAGCGTCGGCCGCCAACCAGGCGGCGGCGACCCGCACCACGGCCGAAATGCAGGCAGCGGCCCAGACCGCGGATCAGACTGCGGATCAGGCCTATGTCGCTAAGATGATCGCCGACCACGAAAGCGCCGTCGCCACAGCCCGGGTCGCCCTGCGCGACAGCCGCGATCCGGAAATCCGGCGCATGGCCCAGATGGTCATCGACACTCGAACGCGTGAGATCGCCGAAATGAAGACCTGGTCGCCCACCGCCCCTAAGGCGAACTGAACTTGGCTAAGGGATCCTATCCCGGCGGCGGAAAACGGGCGCGTTCTCCCGGTTCCAAAACTGCGCCGACGGGACGTCTTGCCGAGCGGAAGCCGGGGCGGCCTGCCGCACGGACGCCGTCCAAGCCTTCACAGATCACGAGAGACGAACTGAAGCACTTCAGTTTTCGCGGTCTATCCAAAGAGGCGTTTCTGGATGAGTTCGATCCGTGGCTCCGCGCCTGTTTCAAGAACGGCTTCACCCGGCCCAACGAGATCGCCGGCCTTCTGAACAAATTGCGGAAGACAACCGCCTGCGGCCAACCGTGGACGCCTCACCTTGTCTGGGGTCTTCAACGCTTTCTGTTCGAGCGACGCGAAAAGCGCAGAGCCGCTCAATCGGGTGAAGCGGCGCCGGCGGCCCCGGTTTTGAAGCCCGCCGCCTCAGGCCAGGGCTCGAAGGATTTGAGTGCTGAGGATATGGCGCGACTGCTCGGCGCCATCGGCAGGGCGTCGCCTTCTCGTTGACGTCGTGCTGGTCCACTATGCTTCATGAACGCATGCACCAGATCGCGCGTTTTAGGGACGATGCGCCCGGCTGACGGGCGATTTGCACAGGGAGCGTCTTATGGACGCGACGACCGCCGACGCCATCTTCCGCCCCGCCGTCCCGCCCCGTCGCACGGGCGGCCCCTTGGCGCTGCTGCCCTTCCTGTGGATCAGCTGGCGCGACCCGATCCGCATGTGGTCCGAGCGGCATTTCACCGAGCCGCAACTGCACGGCAATTCGGCTTTCGGCGAAATCCTGGTCGTCAGCCACCCCGAGGGGGTCCGTCACGTCCTGACCGAGAACGCCGCCAACTATGTGAAGGGCGACCTGCAACGCCGCGTCCTGGGCCCCATGCTGGCCGAGGGCCTGCTGCTGACCGAGGGCGAGGTCTGGCGTCGCGCCCGCCGCATCCTGGCCCCCCTGTTCACCCCCGCCAAGATGGCCACCCTGAACGGCCGCATGGCCGAGGTCTGCCAGGCCCGCGTCGCCGGCTGGTCCCTGTCCGCGCGCGGCCGGGTGCTGGATATCGATTCCGAGATGTCCGGCCTGACCTTCGACATCCTGTCCGCCACCATGTTCTCCGACGAACTGGGCGGCGAGGCGCGCGGGTTCGAGCGCGCCCTGAACCAGTTCCTGGCCAATGGCGCCCGCATCGATCCGCTGGACGTGCTGGGCGCCCCGGACTGGGCCCCGCGCCTGGGCCGTCTGGCCAGTTTCCGCTCGGCCCGCTTCTTCGAACAGCGCGTCACCACACTGGTCGAGGCCCGCCGCGCCCGGATCGAAGCGAACGCCGACGCCCCCGACGACCTGCTCAGCGCCCTGTTACTCGCCCGCGACGAAAACGGCGGACCCACTTCACAGGGAATGGGCCTGTCGGACGAAGAGGTCGCCGCCAATATCCTGACCTTCATCCTGGCGGGGCACGAGACCACCGCCCGCGCCCTGGGCTGGACCCTGCACCTGCTGTCCCGCCAGCCCGAATACCTGGCCCGCCTGCAAGCCGAGGCCGACGCCTTCGACGTCTCAGATCCCAAATGGGCCGACGCCCTGCCCTGGACCCGCGCCGTGCTGGACGAGACCATGCGTCTGTTCCCGCCCGCCCCGACCATGGCGCGCAAGGCCCTGGCCGACGACGAGATCGGCGGCCAGCCGATCAAGGCCGGCGCCACCGTCATCATCTCCCCCTGGATCCTGCAACGCCACAGCCTGCTGTGGGACGACCCCGACGCCTTCAAGCCGGAACGTTTCCTGCCCCAGAACCGCAAGTCCATCGACCGCTACGCCTACATCCCCTTCAGCGCCGGCCCCAGGGTCTGCATCGGCGCCGCCTTCGCCATCCAGGAGGCGATGATCGCCCTGGCCTCCATCCTGCGCGTCGCCGAGGTCGAGGCCCTGACCACGGTCGAGCCCCGTCCGGTCCACCAGATCACCCTGCGCAGCCGCGACCCCATGCGCCTTCGACTGCGCGCCCGCCGACCCTGAAGCCGACCCTGACTTTGACGACGCTGACTGTAACGACGACCGGCCCGCCGTTACAAACCCATCGCGGACGCGACACAAACCGCCTATAGGCGGCGAATCTCTCGTCGGATCATCCCTTGCGCACCGCCGTCCTCCTGCCCCCCGGCTGCCTCTTTTCCGAAGCTCAGCCCAACTCGATGGAGACGGTTGTCCGCACCCTGCTGACGTCCGACCCGGCGCACGAGACGCGGGTGTTTTGCAGCCAGGGCGCCGAGGACCACAATGCGCCGAACGTCGTCGCCTTGCCGCGCCAGGGTCGCCCACAGGCGCTGATCGCCGCCCTCAAAGACTTCGCCCCCGACCTGATCGAACACCACCAGCAGGTCAAACAGGCGCTCGCCGTCTCGTCGCGTTTCCCCGGCACGGCCCACCTGCTGTACCGGCACAATGCTCTGAAGCCGGCGCGTCATCTGTTCGACCGCTGGCGCTACGCCGCGCGCTTCGGCCGGATGGACGGCCTAGTCTTCGTCAGCGTCGCCGAGCGGGACGCCTTCGCCCGCACCTATCCCCGCCTCGCCGACCGCGCCCACGCCCTGCCCAACGCCATCGATGCGGACGCCTGGTTCGCCCCGCCGGAAGATCGTCAGCCGGTCATCGCCTTCGCCGGCCGCGCCATGCTGGAAAAGGGGCTGGACGTCCTTTGCGCCGCCCTGCCCGCCGTGCTCGACGCCCACCCCGACTGGCGGGCGGTTCTGATGTTGAACGACTGGGACAGGCACGCCGCCTGGGCCGCGCCGCACCTCGCCCCGCTCGAACGTTTCGGCGCGCGTGTCGCCGTCCTGCGTTCCGCCCCCCTGTCTCAGGTGCGCGAACAGATGAAGACCGCCGCCATCGCCCTGACCCCCTCGGTCTGGGACGAGCCCTTCGGCCTGACCGCCATCGAGGCCCAGGCGGCGGGCGCGGCCCTGATCTCGTCCGGCCGGGGCGGCCTGCGCGAGGCTAGCGGCGACTACGCCCTCTATGTCGATGCGGTCACCCCCGAAAGCCTGACCGAGGCGATGGAGCGTCTGATCCGCAACCCCGACGAACGCCTCGCCCTGGCCCGCGCGGGACAGCGCCATGTGATGGACGCCCATACGCCGCGACAACGCGCCGCCGAACTGGCGCAGATCCGAAACGCCGTCGTCCTGGCCCGACGCCGAACCGCCGCCTGACGCACGACGCAACGCCCCCGCCTCTGGCCGATCCGACTGGAAAATCTGTCACATCGGGGCGATAGAGGCGAAGCTCAGTCCAGGGATGTTTCAATGACCACGCTCGCCCTCTCGCGCCGTTCGATGCTGGCCGCCTTCGGTGGAGGCCTGGCCCTGTCGCCCACCGGCCCCGCCCTGGCCCAGGCCGTCTTCGACACCAACCCCTTCCGGTTGGGCGTGACGGCCGGCGATCCCCTGCCCGACGGCTTCGTCATCTGGACGCGCCTCGCCCCCGACCCGGTCGCCTATGGTTCCGGCATGCCCCGGGCGCCCGTCGCCGTGAAATGGGAGGTCGCCGCCGACCGCGGCTTCAACACCGTCGTCCGTTCGGGCGAAGCGATCGCCCGCCCCGAACTGGGCCACTCCGTCCACGTCGAGGTCGAGGGGCTCGAGCCCGCCCGCCCCTATTTCTACCGTTTCCAGTGCGGGACCGAACGCAGCGCCGTCGGTCGCGCCAAGACCGCCCCCGGCGTTTCCGTCTCGGCCGTCCGCTTCGGCGTCGCCGGCTGCCAGGCCTATGAGAGCGGCTACTACACCGCCCACCGCAAGATGGCGGACGAGGATCTCGACTTCATCTTCTGCTACGGCGACTACATCTACGAAGGCCGGGGCAACCCCATCTATCAGTCCGGCGCCGGCCCCCAGGACAACACCCGCGTCCACCTGGGCGGCGAAATCTACAGCCTCGACGACTACCGCCGCCGCTACTCGCAATACACCATGGATGCGGACCTACAGGCCTCGCGCGCCTCGGCCGCCTGGTTCTGCACCTATGACGACCATGAGGTCGACAACAACTGGGTCGGCGACATCGACCAAGAGGGCGTCCCGCCCGAAATCTTCGACCTGCGCCGCGCCGCCGCCATGCAGGCCTTTTACGAGTTCATGCCGATGCGGAAGTCGGCCTTCCCGCGCGGCGTGGCCATGCAGGCCTATCGACGCGCCCAGTACGGCGACCTGCTGGACATCGCCTTCCTCGACACCCGCCAGTACCGCACGGACCAGCCCTGCAACGACCGGTTCAACTCCACCTGCCCGGGCATAGAGGCCACGGCGGCCCAGGTGCTGGGCGACGCCCAGGAAGCCTGGCTGCTGACCAACCTCGACCGTTCGAAAGCCCGCTGGAAGGCCCTGGCCCAGCAGATCATGATGATGGATCTGAACCGCAACACCTCGGGCGGCCAGGGGATCAACACCGACAGCTGGGCCGGCTATCGCGTGCCCCGCAACCGTCTGCTGCGCCACATCCGTGACCAGCGCATCGACAATGTCGTGGTCCTGACCGGCGACGAGCATCAGAACTACGCCGGCGGCCTGTGGCTGGACGGCAGCCAGCCCGAGGGCTCCCCCATCGCGGTCGAGTTCGTCGGCACCTCGATCAGCTCCGGCGGCGACGGCTCGGACCGCGGCGCCGACTATGACCGCTTCCTCTCGGCCAACCCCCAGCTCAAGTTCCGCAACACCCAGCGCGGCTATCTGGTCTGCGAGGCCACGCCGAGCCTCTGGACCACCCAGTTCAAGGTGCTCGACAAGGTGTCCGACCGCTCGGGCGTGCTGACGACTCGTCAGACCCTGGTGGTCGAGGCCGGTTCGAACACGCTGACGACGGCGTGATGACCCCGCATCATCACGGCAGCCTGGTAGCCTTCTCTATTCCTGTCTTGACGCGATCAGGCTGCGCCGGCTTTCCGGCTCCGGCGCGGGGCAGACGTGACCACAGGCTTCCCCCCCTTAAGGCTTAGCGGGATGGGCGCGAGGCCGGGGATATCGACCGAAATCCTCAGCTTTCCGCCCAGGGCTGCGATGTGCTTTTCCAGCGTGGACACCATCAGATCATCCCGGCGCTCGATCTTCGAAACCTGATCCTGTGTCGTGCTGGCCGCCTTGGCGACGGCGGCTTGAGTGAGGCTGACGGCCTCGCGGACCTGACGCAGCGTGTATTCTTGCACCAGTTCGCGACCACGGACCTCGCCGGCTTCGCGGACGTCCTTCGGCAATTTGGCGAAGACTTCGTGAGCGGGGATCGCAGGTTTCGTCATTTGATCGTCTCCAAATGTTGGGCATAGCGTTCTTCGGCCTTGGCGATCAGCCCGTCATAAAACCGCGCTTTGCTCACGCCCGATTTATCGCCGCCGCAGAGCAAGATAGCCTTCCTCTTGGGATCAAACGCATAGGCCACGCGCCAAACTCCATTGTCCGCCTTGAACCGATACTCTTTCAGGTTCTTCAGTCTTGACCCGCTCAGCGTATCGGCATGAGGCCGTTTGAGCCCTGGACCGACCGTTTCCAGCAGGGCCACGCCGGCAATGATTTCAATCTGAACGGCGGGGTCCAGTTGAAGGAACTCCGCCTCAAAATCGGGGTGGAACTGGACGGTCCAAGCCATGCCCCTATATGACACACAAGGCATATGCACTCAAGTGCATATGCCGTGCCCCACACAGGTCTCGAGCGCCGGCAATCCAGGTTCAATGGCGCACGCCGACAGCCCTGCCGGAGACCGGCAGGCGATCAAGTCGCTGACGACACTCCCTTGCCGATCAGAGAACCGGCACCGCCTGCGACAGCCGCCCGCCCACCCGGATCGGCTCGACCCGCGTCGCCAGCCCCGTCTTGTCGTCGGTCTCGACGAACACGCCGCAAATCGTCGCCGGCCCCGAGGCCGGCATGTACCGCCCGCCCGAGATCCGGGTGGTGAAGCGGCGCAGCGGCTCTTCCTTCTCGTTGCCGATGACGCTGTCATAGTCGCAGCAGCCCCCCGCGTCGGTCTGATAGGCCGTGCCGCCGGGCAGGATCTGGCAGTCGGCGGTCGGGACGTGGGTATGGGTGCCGACCACCAGGCTGGCGCGCCCGTCGCAGAAATGGCCCATGGCCATCTTCTCGCTGGTCGCCTCGCAGTGCATGTCCACGATCACGGCGTCGGCCACAGCCCCCAGGGGCGCCGCCGCCAGCTCGCGCTCCACCGCGCCGAACGGATCGTCCATCGGGTCCATATGCACCCGGCCCAGCACATTCATCACCAGGACGGTGCGGCCGCTGTCGGTCTCGAACAGATTGGCGCCGGCCCCCGGCGCATCCATCAGGCGCGGATAGTTGGCCGGCCGGATCAGCCGCGGCTCGCGCACGATATAGGTCAGGGCCTCGCGCTGATCCCACGAGTGATTGCCCAGGGTCAGGCAGTCCGCGCCCGCCATGAACAGCTCGCGCGCCGTGTTCTCGGTGATGCCGAAACCGCCGGCGGCGTTCTCCGCATTGATCACCACGAAGTCCAGCTTCAGGTCGCGCTTCAGGCCCGGAAGATGATCGCTGATCCCGTCACGGCCGGACTTGCCGATGACGTCGCCGAAAAATGCCAGTCTCAAGTCAGAGACTCCGTCCAGTCCTGGCAACGCAGGCCGGGAACGCGTTGAAACTCACCCAGGTTGCCGGTCAGCAAGAGCAGGCCGCGACTGCGCGCGTGGCCTGCGATCAGGGTGTCATGAGCGCCGATGGGGGTTCCGGCTCTCTTTAGATAGGTCTTGATGTCGGCGGCATGGGCCGCCGCCTCATCGTCGAAATCCAACAGCACCAGCCGCTGAACAAAGTCCTCGACCTCGACCTTGTGGTGATCCGGGCGCGACGACAGGCTTACGCCGTAAAACAACTCCATCAGGGCGATCGTCGAAAGGCAAAGCCGGTCGGCGCTCGATCTGAAGTGCGAGCGAAGCAGGCCCGAACGGTCTCGCAGCGCGCGCACGCACACGCTGGTGTCCAGCATGGTCTCAAGCATCAGTCGAACAAAACGACGCTGTCGTCCACCGGATCGGCGGGCTCTCCGATATCGATGCCCGGCCGGTCGAAAAAGTCGTCCCAAACGGCGTTTGCGGGCAAGAGCAGAAGGCCTTTGCCTTCCTTGATCACCCGCAACTCCTTGACGTCGTCAGGAAAGGCGACGGCCTTGGGCAAACGCACCGCCTGCGAGCGGTTCGACTTGAACACCGTGGCTTTCAGCGGTCCTGACATGACCGACATATCCGCCGCATCGACGGATATGTCAACGACATATCCCTCAGAAGGCCCGATACCCCGCCTCGGTCAGCACCCCGTGCAGCCCCATGTCATGCGCCTCCAGCGTCAGAACCTCGACCGCCTGTCCCGCATAGGCGAAGCCGACCCGGATCACCTCGGGGCGCGCCGCAAAGGTGCGGTCGTAAAACCCGCCGCCCTGCCCCAGCCGCCCGCCGGCCGCATCAAAGGCCAGCAGGGGCGTGATGATCAGATCCGGCTCCACCACCGCCGCCAGCGGCAGGGGCGCGGGGCATCCGGCGGCGTCCGTCTCCAGCGGCTCGCCCGGCGACCAGGCGCGAAAGATCATTGGCGCGTCCCGCTCCAGCACCACCGGCAGACACAGCCGCCGCCCCGCCGCCTCCAGCGCCACCGCCAGGGCCTCGGTGTTCATCTCGGACCCCATGGCGCTGTAAAGCGCGACGACCTGCCCGGGCGGCAGGGCCTCGGCATGATCGGCGGCGCGTTGGGCCGCCATCGGATCGGCCTCGGCCAGACCCTTGCGCCGCGCGCGGGCGGCCGACCGGAGTTCATGCTTCTCAAGGGTCATGACGCGGGCTTACACCCCCCATCCGGTCCCGCACAGAGACCATGCACCTCGTATGCCGGACTCGCTCAAGCAGCGAGCCGCCGCGCGGCGAGCGGTAGCGACAAAAAAGAAAGAAGTTGGCGGCGCCGCAAGAACCGTGAAGGGCGTTTAAATCCTCTCGAACCTGGGTAGCCAGGTGGGCTCCATATGCCCAGGCCCTCGAGCCCGGACAGGGACAGATCCCTTTGAGTGAATTAAGGTCGCGAGGAAATGTATGCCTTCGACGAGGGCCGCAGCAGGACCCGCCGTCTGACAAGATAGGCGTTGCGCCCCGCCTTCTCAAGCGCCGTGATCAGATTGATTGGGCGATCTTCTCGATCCGCGCCGCCACGGCGTTCAGCGCCTCGGCCACCCCGTCGCTGGTCGGCGGCGCAGGGGCGGCCAGCGGCGCGGGAATCCCGCCCACGTTCAGCCGCGCCTCGTGCAGCTCATCCGACAGGATCAGGGCCGACATCAGAAACAGCCGCAGATCCCCGACATGGCCGACGTCCTGGGCCACTTGGCGCACCTGGTTGTCGAACTGTTTGGCCAGGATGCGGACCCGCTCCTCCTGCCCGTCGGCGCAGCCCACCGCATAGGGGCGGCCGTTGACCTCCACCGTCACCGTCGCCATCAGCCGGCCTCGCTTTCGGTCTCTTCGTCGTCCTGATCCAGCACCTCGCGCACGGCCGCCGCCGCCCGCGCCAGGGCCTGCGACGCCTCGCGCCCGGCGGCCTCCAGCTCGGCCACACGCGCCGCATCCGCCCCATTCCCAGCTCTGGGCGCGAACAGGTCGTCGTCGGCGATCGCCGAACCCGAGGCCGGACGGGCCTTCAGCTCCAGGATCTTGCGTTCAAGTTCGGCCAGGGCCCGGTCGATACGGGCCCTTGCGGCCGTGGTGGCGTCTGCCATCGGTCGCTCCTTATAAATTCCGTATAGAACCCGAGGACGCGCCGGGGTAAAGCGGCGCGCTTCTGAATTTCCGCTTCCGCCGAAAGGTCTTCCCCCGTGACCGACGTCAAATCCGCCCCCAAGGCCACGCCCCAGCAGATGGCCAACGCCATCCGCGTCCTCGCCATGGACGGCGTCGAACAGGCCAAGTCGGGCCACCCCGGCATGCCCATGGGCATGGCCGACGTCGCCACGGTGCTGTTTTCCAAGTTTCTGAAGTTCGACGCCAGCCGCCCCGACTGGGCTGACCGCGATCGCTTCATCCTGTCGGCGGGCCACGGCTCGATGCTGATCTACGCCCTGTTGCACCTGACCGGCTACAAGGCCGCGACCAAGGAAGAACTGTCCAACTTCCGCCAGTGGGGCTCCAAGACCGCCGGCCACCCCGAATACGGCCACATGCCCGGCGTCGAAGTCACCACCGGCCCCCTGGGCCAGGGCCTGGCCACCTCGGTCGGTTTCGCCATGGCCGAGCGTCACCTGGCCGCCAAATACGGCGACGCCCTGGTCGACCACCGCACCTGGGTCGTGGCCGGCGACGGCTGCCTGATGGAAGGCGTGTCCCAGGAAGCCATCGCCCTGGCCGGCCGCTACAAGCTGAACAAGCTGACCGTCCTGTGGGACGACAACGAGATCACCATTGACGGCAAGGTCTCCCTGTCCGACGCGACCGACCAGAAGGCCCGATTCAAGGCCGCCGGCTGGGCGGTCAAGGCCATCGACGGCCATGACATGGAGGCCATCAAGGCCGCCCTCAAATGGGCGACGCGCCAGGACAAGCCGACCCTGATCGCCTGCAAGACCAAGATCGGCAAGGGCGCCGCCACCATGGAAGGCAGCCACAAGACCCACGGCGCCGCCCTGGGCGCCGCCGAGATCGCCGCCACCCGTCTGGGCCTGGCCTGGGATCACGCCCCCTTCGAAATGCCCCAGACCATCGCCGACGCCTGGGCCAAGGTCGGGCGTCGCGGCGCCAAGGACCGCAAGAAGTGGGAGGCCCGCCTGGCCGCATCCAGCCAGGCCGCCGACTTCACCCGCGCCATGAAGGGCGACCTGCCCGAGAGCGCCTTCGACGCCCTGAACGCCAAGATCGCCGAACTGATCGAAACCAAGCCCGCCCAGGCCACGCGCCAGTCCTCGGGCGCCGCCCTGGACCAGGTCTTCGCTTCGATCCCCGAACTGGTCGGCGGCTCGGCCGACCTGACCGGCTCGAACAACACCTTCGTCGCCGGCACCCCCATCCTGGACGCCCCGTCCTATGAGGGCCGATACGTCAACTGGGGCATCCGCGAGTTCGGCATGGCCGCCGCCATGAACGGCCTGGCCCTGCACGGCGGGATCATCCCCTACGCCGGCACCTTCATGGTCTTCTCGGACTACAGCCGCCCGGCCATCCGTCTGGGCGCCCTGATGGGGGTCCGCGCCATCCACGTTTTGACCCACGACTCCATCGGCCTGGGCGAGGACGGCCCGACCCACCAGCCGGTCGAACACCTGGCCGCCCTGCGCGCCATCCCCAACCTTCTGGTCTTCCGCCCCGCCGACACGGTCGAGGCCATGGAATGCTGGAAGATCGCGCTGGAGACCAAGACCGCCCCCTCGGCCATGGCCCTGTCGCGCCAGAAGACCCCGGCCGTCCGCACCGTCGCCTCGACCGAGAACCTCTCGGCCAAGGGCGCCTATGAGATCAAGCCCGCTTCGGGCGAGGCCAAGGCCACCCTGTTCGGCACCGGCACGGAACTGGCCCTGGCGCTCAAGGCCGCCGAGACCCTCGAGGCCGCCGGCGTACCGACCCGCGTCGTCTCCGTCCCCTGTTTCGAACTGTTCGAGCAACAGGACGCCGCCTACCGCGCCTCGGTCATCGGCCGCGGCACGATCCGCGTCGCCGTGGAAGCCGCCATCAAACAGGGCTGGGAAGGCTTCATCGGCGAAGACGGCGCCTTCATCGGCATGACCGGCTTCGGCGCCTCCGCCCCCGCCGAGATCCTCTACGACAAGTTCGGCATCACCGCCGACGCCGTCGTCGCCGCGGTCAAGGCCCGGCTGTAATCTCCCTTCATTTCCCTCTCCCCCTTGCGGGAGAGGGAGACCGCGCACGGCGGCGAAGCCGTCGTCCTGGCGCGGTCGGGCGAGGGGTCACGCCGGCGCCCCGAAACCCCCGGCCTCGTCGAACCGCGCGCTAATCTTCTTCCGTCGAAGAGATGTCCTCATACAGGCTCGACGGCGGCGCACTCAGGTCGTTCGTCGGCTTGACCGCCGGCTGCCTCGCCAGGACATAGAGGATCGGCGAATACAGCTTCAGCACCGGAATCCGCGCCAACAGCCGATAGAAGGGCCGCAGCGCATATTTGTTCGAGGTCGGCGACGGCATCACGCCGATCTTGACGACCTCCAAGCCCAGATAATCGACATAGGCCCTAAGCTGAGCCAGCGTATATTCGTGCTTGTGCCGCCCGGTCGCGTCCGCCCGATAGCGCATATAGATGTTCTTCTGCGCGATCAGCTTCAGGATATGGGCGATCGAACAGACGTTCGGCACGGTGATGCAAACATGGCCGCCGGGCTTGACCACCCGCCGGATCTCCATCGACATTTTCACCGGGAAGGAGTCGAAATGCTCCAGGATTTCGCAGGCGGTCACGACGTCCAGCGAATTATCGGCGAACGGAAGCCCTTCATTCTCGACGTCGGCGTGACTGATCTCGACCGGTCCGCCCGGCGAATAGATGGTCTGGTACTGACGAAGCGGATGATCGTCATTGGCGAAATAGACGCCATGGCAAAGCCGCGCCCCCGCCGCCTTCGCCCGATAAAGCAGGTAAAACGGCGAGGCGCCGATATCGAGCACATCCTTGCCGACGACATGGGGCGCGATCAGGTTGAAGGTCCGGTCCATGCGGTCCTTGCCGCGACGAAAATACTCGCCGCCCGCATGATACGGCGTAGGGTTCCGCCTTTCTTCATCATAGAAGAAGGCGAAATCTTCCGGCCCGGCGGCGACCGGATCGCCGCTTGAAGTCGCACTCATAAGGGTTCCCGCCAGATCTGAACTCGAGCGCTCGTTTCCCCGACGCCCATACCTCATGGTTGCACAGCACGCACCAGAAGACATAGACCAATTCTGGCGCAGGATCGGAGATTGTCGATGAAGCGACTTGCGCCGCTGACGCCTGGCCCGTCCTGGTTTAAACCGCGCCTGCAACGATCGATCAGGATCCCAGATGAAACTCGGCACCCCGCTTTCCGACACCGCCGTCCGCGTCATGCTGCTGGGCTCGGGCGAACTGGGCAAGGAGGTCGCCATTGAGCTGCAAAGGCTCGGCGTCGAGGTGATCGCCGTGGACCGCTATCCCAACGCCCCCGCCATGCAGGTGGCGCACCGCAGCCACGTCATCCCGATGACCGACCCCCAGGTGCTGAACGGCGTCATCCTGGCCGAGGCCCCGCACATCATCGTGCCCGAGATCGAGGCCATCGCCACCGAGGTCCTGGCCGATATCGAGGCCGCTGGCCTGGCCGTGGTCATCCCCACCGCCCGCGCCGTGCAACTGACCATGAACCGCGAGGGCATCCGCCGTCTCGCCGCCGAAGAGCTTGGCCTGCCCACCAGCCCCTACGCCTTCGCCGGCAGCGCCGAGGAACTGGCCGCCGGCGCCGAGACCGTGGGCTACCCCAACTTCGTCAAACCGGTCATGTCCTCCTCCGGCAAGGGGCAATCCTTCGTCGAAAGCCCCGATGAAATCGCCGACGCCTGGACCTACGCCCAGGACAGCGGCCGCGTCGCCGGCGCCCGCGTCATCGTCGAGGGCCGTATCGACTTCGATTTCGAGATCACCCTGCTGACCGTCCGCTCACGCGCCGCCGACGGCTCGACCCGCACGGATTTCTGCGCGCCCATCGGCCACCGTCAGGTCAAGGGCGACTATGTCGAGAGCTGGCAGCCCCAGGCCATGCCCCCCGCTGCGCTTGCCGCCTCGCAAGACATCGCCGGCAAGGTGACGGACGCCCTGGGCGGTTTCGGCGTCTTCGGCGTCGAACTCTTCGTCAAGGGCGACCAGGTCTGGTTCTCCGAGGTCTCGCCCCGCCCCCACGACACCGGCCTCGTCACCCTGGCCAGCCAGACCCTGAGCGAGTTCGCCCTCCACGCCCGCGCCATCCTGGGCCTGCCCGTCGATGTGACCCTGCGCGAACCCGCCGCCAGCGCCGTCATCTACGGCGGCATGGAGGCGCAAGGGATCGCCTTCGAAGGCGTCGCCGACGCCCTGTCCGTCCCCACCGCCGATCTGCGCCTCTTCGGCAAACCCGAAGCCTTCGAGCGCCGCCGCATGGGCGTCGCCACCGCCCGCGGCGCCGACACGGACCAGGCCCGCGAACGCGCCCGCGAAGCCGCAGGCCGCGTCAAGCTGGTGCGCAGCTGATCCAGACCCGATCTCTCCGTTCGCCTTCGCGAACGGAGAGCTGAGCCGAAGCCTCAGGCCGCCTTGTCCCAGTTCAGCACCACCTTGCCCGACTGGCCCGACTTCATGGCCTCGAAGCCTTCGCGATAGTCGGCATAGTCCAGCCGGTGGGTGATCAGCGGCTGCAGATCCAGACCGGCCTTCAGCAGGCCCAGCATCTTGCGCCAGGTGGTGAACATCTCGCGGCCATAGACGCCCTTGATGGTCAGGGCCTTCAGGATGATCGCGCCCCAGTCGGTCTCCATCGGCTTGCCGGGAATGCCCAGCATGGCCATGCCGCCGCCCATGATCAGGGTGTCGACGCACTGTTTGAAGGCGATGGGCGAGCCCGACATCTCCAGCGCCACGTCGAACCCGACCTTCAGGCCCAGCTCCTTCATGACGTCGTGGATGTCTTCCTTGGTCGTGTTCACGGTGCGCACGCCCGGCGCCACCTTCTGCGCCAGCTCCAGCCGGAAGTCGTTGATGTCGGTCAGGACCACGGTGCGCGCCCCGGCGTGGCGGGCCACGGCGGCGGCCATCATGCCGATGGGGCCGGCGCCGGTCACCAGGACGTCCTCGCCCAGCAGGTCGAACTGCTGCGCCGTGTGCACCGCATTGCCGAACGGGTCCAGGATCGAGCCGATCTCATAGGGCACGTCGTCCGGCAGTTCGATGACATTGAAGGCCGGCGCCACCACGAACTCGGCGAAGGCGCCCTGGCGGTTCACGCCGATGCCGCGCGTCTTGGGGTCCAGGTGGAAATGGCCAGCGCGGGCCGCCTCGGAGTTCAGGTCGATGACATGCCCTTCGGCCGAAACGCGCTGACCGATCTTCAGCGGACGATCCACGTCCTTGCCGACGGCGACGATCTCGCCGGCGAACTCGTGGCCGGTGATCATCGGGGTCGGGACATTCTTCTGGGACCACTCGTCCCAGTTCCAGATGTGAATGTCGGTGCCGCACACGGCGGTGCGGTGCACCCGGATCAGCACGTCTTCCGGCCCCGCCTCGGGGATCGGCGCGTCGATCAGTTCCAGTCCCTGCACCGGCCCAGTCTTGGCCAGGGCCTTCATTGTGTCGGTCATGCCGTCTCTCCTAATACCTGATCCCTCTCCCGGCGGGAGAGGGCTTGAGCGCCCGAGAGCCCATCGGGCGATCGGACTTGCGCGAAAGGGTGAGGGCCGCGCCTCAACGGGTCCACCCGCCCCTCACCCTTTCGCCTTGCGCATCGCTTCGCTCTGCGAGGCTCAAGCCCTCTCCCAAGGGGAGAGGGAGAAAACTAGATAACCCCCAGCTCCCGCCCCGCCTGCGTAAACGCCTCAACAGTCCGGTCGATCTGTTCGAACGAATGCGCCGCCGACATCTGGGTGCGGATCCGGGCCTGGCCACGCGGCACGACCGGGAAGCTAAACCCAATCACATAGACGCCCAGCTCCAGCGCCCGCGCCGCGAAGTCCTGCGCCAGCTTGGCGTCGCCCAGCATGACCGGGATGATCGGATGTTCGCCGTCCAGCAGGGTGAAGCCCGCATCCGCCATGGCGTTGCGATAGCGGTGAGCATTGGCCGACAGGCGGGTGCGTAACACGTCGCCCTCCGACCCTTGGGCGATACGGATCGCCTCCAGCGACGACCCGCACACCGCCGGCGCCAGGGCGTTGGAGAACAGATAGGGCCGCGCCCGCTGTTTCAGCAGTTCGACCACCGACTTCTTGGCGCAGATGAAGCCGCCCATGGCGCCGCCCAGGGCCTTGCCGAAGGTGCCGGTGACGAAATCCACCTCCACCCCGTGATGGGCGAAGGAGCCCTTGCCTTGCGGACCCAGGAAGCCCGTCGCGTGACAATCGTCCACCATGATCAGGGCGTCGTATTTGTCGGCCAACGCCCGGATCTCGTCCAGTTTGGCGATATAGCCGTCCATCGAGAAGGCGCCGTCGGTGGCGATGATGATGTCGCGGGCGCCGGCCGCGCGGGCCTCTTTCAGCCGAGTCTCCAGCTCGTCCATGTCCGAGTTGGCGAACCGATAGCGTTTGGCCTTGCACAGCCGCACCCCGTCGATGATCGAGGCGTGGTTCAGGCTGTCGGACACGATGGCGTCGCTCTCGCCCAGCAGAGGCTCGAACAGGCCGCCGTTGGCGTCGAAGGCGGCGGCGAACAGTATGGCGTCCTCGAAACCGAGATAGCCGGCGATGGCGGCTTCCAGCTCCTTATGGATTTCCAGCGTGCCGCAGATGAACCGGACCGAGGCCGTGCCCGCGCCCCACTTCTGCTGCGCCGCGATCCCTGCCTGGGTCACGCGCTCGTCGCCCGCCAGGCCCAGATAGTTGTTGGCGCAGAAATTCAGCACGTCGCGGCCGGCCACCTGGATCACCGGCCCCTGGCGCGAGGCGATGATGCGTTCGGGCTTGGTCAGGCCCTGGGCGTCGATCTCGGTCAGTTCACCGGCGACGCGGTCATAGAAGCTCTGGGTCATGCGCCGCGACCTACGCCGATTTCGACCGAGTTTCCAGCCATCTTAGGTCGCCATCTGGGGATCGGGCTGACCGTCGCCGCGTCGCCGCTTGCCGATGTCAGTGACCCTTCTTCGGCGTCTCCATCAGCTCGATCAGCACCCCGCCCATGTCGCGCGGGTGCAGGAAGACGACCGGCGTTCCATGCGCTCCGATACGCGGCTCGCCCGTGCCCAGGATCGTCACCCCCTTGGCTCGCATCTCGGCCACGGCGGCGTGGATGTCGGCCACCTCGAAACAGACGTGATGCTGGCCGCCCTTGGGGTTCTTGGCCAGGAAGCCGACGATGGGGCTGGTCTCGTCATAGGGTTCGATCAGCTCGATCTGGGCCGTCGGCGTGTCGATGAAACAGACCTTCACCCCCTGCGTCGGCAGGTCGAAGGGCTCGCCGATCTTCGTCGCCCCCAGAATGTCGCGATACAGTTTGATCGAGTCCGCGATGGACGGGGTCGCGACCCCGACATGGTTCAGGGCGCCGATCATGACTTGTCCTTTGCAGGCGCGGCCTGGGCGTAGCCCAGCCGCTGGTTCAGTTTCTCGATCAGGTCCACCGCCGTGTCGGCTATGGCCGAACCGGGCAGATAGACGGCGGCGGCGCCCATATCGAGCAGGGGCTGGACGTCGGACGGCGGTATGACGCCCCCCACCACGATCATGATGTCCGGCCGTCCCAGCCGCGCCAGCTCGGCCTTCAGTTCCGGCACCAGCGTCAGATGCCCCGCCGCCAAAGACGAAGCCCCCACCGCATGGACCCCCTTGTCGACCGCGTCCTTCGCCGCCTCGGCCGGGGTCTGGAACAGGGCGCCGGCGGTGACGTCGAAGCCCAGGTCGCCGTATCCGGTGGCGACCACCTTCTGGCCCCGGTCATGCCCGTCCTGCCCAAGCTTGGCGATCAGGATGCGCGGCGGCCCGCCGTCATTCTCGACGAAGGTCGCCACCATCTCGCGGGCGCGCGCGAAGCGGGGATCGGCGCCGGCCTCCTTGGCGTAGACGCCCGATACGGTCTGCACCGTCGCCACATGCCGGCCGAAGGCGGCCTCCAGCGCGTCCGAAATCTCCCCCACCGTCGCCTTGGCCCGCGCGGCCTGCACCGCCAGCTCCAGCAGATTGGCGCTGCCCCGCGCACCGTTCGTCAACGCCTCCAGCGCCGCATCGGTCACGGCCTGATCCCGCTCGGCCCTCAGCCGTTTCAGCTTGTCGATCTGGGCCGCCAGCACCGCCGCATTATCGACCTTCAGCATCGGAATATCGTCGACGACGGGGTTCAAATATTTGTTCACCCCCACCACCGTCTGCTGGCCGGTGTCGATCCGGGCCTGGGTCTTGGCGGCCGATTCCTCGATCCTCAGCTTGGGAATCCCGGCCTCGATGGCCTTGGCCATGCCGCCCAGGGCCTCGACCTCGGCCATATGCGCCCGCGCCCGTTCGGCCAGTTCGTGCGTCAGTCGCTCGACATAGAAGCTGCCGCCCCACGGATCGATCACGCGGGTCAGCCCCGTCTCCGACTGCAACAGGATCTGGGTATTGCGCGCGATCCGGGCCGAGAAGTCGGTCGGCAGCGCCAGGGCCTCGTCCAGCGCATTGGTGTGCAGGCTCTGCGTCTGCCCGCCCGCCGCCGCCATGGCCTCGACCATGGTGCGCGGCACATTGTTGAACACATCCTGCGCCGCCAGGCTCCAGCCGGATGTCTGGCAGTGAGCGCGCAGGCTCAACGACTTGGGATCGACCCCGCCCTCTTTCCGCACCGCCTCGGCCCACAGCAGACGGCCCGCCCGCATCTTGGCCACCTCCATGAAATAGTTCATGCCGATGGCCCAGAAGAAGCTCAGGCGCGGCGCGAACCGGTCGATCGGCATGCCCGCCGCCACGCCCGCCCGCAGATATTCGATCCCGTCCGCCAGCGTATAGGCCAGCTCGATATCCGCCGAGGCCCCGGCCTCCTGCATGTGATAGCCGCTGATCGAGATCGAATTGAACTTCGGCGTCTCCTGCGCCGTCCAGGCGAAGATGTCGGCGATGATCCGCATCGAGGGCTCGGGCGGATAGATGTAGGTGTTCCTGACCATGAACTCCTTCAGAATATCGTTCTGAATGGTCCCGGTCAGGGCCGCGTGCGGCACCCCCTGTTCTTCCGCCGCGACGACATAGAGGGCCAGGATCGGCAGCACCGCCCCGTTCATCGTCATCGACACCGACATCTGGTCTAGCGGGATCCCGTCGAACAGGGTCCGCATGTCATAGATGCTGTCGATGGCCACGCCGGCCATGCCGACGTCCCCCTTCACCCGCGGGTGGTCGCTGTCATAGCCCCGGTGCGTCGCCAGATCGAAGGCGATGCTCAACCCCTTCTGCCCCGCCGCCAGATTGCGACGATAGAAGGCGTTGGACTCCTCAGCGGTCGAGAAGCCGGCGTACTGGCGGATGGTCCAGGGATTGCCCGCATACATGGTCGGATAGGGCCCGCGCACGAAGGGCGCGAACCCCGGCAGCCCGTCCTGGTGATCCAGCCCGTCCAGCGCCTCGGCGCCGTATGTGGTCTCGACCGTCAGCCCCTCGGGCGTCAGCCACGGATCACGCGTCGGCCCCTGCCCGGTCGCGTCGAGGTTCAGGGCGATCTTGCTGAAATCTGGGAAACTCATCCGATCACCGCCTCGAAGGCCGCCGCAAATCGGATCGGCGTCAGGGGTTCGCACACCCGCTCCACCGCCGCCGCCGTCTCGTCGCCCGCCTCGACCGGCGCCGGCCGCACGTCCGCGTCCACATATTTGGTCACGCCGATGATCTGGGCCGCGCCGTTCTTCAGGGCCGCCTCCTTCAGAGCCCGAGCGCGGGCGATGCGGGGCTGGATCACCGACCCCTTCAGGGCCTCGACCAGACCGCCCTCGGCCTCGATCATCTGGAACTCGGCCCAGCCGGCCTCGGCCAGATCCCGCGTCCGCGCGTCCAGATACCAGCTCCCCGCCGCCGGATCATCGACCCGGCCCAGATGCGCCTCCTCCATCAGCACCAGCTGCGTGTTCCTCGCCTGCCGCCGAGCAAAGGCGTCGGACCGGCCCGAAGCGCGGGTGAAGCCGTCCAGCACCACCACGTCCGCGCCCCCCACGGCGCCCGCAAACCCCGCCGCCGTCAACCGCAGCAGATTGGGCCAGGGATCGCGCGCCGCCAACATCCGTCGCGACGACCGCGCCTCGATCACGGCCGGCGCCTCGACCTCAAAGGCCCGCGTCAACCCAGCCCAGATCAGCCGCATGGCCCTGAGTTTGGCCAGGCTGTCGAAATATTCCGCATCGACCGACAGGCCGACCACCGTCCCCTTCAGGGCCGCCTCGACCGACATCCCCGCATCCACCGCCGCCTTCGCATGGGCCACCACGCTGGCGGCCGCAAAGGCCAGCTCCTGCGCCGCCGATCCGCCCGCCTCGTGCGCCACCCGCCCGCTGGCCATGAAGAAGCTCGCCTCGGGATAGGCCCCCGCATGGCGCGCCGCCGTATTGGCCGCCAGGCTCAGATGCTCTTCCACCGAACGCGGCGCCCCGCCCGCCTCGGCGAAGGCCGAGACCGGGTCCATGTGGAATCTCAGCTGGGCGCGCGGCGAGCCCTTGGCTGTGACGGCCAGGGCGTTGGCCGCATCGGGCCCGTCGATCCCGGCGTCCAGCGCGACCGGCGCCAGCTCCATCGCTACCCCTTCCAGCGCCCGCCCCAGCGGCCCAGAATCCGCCAGCACCCGTCCCTTCAGCACCACCGAGGCCGCGCCGTTCTCCAGATCGGTCAGGACGGCGGCGTTGACCGCCTCGGCGTCGTCCCCCTCGACCAGGGTCCGCAGATCCCAGGCCCGGCCTTCGGAGTCCGACGGACGCGGCGCGGAGATCGGCTGCACGCCGGTCGCCCCGGCGTACAGCGGCCGCGTCACCAACTGGTCCGCGTCGAGCGACATCAGCGACTCGATCGGCCGATCCTTCAACGCCTTCTGGGCCGCCTCGCGCCATTCGAGGGGGCTGGGGATGGGGAAGCTCATACGCCCGCCCACACACACGCCGTCATCCTAGGCCTTGTGCCTAGGATCCATAGACTCGGTCGAGGACGGTGCGCACAGGCGGACACCGAGCGTATGGATCCTCGCCACAAGGGCGAGGATGACGACGGATAGAGTGGCGGCGAACCCACGCTCCACATCACCCGAACTCCACCAGCACATCATCCGCCGCCACCGGGTCCCCGTCCTTGGCCCCCACCGCCTTCACCACCCCGTCGCGCTCGGCCTTCAGGATGTTCTGCATCTTCATGGCCTCGATGATCGCCACCGTCTCGCCGGTCTTGACCGCCTGCCCCACCACCACCGGGATCGACACCACCAGCCCCGGCATCGGCGACAGCACCAGCTTCGACGTATCCGCCACCGCCTTCTCCGGCAGGCGCGCATACAGTTCGGCGACATGCGGCCTCAGCACCCGCACCCGCGCCCGCGCCGCGCGGTGACGAATATCAAAGCCGTCGGCGACGCGCTTGACCTCGGCGGTGAAGGGCTCGCCATCCAGCTCAGCCTTGAACTGGGCCAGGCCGGGCCGCCAGTCGATGTCCGACAGGCGGATGTCGCCCCCGCCCGTCAGGGTCAGGATCATCTCCTCGTCCTCGTCATAGGACAGGCCGACGCCGTGCGGCGTCTTGTCGATCATCACGATCCAGTCGGTGCGGTCCGACGGGTCGCCGTCCTGTTCGGCGATGACCTCGTGCATGGCCAGGGCCGAGGCGATCAGGATCCGCTCCTGCTCCACAGTCGGGCGCAGGCCGTGGAAGCCGTCCGGGAATTCATCCTTGATATAGCTGGTCGACAGATTGCCAGACTTGAACCGGTCCTGGTCCATCACCGCCGCCAGGAAGGGCACATTATGCCCCAGGCCCGACAGGTGGGTGTCCTCCAGCGCCCGGGCCATGCCCGTCACCGCCGCCTCGCGCGTCTCGCCCCAGGCGCACAGTTTGGCGATCATGGGGTCGTAGAACAGGCTGATCTCGTCGCCCTCGCGGACGCCGGAATCGTTGCGGACCACATAGCCGTCCTGCTCGCCTTCCTCGGGCTGCTCATAGCGGACCAGCCGCCCGATGGACGGCAGGAAGCCGCGATAGGGGTCTTCGGCATAGATCCGGCTCTCGATGGCCCAGCCGTTGATCGACAGGTCCTTCTGTTCGAAGGCCAGGGTCTCGCCCCAGGCCGAACGGATCATCTGCTCGACCAGATCGACCCCGGTGATCAGCTCCGTCACCGGATGTTCGACCTGCAACCGGGTGTTCATTTCCAGGAAGAAGAAGCTCTTGTCCTGACCGGCCACGAACTCGACCGTGCCGGCGCTGTCATAGTTGACCGCCTGGGCCAGGGCGACGGCCTGCGCCCCCATGGCGGCGCGGGTGGCCTCGTCCAGCAGGGGCGAGGGCGCCTCCTCGATGACCTTCTGGTTGCGGCGCTGGATCGAGCATTCGCGCTCGAACAGGTGGACCACATGGCCGTGTTTGTCGCCCAGCACCTGGATCTCGATGTGGCGCGGATCGATGATGAACTTCTCAAGAAAGACGCGGTCGTCGCCGAAGGCGTTCAGCGCCTCGGCCTTCACCGCCGCAAACCCCTCGGCCATGTCGGCGTCCGAATGGGCCACGCGGATGCCCTTGCCGCCGCCGCCGGCGCTCGCCTTGATCATGATCGGATAGCCGATCTCGTTGGCGATCTTGACCGCCTCCTCCGGCGTCTCGATCAGCCCCATATGCCCCGGCACGGTCGAGACCCCCGCCTCGGCCGCCAGCTTCTTGGAGCTGATCTTGTCGCCCATGGCCTCAATGGCCTCGGGGTTCGGCCCGATAAAGGCGATCCCCTCGTCCCTCAGCCGCCGCGCGAACCCGGCGTTCTCGCTCAGGAAGCCAAAGCCCGGATGCACGGCCTGCGCCCCCGTCTGGCGCACCGCCTCAACGATCTTATCCGCCAGCAAATAGGACTGCGCCGCCGGCGCCGGCCCGATCAGCACCGCCTCGTCAGCCATCTCGACCGCCAACGACCCGGCGTCCGCCTCCGAATAGACCTGCACGGTCTTGATGCCCATGCGGCGGCAGGTCTTGATGATCCGAACCGCGATCTCGCCCCGGTTGGCGATGAGGATTTTGGAGAACATGGTTCAGTCCTTCATAATCGTCATCCTAGGCCTTGTGCCTAGGATCCATAGACTCCGTCGAGGCCGGGGCTCACCGGCCCAAACCGGGCGTATGGATCCTCGGGACAAGCCCGAGGATGACGAGGTGTGGGGGAGAAACAAATGGTCGGCTGCGACAGCCTGATCGGCTGCTACATGATGACCAACCGAAAGCACGGCGTGATCTACACCGGCGTCAGCAGCCGACTTGTCACGCGCGTCGGCGAGCACCGCGCGGGCCTCATCGACGGCTTCACCAAACAGTTCGGCCTCAAACGCCTGGTCTGGTACGAATTCCATGACACCATCGTCGGCGCGATCCAGCGCGAAAAGTCGCTGAAACGCTGGCCCCGCGACTGGAAAGCCAACCTGATCGAACGCACCAACCCGCACTGGGACGACCTGTTCACCGACCTGGTCCGGGCGACGGGCGCCGAGCCGGACCCGGAAGTCTATAGAAACTGGACCCCGCCGGAGGAGACCTGACGCCCCCTCCCCTTTCCCCACCCCCGTCATCCCCGCACCCCTAACCGTCATCCTAGGCCTCGTGCCTAGGATCCATAGACTCCGTCGAAGCCGGTGCGCACCGGCCCACACCGAGCGTATGGATCCTCGGGACAAGCCCGAGGATGACGAATCTTGGGAAGGCATCGACCGCAAAACGGACATAGGGAAACATGACGCCCCCTCCCCCTCTCCCACCCCCGTCATCCTAGGCCTTGTGCCTAGGATCCATAGACTCCGTCGAGGCCGGTGCGCACCGGCCCACACCGGGCGTATGGATCCTCGGGACAAGCCCGAGGATGACGAATTATGGGACGACGCCCGACATCCAAGCGGAACATCGAGGCGACGCAACACACGCTCCCCCACCCCCGTCATCCCCGCACCCCTAACCGTCATCCTAGGCCTTGTGCCTAGGATCCATAGACTCCGTCGAAGCCGGGGCTCACCGGCCCACACCGGGCGTATGGATCCTCGGGACAAGCCCGAGGATGACGGAAAGGGGGTGGCGGACAAACGAACGACCATCACAGCGGACCATTGCCGTGCGTCACCCAGGCGTTCCCCTGGAACCGATCCTTGCACTCGACCTCAGCACAGACCTGCACCGCCTGGCCGCCCATGAGGCGGCAGGTCTTGATGATCCGAACCGCGATCTCGCCCCGGTTGGCGATGAGGATTTTGGAGAACATTCAGGTGTCCTTACGGCTAAAAGCGTCCAACCAAACGGCTAGGCTTTCAGAGTCAGTATCGGGTGTTGCGATGTAGAGGGGCAGCAGGGCGAGAACGGCTTCACGGTCAGCTTCGGCCCAGGTCGCGAAATGAGACCTCTCCAGCTTTTGGCGCACGACATCGCCACTGGTCATCCAGCCAGCGTCAGGCTCACGGATCACTCGCCTCAAAAATTCGGGCAGTATCCGAGCAACTATCTTTTCCGAAATGATTGTCGTCGTGGCGCGCCATATCGTGAGGTCAATATCTGTGTTGGACCATTCCTCGGGACGTGAAGCGTCCATTCGGATCAGCCGTTCGCTGTCCTCGTTTCGCGAGCAATAGATCGCCGCCGGATCAATATCGCCGAGCGTCCCCCTCACAGCGGAATATTATCGTGCTTCTTCCAGGGGTTCTCCTGGACTTTGTTCTTCAGCGTCCGCAGCGCCTTCACCAGCCGCCGTCGCGTCCCGTGCGGCATGATGACGTCGTCGATGTAGCCCAGGCCCGCCGCCACGAACGGATTGGCGAACCGGTCCTTGTACTCGGCCTCGCGCGCAGCCAGGGCCGCCGGATCGCCGGCCTCCTTGCGGAAGATGATCTCGACCGCCCCCTTGGCGCCCATGACCGCGATCTCGGCGGTGGGCCAGGCGTAGTTGACGTCGCCGCGCAGGTGTTTCGAACTCATCACATCATAGGCGCCGCCATAGGCCTTGCGCGTGATCAGGGTCAGTTTCGGCACCGTCGCCTCGGCATAGGCGAACAGCAGCTTGGCCCCGTGTTTGATCAGGGCGCCATACTCCTGCTTGGTCCCCGGCATGAAGCCCGGCACGTCCACCAGGGTCACCAGCGCAATGTCGAAGGCGTCGCAGAAGCGCACGAACCGCGCGGCCTTGCGGCTTGAATCAATGTCCAGCACCCCCGCCAGCACCTGGGGCTGGTTGGCGACGATCCCGACCGTCTGGCCGTCCAGCCGGCCGAAGCCGCAGATGATGTTCTTGGCGAAGTCGGCCCCGATCTCGAAGAAGTCGGCCTCGTCGACCACCTTCAGGATCAGCTCCTTCATGTCATAGGGCTGGTTCGGATTGGCCGGGATCAGGGTGTCCAGCGACGGCTCGTCCCGCTCGGGCTCGTCATAGCTTTCGCGCACCGGCGGCTTTTCGCGGTTCGACAGCGGCAGGAAGCCGATCAGGCGGCGCACCTCCGACAGGGCCTCCAGATCATTCTCGAACGCCCCGTCCGCCACGCCCGACTTGCCGGCATGGACCCGCGCGCCGCCCAGGTCCTCGTGGCTGACGACCTCGTTGGTGACCGTCTTCACCACATCGGGGCCGGTCACGTACATGTAGGACGTGTCCTTCACCATGAAGATGAAGTCGGTGATGGCCGGCGAATAGACGTCGCCCCCCGCGCACGGCCCCATGATCACGCTGATCTGGGGAATGACGCCGCTGGCCAGGGTGTTTTGCAGGAAGATGTCGGCGTAGCCGGCCAGGCTCTCGACCCCCTCCTGGATCCGCGCCCCGCCCGCGTCGAACAGGCCGATGATCGGCGCACCCGTCGTCAGGGCCATCTTCTGCAACTTGACGATCTTGGCCGCATGGGCGCCCGACAGCGACCCGCCGAACACCGTGAAATCCTTGGAGAAGACATAGACCAGCCGCCCGCCGATGGTGCCGCGCCCCGTCACCACCCCGTCGCCGGGGATGCGTTGCGTCTCCATCCCGAAGTCGTGGCTGCGGTGTTCCACGAACATGTCGGTCTCCTCGAAGGAGCCCTCGTCCAGCAGAACGTCGATGCGTTCGCGCGCCGTCAGCTTGCCCTTGGCGTGCTGGGCGGCGATACGCTTTTCCCCACCGCCCAGTTTGGCGGCGGCGCGACGACGCTCCAGTTCTTCAAGGATGGCTTGAGTCATGATCGGTTTAGGCCTCGTGTTCCCTGCGAAAGGCGTGGCGCCTTCATCGCAAATTGGCAAACGCAACTTTGCAAAAGGTGCGGAACTGCGCGGACTTGCAAAGGCGGGAACGATGAACTGCAAACTTGCGAATGGCTGAGAAGCTTTTTCTGGGCGCCAAGCTGCGCAAACTGCGCGAGGCGCGCGGCTGGACGCTGGAGGCCTGCGCCGAACGTCTGGGCCTGTCGCCCTCCTACTTGTCGCAGATCGAGACCAATCAGCGCCCGGCCACCGCCCGCGTCCTGATCGCCCTGACCCGCGCCTTCCATATCGACGCCAGCCTGTTCGATCTTGAGGGCGACGCCCGCCTGATCGCCGACCTGCGCGAAGCCACCACCGACATCGCCGGCCCGGTCAGCGGTGGGGCCGAGCCCCCGACCGCGGCCGAGCTGAAACAGGCCGTCGCCAACACCCCGCGCCTGGCCCACCAGTTCCTGGCCCTGCACCAGGCCTTCCGCCAGCTGGACGAGCGGGTGAAGGCGCTGGACGACACCCTGGGCCGCGACGAACTGGGCGCCCGCGTCGCCCTGCTGCCCTATGAGGAGGTCCGCGACTTCTTCCACTACCGCGACAACTACGTCGACAGTCTGGACACGGCGGCCGAGACCCTGGCGGCCGAGATCCCCCAGGACGGCCCGATCGAACGGACGCTGGAGACCCTGCTGGCCGACCGGCACGGCGTCCGCACCGTCTATGTGGCGGGGCAGGAGGCCCTGCGCCGCTATGATCCCGCCGGCCGGATCCTCAGCCTCGACGCCTGGCTGCCCGGCGCGACCCGGTCCTTCCAGCTGGCCCACCAGCTGGCCCTGCTGTCCTTCCGCGACCGGATCGAGACCGAGCTGGACCAGGCCGCCTTCCGCACCCAGGCCGCGCGCGACGTGGCCCGCGTCGGCCTGGCCAACTACGCCGCCGGCGCGCTTCTGCTGCCCTACCGCGCCTTCCTCGAGGCGGCGCGGGCCGAGAAGCACGACATCGACCGCCTTCGCACCCGCTTCCAGGTCAGTTTCGAACAGGTCTGCCACCGGCTCTCGACCCTGCAACGGCCCGGCTGGCGCGGCGTGCCCTTCTATTTCGCCCGCGTCGACATGGCCGGCAACATCACCAAACGCCACAGCGCCACCCGCTTCCAGTTCGCCCGCTTCGGCGGCGCCTGCCCCCTGTGGAACGTGCACGAAGCCTTCGCCACGCCCGACCGGATCGGGGTGCAACTGGCCGAGATGCCCGACGGCTCGCGCTACATCTCCATCGCCCGCAGCGTGTCCAAGCCCAGCGGCTCCTACCTCGCCAACGACCGCCGCTACGCCCTGTCCCTGGGCTGCGAGGTCGAACACGCCGGGGCGCTGGTCTATGCCGCCGGCCTGGACCTGAACGGCCCCGCCGCCCGGATCGGCGTCAGCTGCCGCATCTGCGAGCGCACCGACTGCACCCAGCGCGCCTTCCCGCCCCTGGACCGCGCCCTTCACGTGCCCGAGAACGAGCGCGGCGTCGTGCCCTATGTGCTGGATGGCCCCCGCCCGGACCGCTATTGATCGGGGCATGACTTCGAACACCCCCATCGGCGTCGCCGTCGTCGGCTACGGCCTGGCGGGCCAGACCTTCCACGCCCCCCTGATCAAGGCGACCCCCGGCCTTCACCTGACCGCCGTCGTCTCGTCCCGCCCTGAAGCGGTCCACGCCGACATGCCGGAGGTCGCGGTCCTGCCCGACCTGAACGCTGCGCTCGCCCGCGACGACATCGGCCTGATCGTCGTCGCCACCCCCGACGCCCTGCACGCCGAACAGTCGATCGCCGCGCTTCAGGCCGGCAAGTCGGTGGTGGTGGACAAACCCTTCGCCGCCACGCTTGAGCAGGCCCAAGCCGTCGCCGCCGTCGCCGCCGCCTCGCCCGGCGTATTCAGCGTCTTCCAGAACCGCCGCTGGGACGCGGACTTCCTGACCCTGCGCCGGCTGATCGCCGAGGGCGAACTGGGCGATGTCGCCGTATTCGAAAGCCACTACGACCGCTTCCGCCCCACCGTCACCGACCGCTGGAAGGACCAGCGCGACGGCGGCGTCTGGGCCGACCTGGGCCCCCACCTGATCGACCAGGCGGTGCAGCTGTTCGGCCCGCCCCTGGCCGTCTACGCCGACCTCCAGGCCCAGCGCGTCGGCGCGACCGCCATCGACTACGCCCACGTCCTGCTGCGCTACGACCGGCTGCGCGTCATCCTGAACATGAGCCACCTCGCCGCCGACGCCGGCCTGCGCTACGTCGTCCACGGCACAGGCGGCAGCTTCGTCAAACACGGCCTCGACGCCCAGGAAGACCAATCCAAAGCCGGCCTTCGCCCCGGCCACCCCGACTGGGGCCTCGACCCCTCGCCCGGCGTCCTGGCCCGACAGCTCGACGGCCAAACCCTCGGCCCCCCCCCCCGAACGCGGCGACTACCCCGCCTTCTACGCCGCCGTCCGCGACGCCATCCGCGGCCAAGCCCCCCCGCCCGTCCCCACCGACCAGGCCCTGACCGTCATGCGCATCCTCGACGCGGGACGACGCAGCGCGGCGGAGCGGCGCGAGGTGTCGCTCTAACTTTCACCTCCCCGCGCGCGAAGGCGCGCGGGGAGGACAGGTCGCGTAGCGACCAGGCGGGGGCGACTCCGACAGTCGTGATGACCACGCCGGCTTCCAACACCGCCTCGCCCCCACCTGGCGCTCGCTGACGCTCCCGCCTGTCCTCCCCGCCGGCCTTCGCCGACGGGGAGGTGAGAGAGCACCCCACCCTACCGCGAGTTCATCCGCCCGCCTCATTCCCGCCCCAATCCGCTACGCATGTAGCGCTACAAATGTAGCGTCAACAGTCCCGGGAACAGCCTCATGATCGAATCCCTGCCCCGCCGCGAACGCGAGGTCTTCGAGACCCTGTGTCGGCTCGAGAAGGGCGCCGCCGCCGCCGTCCGCAACGCCCTGTCCGACGTGCTCAGCGATTCCGCCGTCCGCACCCTGTTGTCGCGGCTGGAGGCCAAGGGTCTGATCGAACGAACCCCTGGCCCCGACGGCTATGTCTACAGCCCGGTCCAGCGCACCGAGGCTGTCGCCGCCGGCGCCCTGCAACGGATGATCGACACCTTCTTCGCCGGCTCGGCCGCCAGCGCCGCAACCGCCCTGCTGGGCCTGGGCCAGAAGCTGACGCCGCAAGAGGCCGCCACCCTCGAACGCATCATCGACGAATCCGTGGAGCGCAAGTCGTGACCTGGGCCCTTCTGCTGTCCCTGCTGGTCAAGTCCAGCCTGATCGCCGGCGCCGGTCTGGCCTGTTCGCGCCTGCTGGCCCAGCGGCCGGTCGATCGGGTCGACATCCTGCGCGGCGTGACCTGTCTGCTGCTGGTCCTGCCGGTGATCATGGCGGTCCTGCCGTCGCTGAAACTGGTGGTCCTGCCCGCCGCCGAGCCCCTCATCACACCACAGACTATGCCCATGTGGCAGGGCGAGGTCGGCCCCGTCGCCGGGGTCGAAATCTCCGGCGCCCTGCCCTGGCCCACCCCCGCCCTGATCTTCGGCCTGGTCTGGCTGATCGGCGTCGCGGCGGTCGCCGGACGGCTGCTCTTGGGCCTGCACACCCTGGAGCGCTGGACCCAGGAAGGCCGCGCGGTCAAATGCCCGGCCTGGCGCACCGCGCTGGACACCCAGACCACCGGCCGAGCGCCGCGCCTGATCGCCAACGACCGGCTGTCGGGCCCGCTCAGCTGGGGCGCCGCGCCCGGCGTCATCCTGGTCGATCCGACCAGTCTCGCCGAACGCCAGGCCGCTCCCGCCATCCTCGCCCACGAACTGGCCCATCTGCGGCGCAAGGACTGGGTCTTCCTGGTTCTGTCGCGGCTCAGCCTGGCCCTGTTCTGGTTCAACCCCCTGGTCTGGGCCCTGCACCTCGACCTGGTCGCCCGCTCCGAAGAGGCCGCCGACGCCGACGCCCTGACCACCGTGGACCGTCAAGTCTACGCCCGCGCCCTGGTCCGCCTGGCCGCCCATCCCGTCCCCCGCTCCATCCCTTGCGCCGCCAGCCCCATGGCCGCCGACGCCCGCACCCTGAAGACAAGGATCGCCTGCATCATGTCGAACACGCCGTCCCGCCGTCGCCCGCTGACCGTCGCCCTGACCGTCGCCGCCCTCGCCGCCGTCGCCACGCCTCTCGCCGCGCTCGAGCTGAGCCGCCAGGACTACGCCAGTCCGCCCCCGCCGCCTGAAACGCCCGAGCCGGCCCAACCTCCGGCCCCGCCCGCCCCGCCGGAACCGCCCGCACCGCCGTCCCTGGTCGTGCCGCCGTCCCTGGTCGTGCCGCCCGCGCCTCCGGCTCCGCCTGCGCCGCCCGCTCCCCCGGCGCCGTCCATCTTCCACTCAAGCTACAGCTACACCTACAGCGGCGGCGTCCCCTCGCCGGAAGCGGAACGCGCCGCAGCCGACGCCCGCGCCCAGGCTGAGCAGGCCCGCGCCCGCGCCGCCGAGGCCCGTCGCAACGCCGCCGAGAGCCGTCGCCAAGCCGAAGACAGCCGCGCTCGGGCCGAGATCGCCCGCCTCGACGGCGCCCAGGCCCGCGCTCACGCCGCCCAGGTCCGTGTCCGGGGCGAACAGGCCCGCGTCGAAGGCGAAAAGGCGCGGCGCATGGGTGAGCAAGCCCGGCTCCAGGCCGCCAGCGCCCGCGTGGACGCCCGCCGCCAGATGGCCCTGGGCGCCGAACAGATGCGCAAGGGCGCTCAGAACCTGCGAGCGGAAGCCGTCCGCCTCCGCGACCCCGCCTACCGCGCCCGCCAGATCGCCGACAATCGCACGCGCGGCAACCACGTCACCGACGCCGAACTCCTGGCCCTCTCCGCCAGCCTGCCCGCCAGAGCCGACGAGATGGACCGCAACGCGGACCGTCTGGCGCAAGACGCGCAGCGTCAGGACTGAGTTGTCGGAACGGGACCAGTACAACCCAGTTTGAACGTACGGTTAAACAAGCTGAACCATACAATCTAACGCCGCATAAATATCCCCGTGACGTTGCTGTCCCGTCATTTCGACAGAGCGGGGACAAGATGTTTTCAGAAAGTGCAGCGGCTTGGGTTCAGGCCGGTGGATCCATACTCGCCATCCTGGCGGCTTGGATCATGGCGACATGGCAAGATCGGGCGCATGATCGGCGCAAGGCTCAGCAAATCAAGGATCGCATCGCTGCAACCGAGGTGGTGTTGTTCCAGTGCTGCGCAGCCCTATCGCGGGCGAACAATAAGATGTTGGGCAAAGGCAGAAAATTCAGTTTGGGGAACGTGGGCCAGACCGAGCAGGAGTTCGACGCATGCTTGGATTACCTGTCGCGGGTACCGATTTTCGATATCCCGGACACGGACCTTGTCGGTCGCGTCGTGGACGCCCGCTATTGGGTCATGACCTCGCGTAGGCGGGCCGCGCAGGTGCGTGAGCAGTTGGAGAAGAACGAGACTGCGGCCGTCAACTTCGCCGAACCGCTCGAAAAGATGACGATGCTCTCCCGCACGGCCTGAACGAGCACTATTGAGCGGACGCCCCCTGCGTCCACCGCTCCACGTCCGGCTGAAGCCCGATCAAGGCCAGGCCGGCGGCGATGGATTCGAACTCGCCGCCCGTTTCGATCCGCTCCGTTCCAAACCGGCGATGGAACATCGTCCGCACGGCGGGGGTCAGGGAGGTGCCGCCGGTCAGGAAGACCCGGTCGATCCCCTCCGGCGCCAGGCCCGAGACGCGCATCGCCTCGTCCAGGGCCTCGTCCAGAGCGGTTTCGATGGCGGTCAGTTCGGGCGCGATCCAGGCCTCGAACTGGGCCCGCGTGACCGGCTTCTCGATCCGCACATCGCCGGCCACGAACGAGAAGTCCGCCGTCTCGGCCGCCGACAGATCCTGTTTCAGGGTCGAGACCGCGCGGTACAGGGCGTGGCCGTGGTTGTCGTCCAGCACCTCGATCAGCCGGTCGATCTTCTCGGGCTCCAGCGAGGTGGTGGCCAGGCTCCGGATGTCGCGCATGTCGCGCGACGCCCGCAGCAGGGCCAGCTGGTCCCAGCGGGCGAAGGCCGAATAATAGCGTTGCGGCACCGGCAGGGTCTTGCCCACACTGGCGTAGAAACTGCCCTTGCCCAGTTCCGGCGACACCAGATTGTCGATGATCCGATAGTCGAAGGCGTCGCCCGCCACCCCGACCCCCGACCGCGCCAGGGGCGTGGACTTCAGCCCGTCGGGCGTCCGTTCGAAGCGGATGATCGAAAAGTCGCTGGTGCCCCCGCCGAAGTCGGCGACCAGCACCGTCGCATCCTGTTTCAGGGTCCGCGCGAAATAGAAGGCGGCCCCGACCGGCTCATAGGCGTAGCGGACATCCTCGAACCCCAGCCGGCGGAATGCGGTCTCATACCGCTCCAGCGCCAGGGCCTCATCCGGCCGCGCCCCGGCGAAGGTCACCGGCCGGCCCACGATGACGCGCGGCGGCAGGTCGGCCATGGCCGCCCCCGCATGATGGCGCAGCTTCAGCAGAAAGGCGGCCAGCAGGTCTTCGAATGTATAGCGCCGGTCGTGAATCCGCGTCTCGGTGAAGGCGGCGCTGGCGGCGAAGGTCTTGAACGACTGGATGAACCGGGTGTCGTGCGGGTCCTCGACATAGGCCTCGATGGCCCAGGGCCCGGCCTCGACCACCCGCTCGGGCCGCCCGTCGCCCTCGGCCGCATGGAACTGGAAGCTCAGGGCCGAGCGGAAGGTCGAGCTTTCGCCGCCCTCGACCACGAACTGCACCAGAATGGCCCCGTTCGTCGGGTCCGCCACCGCAACGACGGAATTGGTCGTGCCGAAGTCGATGCCGATCGTCAGCGGCTGTGGCGTAGTCATGACCCGGCTCCTTGAAGGGCGGGCTTCCTACAGCGTCCTCGTGGATTATGAAACTAAGCTTCGTGCGCCGACGGACATGAGACAGAGGTCGCGGCTCCATATTCGCAGCCCGGCTGGCGATCCAAGCCCCGACCGACCAGCCAGAACACCGCCGCCCAGACCAGCAGCGAAAAGATCAGGGCCCCGCCCCAACCGATGATGCGCCAATAGGCGCGGCGGGCGTCGTCCACGATAACGTCAGGGTCGTTCATATCGACCTCCGATCTGCAACACAGGCCCCTTCATTCGCCTCCAGCGCGAGTCCTGCAACCCGGCAATATACTTAACCAGCGCAAGTTCTGTGGACGGGACGCTCCGGCATTTCATCGCGGCCTATGTTTGGGCGGCCCGATGACGCGCCAGCACGGCCTCGGCCTGGACCAGATGCAGACGTTCCACCATGGCGCCCGCCACCCGGATCGCGCCCCGCCCCTCGGCTTCCGGCGCGGCGAAGGCCTCGACCACGGCGCGGGCCGCCTCGACCTCCGCCTCGCTCGGCGAGAAGGCGGCGTTGGCGGCGGCGATCTGCGACGGATGGATCAGGCTCTTGCCGTCGAACCCGTACAGCCGCCCCTGCGCCGCCTCGGCCGCCAGGCCGTCGGCGTCCTCGATCCGGTTGAACACCCCGTCGATGGCCGCCAGCCCCTGCGCCCGCGCCGCCACCACCAGGGCCGCCAGCCACGGCTTGAACGGCTCGCGATCCGGCGACGCCCCCGTCCCCAGCGCCTTGTCCAGGTCATTGACCCCCAGCATCAGCCCGTCCAGCCGCCCGCCCGCCGCCGCGATCTCATTCAAGGCGATCAGCCCACGCGGCGTCTCGATCATGGCCCACAGCGCCGCCCCCGGCGCGCGGGCCGAGATCGCCTGCACCGTCTCCACCGTCTCCACCTTGGGCGCGACGATCAGGCCGGCGCCCGCCGCCGCCAGGGCGTCCAGATCGTCCTCGCCCCACTGGCTGTCCAGGGCGTTGATCCGCACCCCCAGACTCGGCCCAAATCCTCCGGCCCGAACCGCCGCGACCGCCGCCGCCCGCGCCTCAAGCTTGGCCTCGGGCGCCACGGCGTCCTCCAGGTCCAGGATCGCCACGTCACAGTTCAGACCCCGCACCTTCTCCACCGCCCGCGCATTCGACGCCGGCAGATACAGGACGCTGCGGACCAGATCGCCCCGCATCAGACCCGCCCGGTCACGGGCACCAGCGCCCCGGTCATGGCCCGGCTCTCGGGCGAGGCCAGGAACAGGATCACCGCCGCCAGATCGGCCGGCGCCACCCAGGTCGCCGGATCGGCCTCCGGCATGTCCTTGCGGTTGGCCGGGGTGTCGATGATCGAGGGCAGGACGGCGTTGACCGTCACCGATGTGGCCTTCAACTCCTCCGCCAGGGCCTGGGTCAGGGCGTGCACCCCCAGCTTGGCCGCGCCGTAAGCCCCCATGCCCGCGCCGGGCTTCAGCGCGGCGGCCGAGCCGATATTGACGATCCGCCCGTCGCTCGCCGCCTTCAGATAGGGCAGGGCCGCCCGGCTGGTGTTCAGGGCCGTGGTCAGGTTCAGCGCCTGCATCCGCTCCCAGGCCGGCGCCGCGTCGTCCGTCGTCTGCCACACGAACCCGCCGGCGATATTGGCCAGCACGTCCAGCCGCCCGAACCGGCTGATGACCGAGGCCACGGCCCCCTCGGCCTGGGCCGCGTCGGTCAGGTCCACCCCGCCAATCTCCAGCACTCCGGCCGGGACCGGATGGCCCGCGGCGTGGTCGATGACCGCCACCGCCAGCCCCGCCGCCTGCGCGGCCTCCAGCACGGCCCGGCCCAGCACCCCGTGCCCGCCGGTAATCACCATCACCCGTTGCGTCATCTCGTCCTCCATCCCCTCCCCCAGATTCCGCTCAACCGGCGGCGAACACCTTGGCCAACAGGCTTTCCAGCCCCGCCTGGTCCACGGCGTCAAAGGCGGCCGGCGTCGTCGCATCCACGTCGAACACGGCGATCAGCGCGCCCGAGGCGTCCAGAACCGGCACCACGATCTCGCTGGCCGAGCGGCTGTCGCAGGCGATATGGCCGGGAAAGGCGTGGACGTCCTCGACCAGCTGGGTCGTCCGCGTCGCCGCCGCCGTCCCGCACACCCCGCGCCCAAAGGCGATCCGCAGGCAGCCCAGCGTGCCCTGATAGGGCCCGACCACCAGTTCGTCGGCCCCATCCGGCGTCTTGTCCGGCGCCACGACGTAAAACCCCGTCCAGAAGAAGTCGTCGAAGGCGTCGGCCAGCATCGAGGCCACGGTGGCCATCCGCGCCGTCACATTGGGCTCCCCGTCCAGCACGGCCAGAATCTCGGCCTCGACCTCGGCATAGCGGTCCGCCTTGTCGGCGGGGCGATCGTCGCGGGCGACATAGGACATGGGCGGCTCCTTGTGATTCGGAGCCGATATAGGCGGCGAGGCCGTCGGATGCGAGCCTCGGCCTTGCGAGCGAAATTCTTAAATACCGGAAATCGCACAACAAGGTTCGAACACCAGAAAAATGTCGCTTGCTGTCGCGTCGCTTTGTCGCAAAACATCGTTAACCATGTTTGACGGTCGGACCTGCCGGCGCCCGCGCGCCGCCCAGCGTCGCGCCGAACACGGGGCTTTGAGGAGCGACAGGACAGTATGCGGGAGTACGACAACGCGGATCGCGGTCCGTCCCGGCTCCAGCGGCATCGCATGCCCCTGGCCGGCGGCGCCGTGGCGGTTCTAGTCCTGCTGATCGCCGTCCTGCTGCTGGCCAGCTGCGGCGACGGCGCCCCCGCCTTCTGGCGGCGCGGCGGTCCGAACGAGGCCGCCCTGTCCTGCCCCCGCCCCGCCTCGGTCACGGGGTCCGAGTTCAACGCCCAGGAGGCGGGCCTGCGCCACCTGCGCCGCGCCGCCTTCCGCGGCGACGTCTTCGCCCAGCTCGAGCTGGGCTCGCGCTACGCCGCCGTCCGCGCCACCGACAAGAATATCGAAGACCCGATCGAGAGCTCGGTCTGGTACGCCATGGCCCTGGCCAATGACGAGGGCTACGCCCCGATCAACGGGGTGGACCGCAAGGGCGGCGTGTTCGGCGGCGGCCTGCGTCCCCTGTCGAAATACGACGACTGCCGCGCCTTCGAACGCCACCGCGCCTATCAGGTGCTCGACCGCCAGCTGTCGCGCATGAGCCGCGAGGAGCAGGAGGCGGTGCGCGACCGGGTCATCTACATCCTCTCGACCCAGGACGCCGAGGGCTATCGCACCCTGGCCCGCCTGCACGACGGCCTCTACGGCCCCTTCGGCGAGCCCGCCGACAATCGCGAGGCCCGCGAGGCGCTCGGCCGCAAGCCCGAGGGCAAGACCCCGGCGATAGGCCAGCCCCGCTCGCGCGGCGGCTACTGGGCGGCGGTCAATCTGTTCCAGCGCAACGACGTCGACGCCTACCTCTACAACTATCTGGCGGTCCAGACCGGCGACGTCGGCGCCTATGTGCTGATGAAGGACTTCGAACGCTCCTCGCCCGGCCGCGCCCAGTACGCCGGCTTCGTCGAGGCCAAGGCCCGCCAATGGACGCCGCCGTTCGAATTCTATCCGCTGGAGGCTCCCGCCTCGGGCGTGCCCTTCTCGGACGAAAGCCGCCCGCGCGGCGACGCCTATGAATACGCCCTGTCGCGGCTTCAGGGCGAACTGCCCTTCGTCCATGTCGGCCGCGCCCTGCGCTATCTGGGCGTGACGCCCGAGGCCGTCACCGCCCCCGAACAGCTGTCCCGCCAACAGATCGAGGCCTTCGAGGCCATGATCGGCCATGCGACCGAAAGCCGGCTGTCCCCCGTCGAACGGGTCCGCGCCATTCAGCTGGCGGCCGTCAACGGCTCGTCCGAGGCCCAGCTGGTCCTGGCGGTCATGTACGCCGAGGGCATCGGCCTGCCCGCCGACTACGCCCGCTCGTTCAAATGGTTCAGCGAGGCCGCCCGCCAGGGCAGCCCCGAGGCCAAGTTCGCCATGTCCACCTATTTCGCCCTCGGCGTCGCCGGGGTGGCGGATCAGGACAAGGCCGACGCCGTCGCCTTCCGCATCGAATCCTCGCTGTCGGGCTTCGGCCCCTCGGCCTCGCGTTTGCAGGCCCTGCTGTCCCAGGTGTCCCGCGCCCAACAACAGCGCCGTTAACAGGGAGGGTCTGGTCGCATGAACATCCGCTCGCTCGCGAAAGTCTCGCTCCTCGCGGCCTTCGCCCTATCCGCCGTCACCGCCTTGCCCGACCCGGTTCAGGCTCAGGTCGCCGCAAAGGTCGAGGCCCAGACCCGGCCCAATTTCGGCGTCCTGCTGGAGCCGCCGACTCGCAGCCGGCCGCGCGCCCATCGCCGTTATGACTACGGCCGGTATCGCGGCCCCGACTGGCGCCCCCTGCCCCGCCCCCCGCACCAGGAGGAGGTCGTCCTGGTCGATTGCGGCGGCAATCCCGGTTCGGGCGCGATCGAAAGCGCGGTCCAGCGGGTGCGCCCCGGCGGCACCTTGATCATCCGCGCCCGGGCCGGCGCCTGCGTCGGCTGGCTGAACATCGACAAGCCGATGACCATCATCGGCGACAGCGGCTTTGATCCGCGCCGCTGGGATGCGGCGACCCCGACCCTCCAGGCCCCGGACGGCCTGCCCTGCCTGACCGTCGCGCCCGGCGTCCGGGTCGAGGTCCGCGACCTGGTCTTCGCCTCGCCCCGCGCCGGCGACGCCGCCTGCGTGGTCGGCTACGACGCCGAGATCGTCATGAACCGGGTCGGCTTCCGCCACGCCGGGGACGAGGCCGCCATCTACGCCGACGGCGGTCTGTTGGACCTGCGCGACGTCCTGATCGACGCCCGCACCGTCTCGGCCGCCATCGTCGCCGACGGCGCCGCCACGACCCTTTATGAGACCGCCATCACCGGGGCCCAGTCGGGCGTGGATCTGACGCCGGGCTCGGGCGCCCCCTCCACCCTGACCTCCGTCACCCTGATCGGCTCGGAACAGCCGAACAATTTCGGCCCCCGCGCCATCGGCGTCATCGTCCGATCCGCCCGCGACTACGGCCAGGTGGCTATCAGCAACGCCAAGATCTGCGGCTATGTCGAGGGCGTGGCGGTCGAGGGCGCCTCGGTCTCGGTCTCCAACAGCCGGATCTGCAAGGGCGACAAGGGCGCCGTCCTCTACAATGGCGAGCTCGTCTTCGATCAGAACCGCGTCCGCGTCAGCCAGATCGGCGTCGCCGCCGTCTCGGGCCGCGCCGTGATCACCGGCAACAGTTTCGCCGGCGTCCGCGACGCCATCTATGACGAGGAGCGGGCCAGTATCCAGGCGCGCAACAACCGCGTCTGGTCGCGCGACCTGTGCCGCCCCCGCTTCGAAAACCGCTACCGCGACCGCTACGCCCCGTCCTGGAGCGCCGGCAACGGCTTCTACGACTGCCAGCAAACCCCCTATCCCCGCGACTGGTGGGAGAACGAAGACGGCCAATACGTCAATGACGCCTACGCCCTGGACGGCTACGACCGCTACCAACAAGGCTACGGCTGGTACGACCGCGACGGCCGCTACATCCCCGACGACCGCCACCGCGGCGACGACCGCTGGCGCCGCAACGGCTGGTTCTAGGCCACACTCACCTCCCCGTCGGCGAAGGCCGGCGGGGAGGACAGGCGGGAGCGTCAGCGAACGCCAGGAGGGGGCGACTCGGTGTTTGAAGCTGGGTCGGTCATCCCCACCGCCGGAGTCGCCCCCGCCTGGTCGCAAGCGCGACCTGTCCTCCCCCCGCGCCTTCGCGCGCGGAGAGGTGACGCCATTTCATTCACCTCCCCGTCGGCGAAGGCCGACGGGGAGGACCGGCGAGAGCGTCAGCGAACGCCAGGAGGGGGCGACTCGGTGTCAGACGCCGCCCCGGTCATCCCCACCGCCGGAGTCGCCCCCGCCTGGTCGCAAGCGCGACCTGTCCTCCCCACGCGCCTTCGCGCGCGGAGAGGTGACCCAGCGCGCACAATGACGCTGGTCCGTTCCCAAAGATTTCAACGCTCTATAAGAATCTCACCCCGACTTCCGCGCCATAGAAGCCGGCGCCCTTATCCTCCTCTCATCCCCGCCGATGGGGAGGGCGTCGGATCCAGCGCCCTGACGGCGGCGGGGCTGTGGTCGAGCGATGAAGCCGGTGGGGAGGAGACCGCCGGGGTCCTTAGGGGCGGCGATGGATGCCGTCTCCTGCTCGCCGCACGCTTCGGAAAGCGAACCGCTGTCGATTTTCAATCGGCATGTCCGCCCCGGCGAAGCCGTCGCAAGACGGCCCGCCGATCCGGCAAGGCTCGAAGGCTAGGGCCGCCAGCCGGAGCGCGTGTGGAAAACGACCACGTGGGACGACGACTGCGCCGAAACGGTACTTAAAACTCCAAACCCCGGGTGCAGACCCGGCGTCCCACGCCCTCCCCGAACTTCGCTGCTCAGCCGCGAAGACGCAGCCAATTCACCACACTCCAAACCCCACGCCCCAAAAGGAACCCCCAATGCCGCATGCCGACAGACGGCGTGAAACTCTCCTTGGCCTCAGCGACCGATCATCGTTAACTGGCCCCCATGGACACGACCCTTTCCGCACAGGCGACCCTTCACTACGGCGACGGCGAATTCGCCGTTCTGAAACCCGGACGCTTCGTCCGCTGCGCCGTCACCGAACAGCCGATCCCGCTGGAGACCTTGCGCTACTGGAGCCCGACCCGGCAGGAGGCCTATCTCGGCCCGGCCGAATTCATCGCCGGGATGAAGGCCGGGTGATCGGACGCCGCTCCCTGCTGCTGGGCGTCGGCGCAACCCTCGCCGTCCCGCACAGATTGGGCGCCCATGTCCCGGCTCCAGGCGAACTCGACCTGATCCTGAACGGCGCCTGGCGTCAGGGCGGCTACGCCCTGGGCCGCACCGAACCTCGCGCCCTGATCTTCGTGGACGGCGAGGCCCTGTCCACCGCCTCGGCCGACGGCCGCTTCGTCGTCGGCTTCGACCGCGACGCCCCCGCCGGGGTCGAGATCGCGGTCCGATCCGGCGCCCGCTCCGGCGACCGCACGACCCGCCGCGTCCTCGACATCGCCCCCCATGTCTTCCCCTCGACCCGGGTCGACGGCCTGCCGCCCGCCACCGTCGAACCCAGCGACCCCGCCCTGCTGACCCGCATACAGCAGGAACTGGCCCTCAAGACCGAGGCCTTCGCCAGCGACGCCGACACCGACGATTTCCGCGACGGCTTCATCTGGCCGCTCGAGGCCTTCCGCATCTCCAGCGAATGGGGGGCGCAGCGCGTCCTGAACGGCACGCCGGCCCGTCCCCACTACGGCATTGATCTCGCCGCCCCCGCCGGAACCGTGATCCGCGCCCCGGCCGACGGCCGCGTCATCTTCGTCCGCCCCGACATGCATTTCGAGGGCGGCCTGACCCTGATCGACCATGGACAAGGCCTGATCAGCGCCTATCTGCACCAGTCGCAGCAGGACGTGGCTCCAGGCCAGACCGTGCGGCGCGGCGATCCCCTGGGTCGTGTCGGCATGACCGGCCGCGCCACCGGACCGCATTTGTGCTGGCGCCTGAAGTGGCGCGACCGCAACCTCGACCCCTCGCTACTAGTGGGCGTCCACGCACCCTGACGCAGCCCCGACAACAACTTCAACGCTTGCACGGGTAAGGATAACCCCGTATTGTCAGACCTCGCTTCGGTGGGAGGCTCCGGATGTCATTGCTGCGGTCGCTGAACGTTCTGGTGGTCGATGACCAAGAGCATATGCTGACCATCGCCTCCACGATTCTGCGCGCCGCCGGCATCCGCAGCGTTTACGAAGCGAGCGACGGCGCTGCGGCCCTCAGCATTCTGGGCAGCAAGCCGGTCGATCTGGCCCTGGTCGATTACAACATGTTCCCGCTGGACGGCGACGAACTGACCCGCCGGGTCCGAACCGGGGCGGACGGCGGCAACATCTACCTGCCCATCATCATGATGAGCGGCCATGCCGAAAAAAGCCGTATCCACGCCGCCCGCGACGCCGGCGTGACCGAGTTCCTGGCCAAGCCGCTGACCGCCAATTCGATCATCGAGCGGATCAAGGCGGTCATCCTCAACCCCCGCCCCTTCGTCAAGATCGACACCTATTGCGGCCCCTGCCGCCGCCGCAAGGAAGCCGCCAACTACGACGGGCCGCTGCGTCGCGGGGTCGAATCGGATCAGTCGTTCAGCGCCGCATAGACCTTGTCGGGCCAGCGCCGGTGGACCCAGAACCAGTCTTCTGGAACCTCGCGGACCCGATCCTCGACGAAGCGGTTCACGGCCTGGACGCCGGCCAGGATGTCCGCGTCCCGATCCCCGGTCTCGGCCACCCGGATCGGCTCATGCGCCGTCACCCGGAACCGCACCCCCGGCAGACGCACCACCGACAGCGGCTGGATCACCGTGTCGAACTTCAGCGCCAGCCGCGCCGCCCCCGGCGAGGCGTTGACCGGCTGATCGAAGAACGCGACCTCCGGCCCCTGATTATATTTCTGATCGACCAGCAGGGCGATGGAATCCCCCCGCTTCATCCCCGCCATCAGCTCCCGCGTCCCATCGCCCTTCGGCGCGAACAGGCGGATGCCGTAGCGCTCGCGGCTCTGGCGGATCAGGGCGTCGACATAGGGATTGTTCGCCGCCCGATAGGTCACCTGGCACGGCAGGCCCGAAGCCATGATCACCGCCGCCATCACTTCGAAATTGGCCAGATGGCCCGAGATCAGCACCGCCGCCTGGCCGCTGTTGCGCAGGGCGTGCAGCCGCTCCATCCCGACCACCTCGACCCGCCCGCCCTCAGGCGTCAGCCGATCCATGACCGCCAGCTCGGCGAAGGTCCGCCCCGTCCGGTCCCACTGCTCCAGCGCCAGGGCGTCACGCTCTGCGTCGCCCATGTCCGGAAAGGCGATCCGCAGATTGCGCATCACCGTCTTCTGCGTGCCCGTCTTCGGCCCCAGGGTCCGCAGCAGCCAGCCGCCCAGGCCCGAGGCCCGCTCGACGCCGAGCAGGCGCAGGAACGAAAACAGCGCCTGGAAGCCGAAGGCCTCCAGGCGCCACATCAAATCTTGTCGCACATTTCTGGCGCTACCGCCCTTCGGGCTGCTTGAGCGCGTTTTCTTACCAGGCAATCGTCAATCCACCGTCCACCACAAGGGTCTGCCCCGTCACATAGGCCGAAGCGGGGCTGCACAGATAGACCGCCGTGCCGGCGATTTCATCCGGCTGACCGATCCTTTTCAGCGGCGCGGGCTCGGCCACCGTCTTCAGCAGCTCGGGATTCTCCCACAGATATTTGGCGAAATCGGTCTGGACCAGGCCCGGGGCGATACAGTTGACCCGCACGTTCGACGGCCCCCACTCCACCGCCAGGTTCCGCACCAGCTGCATATCGGCCGCCTTGGAGATATTATAGGCCCCGATCAGGGCGTTGCCGCGCAAGCCCCCGATGGACGAGATCACCAGGATCGCCCCGTCCCGGCGCTCCACCATCTGCGGCGCGACCATCTGGATCAGCCAATGGTTCGAGATGACGTTATTCTGCAGGATCTTCTCGAACTGATCATCGGCGATCCCGCCCATCGGCCCGGCATAGGGATTGGTCGCGGCGTTGCACACCAGGATGTCGATCTGGCCGAAGGCGGCGTTGGTCTGATCCACCAGCCGCTGCAATTCCGCCTTCGAGGCGATATTGGCGGGAACGGCGATGGCGCGCCCCTCGCCGTACTTGCCGTTGATCTCGGCGGCGACCTCGTCGCAGGGGCCGGCCTTGCGCGAAGAGATGACCACCTTGGCGCCGTGTTCAGCCAGCCGCTCGGCGATCGCCTTGCCGATGCCGCGCGACGAGCCGGTGATGACGGCGACCTTGCCGGTCAGATCGAACAGTTCCATTGCGTTTCCCTTGGGTTCCGCCGGGTTATTTGCACCCCGGCTCTAGCCGAACGACATTGATAGCCTGATACTCAGGCGATTCCATCCGGGAGTGGCCACCGCCAGCCGATGCGTAACCTGACTACGGGCTTTTTGTTTTTCGCCTATCTGTTCCTCGGCATGACCGTGGGCGCCTTCCTGTGGCGTGCGGGCTTGGGCGCCGGCGCCGGCGTGGCGGGGGCGCTCGGAGCCCTGGGTCTGCTGGGCGCCTTCCACGGCATCGTCACGGGAATGGCGGCCCGTCGCGCCCTGAAGAAGGAGATCGATCAGGTGCGCGAGGCCCATCGGTTGCTGGCCGACGCCATGGAATCGACCCAGGGCGCCCTGACCGAACTGGCCCACGCCATCGAGAGCGGCGCCTTGACCGACACCGACGCCCTGACCGGCGAGGTGCGGATGCTCGAGACCCTGGTCCAGCAGATGAGCGACAGTATCGACCATCGTCTGTCCAGCGCGCCCAACATCGGCGTCGAGACCTTCGAAGGCCGCCGCCTGGCCCAGTCCAACGTCCTGCTGCGCACCATCCATGAGGCGCTGAGCGAGGGTCGGGTCGATCTGTACCTCCAGCCGGTCGTCTCCCTGCCCCAGCGGCGGACCATCTTCTATGAAAGCTTCACCCGCCTGCGGGATTCGACCGACCGGGTGATGATGCCGGCCGAGTACCTGTCGCTGGCCGAGGGCGAGGGCCTGGTGCCGGCGATCGACAATCTGCTGCTGTTCCGCTGCGCCCAGATCGTGCGCCGGCTGGCGCGGCAGGATCGCAAGGTCGGGGTCTTCTGCAATGTGGCCCTGACCTCGCTGGGCGACGACACCTTCTTCCCGCGCTTCCTCGAGTTCCTGAGCGAGAACCGCGACCTGAACCAGGCGCTGATCTTCGAACTGGGCCAGGCGAACTTCGACGCACGCGGCGCCATCGAGGCCCGCAACATGGCCAAGCTGGCCGATCTGGGCTTCCGCTTCTCGCTGGACAAGGTTCAGACGCTGGACCTCGACTTCGCCGACCTGCAACGGGCGGACGTCAAGTTCATCAAGGTCTCGGCCGACCTGCTGATCGAGCAGTTGCTGGATCTGGACGGCGGGGCGCCGCTGCGGTCCATGCCCGACATCCAGGCCGCCGACTTCGCCGCCCTGACCCGCCGCTACGGGGTCGAGGTGATCGCCGAAAAGGTCGAGTCGGAACGCCAGATCGTCGACATCCTGGAGCTGGACGTCGGCATGGGACAGGGCCACCTGTTCGGCGAACCCCGCGCCATCAAGGAAAAGGTCCTGGCCGAAACCGACCCGCCGGCGGAGTTCCTGCGCTCGACTCTGCGCAGCGCCGAGCAGCGGCGCCGGTTCAGCTGAACCTCTTCCCTTCTCCCCTTGCGGGAGAAGGTGGCCGAGCGCAGCGAGGTCGGATGAGGGGTTACCCCCTCTGACCTTGAACGCTGTAACACCCCCTCATCCGGCCCTTCGGGCCACCTTCTCCCACAAGGGGAGAAGGGCTATGGGATGGTCATGACCCTCCCCCACGCCCTGCCTCACCTCGGCGCCGTCGCCGGCGACTACGACATCCTGCTCTGCGACGTGTGGGGCGTGATCCACAACGGGCGCGAAAGCTGGGCGGCGCCGTGCGAGGCCCTGATGCGGTTCAACCGCGAGGGCGGGCATGTGGTGCTGATCTCCAACTCGCCGCGCCCGGCCTCGGATGTGATCGCCCAGTTGGACGGGCTGGGCGTGCCGCGCGAGGCGTGGAAGGCCTTCGTCACCTCGGGAGACGCCACCCGCGCCGAGCTGGCCAAGCGGGCGCCGGGGCCGGCGCTGCTGCTGGGGCCAGAGCGCGACGCGCCGCTGTACGCCGGTCTGGACCTGGACGTGGCGAGCAACGCCGCCGAGGCCGCCTTCGTCTCGGTCACGGGCCTTGTCGATGACGAGGTCGAGACGCCCGAGGATTATCGCGAGCGGCTGACGGTCGCCGCATCGCGCGATCTGGAACTGATCTGCGCCAACCCTGACCGGGTGGTTCAGCGGGGCGACCGGCTGATCTACTGCGGCGGGTCATTGGCCGACCTGTACGAATCGCTGGGCGGCCGCGTCGTCATGGCGGGCAAGCCCTATGCGCCGATCTATGATCTGGCGATCCGGGAGGCGCAGGCCCTGCTGGGGCGGCCGGTCGATCGGTCGCGGGTCCTGTGCATCGGCGACGGTGTGGTGACCGACGTCATGGGCGCCAACGCCCAGGCCCTGGACTGCCTGTTCATCGCCCAAGGCATCCACGGCGACCAGGCCAAGGGCGAGGACGGGACGCTGGATCCGGCCCGCGCCGGCGACCTGTTGAAGGCTGAAACAACATATGCGCGATACGCCGCGCTCGAACTGGCCTGGTAAGGCTCGCCATTTTGTCGCACCGCAGCTAAAGCCTGATCCATGGTCGAATTGGTACAGCAGCATCCGTCCGGTGGTTACATCCTGGACGAACTTCACGTCGGCATGGCCGCGGAAAAAATCGTGGTCGCGACGGAGGATCGCATCCGGCTGTTCGCCGAGGCGTCCGACGACTTCAACCCCGTCCACCTGGACGAGGCCTTTGCGTCCAAGACCGCCTATCGCGGTCGGATCGCACACGGTCTGCTGAGCGCCTCGTTCGGCTCGGCCGTGGTCGGGACGATGCTGCCGGGCGCCGGGTCGATCTACATCTCCCAGACCCTGGCCTTTCATCAACCGGTGCGGATCGACGATGTCGTCCGCATCCTGATCACCGTGATCGAGGTCGAACCCGAGAGCGCGCGGGTCAAGCTGAGCTGCGAAGGCTTCGTCGGCGAGACTATGATCATGGACGGCGTGGCCGTCGTCCGCGTGCCCCGCCGGCGCAAACCTTCCCAGCGCTGATGCAGATCGTCCGCGACTGGCGCGACGTGCCGGACGCCCTGAAGGGCGCGGCGGTGGCGGTCGGCGCCTTCGACGGCGTGCACCGGGGACATCAGTCGGTCATTGCCGGCGCCAAGGCGGCCGCCGAGCGCCTGGGCGCGCCCTTGGGCGTGGTCAGTTTCGATCCCCACCCGCGTCGCTGGTTCCAGCCTGAGGCGGCGCCGTTTCGCCTGATGACGGCGGACCAGATGGCCCAGGCCCTGGCGCCGCTGGGCGTGGACATCCTGTACGTGCTGCCGTTCGACGGCGAGATGGCCGGCATGAGCGACGCCGACTTCGCCGAGCGCGTGCTGTCCGAGGGCCTGGGCGTCCGCCATGCGGCGGTCGGCTTCGACTTCACCTTCGGCAAGGGGCGATCAGGCTCGCCCGAGGCGCTGAGGATCTATGGCGAACGGCTGGGCTTCACCGTCTCGGTGGCCGAGCGGCTGGACGACGCCGACGGGCTGAAACTGTCGTCCAGCGCCGTGCGCGAGGCCCTGAAGGCCGGCGACATGAAGCGGGCCGCCGCCATACTGGGCCGACCCTTCGCCATCCAGGGCCAGGTGATCCACGGCGACAAACGCGGCCGCACCATCGGCGTGCCCACCGCCAATATGCCGCTGGGCGATTATATGCGGCCCGCCTATGGCGTCTATGCGACGCGCAGCCGGCTGGCCGACGGGCGGGTCGTCGATGGCGTCGCCAGTCTGGGCGTGCGGCCCATGTATGCGCTGGAGACGCCGCTGCTGGAGGTCTGGCTGTTCGACTTCGACGGCGACCTGTACGGCCAAATCATCGAGACGGAACTGGTCGCCTGGCTGCGGGGCGAGGAAAGCTTTGACGGGCTGGAGGCCCTGAAGGCCCAAATCGACGCCGATGCGACGGCGGCGCGGGCGGTTCTGGCGGGGTACCGTCTCTAATCGGCGCGGCGCCGATGGATCGGGCGCTGAAATGGACGGAATCCACTCGATAAAAAAACAGTCTATTTTCGTACAATCTTCGCGGCCAGTGCAATTTGGCCATGGGATTGTTTTTTAAGAACAAAAAACTGCACCCTGTGCAAAGGAGTGCAATTTCAGGGATTGAGAAAGCGCAGAGCGGCGCGTCTCGGCCGGCAATGGCTCGTCCGCAACGATGTCAAAGACCCGGGCGAAAGCCCCACCCGAATCCTAACCTGGATCCAGAGACCGATAGGTCGATGGGCGAATTATTTCTCAAGCCCCTGAAAATCAGGCGCTTTGCCTTTCAGATTAGGAAATCTGGCGCAGGTCCGCCGCGAACCGTTTCCAGTTCTGGACATAGTGTTCGGCCGACATCTGGAGCACGGCGATCTGATCGGGATCGCGTTCGCGCACCACCTTGCCCGGCTGGCCCACCACCAGACTGTTGTCGGGGATGATCTTGCCCTCCGTCAGCAGGGCGTTGGCGCCGATGATGCAGTTACGGCCGATCTTGACCCCGTTCAGCACCACCGCCCCGATGCCGATCAGGCTGTAGTCTCCGACCTCGCAGCCGTGCAGCATGGCCTGGTGGCCGACGGTGACGCCCCGGCCCAGGGTCAGGGGCGAGCCCATGTCGGTATGAAGGACGCTGCCGTCCTGGATGTTGCTGTCAGGACCCACTGTGATCGGCTCGTTGTCGCCGCGCAGCACCGCCCCGAACCAGACGCTGGCGTTGGGATGCAGAATCACGTTCCCAATCACGGATGCGCTCGGCGCCACCCAGTATTCGCCCTCAGGCGGAAACTGAGGTTTGCTGTCGCCTAAGGCGTAAATGGTCATCAGAACGCCGCCTAATATTCTAAAAACGAGGGCTTTAACAGATTTCTAACCACGATAGCATCTAACTGTTGATGCGATTCGCAGGCCGCCATTTCGGCCCCGGATCCGAAGCCGGATCAAGCCCGATCCGGTCAGTTGTCGGGGCTTTCGCTTGGCGCGTTGGGATCCTGGTTCGGTTGTTCGGCGGCGGGTCCATCCCGTTGCGGACGGCCCAGCTGTCGATCCGGGCGGTCGCCGTGACGCGGGCCGCGACCTTTTCCTCCCCAAGACCAGCCAAGGCGGAACCCCTATGGGTCCGCCTTTTTTCATGCCCTGGAGGCGTCCATGACCAAGCGTGCGGCAATGAAGCGTCAGTCCCGTGAGAGCGGTATCCTCGATTCTCGGGAGTTCATCGAGGAGTCGAAGGTTCGCCGGCTCCACAGCCCTCACAACGAACGATCCGGGTGGTCGCCCCACCCGTCCAACGATGATCGCGAGCAGGGCTATCTGAAGACGCTGAAGCCGAAGTCGGAGGGCCAGATCGAACTGATGGCGGCCATCGACGCGCACAATCTGGTCATGGCCCTGGGTCCGGCAGGCACCGGCAAGACCTATCTGGCCGTGGCCAAGGCGGTCGAGGCGCTGGAGGCCGGCAAGGTCGGCCGTATCGTGCTGAGCCGTCCCGCCGTCGAGGCCGGCGAGTCCATCGGCTTCCTGCCGGGCGACATGGAGGACAAGCTGGCCCCCTATCTGCGCCCCCTCTATGACGCCCTGTCGGATCGGCTGTCGATGAAGCGGGTCAAGGCCCTGATGGCCGAGGGCCTGATCGAGATCGCGCCCATCGGCTATATGCGCGGCCGCACCCTGAACAACGCCTTCATCGTCGTCGACGAGGCCCAGAACTGCACATACGTCCAGCTGAAGATGTTGCTGACGCGGCTGGGCTGGCACTCGACCATGGTGGTCACCGGGGACCCGCAGCAGTCCGACCTGTTGCCGGGCATTTCGGGCCTGTCGGACATCTCGGCCCGGCTGGAAGCCATCGACAATATCGCCGTGGTGCGGCTGGCCGAACGCGACATCGTGCGCCACCCTCTGGTCGCCTCGATGATCGGTGTGCTCTGAGCCGGGGTTCGCCCTCAGGTTTTAAGGGGCCGACGCACCTCGACATCACGGATGCGGCCTGATGAGGGGCCGGGGATGAGACCCATCCCCGGCCCTTGCGTCATTCGCGATCGCTCCGCCTGCCTATTTCGCGCGCCAGGCGTTTGTGTCCAAAATGGCAAACAGTCCTGAGCGAACGAACCTCGGACAGGGCGCTGGCCGCCGCAGCAGCGGGTCCGACAGAGAGGCGGTCGTCCAGTCAAACGCTTGAATAAAAATAATAATTTCTCCAACATATAGCCCGCAGGCTTTCGCCGCCCTGAAACGACATGTGAAGCCCCGCCCCTCATACCCGCGTTCGATCATGTCCATTTCGTGTTGTGAACGCTCTCAATACATGCTTACCTAGGCTTGCGAGGGGCCGAAGAGCCTCCGCACAGGGAGCGGAAGATCATCGGCCTCATCGGTCGGCGAAATCTGGCGTCACAGACGTCATCCGCAAACATGATCGAAAAGCCTGCTGTCGCGGGCGATGCTGACGGCTGTCCGCCGCCATCATGGATTGTGTGCGCCGCCTCCCAACTCTTGTCCTGACGGCGGTCGCCGTCGCGGAGTAGGTCTTGGGGGACGTCTTGAAGTTTCGTACGCCGTCGCGGATCAGCCGTCTCGCCCTGGCTCTGGCCATAGGCGCAGCGCCGCTTTCCGCACTCGCCCGCTCGCCTGAAGCCGCGACCGTCGCAGCGATGGCGGACCTGACGGAGACGGACGTGGACGCACGGGCCGACGACCTGTTGTCGCGGATGACGCGCGACGAAAAGCTTCAGCTGATCCACGGCTATTTCCCGCCCATGGCCGAGCGCACCCCCGACGCGCCCGTCGCCGACATGATCCCCTCGGCCGGCCACATCCCCGGCATTCCTCGCCTGAGCATACCGACGCTGCGCGAGAGCGACGCCAGCCTGGGCGTCGCCAACCAGGTCGAACAGCGCAAGGGCGACGTCGCCACCGCCCTGCCCTCCAGCCTGGCCACGGCCGCCACCTTCGATCCCGAGATCGCCTATGCCGGCGGGGCCATGATCGGGTCCGAGGCGCGGGCCAAGCGGTTCAACATCCTGCTGGCCGGCGGGGTCAACCTGACGCGCGATCCGTGGAACGGGCGGAATTTCGAATATCTGGGCGAAGACCCGCTGCTGGCCGGGGTCATGGCCGGCGAACATATTCGCGGCGTCCAGTCGAACCGGATCGTCTCGACGATCAAACACTTCGCCTTCAACGCGCAAGAGACCGGGCGGATGATCATGGACACGCGCCTGGATGAGGCGTCCCTGCGCGAAAGCGATCTGCTGGCCTTCCAGATCGCCATCGAGCGGGGAAACCCCGGCGCGGTCATGTGCGCCTATAACAAGGTCAACGGCGACTGGGCCTGCGAGAACGACTTTCTGCTGAACCAGGTGCTGAAGCGCGACTGGGGCTATGACGGCTGGGTCATGTCGGACTGGGGCGCCGTCCACTCGACCGAGAAGGCGGCGCTGGCGGGTCTGGACCAGGCCTCGGGCCAGGAGCTGGACCGGGCGCTCTATTTCGACGCGCCGTTCCGCGCGGCCCTGGACGCCGGGCGGATCCCCGAGGCGCGGCTGGACGACATGGTGCGCCGCCTGCTGGTCGGCCTGATCGAGACGGGGGTGCTGGACGCGCCCGTGGTTACGACCGAACAGCCGATCGACTACGCCCGGAACGCCGAGGTCGCTCAGCGCGCGGCCGAGGCGGGGATCGTCCTGCTGAAGAACGAGGGCGGGGTCCTGCCGCTGGCCAGGACGGCGAAGCGGATCGTGCTGATCGGCGGCCATGCCGATGTCGGCGTCCTGTCGGGCGGCGGGTCGTCCCAGGTGCGGTCGGTCGGCGGGGCGCCGGTCGAGATTCCGCTGACCTCGGGGGCGGCGGCCTCGTTCGCGCGGATCACCTGGCATGCGTCGTCGCCGCTGAACGCCGTCCGCGCCGTCGCGCCGGACGCGACCGTGACCTATGTGGACGGCAAAGACCCTGCGGCGGCGGCTGCTGCGGCGCGGGCCGCCGATATCGCCGTGGTCTTCGCCACCCAATGGACGACCGAGGCCCAGGACGTCGAGAGCCTGTCGCTGCCGGACGGGCAGGACGGACTGATCGCCGCCGTGACCGCCGCCAACGCCCGGACAGTGGTGGTGCTGGAGACCGGCGGGCCCGTGCTGATGCCCTGGTTGGAGAAGACCCCGGCGGTGATCCAGGCCTGGTATCCCGGCCAGCGCGGCGGCGAGGCCATCGCCCGTATCCTGTTCGGCGAGGTCAATCCGTCCGGCCGCCTGCCGATCACCTTCCCCGCCTCGGCCGACCAGGCGCCGCGCCCGACACCGCCGGGGCTGGCGGAGATGAAGGCAGTTGATGCGGCTGCGGCCGCCAACCCCGGCGCGCCACAAGGGGCGGAGTTGCAGCCCTTCGCCGTCGAATACGTCGAGGGGTCGGACGTCGGTTATCGCTGGTACGCCCGCGAGGGCCGCAAGCCCTTGTTCCCGTTCGGCTACGGCCTCAGCTACACCCAGTTCGCCTATTCCAACCTGGCGGTTTCCAGCGCTGACGGCGTCAGCGTCAGCCTCGATGTGACCAATACCGGCGATCGAGCCGGGGCCGAGGTTCCGCAGCTGTATGTCGCCGCAGGCGATCACCCCCGACGTCTGGCGGCCTTCGCCCGCGTGAGCCTGGCGCCGGGCGAGACACGCCGCATCGTACTGACCGCCGAGCCGCGCATCCTGGCCGAGTACGACACCGCCCTGCCCGGCTGGCGGATCGCGCCGGGCGACTACCGCATCACCGTCGCCCGCGACGCCGCCGAGGCGGGGTTGAGCGCGACGGCCACGCTTTCAGGGTCGACCATCAAGCCTTGAACCAATGCCGCACAACAAAACGCGGCGCCAATGAGGAGGGAGAACGAGATGAGAATTTACAAGAGGCCCATGATGGCCGCCCTGCTGGCGAGTTCGGCGCTTGTCGCGCCGGCCTATGCCCAAACTGGGGCCCAGGTCGCGGAACAGGCGCCGATCCCGGCGCCCCAGGACCCGACCGAGATCGGCGAAATCGTCGTCACCGGCATCCGCGCGTCGCAAACCCAGTCGATCAACGTTAAGCGCAACGAGACCGCCATCGTCGACGCCATCTCGGCGGAAGACATCGGCAAACTGCCCGACGTCACGGTCGCCGACGCCCTGCAACGGATCGCCGGCATCCAGATCCGACGCTCCGCAGGCGAAGGCTCGACCGTCAATATCCGCGGCCTGCCGCAGGTCGTGACCCTGTTGAACGGCGAACAATATCTGAGCCCCGGCAACCTGGGCAGCGCCCAGCCGAACCTGAACGACGTGCCGTCGCAGCTGATGAGCTCGATCGTCGTGTTCAAGTCGCAGGACGTGTCGAACGCCCAGTCGGGCATCTCGGGCACCATCGACCTGCGCACCCGTCGACCGATGGACTTCAGCTACGGCACGACCGTGACGGGCGCGGCCGAATACCAGACCGGAGAACGCACCCGTCAGGACGACTATCTGATCAACGGCCTGCTGAACTGGCGCGGCGACCGGATGGGCGCGATGATCTCGGGCGTCATGAGCAACTCGAACCTTGGCAACAACTACGCCGGTTCGGCCGGCAGCCTGCTCGGCAGCAACGACTGGGGCGGCTCGGGCAACGCCTGGTTTGCACCTCACGGCTATGAGATGTTCAACCGCGTGGTGGAACGCGAGCGGATCGGCCTGAACGCCGCCTTCCAGTTCGACATCGAGGACGGCATCCGCCTGACGGCCGAAGCCTTCTACACCAAGCAGGACGAGTATAACCGCGCCGCCGGCCTGAACGTCTCCAACCGCTGGAGCGGCCTCGGCTGGCTGACGCCGACCGAGTCGACCGACACCGGTCTCGGCTGGCTGGACGTCGAGGAGTATGATGTCGACGCCTGGTGGGTGAACTCCTTCACCGTCAACCGCGTCACCAACAACGAGTCCAAGAACTTCAACCTGGAGCTGGACTACGACAAGGGCGGCCCCTTCACCTTCAACGCACGCGCCATCAAGGCCGACGCCTCGCTGCTGAGCATGAACGGCCAGGTGCAGGGCGACCTGTCGAACTGGCAGTATAATTCGGATCGGGCCTTCACCCTGTTCCGTCAAGGCGCCGACCGCACGCGCGGCACCTTCTTCCCCGCCTCGATCGCGGCGCTCTATCCCGCCTCGCAGTATTCGAACGGCGTGGTCGGCAGCCAGGGCGGCCGCTACATCAACCCGAACCCCCTGGGCTACGGCGCCGATCCGCAACTGCACATCGACACCGGCGGCTCGACCCTGGCCTGGAGCGGTTTCCAGAACAACATCACTGGCGGCCTCGGCAATGTCCCGCTGAGCCAGTATATGGCGAACCTCGACAGCTACACGGTCGGCGCCTATTCTTCGGAAAACAACCAGCGCAACAACTCGGATCTGACCGTTGTCCGGTTCGACGGTTCGTATGAGTTCCAGGAAGCCCCGGCCTTCGGCTTCCTGACCCGCGTCGACGCGGGCGTCCGCCACAGCGGCCGTGAAGTCGAAATCACCAACTTCCACCTGTTCTCGGAATTCTACGCCGGACAGGGCGCAGGCAACCAGGCGGGTTGTTCGGCGCAGTGGAAGGCCATCGACGTCGTGATGGACAACGCCCAGTGCCAGGCGGGTGAATATGTCACCAACCCCGGCTTCAACTCAGCCCTGGCGGTCGATGCGACGCCCAGCAGCTGCACCGCCGGCACCGTCTCCAACACCCCGACCTGCTTCCAGGGCTATACCGTCAACCGGCCCACGCTGCTGCGCGAGAACAACAACACCTACTTCCTGACCGACTTCGGCTCGGTCGCCTCGGGCATTCCTGGGGTGTGGGTGGCGGATCCGCGCGACTTCGACGACCCCCGCGCCTTCCAGGAGCGGGTGTTCGGCAACGCCTTCGACGTGATCATTCCCGGCAACTCGTATGACGTCGACCTCTATGAGGACAGCGCCTATGTGAACGGGGCGATCGAGTTCGGCCAACTGCACGGCGACGTCGGCGTGCGTATGGTCCGCACCGAACTGCGTGTCCGTCAGAACCAGACCGGCGATGTCCGCGCCTATGGCGACACCAACAACGACCTCGGCGACACCCTCACCAGCCGCAGCTACACGGATTGGCTGCCGTCGGTGAACCTGGCCTATGACTTCACCGACAAACTGAAGCTGCGCGGCGCCTTCGCCAAGACCATGATCCCGCTGGATCTGGGCAACTACGGCGGCGGCGTCACGATTTCGACAGCGGACTCCAACGGTCCGACGCCATCGGATCCGACGGCTCCGCCGCGCGGCATCCGTCGTGTGACCGGCGCCACCCTCTCCGGCAGCCCGGATCTGAACCCGTGGCGTTCGGACAACTACGACCTGACGCTCGAGTATTATTACGGCCCGGCGACGATGTTCAACATCGCGGCCTTCCGCCTGAACATCGAGAGCTTCGTCACGCGTCAGACCATTCCGCAAAGCGGGGAGTATCCCGACGCGGACGGCGTGGTGCGGCGACTGGTGGATGTGAACCGTCCGGTGCAGGGCGAAGGCGGCCAACTGCAGGGCGTTGAAATCGGCGCCAAGATCGGTCTGTCGGACTTCATCGATACGCCGATCTGGTCCGACTTCGGCTTCGACGGCAGCTACACCTACTCGGACAGCTCATCGAACGAGACCATGCTGGACGGGAATGAACTGCCCTTCCAGGATAACTCCGAGCATTCGCTGAACGCTGCGGTCTGGTACCAGGGCGACAAGCTTCAGGCCCGCCTGGCCTGGAACTATCGCACGCCGCGCCTTAACAGCACCCTCGGCACGACTTTGGACGGCGAGGCGGTGAAGATTCCGATCTATCAGGACACGTCGCAATACGTGGACGTGAACGTGACCTACGACGTCAGCGATATGGTCACGATCTACGCCAACGGTTCGAACGTCCTGGGCGAAATCGAGGAATACTACCTCGAGTTCAAGGACGGCGCGAAACAGTTCCAGAGCCGCAACGAGTTCGAGCCGCGTTACACCATCGGCGTGCGCGCTCGCTTCTGATCTCTTTCCTGAGCCGACTGGCCGGCGACATTCGTGTCGCCGGCCTCTTTTTTCGCCTATTGGTATCGAGCCATGGATGAGATCGACGATCCTCGCATCCGTTCCGTCGTCATCGTGGGTGGCGGCACCGCCGGCTGGATGACGGCTGCGGCCCTGGTTCAGCATTTCCGCACAACCCCGCTGAAGATCACCGTGGTCGAGTCCTCGGACATCGGCACGATCGGCGTGGGCGAGGCGACCATTCCCACCATCCGCCGCTTCTATGCCCAGCTGGGCCTGCGCGACGACGACGTGATGCGCGCCACCCAGGCGACGTGCAAACTGGGTATTCGTTTCCTCGACTGGTCCGGCCCCGGCTCGGACTTCATCCACCCCTTCGGCCTGTACGGTCAGGACGTGAAGGGGATCGGGTTTCATCATTACTGGCTGAAGCAGCGCCGCGCGGGCGACCTCGCGCCGCTGGCGGCCTATTCGCTGGGCGCGGCGCTGGCCGCCGGCGGGAAATTCACCCTGCCCTCGCCCAATCCGCCGTCGTCGTTGTCGGTGTTCGACTGGGCGCTTCATCTGGACGCCAGCCTGTTCGCCCAGCATCTGCGGACCTATGCCGAGGCCGGGGGCTGCGCCCGGATCGACGCCCGTATCCGCTCGGTCGAGCTGCGGCCCGAGGACGGGTTCGTGCGCGCCCTGACCCTGGACGATGGCCGCGAGGTCGAGGGCGATATGTTCGTCGACTGTTCGGGCTTCAAGGGGCTGGTGATCGGCGAGGCCCTGGGCGTCGGGTTCGAAGACTGGGGCCGCTGGCTGCCGTGCGACGCCGCCTATGCGGTGCAGAGCGAGAACCGGCCCGGCGACGCGCCGGCGCCCTTCACCCGCGTCACCGCCCGGTCGGCCGGCTGGCAGTGGGGGATTCCGCTGCGCCACCGGGCCGGCAACGGCCTGGTCTTTTCCAGCGCCCATCTGAGCGACGATCAGGCCCTGGCCGAGCTTATGCCCCATCTGCTAGGCGATCCTTTGACGGAGCCGCGCCGCATTCCCTTCCGTCCCGGCCGTCGCGCCCAGGCCTGGGCCAAGAACTGCGTCGCCATCGGCCTGTCGGCGGGCTTCCTGGAGCCGCTGGAGAGCACCAGTATCGCCTTGATCGAAACCGGGATCGAGCGGCTGAAGGCCCTGTTCCCCGACCGCCGCTTCGCCCAGCCGATCCTGGACGAGTTCAATGATCAGACGGCGCGCGAGATGGAGCGGGTCCGCGACTTCATCATCCTGCACTACAAGCTGAACCGGCGAACCGACACCGACTTCTGGCGCGACTGCCGCGCGATGGCGATCCCCGAGACCCTGGAGCGCAAGATCGCCCTGTGGACCGCGCGGGGTCAGTTCGTCCGCTATCGGTGGGAGATGTTCCACCCGGCCAGCTGGCTGGCCATCTATGACGGCTTCGGCCTGTACCCAGACAGTCACGATCCCGCCGTGGACGCCATGGACCCGGCCTATCTGGCGCGCAGCCTGGCCGAGATGCGCGCCAATATCGCCGACCTGGTCGCCCGCACACCCGACCACGCCCAATTCCTGGCCGGGCTCGATCCCGCCGCCTCTGCCGCATGAGACCCGACATGGACCAGCCCCGCCGCCCCCTGAAGAAGATCTGCATCGTCGGCGGGGGCACCGCCGGCTGGATCGCCGCCGCCCTGATGGCCGAACATTTCAAGGGGCGGATGGCCGAGATCGAACTGGTCGAATCCGACGATATCGGCACCATCGGCGTCGGGGAATCCACCGTGCCGCCCTTCCTGGAACTGCTGGCCAAGCTGGGCGTCGATGAGCGGGACTTCATCCAGAAGACCCAGGCCAGTTTCAAACTGGGGATTCAGTTCGAGGACTGGACGCAGAAGGGCGAAAGCTATTTCCACCCGTTCGGCGCCATCGGGGTTCCGGTGGATGTCAGCGACTTCTACCCCGTCTGGCTGAAGGCGCGGATGCACGGCTATGACCGGCCGCTGATGGACTTCGCCGCCTCGGCGCGGATGGCGGCCCAGGGCCGGTTCATGCTGCCCTTCAAGGCCCAGCGCACCCCTATCGGCGGCGCCGTCTACGCGGTTCACGTCGATGCGAAACGGGTGGCCCGCTATCTGCGCGACTTCGCCGAGGCGCGGGGCGTCAAACGCACCGAGGGGATCGTCGAGGATGTGATGACGCGGCCCGACGGCTTCGTCAGCGGCCTGAAGCTGAAGTCGGGCCAGACGGTCGAGGCGGACTTCTTCATCGACTGCACCGGCTTCCGCGCCCTGCTGATCGGCAAGACCCTGGGCGTCGGCTATACGGACTGGTCCGAATGGCTGATGTGCGACCGGGCCATCGCGGTCCAGACCGAGAATGTCGGCCCGCCCCAACCCTATACATTGGCCCAGGCTCAGGACTGCGGCTGGCGCTGGCGGATTCCGTTGCAGCACCGCACCGGCAACGGCCACGTCTTCTCCAGCCGGCATATGTCCGACGACGAGGCCACGGCCGTCCTTTTGGCGCAGGTCGAAGGTCGCCCGGTGGTCAATCCCATGGTCGTGCCGTTCAAGACCGGGGTCCGCGAGAAGATCTGGGACAAGAACGTTCTGTCCCTGGGCCTGGCCAGCGGTTTCATCGAGCCGCTGGAATCGACGGCCATCCACCTGATCTATCGCGGCATGGACTTCCTGTTCCGCCTGATGCCGGACCTGGATTGCGATCCGAACCTGGCGGCCGAGTACAATCGGCGGATGGCGGTGGACTATGAGGAGATCCGCGACTTCATCATCCTGCACTACGCCCTGACGCGACGGGACGACACGGCCTTCTGGCGGCAATGCCGCGACATGGTCCTGCCCGCGGGCTTGCAGCACAAGCTGGATGTCTTCCGCGCCAACGGCAGCCTGGTCGAGGCGCTGGACCCCTTGTTCCGCAATGTCAGCTGGTATGCGGTCATGGACGGCATGGGGGTGAGGCCCAGGTCCTATCCGCCGCTGGTGGACCGGATCGATTTCGCCGGCCTGACCGACGAGATGGATCGCGCCGCCGATATATTGAACGCCTTCGTCGCCGACCTGCCGACGCACCAGGCCTTCATCGACACCCATTGTCCGGCCCCATCTGCGGATCTGGCCGTTGACCTGCCCGCTCCATTGGCCGTCCCGGCCTGACATTGACGCGCTTGCCTTGGCGCAACCAAGGCTGACACAATGGCGCAGGGGATAAGGGATCAGAGTTTGCGTCGCGCCGTCACCATCAAACACGTCGCCGCCGAGGCGGGCGTTTCGCTGCAGACCGTGTCGCGAGTGATCAACAACGAGCCGAATGTTCGCCCGGTCGTGCAGGAGCGGGTGCGCGCCGCCGTGGCCAAGCTGGGCTATGTTCCCAGTCTGGCGGCGCGGAGGATGGGCGGCTCTCGGTCCTTTCTGCTGATGGCGCTGAACGACCGGGACCGGACCATCGAAGGCTGGAAGTCCGGGGAAGGCACCGACTGGGTCGATCAGATGCTGATGGGCGGCATGCTGAAGTGCGAGGCCCACGGCTATCGGATGATCTTTGAACTGGTCGACACCCATTCCGACCATGTGGATGCGGCGGTGCGCGGAGCTATCGCCGCCCTGCACCCCGACGGCGTGATCCTGACGCCGCCGCACAGCGAGAACCCGGCCATTACCGGCCTGCTGAGCCGGCTGGGTCTGCCCTTCGCCCGCATCGCCTCGATCGCCGAGGGGGACGGGTTCGCCGTGTCGATGGACGACGCCAAGGCGTCCGCCTTCGCCGTCGATCACCTGCTGGGCCTGGGCCACGTCCGCATCGGCTTCATCACCGGCAGCGAGGAATACGCCGTCAGCGGGGCGCGGCTGGAGGGCTATCGCCAGGCCATGGCGGCCTCGACGCACGGGCTGGACGAGACGCTGATCGCCCAGGGCGATTTCTCGTACGAGTCGGGCGTCGCCGCCATGGAGACCTTGCTGGCCCTGCCTTCCCGGCCCACTGCCGTTCTGGCCAGCAACGACCGCATGGCCCACGCGGCTTTGCGCACAGCCAAGCGGAACGGCCTTTCCGTCCCCGGCGACCTGTCGGTCATCAGCTTCGACAACACGCCCCTGGCCCGGTTCGCCGACATGACCGCCGTCATTCAGCCCATTGCCGAAATGAGCGCCGTCGCCGCCGAACTTCTGATCCGCTCCACCGCCGGCGAGGCCGAACTGCCCCGGCAGAGCATGGTGGATTTCGGCTTTGCGCCGCGCGGGTCGACGGCGGCGCCGCCACGCCCGAAGTGACTATGGCGACATCGGCTGCAGGCTAAAATCGGCAATCTTCAACGAACCATGTTCCCTGAGACGTGAAAGATCGCTAGGTTCAGGCGAGACGTCGGGGGGCGGGTTGACCAAAATCGACAACTTACAGGTGCTGCGGTTTGGGGCGGCGGCGGCCGTCGTTTATTCGCACGCCATGGATTTGGCCATTACGCGGCTAGGGCAGACAACGCTCATTCCCGCCGACAGCACTCTGCACCATCTGGGCGGCGCGGGCGTCGATATATTTTTCGTGCTAAGTGGTTTTATCATCGCCACGATCGCGCGGGGCCAGCACGGCGTCGCCGCGTCAGGCGCCTTCCTTTGGCGGCGTTTCAAGCGCGTGGCGCCCATGTACTGGCTGTTGTCACTACCGACGCTGTTCAGCAAGGCGCAGGAACAGGCGCTCGTACCCGCACAGCTGATCGCGACCTTTCTCTTCTGGCCGTTCAGCGGTCTGACCATATCGTTTCCGCTTCTGGGTCCAGGCTGGACGCTGTGTTTCGAAATGCTGTTCTACGTCGCCTTCGCGGCGGGCATCGCCTTTGGCGGCCGATTCATCTGGCTGCTGGTGGCAGGGTATTTCGCGGCGCTAGTAGCGGGATTTCTGGTGGAAGCGCCGCCCTTGAAGTTTCTCGGCTCGCCTCTGATCCTCGAGTTCCTGCTAGGGATCGTCATTGCAAAAACCTGGCGCGGGCTCCCGCTTCGGGAGGCCAAGTTTGTGCTGGCGCTCGGCGCTTGCGCCCTGCTCGCACCGCCCATATTCACGTCATTGGAGGTTGATGTCGCGGCCTCAATGAACGAAGCCGTCGGCGGCCTTTGGCGTGTGGCGATCTGGGGCTTACCGGCCGCGTTGATCGTGCTGGCGGCCGTTCGCATCGAGAACCCCGCCAGCGAAGCCGGCCCCTTGCGGCGAGCGCTGATCTTCCTCGGCGACGCATCCTACGCCATCTACCTCGTCCATACGATTGTGCTGCGGGGATTTGGGCAGGTCGTCGAGAAGACTCATATCTCCGTTCCCGGCGATGTGGTCGTTATCGTCGGCGTTATCGGGAGTATTGTCGGCGGAGCTCTGGTCCATGTTTGCCTGGAGAAGCCGCTGCTGCAGTTGATGTCGGGCAAGAAGTTGACCTGGCCGAAACTGCCTTTGCGAAGCGCGCACCCCGTCATCTAAGCCGCACTAAAACCAGCGTCAGCTCAAGGCCCGGTCCCGCTCAGCCGCATGCCAACGCCAGGCGGTGCGAACAATGTCGTCCAGGGTCCGGGTCGGGGCCCAGCCCAGCACCTCGCGCGCCCGGCTGTTGTTGGCCACCAGGCAGGGGGCGTCGCCGGCGCGGCGCGGCGTGGTCTCGACCGGGAAGGGCTGGTTGGTGGTGCGGCGGATGGTGTCGATCAGCTCCTTGACCGTCGTGCCCGTGCCGGTGCCCAGGTTGAAGACCGTCGTCTCGCCGCCCTCAAGCAGATATTTCAGCGCCCGCACATGGGCGTCGGCCAGATCCATGACGTGGATGTAGTCGCGCACCGCCGTGCCGTCGCGGGTGTCGTAGTCGTCACCGAACAGTTTGAAGCCCTGACGCTGGCCCAGGGCCGTCTGTAGTGCCAGAGGGATCGCGTGGGTTTCGGGGTAATGACGCTCGCCGATCCGGCCCTCTTCGTCCGCCCCAGCGGCGTTGAAATAGCGCAGGCAGACCGAGCGGAAGCCAGCGTAGGTCGAATAGTCGGCCAGGGCCTGTTCGACCATCAGCTTGGTCCGGCCATAGGGGTTCAGCGGCGCCTGGGGATGGGTCTCGTCCATCGGCAGCCGCACCGGGTCGCCATAGGTGGCGCAGGTCGAGGAAAAGACCATGACCTCAATCCCGCCACGCCGCGCCGCCTCGATCAGGGTGATCGCTCCGGCGACGTTGTTCTCATAGAAGCGGCCGGGCTCCTTGACCGATTCTCCGACCTCGATCAGTGCGGCGAAATGCAGAACCGCGACAGGTTTGTGCTGGGCGATCACTTCGTCCAGACGCGCGGCGTCGCGGATGTCGCCGGTCTCGAGCTCGCCCCACTGGACGAAGGCGGCGTGGCCATTCGACAGATTGTCATAGACGACCGGCCGGAACCCCGCCTGCGACAGCGCTAGACAGACATGCGAGCCGACGTAGCCCGCCCCGCCGGCAACCAGGACCGTGTCGTTCATTGTGATGTCTCCGGATGCGGAGGGCGGCGATACCGGCCTCATACCCGCGGAGTCTAGGGCTTTCGCCGTGGCCTGCAACACCCTCACACTCGAGCGGACCGAACCGTGTTCATGCCCCCTTCAGAGACCCAGGCGATGAACGAAACGTACACGGCCGGAATGTCTTTGATTCGCCACCCCAACGTCACCTATCGGCGTTCTCAACGTCGCTTCTCCGACATCGCCGCCGGTTACTGATCGCCGTTCAGGCCAAGCTGGGGGAAAACACGATGGCGAATGAATTCAAGACGCGGCTTATGGCTGCGGCGGCGATGACCGGCGCGATGGCGGCGGCGCACGGGGCTCAGGCCCAGACGGCGGAACCGGCGACGCTGGACGAGATCATCGTCACGGCCCAGCTGCGCGAACAGAAGACCATCGAGGTTCCGTTCGCCCTGACCGCCTATTCGGGTCAGTTCCTGGAAGACCTGGGCATCCAGGAGTTCGAACAGCTGTCGGCCTTCGTGCCCGGCTTCCTGGTGCAGAACCAGTCGCCCAACAACCCCGGTTTCGTGATGCGCGGCATCACCTCCGACTCGGGCGCCGCCACGGCCGAGGCCCGCGTCTCGGTGTTCCAGGACGGGGTGTCGATCTCCAAGTCGCGTGGCTCGTACGTCGAGCTGTTCGACCTGGAGCGGGTCGAGATCGCCAAGGGCCCGCAGTCGACCCTGTACGGGCGCGGCGCCCTGATCGGGGCCGTCAACCTGGTCCAGAACCGCGCCCATCCCGGCGAGACCGAGGCCTATGCCAATATCGAGGCCGGCAATGAAGATTACCGGATGGTCGAGGGCGCGCTGAACCTGCCCGTCGGCGAGACGGCCGGCCTGCGCGTCGCCACCCGCCTGAAGACGCGCGGCGGCTCGGTCGAGAACCTGCTGGGCGGCGAGGACTACAACGCCATCGAAACCAAGGCCGTGCGCCTGTCCGGCGTCTGGGCGCCGTCAGACGCCATGCGGTTCGACGTGATCGCCAACTACCAGAACGACAACGCCTCGGGCACCTCGTTCAAGTCGATGGCCTATGAGCCCGCCAACCCGACCACCGGCGCCGTCCTGGGCGGCACAGAGCCTTGGGAGGGCGCGGCCCTGACGCCGGGCGCCGACTTCGACGGCGGCAAGTCGCTGGGCCTGAGCCGCGAAGTCTGGGGCGTGACGGGTCTGGCCCAGATCGACCTGAACGCGGCCTGGAGCCTGAACTCGACCACCGCCTATCGCGAGTTCGACAACTACGAGACCTTTGACGCGGACGGCGTGTCCCTGCCGATCCTGACGGTGGCGGAAGACACCCATGGCGAACAGTGGAGCCAGGATCTGCGTCTGGGCTTCGACAACGGCGGCCGCCTGTCGGGCTTCGTCGGCGCCGGCTGGTTCCATGAGGAAGGCTATCAGCGCACGCCGACCCAGTGGAACGAGGCCATGGCCCTGGCGCAACTGTCCGGCCTGCTGGACGGATCGGCGACGGCGGTTGGGGACAACACCCTGCCGGTCTCGGCCTATCCGACCGTGGCCCGCAGCATCCTGGCCTCGCTGTTGACGCCGCTGGGCGCCGGCGCTCTGGCTGCGCCGATCGCCGCCAATCTGGACTCGAACCATATCGAGACCCCGATCAACAGCTCGGAGCTGACCTCGTACGACGTCTTCGCCGACGCCACCTACGCCTTCACCGACCGGTTCGAAATGTCGGCGGGCGTGCGCTACACCCGCGACGACAAGACGACCGGCTACGCCAGCTCGGTCGAGAGCCGCTCGGCCCTGGGGGCCCTGCTGGCGATCCAGGCCGGCGCGATCTCGTCTGCCCAGCTGCCGGCCTTCTTGTCGGCCATGGCCAGCCCGGCCTTCGCCAGCCTGCCGGCCAGCGCCTTCCCGCTGTTCGGCCTGACGTCGCAGCCGACCGCCAACAACGGAGACTTCTCCTACTATGACTCGGAAGACGACGGCGTCACCTGGCGGGTGACGGCCCGCTACGAACTGACCGACGACACCAATGTCTACGCCAACTATGCGCGGGGCCGTCGTCCGGAAGTGATCAGCGCCTCGGGCCCGTCGGCGCCCGGCGGCGCGCCGACCTTCAGCCCGGTCGACGCGGAAACCGTCGACAGCTACGAGATCGGGGCCAAGTCGGCCCTGCTGGACGGACGGCTGCGCGTCGACGGCGCGGTCTTCCTGTACAACTACGAAAACTTCCAGACGACGATCCAGGAAGGCACCCAGACGATCACGACCAACGCCGGCGAGGCCAAGTCCTACGGCTTCGAGGGCCAGGCCAACTTCGCCGTGGCGGCCGTGGCGTCGATGCTCAACCTGTTCGCGACCTACGCCTACAACCACTCGCGCTTCGAGAACGGCATCTACGAAGGCAACCAGTTCCGCCTGTCGCCGGACAACGCCGCCTCAATCGGCGCGACCTGGCGCCTGCCGGTCGCCGGCGGCGAGATCGAGGTCCAGCCGACCTATACCTGGCAGTCCAAGGTCTTCTTCGACGACGACAATGACATCCCGGCCTTGCAGACCAGCAACATCGTGGCTGACCTGGTCCAGGACGAATACCAGGACGCCTATGGCCTGCTGAACCTGCGCGTCCGCTATACACCGGAAGGCGGCGCCTGGGGCGTCGAGGCCTTCGGCGAGAACGTCCTGGACGAGGAATATATCAAGGACGCCGGCAACACCGGCGACGCCCTGGGCATGCCGACCTTCATCGCCGGTCGTCCGGCGGCGTATGGCCTGGTGTTCAAGCTGAAACTGTAAGGATCGAACCATGACTCTGGATCGCCGCAGCCTTCTGGGGCTGCTCGGCGCGGGGGCGGCGACGCCCGCCGTCGCCCAGTCCGCCCATACCGGTCAGGTCGCCTTCCTTCACGGGGTGGCCAGCGGCGATCCGGATCAGCATTCGGCGGTCTTCTGGACACGCGTCACCCCGGCCGATCCGTCGGTCGGGGAGGTCGCCGTGGTTCTGGAAGTGGCCCATGACGCGAGCTTCAGCGACAGGGTTCGCCGTTCGACCGGGCTGCGCGCCCTGGCCGAGCGCGACTTCACCGTCAAACATGACCTTGACGGCCAGGGCCTGGAGCCGGGCCGCGAGTATTTCTATCGCTTCGTCGCCAATGGCGTGACCTCGCCGGTCGGGCGGGTCCGCACCCTGCCCCAGGGCGCAACGCCCCAGGTGAGCCTGGCTGTCGTCTCGTGCCAACTGTATCCGGGCGGCCTGTTCAACGCCTATGAGGCGATCGCGCAGTTGGAGCGGCTGGACGCGGTCGTCCACCTGGGCGACTACATCTACGAATACGGCGCCGCAGCCGACGACTATGGCATGACCACCGGCGCGCCCCTGAACCGGGCGCCCCTGCCCCCACACGAGATCGTCAGCCTGGCCGACTATCGGACGCGCCACGCCCAGTACAAGACCGACCCCGACCTACAGGCCGCCCACGCCCGCGCTGCCTTCATCTGCGTCTGGGACGATCATGAGGTCGCCAACGACGCCTGGATGCTGGGCGCCGAGAACCATCAGCCGGCGACCGAGGGCGACTTCGCCACGCGCAAGGCGGCGGCCCTGCGCGCCTATTACGAATGGATGCCGATCCGCGAGGCCAAGGCCGGCGGCCTGAAGGAGGCGATCAATCGCAGCTTCCACTTCGGCGACCTGGCCAGCCTGCATATGGTCGAGACGCGGCTGCTGGCCCGCAACGAGCAGATGGACTTCGCCAACATCCCTAAGACCGCCGACGGCCGTCCCGACCTCGCCGCCTTCGAGGCCCAGCGGCAGGACCCGTCGCGCGATCTGCTGGGCGACAGCCAACGCCGCTGGCTGGGCGAGGCCATGAGCCAGTCCAAGGCCGCCGGTCGTCCGTGGCAGATCCTGGGCAACCAGGTCGTCATGGCCCGGGTCAAGGGACCGAACATCGAAGAAATGGTGCCGCCGGCCCAGCTGGCGGAGATGATCGCCGGCCTGCCCGCCGAGTACCAGCCCCAGGTGCAGGGCGCGATCCAGCTGTTCAAACTGGGTCTGCCGTTCAACCTGGACAGCTGGGACGGCTACCCCGCCGGACGCGAGCGCCTGTACGAGACGATGAAACAGGCCGGGGTCGAGCCCATCGTCCTGGCCGGCGACAGCCACGCCTTCTGGGTCAACGAACTGTATGACGAAGGCGGCGAGCGCCGCGCGGTCGAGTTTGGGACCTCGTCCATCTCCAGCCCTTCGCCGGGCGATCTGGTGGCCGGCTTGCCGCTGGGCCTGGCGCTTCAAGCCGCCAATCCCGAGATCAAGTTCTGCGACCAGTCGGCCAAGGGCTACATTCTGCTGACCCTGGACCGGGATCAAGCCGTCGGCGAACTGCGCACCGTCTCGACCATCCTGGCCAAGCCGTATGAGAAGAAGACGCTGAAAACCTATCGGCTGGCGCGGACCGAGACCGGTCTGGGTCCGCTGGAAGAGGTCACCGCACCCGCCTGATCGAGGCCACCGCCAGGGTCGCCCCGCCGAAACAGGCGGTGGCGGCCAGGAACAGGCTGCGGAAGTCCAGCCCCAGGGTCTCCAACAGGACCAGTGCGATCAGCGGCGCGATCGCCTGGGGCAGGGTCACGGCCAGATTGATCAGGCCCAGATCCTTGCCCCGGTCCTCGACCGAGGGCAGCACATCGGTCATCAGGGCGATGTCGATGGCGCCATAGCAGCCCTGGCCCACCCCATAGAGGGCGAAGGCGACGACCACGGTGGTCCAGTCCTGGGTGGTCGCCAGAACCGCCGCGGCTATGGCCAGCAGCACCCCGCCTGCAATAGCCAGCGGTTTGCGCCGGGTGATCCGCGACCCGCCCATGGCGACGATGGTGCTGACCCCGACGACCCCGACCACGGCGATAGCGGTCAGCAGCGAATGGCCGGCCTCGGCCGAGCGTCCGGGGAAGAGGCGCGGAAACCCGATGGCGTCGGCGATGTAGAAGAGCAGATAGAAGGCCACCAGCGAATAACCGGTCACCACCAGGAACCGATAGGTCCAGGCCAGGGTGAAGTCGCGAACAGCGAAGGGGCGCAGCAGGCTGGGCAAGGAAAAGCCCGACAGGGGCGCCCGCACCCGGTCGGCGGGCACGGGATCCTCTCGCGACAGCAGGGCGAAGGGCACGGTGGCGACCAGGACCACGGCGGCCAGGGTGGCGAAGCGCGCGACCTCGCCCTGGGGCCCCCAGGCCATGACGACCGAGCCGATCATGGCGGCCAGCGGATAGCCCATGCCCATGACCGCAGACATGGCGCTGCGCCGGTTTTCCGGCACCCGGTCGGCGAACAGGGCGATCAGAGGGGCCAGCAGGATATTGAAGGTCAGCTGGAAACAGACCAGGCCCAGCACCAGGCCCAGAGGGGTCGAGGACTGCTGGATGGCGGCGTAGCTGCCCATCGTCAGCACGGCGCCGACCACGATCCACGGACGCCGCCGGCCATGTCGCGAGCGGGTGCGGTCGCTCAAGGCGCCGCCGATGATATTGCCGACCCCGGCCGCCATACAGCCCCAGAACAGGGCCTGGCTGAGCAGCGGCCCCTTGGCCTGACCGTCGATAAGCTCAGCGTGGAGCGGCGCGAGCACCTGAAGCAGGGGCGCGACGCCGATGAAGGCGCCGATATAGGCGACGGCGTAGCCGATCAGGAAGGCCGACCCGACCGGCCGGGTGGACGCACCGGCGGTCATGCTTCTGGTCTCAGGCCCGGACGGCTCGGGTCGCTTCGACCCCCAGCGCGGTCAGGGACGCCGCCGCGATATGTTCGGCGTTCAGGCCAGCCTGGGCGTACATGGCGGCGGGCGCGTCCTGATCCTGGAAAACGTCGGGCAGGTTCAAAGTGCGGACCTTCAACCCGCGATCCAGCGCGCCCTTCTCGGCCAGCAGTTGCAGCACGAAGGCGCCGAAGCCGCCCATGGCTCCCTCCTCCACCGTGATCAGGGCCTCGTGCTCGCGCGCCAGGCGCAGGATCAGATCGACGTCCAGCGGCTTGGCGAAACGGGCGTCGGCGACGGTGGCGGATACGCCGCGCGCGGCCAGCAGATCGGCGGCCTTCAACGATTCCTGCAAGCGGGTGCCCAGGGACAGGATGGCGACGGACGTGCCCTCGCGCACGATCCGGCCGCGCCCGATCTCGAACGGGGCGGCCAGTTCCGGAATCTCCACGCCCACGCCGTCGCCGCGCGGATAGCGGAAGGCGCTGGGGCGGTCGTCGATAGCCAGGCTGGTCGAGATCATGCCCGCCAGCTCGGCCTCGTCGGCGGCGGCCATCAGCACCATCCCGGGCAAGGCGCCCATGAAGCCTATGTCGAACGACCCGGCATGGGTCGCGCCGTCGGCGCCGACCAGACCGGCCCGGTCCATGGCGAACCGCACCGGCAGCGACTGGATCGCCACGTCATGGACCACCTGGTCGTAGCCGCGCTGAAGGAAGGTGGAATAGATGGCGCAGACCGGCTTCATCCCGTCGGCGGCCAGACCGGCGGCGAAGGTGACGGCGTGCTGTTCGGCGATGCCGACGTCATAGGTCCGCTCGGGGAAGGCCTGACCGAACAGGTCCAGACCCGTGCCCGACGGCATGGCGGCGGTGATGGCCACGATCGAGGGATCGACCTTGGCGTGTTTGATCAGCTCGGTCCCGAACACCTTGGTGTAGCTGGGGGCGTTGGAGACGGCCTTGGCCTGTTTGCCCGAGACCACGTCGAACTTGACCACCGCGTGCAGTTTGTCGGCGCTGCTCTCGGCGGGGGCGTAGCCCTTGCCCTTTTGCGTGACGACATGGACCAGCACCGGCCGATCCTCGATGGCCGCCGCCTTCTTCAGGATCGGGACCAGATTTTCCATGTCGTGGCCGTCGATGGGGCCGACGTAGTAGAAGCCCAGCTCCTCGAAGAAGGTGCCGCCGGTCACCATGCCCCGGGCGTATTCCTCGGCCTTCTTGGCGGCCTTGCGGAACGGGCGCGGCAGGTGCTGGGCGAACGAGCGGCCCAGGCGGCGGACGTTCTGATAGGCGCCGCCGGACACCAGACCGGCTAAATAGGCGCTCATCCCCCCGACCGGCGGGGCGATGGACATGTCGTTGTCGTTCAGGATGACCATCAGCTGGCCATTGGTCGCCTCGGCCGCGTTGTTCATCGCCTCATAGGCCATGCCGGCGGACATGGAGCCGTCGCCGATCACGGCCACGACCTTGTTCTTCTCGCCCTTCTGATCGCGCGCGGCGGCGAAGCCGAGGGCGGCGCTGATCGAGGTCGAGGCGTGGGCGGCGCCGAACGGGTCGTATTCGCTCTCGCTGCGCTTGGTGAAGCCTGACAGGCCGCCGGGCTGGCGCAGGGTGCGGATGCGGTCGCGGCGACCGGTCAGAATTTTGTGCGGATAGCACTGATGGCCGACATCCCAGATCAGGATGTCCTTGGGCGTCTCGAACACATGGTGCAGCGCCGTGGTCAGCTCGACCACGCCCAGGCCCGCGCCCAGGTGGCCGCCCGTGACTGAGACGGCGTCGATGGTCTCGGCCCGCACTTCTTGCGCCAACTGTTTCAGCTGGGCGATGTCGAAGCCCCGCATGTCGGCGGGGAACTTGACGGTGTCGAGAAGCGGGGTGTCGGGCATTGAAAAGGGCGTCTCTTCGCGGACTTAGCCGCCTATTCTAGTCGTCATCCTCGGGCTTGTCCCGAGGATCCATACGCTCCAGCGCCTGAAGTCGACCTTCGATGTCGGAGTCTATGGATCCTAGGCACAAGGCCTAGGATGACGATCCTGGTTCCTTATGACCGGCGCTTTAGCACAAAGTCCACGCTCGCCTTGAGGATTTCCGCCTCCAGTCCGAACGGTTCCAGATGGGCGCGGGCCTGGTCTGACAGGTGGGCGACGCGCTGGCGCGCCTCGTCCAGGCCCAGCAGGGTGACGAAATTGGTCTTGCCCAGGGCGGCGTCCTTGCCGCCGGCGGCCTTGCCCATTTCTTCGGCCGAGCCATCGGCGTCCAGGATGTCGTCAACGATCTGATAGGCTAGGCCGACATCGTGGGCGAAACTGATCAGGGCGTGCTGATGCTGGGCCGAGGCGTCGGCGATGATCAGCGGAATCTCGAAGGCATAGGCGAACAGGGCGCCGGTCTTCAGCCTTTGCATCCGCGCCACCCCGCCCAGATCGTCGCGCACGCCCAGCAGATCGATCATCTGGCCGCCGGCCATGCCCCGCGCGCCCGAGGCCAGCGACAGCCGCGCCGCCAGCTCGCACCGCACGGCCGCGTCGTCGTGGGTATCCTCGTGCAGGATGATGTCGAAGGCCGCCGTCTGGAGCGCGTCGCCGGCCAGGACCGCCGTGGCCTCGTCATAGGCGCGGTGGACGGTCGGGCGGCCGCGCCGCATGTCGTCGTCGTCCATGCAGGGCAGGTCGTCGTGGACCAGGCTATAGGCGTGGACGCACTCCAGGGCGCAGGCCGCGCGCAGCACCGACCGCTCGTCGATGTCGAACAGCCGCGCCGCCTCCAGGGCGAAGAAGGGCCGCAGCCGTTTGCCCGGACCGAGCGCCGCATAGCGCATGGCCTCGGTCAGGCGGGCCTCCGGTCCTTCGGCGCGGGGCAGCAGTTCGTCGAGGGCCACGGTGACCAGGTCCGCGACCTCGGCGACCCGGTCGATCACAGCCTGTTCGGGCGAATTGGCGGCGAGGATATGGGTCAAAACAGCCGCCCGCCCAGCGGCAGGTCGTGATCCACCCCGACCAGCACCCCCTCGCCGTCAGCGTCGGGGAAGGCTTCCGCCTTGACGATCTGGCCGACGCCGCTATCGACCTTCATGAAGTCGTCGAAGGTGATCGCCTGCGTCATTCGAACGACGCCGCCTCGACGCCCTTGGCCTGGCCGTCGGGGCCGACCACGATCTTCTCAACGCGCAGCTGGGCCGCCTTCAGACGGGCCTCGCAATGGGCCTTCAGCTTGGTGCCTTCTTCGTACAGGGCGATGGATTCCTCCAGCGGCGCCTGGCCCGATTCCAGGCGCGAGACGATGGTCTCCAGGCGCTGCAGTGCGTCTTCGAAGCGGAGGTCGGCGGGGATGGCGGCGGCGGTATCGGTCATGGCGCGGACCCTAAAGGGGGTCGACGCCTGCATCAACGGTGGATGCGGCTATCGCTTCTCGTAACGGCGCTGGGACCAGTATTTGAAGCCCTGATTATGCACCAGTTTCCAGCCGTCGGCCCTCAGCCGGGCGCCGACCATATGGTTGAAATAGCCGTGGGCGAAGACCAGCACGTCCTGGCCGGTTTCGGCGCGGGCAATCAGTTTGCGCGCCGCCTGTTCGGCGCGGACCTCGGCCTCGGCGCGGGTTTCCTGGCCGCCGTGATGATCGAAGGCATGCCACCAGAATCGCGACACCACCCCCCACCATTTCGGCGACAGCTTGATCCAGTCGGGGATGGGCGGCGGCGGCAGGGGCGCCTCGATGAACAGGACGTCGGACACGACCTCGCGTTCGGCGGCGACGGCGGCGGCGGTCTCCTGGGCGCGCCGACGGGTCGAGGCGTAGATGACGCCGGCGCCCTGGGCCGTGACGATCAATTCCGGCGGCGGGGTCTGGCCGGCCAGCAAACCGCCGACCTCGTATTTCGCCCACCAGTCGCCGTATTGACGCGCGCTCAGCAGACATTTGCGCGACAGAGCCGGCTCGCCGTGGCGTGTCAGGGTGATGGCGCCGGCGCGCACGCCGACCCCGGCGCGGGACGCAGACCCGCCGGCGGACCGGGCGGCGGAGTCTTCAGTCGAATCGAGAGACAGGGCGGGGGATGACATGGCGAGCGGACGGGCCTTTAGCTTCAAGGCGTTATACGTCCTATTCCTCCCCGAGCGCGGCGACATGTGTGACCGCAGAGCGGCCTAGTCCTTCAAGGTCGTAACCGCCCTCGAGCGCGGACACAACCTCGCCCGAACATGTCTGCGCACCGCCTGTCGCCGGTGACGCGCAGCCCGCGCCGATGTAGAGCCGCATCATGACCGAGACCCTGATCCGACTTGCCCGCCCTGAAGACGCCGTCGCCCTGGGCGCCCTGGGCCGTCAGACCTTTATCGACACCTTCGTCACCGGTTTCGGCATTCCCTATCCCGAGGCGGATCTGAACGCCTTCCTGGACGCCAGCTTCGATCCCGAGCCGACGCTGAAGAAGCTGGCCGAGCCCGGCTGCGGTTGGTGGGTGGCCGAACGGGACGACGAGCTGCTGGCCTTCGCCAACGCCGGTCCCAACGGCCTGCCCCACCCCGAGGCCCGCCCCGCGCATATGGAGCTGCGCCGCCTCTATGTATCCAAGACCGCCCAGGGTCTGGGCCTGGGTACGAAACTGCTGACCCTGTCGCTGGACTGGATGGAGGCCCACACCCAGGGCCCGCTGTGGATCGGCGTCTGGAGCGGCAACGAAAAGGCCCAGCGCCTGTACGCCGCCTATGGGTTCGAGAAGGCGGGGGAGTATGAGTACCCGGTCGGCGCCTGGCGCGACCACGAGTTCATCTTGCGACGCGGATAGACTATGGTGCGGGCATGACCCGCGCCGAACTACTGGAAAAACTGCGCGACCTGAAGCCCTGGCTCGAGGAGCAGGGCATCGTCAACGTGCGCCTGTTCGGCAGCTACGCCCGCGACGAAGCGGGACCGGACAGCGACGTGGATTTGCTGGTGGACCTGGCTCAGCCGTTGGGTTTGAGGTTCTACAGCCTTGCCGAGGAGTTGACGGACAGGGTTGGTAGAGAGGTGGACCTCCTTACGTCGAATGGCCTCCGCAATCCCCACGTCCGAGCATCCGCACTGAGGGATTGTGTTGAAGTCTGACCGCTCAGATCGTGGCCTTCTGGCGGATATCCGCGAATCCACCGAGTTGATTGCGCGATACATCGACGGCCTTTCGGGCGACGATTTCGAAGCAGATTCACTGAGACGAGACGCCACGGCCTTCAGGCTTTTGATCGTTGGGGAAGCCGCCGGAAAATTGTCGCCTGCCGTGACCGATAAACTTCCCGACATCGACTGGCGAGGCATGTTGGGCCTACGTCACCGACTGGCGCATGACTACGGATCGACCGACTTCAGCGTCATTTGGACCATCGCCAGCATCGAAGCGCCCCGTTTGGCGCAAGCACTCCAAGACCTCTGATGCTCCTGCCCTTCTTCACCGCCCTGCGCGACGCCAAGGTTCCGGTGTCGATGAAGGAATGGCTCCATCTGATGGAGGCCATGGATCGCGACCTGGCCGGGCGCGAGATCGAGGCCTTCTATCACCTGTCGCGCGCGGTGCTGGTCAAGGACGAGAAACACTATGACCGGTTCGACCAGGTGTTCGGGACCGTGTTCAAGGGCGTGGAATCGGTCGGTGCAGGCGAGGATCTGACCACCGACATCCCCGAGGACTGGATGCGGCTGCTGACCGAAAAATACCTGACCGACGAGGAGAAGGCGCAGATCGAGGCGCTCGGCGGGTTCGAAAAGCTGATGGAGACGCTGAAACAGCGGCTGGAGGAGCAGAAGGAACGCCATTCCGGCGGCTCGAAATGGATCGGCACGGGCGGGACCAGCCCCTTTGGCCACGGCGGCTATAATCCCGAGGGCGTGCGCATCGGTGGACCGGGTCAGCATGGCCGGGCGGTCAAGGTGTGGGAGAAGCGCGAGTTCAGGAACCTGGACGACACGGTCGAACTGGGCACGCGCAACATCAAGGTGGCGCTGCGTCGGCTGCGCCGGTTCGCGCGCGAGGGGGCCGCGGAAGAGCTGGACATCGACGGCACCATCGACGGCACGGCCCGCCAGGGCTGGCTGGACATCCAGATGCGGCCCGAGCGGCGCAACACGATCAAGGTGCTTCTGTTCCTCGACATCGGCGGCTCGATGGACGGCCATATCAAGCTGGTGGAGGAGTTGTTCTCGGCCGCCCGGACCGAGTTCAAGAACCTGGAGTTCTTCTACTTCCACAACTGCCTGTACGAGGGCGTCTGGAAGGACAACCGGCGGCGTCACACCGAGCGGATCGCGACCTGGGACCTGCTGAACAAATATCCCGGCGACTGGCGCGCCATCTTCGTCGGCGACGCGACCATGTCGCCCTATGAAGTCACCATGCCCGGCGGCTCGGTCGAGCACTGGAACGAAGAAGCCGGCGCCGTTTGGCTGCAACGCGCCCGGCGGCAGTGGGAAAAGTCCGTCTGGCTGAACCCGGTGCAGGAGCGATACTGGAGCTATACCGCCTCGGTCGGCCTGCTGCGCGAGGTGATGGACGACCGAATGTTCCCCCTGACGCTGGAAGGGCTCGACAAGGCGATGCGCGCACTGACAAGGTAGGGTTCGCGTCCCAGGCGAAACCGGCCGGTGGACCATCGACAGGAGGCCTGAACCGTGCTCGCCGCCATTGCCCTGCTTCTTCTGGCCCAACAGGCCGCCTCGACCGTGGTGTGGGAAGCGCCCGCTGCGACTGTGGCCGAGACGCCTGCGCCACCCGCCGCCCATTCCGTCCCCGCATGGGGCGTCGCCGATCCGTTCGGCTATGAGCGGGCGCGGTGCAGCCCCCAACTGCGTGGAGCGCGGTCGCTGGAAGTCTGTCAGGCCGAGGTTCGCGGCCAGTTGGCCCTGGCCTTAGGACCGGACCTTCCCGACGCCCTGCGCCCGGCGGGCATGGCGGGCGACTGTCAGATGGCGCAGGCGGCGGAGGGCGACGGCTCGTCCTATGGCCTGCAATGCGGCCCGCAATCACGCGCGCCGGCGGACTCGCCCCTGCCCAAGGAACAGGATTGTCGGCCTCGCCCCGAACGCGGAGGCTTCAGCTCCGAATGCCGGCCGGTCGGTGCGACGGAGGACAAGGGCCTGACGCTGAAGCTGTGGGGCAACGACTGATACAAGTGAAAACGCCGCCCGCTCGCGCGGACGGCGTCGTACTGCACGACAGGTTTCGCGTCAGTTGCGATTGTCGCGAAGGCTGTCCTTCACGCCGCCGACGGCGTTCTGAACCTTGCCCTCGACCTGATCGGCCTTGCCTTCGGCCTGTAGTTTGGAATCGCCGATCAGCTTGCCCGCGCCTTCCTTGATCTTGCCGCCGATGGTCTTGGCGGAGCCTTCGATACGGTCATGATCTGCCATGGGAATTCTCCTTTTTCCGGCGGTGCCGCCATAGCGCCGCGACGTAAAGGAAGAACGGGACGGCGGGCCGCCTTGTTCCGTACGGTTCAGCTTGCGCGACGCAGCCAGACCGCCACAGCCCAGGCGTGGGCGTCATGGCGCAGACGCGACAAGGCCACCGTGGGCTCCAGCCAAACCAGGGTGTGATCGTCCTCGCACTTGGCGTCGGGATTCTCGGCAATGACCGATGCGGTCCAGAAGCCGCCGACGTTATAGAGGGGCTCGCCATTGCTCTTCAGATGATACTGGCCCGCCTCGGTGATGCGGTTCAGCGGCGCCACGCCGAGCCCCGTCTCCTCGACGAACTCGCGCACCAGGGCCTGGACCTCCGTCTCCTCGCCGTCCACGGCCCCGCCGGGCAGGTCGAAATAGGCGCCGGCCGGACGCTCCACCCGGACGCAAGCGATCAAGCCGTCACGCTCGACGACGCCGAAAGCCGTCGCGCGATGGCGATAATCGAGGGCGGGATTGCGAAGACCGAACTGGAGCATGGCGGATGTCCGACCTCAGAGGTCGAAGGCCAACCTGGCGCGCACGCCCTTGTGGGCCGTGTCGAACTCCACGGCCGAGCGCAGGCCCGAGGCCATGGCCGAGATGATCTTGCCGCCCAGGCCGGTGCCCTTGGGCGTGCCGTCGCCCAGACCGGGACCGTCGTCCTCGACGGTTAGGATGGCGCGATGCTCGCCGTCCGGCTTCAGGTGAATGCGGATCTCGCCGCCCTGCCCCGGCTGGTAAGCGTATTTCACGGCGTTGGTGACCAGTTCGGCGACGACGACGCCTAGCGATACGGCCTGGTCCGTTGTCACCCACAGGGGGGCGGCGTCGACAACCAGACGCGGCGAACCCTCGCCCGGACCGATCGACTTGGACAGCTCGTCCATCAACCCCTCCAGATAGTCATCCATGGCCACGCGGTTCATGTCGCCCGAGGTGTAGAGGCGGCGATGAACATGGGCCACGGCCTCGATCCGCGCCTGACATTCGCGCAGGGCCTCGCGGGCGCGCTCGTCGTCGATGTGGCGCATCTGCAAGGACATGAAGCTGGACACCAGCTGCAAGGAGTTGCCGACGCGGTGATTGACCTCGCGCAGCATGGCCTCGGCGCGGTCGCGGGCCAGGCGGATCTCTTCCTGGGCGGTCTCGTTCTCGCGCTGCAACCGGCGTCGCAGCAGGGCGTCTTCCAGTGCGGAACGCAACAGCGAGGTAAAGTCCTCGGAGACGTCCTTGATCACATAGTCGGCGGCGCCGGCCCGCAGGGCGGCGACGGCGATCCGACCGTCCTGGGCGCCAGTGACATAGACGATGGGCGGGGGTGCGTTCAGCGCCAGAATGTCCGGCAGGACGTCCAGGCCGTCGCGCGTGGGCATGTAGTGGTCCAGGGCGCAGACGTCGTACTCGTTGGCCTCAAGCAGCAGCAGCCCCGCGTCCCCGTCGGGGGCGCTGGTCACGGCGTAACCGTGGCGGCCCAACTCCTTCTCGACCAGCCGCGACAAGCCACGGTCGTCGTCGATATAGAGCAGGCGAATGGCCCCCGGGGTGTCGATCACTCGATCTCCGGGGCCTGCATCACCGACAGGAACAGCCCCAGTTGGCGGATCGCCCCGGCGAAGGATTCATAGTCCACGGGCTTGGTGATATAGACGTTGCAGCCCAGGTCGTAGCAGCGCTGGATCTCGACCTTGTCGTCCGTGGTGGTCAAAACCACGACCGGGGCGCGCTTCAGGCGATCGTCGGACTTCACCCGCTCCAGAATATCCGTTCCCGACATATCGGGCAGGTTGAGGTCCAGAAGGATCAACAACGGCCCATTGGCCAGGATTTCGGCGCTGAACAGATAGTCGAGGGCCGCGCCACCTTCATCGAAATGCTTGATATCGTTGCTGATGTTGGCGCGACGGATGTTTTTTTCGATCAGTTTGGCGTGACCGTGGTCGTCCTCGACCATGATAATTTTGACGGCTTGCGTCACAGTACGCCTCCGGGTTCGGACAGGATCAGTCGTTTGGGGAATTTCAGCAGGAAAGTCGAGCCCTTGCCAAGCTCGGACTCCACGTCGATCGTGCCGCCGATACGGCGTACGCTGTTGCGCACGAAGGCTAGGCCCAGGCCTTCGCCCGCGCGATCCTGTTTGCCGGAGCGGCGGAACAGTTCGAAGATGCGCTCGTGGTCGCGCGGGGCGATGCCGCGGCCATTGTCGGCGACCCGATAGACGACCCAGGCCCCGGCGACCTCCTCGCCCGTGACGATGATCTCTCCGGGACGGCCCGGCTCGAGATATTTGACCGCATTGTCGATCAGGTTGCCGAAAATCTGCTCCAGCGATAGACGGTCGTTCTCGATCGACGGAAGGTCTTCCACCACGATCCGGGCGCCCGAGGCCTCGGTCTGGTGATGGACGCTGTCGGCGATGTTGCGGACCATGGCGGTCATGTCCAGCGGTTCAGGCAGCGGGTTGCGACGGCCTTCGCGCGAAAGCTTGAGGATGGCGTTGATCAGCCGGTCCATCTTGGCGGTCGAGGCGCGGATGAAGCCTATGGCCTCGGGCATGTCCTCACGGACGGCCATGACGACATCGGGCGGAACGGTTTCACGCGTCTCGACCTCGGTGATGGCATGGTCGATGATCTTGCCGGCCTGCTCCAGCTCGGAGGTGTAGCCCATCACATTGACCAGGGGCGCGCGCAGGTCGTGGCTGACGATATAGGCGAAGCGCTGGATTTCGTCGTTGGCGCGCGTCAGGGCGGCGGTGCGGTCCCGCACTGTATCTTCCAGCCCCGCGTTCAGGGCGTCCAACTCTTCACGCGCTCTCTGAATCTCGCCGACGTAACGGCGGACGACCCAGGCCGACAGGATCGCCAGCACCAGCACCAGCAGCCCGGCGATGGCGTTCATCACGACGGTCAGGACGCCAAACCGTTCCGACAACCGCGTGCGCTCGGCGATCCGACTAGACTTCAGCGCATCGAACGCCTGCGTCGTGTGACGCAACTCGTCCATGTAGCGCTTGCCCTGCCCGGATCTCACCAGTTGGATCGACTGTCCGATCCGGCCGGCCCGTGTCAGGTTCAGGGTCCGGTCCATCTCGGCGAACTTGGCGTCGGCCAGCGTGTGGATATGCGTCACATAGGGCCGAAGCGACGGATCCCTGGCCGCGCCTTCGTCGAGCACCGCCAATGCCGGGACGATCTCTTCGCGCGCCTCTTCAAAGGGTTCGAGAAAGTCGCTCCGCCCGGTCAGAAGAAAGCCTCTCTGGGCCGTTTCGGCGTCCAGCATAGAGATCACGACCGTGCGCGACGCCCGCCGCATCAGCTGCGCCTTCTCGATGGCGTCGTTGATCGTCGCCGTCCGCTGGATCATCACGAAACTGGTGACATTGACCGTCAGCAGCAGGACGAAGGCCAGGATCAGGAGCGCCGCAATCGAACGCACAAGCGAAGGCGTGCGTACGAAGTCACTGAAACGCGACCAGTTCTGGCTTGAACGAGATCTCATGGGGCGGAGCATTAGCGGCGTGATCGCGCACGTCAAACGCCTGATGCACGAAACCTGAGGCCGTTTGGCGACTTGGGGTTAAGATGGCGGGCTTGGACTCTGCGGGGGCAGATCAAACACGGGGAGCGGGAAGATGATCTGGTGGTGGTGGATTTTGCCGGCGGCTGTGGCGCTGATCGGCTTCGTCGTGCTGATCCGGGGCCTTCGGGCGCTGTTCGGGGGCAAGCCGGTGCGGGGCGTAGCCGGGGCGCTGTTCGGCGGCGGGGCGCTGTGGGCCGCATCGCTGGCGACCTTGTTCGGCATGAACCTCCAAACCTTCGAACGTCTGACCTATGAGCGTCCGGTGGCGACCCTGGCTGTCCGCCAGCTTGGGCCACAGTATTACGAGATCAACCTGACCCAACCGACGCCGCAGGGACGGGCGGCCGACGCCGGCGCCCTGTATCCTGTTCACGGTGATGACTGGCGGATCGAGGCCCAGGTTCTGAAATGGAAACCCTGGGCCAATGTCATGGGGCTGGATTCGCAATACCGGCTGGATCGTCTGTCGGGCCGGTACCGCGCCATTGAGCAGGAACTGCACGGGGAACGCAGCGCCTATGACCTCGCGGCCGCGACGTCCAACGCCCGTAACGGCAGGGCGCCCTTCAAGGTCGAGGCCTGGGACGCCATCCGCAAGTACCGTCCCTATGTCGATGCGGCCGACACCCTTTACGGATCGGCGGCCTATATGCCGATGGCCGACGGCGCCCGGTACGAGGTGTGGATCACCCAGTCGGGCCTGGTCGCCCGGCCCGTCAACGACGTAGCGCGCAACGCCTCAGCCGGTGGTTGGACCGTGGCGAACTGAGCGGTCAGACCTGGCCCAGGGTGCGCAGCTTGGCGCGGGGGTGGATCTCATTCTGGCTCATGACAACGGTCTGTCCGCGGAACCGCTCGATGATCGAACGGACATAGGGGCGGGTCTGCGGACCGGTCAGCAGGACCGGGTTCTCGCCCGACATGGCGATCCGCTCGAAGGTGTCGCGGACACTGCGGATAAAGTCCTGCAGCCGTGACGGAGCCATGGCCAACTGCTTGTCCTCGCCGCCGCCGATCAGGCTCTCGGCGAAGGCGGCTTCCCATTCCGGCGACAGGGTGACGATCGGCAGGGCGCCGTCCCCGCCCTGATGCTGCCAGCACAGTTGCCGAGCCAGGCGGGCGCGGACATGTTCGACCAGGGTGGTCACGCTGGAGCTGTGGGGCGCCGCCTCGGCCAGACCTTCCAGAATGGCGGGCAGATCGCGGATCGAGACCTTTTCGCGCAACAGCGACTGAAGCACGCGCTGAAGCGTGGTGACGGTGACGACCGTGGGGATCAACTCCTCGACCAGCTTCTTCTCTTCGACGCCCAGTTCCTTCAGCAGTTTCTGGGTCTCGCTGTAGGACAGCAGGTCCGCCATATTCTCCTTGAGGATCTCGGTCAGGTGGGTCGTCAGCACCGTCGAGGGATCGACCAGCGTATAGCCGTGGAAGGTGGCTTCCTCGCGCAGGTTCTCGTTGATCCAGGTGGCGGGCAGACCAAACGCCGGCTCGCGCATGTGCTCGCCCGGCAGCTCGACCTGACGGCCGGAGGGATCCATGGCCATCAGGTGGCCCAGACGCACCTCGCCCTGGCCCGCCTCCATTTCCTTGATGCGGATAGCGTAGCCCTGGGTGGGCAGGCGCATATTGTCGAGGATGCGCACCTGGGGGATGACGAAACCGTATTCCTGCGCCAGCGACCGGCGCAGGGCCTTGATCTGATCGGTCAGCCGCCGGCCCTCGAGATCATTGATCAGGCTGAGCAGGGAATAGCCCAGCTCGATCTTCACCTCGTCGATGGTCAGGACATTGCTGATCGGCTCCTCGACCTCTTCCTTGGGCTTGGCGGCGGCGGCGGCGATCTCGGCCTCGGTCGGCTGGGGCTTCAGCCGACCCCGCCCCAGTTTCCAGGCCATAAAGCCCGAACCGATAGCCAGGGCGGCGAAGGGGATCAGCGGCATGCCGGGGATCAGGCCGATCAGGCCGGCCGCGCCCGACACCACGCCCAGCGAAACGGGGTTTGTGGCCAGCTGGGTGACCATGGCCTTGTCCGCCGTACCCTCGACGCCCGCCTTGGACACCAGGAAGCCGGCGGCGATCGAGATGATGATGGCCGGCACCTGGGTGACCAGGCCGTCGCCGATGGTCAGCTGGACATAGGTGTTGGCGGCCTCCATCGCCGGCATGCCGTGCTGGAGCGTCCCGATCAGGATGCCGCCGATGGCGTTGATGAAGGTGATGATAAGGCCGGCGACGGCGTCGCCGCGCACGAACTTGGAAGCGCCGTCCATGGCGCCGAAGAAGGTCGATTCCTGCTCCAGCTCCTTGCGGCGCAGCTTGGCCTGGTCATCGGTGATCAGGCCCGACGACAGGTCGGCGTCGATGGCCATCTGCTTGCCCGGCATGGAGTCCAGGGTGAAGCGGGCCGAGACCTCGGCGATCCGGGTCGAGCCCTTGGTGATGACGACGAAGTTCACCACCAGGATGATGGCGAAGATGATCACCCCGATGATGAAATTGCCGCCCATCATCAGCTGACCGAAGGCGTTGATGACCTGACCGGCGGCGTCGTGACCTTCCTGGCCGTGGGTCAGGATCAGGCGGGTCGAGGCCAGGTTCAGGCCCAGGCGGAACAGGGTCGAGACCAGCAGCACCGTCGGGAAGATCGCAAAATCCAGCGGCCGCTTCATCATCACGGCCGTCATCAGGATCAACACGGACGAGACCAGCGAGATCGCCAGCAGCAGGTCCAGAAGCATCTTCGGGACCGGCAGGATCAGCAGCATGATCACGCCGATCACGCCGACCGCCATCAACACTTCGCCGCGATTGACCCAGCCCAGGACGTCGCGCCCGGTGGGGCGCGCCATGCCGTCCTTCATCATTGTGGGCGCGTCAGTCGCGACAGGCGTATCAGTCACGGCCCAGCGCCTTCAGGGCGCGGCGGGTCGCCTCGGCGATCACGGCGTCGCGCTGATCGTCGGTCGCCTCGGTCGCGCCGCTGAAATAGGCCGCGACGATCACCGGCGCGCCGCTCAGCGGCGTCAGCATGGCGACGTCGTTGGCCGTGCCGTTGGCGCCGGTCCCGGTCTTGTGGGCGACGGTCCAGCCTTCGGGAACCCCTGCCTTGATCCGGTTCGGACCGGTCGTCGTCGCCGTCAACCAGCCGTTCAGCAGGGCGTCGTTCTCCGGCGTCAGCCGGTCGCTGAAGGCCATTTCGCGAATATTGGCCAGGGTCTGCTCGGGCAGGCAGGTGTCGCGCGGGTCGTTGGGCAGGGCGGTGTTCAGGTCCGGCTCCAGGCGCGAAATGACAGTGGTCGTGTCGCCGAAGGTCGGCCACCACGAACGCCATACGGCGATTCCGCCCATTTCGCGGATCAGGATATTGGCGGCGGGATTGTCGCTGAGTTCGACCGCCGCCTGCATCAGTTCGCGGATCGTCAGGGTGCGGCCGACGGCCTTTTCGGTCGTCGGGGCGTGGGGGATCAGGTCCGCCGCCGTGATCCGCACCGGCCGGTCCAACTGCTCCTCGTCGCGCTGTACTCGCTCCAGGGTGGCGGCGGCCAGGAAGGCCTTGAAGGTCGAGCAGAAGGGAAAACGCTCCTGCGCCCGCCACAGGACGCGGCGTCCGCCGCCCACGTCGAGTGCGGCCAGCCCCAGGCGGCCGCCATGCCGCGCCTCAAGATCGGACAGGAAGATGTCCGCTTCCTGCTCGGCGGGGCTTTCGGCCGGGGTGCGCGGCGCGCAGGCGGTCGCGGCAAGGCTGAGCCCGCCTGCGATCAACGCCCTGCGATCCACGCCGTCGCTCATGTTCAGGCCGCGTAGCCAGAGGCGGACACGCCCGACTGCGGCGCAGGAATAGTCGTGCCCTCGTCAGCGTATTCGTTCAGCTTGTTGCGCAGCGTCCGGATCGAAATGCCCAGGATGTTGGCCGCGTGGGTCCGGTTGCCCAGGCAATGGGTCAGGGTGTCCAGGATCAGGGTCTTCTCCATCGCCGCCACCGTCTGGCCGACGAAGCTGCGGGTCACGGCGTCGGCGGCCTGCGCCGCGCGCGCGGCCACGCCGCCGCCGTAGGGGTTCTCCTGTCCGGAGGGCGCTGCGCCCATCATGCCCGAAGCCGGCGTCAAGGGCTGGCCGTCCGGCAGGCGGATCGCATCGACGTCGATCTCAGGACCGGTCGCCAGCAGCACCGCGCGGTGCATGGCGTTCTCCAGCTCGCGGACGTTGCCGGGCCAGCGGTAGGCGCTGATCGCCTGGCTGGCCCGCGCGGACATGGGCCGCACCGGCACGCCGTTGGCGGCGGCGTATTTCTTGATGAAATGCTCGGCCAGAACGCCGATGTCGCCCGGACGCTCGCGCAGCGACGGCAGGCGCAGGTTCACGACGTTCAACCGGTACAGCAGGTCCTCGCGGAACGTGCCTTCCGACACGGCGCGGGCCAGATCGCGGTTGGAAGTGGCGATGATGCGGATATTGACGGAGACCGGCTTGGAGCCGCCGACCCGGTCGATGACCCGCTCCTGAATCGCGCGCAGCAGCTTGGCCTGGAGCCGGGCGTCCATCTCCGAGATTTCGTCCAGCAGCAGGGTGCCGCCGTCGGCTTCTTCGAACTTGCCGATCCGGCGCGCGACGGCGCCGGTGAAGGCGCCCTTCTCGTGCCCGAACAGTTCGGACTCCAGCAGATTGTCGGGAATGGCGGCGCAGTTGACGCTGATGAAGGGGCGTTCCGACCGGCGCGAATTGTCGTGCATATAACGCGCCATCACCTCCTTGCCGACGCCGCTTTCGCCGGTGATCAGGATGGAGGCTTCCGAGCGCGCCACCTGATCGGCCAGTTGCAGCACCGCCTTCATCGACGGGTCGGCCGAGATCATCGGCTTCTCGTCGTCGGCGACGGCGGCCAGCACCGCGGCGATCAGTTCGGCGTCCGGCGGCAGGGGGATGAACTCCTTCGCCCCGGCCTTGATCGCCGCCGCAGCTTCGCGGGCATCGGCGTCAACGCCGAAGGCCACGACCGGCACCGTGATCCGTTCAGCCTCGTTCGCGGCGATCAGGGCCGCGATGTCGAGCTGGTAGTCGACCATCAGCAGATCGGCGCCCTGCCCTCGTCGCAACTGTTCCGTCGCCTGGTCCGCGCGCTCGACGTGGCTGACCTTGGCGCCGTGCGCCATGGCCATCTTCACCGCCGAAGCGAGCTGTCCGCTCAGTCTGCCTACCACTAGAAGACGCATTGTTCTTCTCCTCTAAACTTCCATCCGGGTCGCCGTCGTTCAGCCGCGCAGAGCCTGCGCGGCCTCACCTCAGCTCCCCGAGTCCTCGGTCTTGATGATTTCCGTCATGGTCACGCCCAGTCGGTCGTCGACGACGACGACCTCACCGCGCGCGATCAGGCGGTTGTTGACGAAAATGTCGATCGCCTCGCCGACCTTGCGGTCCAGCTCCAGCACCGACCCCTTGTTCAGCTTCAGCAGTTGGGCCACCGACATGTGCGACTTGCCCAGCACAGCCGAGATATTCACCGGCACCTCGAACACCGTCGCCAGGTCGGCGGCGGTCTTGTCGCCATGATCGTCGATCGTGGCCAGGGCGGTGGAGTCCGGAAACTCCTCGAGCGGAAGATCGTCGGAGGCCATCAGAAATCACTCCGGGCAGAATTGATCGGGGGTTCGGCATGCCCGGCCTCGGCGGCCAGGGCGGCGGTCAGGGCCTCGGCCACGCGCTGGGCCGAGCCTGCGGGATCGTGGTCGGCGCGGCCGTCGGCCCATTCCAGCTGGAAGGCCGCCGTACCCATGCCCGGTTCGTCGCGGAAGGCGACGACGCCGGTGAAGCCGCTGTCGGCGCACGCCCGCTCGATCTGGGCGCGCCCCTCGTCGTCCAGGGCTTCCGCGCGCACGACCAGACGCGGCGAGGCGTCGATCTCTTGCGCCAGGGCCTCGAGGGCGGCGCGCAGAGGCGCCTGGGGGAAGCGCTCCAGCGCCGCGCCGCCGATGGCGCGGGCCGCCGCCAGGGCCAGATCGGCGGACTGTTCGCGATGGGCCTGGGCGACGCCGCGCAGCGAGGGCATGGCCGCCGCCACGCCCTGGGCGATGTTGGTCAGGGCCATGGCGCGAATATTCTCGATCTCGGCCAGCGCCTGCTGGCGGGCCTCCAGCTTGGCGTGCGCGACCAGGGCGTCCACCTCGGCCGGCAGATAGCTGCGCTTGGCCGGCTTCCAGGCGCTTTCACGCACCACCGAGCCGTCGGCGTCGAACTCTGTGTCAAAGGCGAAGGGGGTGCTCATGTCAGTAAATCAACTCATCTTCAGAACCCTGGCCGGCCAGCATGATCTCGCCCCGCGCGGCGAGATCCTTGGCGACCTGAACCATGGCCATCTGTGCGGTATCGACGTCCTTGAGGCGCACAGGGCCCATGGACTCCATGTCCTCGCGCATGATCTTCGACGCCCGCTCGGACATGTTGGAGAAGAACATCTCGCGAAGGGGCTCGGACGCGCCCTTCAGGGCCAGGCCCAGCGAGTCCTTGTCCACCGCACGAAGCAGGGTCTGAACGCCGCCGGGGTCCAGCTTGGACAGATCTTCGAACACGAACATCAGGGCCCGGATCCGCTCGGCGGATTCGCGGCTGCGCTCTTCCAGGGCGCCGATGAAGCGGGCCTCGGTCTGGCGGTCGAAGCTGTTGAAAATGTCGGCCATCATCTCGTGGCTGTCGCGCTTGGAGGTCCGCGCCAGGTTCGACATGAATTCGGTGCGCAGCGTCGCCTCGATCTTGTCCAAGATCTCGCGCTGGACCGGCTCCATCCGCAGCATCCGCTGCACGCATTCCAGGGCGAAGTCTTCCGGCAGGGCGGTCAGCACGCGGGCGGCGTGATCGGACTTCACCTTGGACAGGATGACGGCGACAGTCTGGGGGTATTCGTTCTTCAAATAGTTGGCGAGGACCGCCTCATTCACATTGCCCAGCTTGTCCCACATGGTGCGACCGGCCGGGCCGCGGATTTCCTCCATCAGGCCGTCGACGCGATCCTTGGGCAGGAAGGAGGCCAGCAGCTTCTGCGTCTGCTCGAAACTGCCCACGACGGCGCCCGAACCCGCCAGGCCCGAGACGAATTCGATCATCAGGGCCTCAACCGCTTCTGCGGTGACGGAGCCCAGGGTGGCCATGGCCTGGGAGATCTCCTTGACCTCCTCGTCGTCCAACCTTTCCCACAGGGCCGTATGTTCCTCGCCAAGCGCCAGCAGGATGACGGCGGCCTTCTCCGGCCCCGTCAGCTTGTTGGGATCGTCGATGGAGTTTTTCTTGACCAGCTTGGCCATCAGCCTTCCGCCACCCAGGTGCGCAGGATGCTGGCCGCCTCATCCGGATGGGCCGCGACGAAATCGGCGACCTTCTTGACCGAGGAGGCCTTAACCTGACCTTCGATCCGGGCGATGTCGATCTTCTGATCCATCTCGTTCGAGGATGGGAGTTGGACGAGTTTGGGCTGGCCGTCCGCGCCGATGACGGTGGTCGTCACCATCTCGACCGGCACGCCGTCCGGACCGGCGATCATCTTAGGCCCCGCCCCGGCCCCCGCCGTCTTCAGCAGCGGACGCAGCACGAAGAAGATCAGCAGCAGGGCGACCACGGCCAGGATCGCCAGCTCGATCAACCGCATGATGTCGGTGCGCGAGAAGTCGAACAGCGACGCCTTGCCCTCCAGGCCACCGGCGATGCCGGTGTCGTGGTTGAAGCGGACGTTGATCACCTCGATCTTGTCGCCCCGGGCCTCGTCGATGCCGGCAGCGGCGGCCACCAGCGACTTGATCTGGGCGATCTCCTCGGCGGTGCGCGGCGCGTAGGTCGGCTCGCCCTGGCCGTCTGCAGCGGGGGTCCATTTGCCGTCGACGGCGACGGCGACCGCCAGCTTCTTGACCTCGCCCGGCTCCTTGGTCGTCGTCGTGGTGGTGTTGGAGATTTCGTAGTTGGTCGTCTCGGCGTTCTCGGCGCTGGTCGCGCCGGCCGGCGTGTTGGCAGGCGGCGCGCCACCGGGGATGTTGTTGGCCGCCGTTACGCCGCCGTCGTTCTGGCCTGTCGTGTCCGACGATTGCGCGCCGTTGGCGGTGGTGGAGCGCACGACCTGGCCGTCCGGATCGAACTTCTGTTCCTGAGTGGTCGAACGGCTCTGATCGATGTCGGCGGTCACCTGAACACGCGCGGCGCCGATGCCGACCACGCCCTCGACGATATCCTTGATCCGGGCCTGCAACTGGGCCTCGGTGTTGCCCTTGGTTTCGGCGGCCGAGGCGGAGGAGAAGGTCCCATCGTCGGTGCCGGCCGCCAGTGTGCGGTTGTTCTGATCGGCGACCGTGACGCGGTCAGGCTTAAGGTTCGGGACCGACGACGCTACCAAATTGCGGATGGCCCGCACCTGATCCGGCGTCAGATCCCGACCGCCCAGCCCGACCAGTACAGCCGCAGTCGGCTCCCCGGCGGCGGCGGTGAACATCTCACGGCGCGGCATGGTGATATGGACGCGGGCGGCGGTTATGCCCCGCATCGACATGATGGTGCGCGACAGCTCGCCTTGAAGCGCGCGCTGTTCGTTCAATTGCTGCTGGAACTCGGTCTGACCCAGCACCGATTGGTTGTCGAAGATTTCGTACCCGACAGAGCCGGAGGTCACGAGACCTTTCTCGGCGATCAGCATCCGGGCCGTGCCGACGTCGTCCCGGTTCACCATCACGGTCGAGCCGTCGCCTTTGGACGCATATTTGATGCCGGCCTGTTGCAGGGCGGTGGTGATCTCGCCGGCCTCGCGCAGATCGAGATTGGAATACAGCAGCGCGTCCGGCGCCTGCCCCACGCGCAGCATCACGGCGACCAGCACGGCGGTCACGCCTGCGGCGACGCCGAGGACTGCGGCCAGACGGCCGATCCCGAACTTCTGCAACGCCGCCGTAAAGCCGCCCACGCGTTCCCGCCCCAAACTCGCGGAAGACACTGACGCTCCGCTAGGCAGAAAATGCCGCCTTGATGGTAAACGTCACGTTAAGAGACGTTTACGCGGTGTCCTCGAGGAACGTCGTTAACGCGGACAGCCATCTCGGTCTTGTGATCTGAAGCCCCGAACCCGAGACCCGACTCGCGCGTATGATCCGTGCACGCCCCCGTCAGAGGGGCATGGAGGATGCTATGACGATCTGGAATCCCGGCCCTCATCCGTCGCACGGCGGCCTATGGACCGCACTGGGCTATGCCGTTGCGGCCGTGATCTCAATCGGCGTGTGGGTCGCACTCGCCAGCTTCATGGCCTGACGTCCGCGGATTTCTCGAGCTGCGGCAGGACAGCCGGCGCGCCCGAAGGCAAGGGCGCCTCGGGATCCTTCAGCCACGACACCACGTCGCGATAGACGATTTCGGCGTCGAGATCGCGGTTCAGCAGATGCCAGCCGTCCGGATACCAGGCGGTGCGCAGGCTCCCGCCCTCGGCCTGAGCGCGCTCCAGGGCGATCCGCATCGGACCCTTTTTCACGATCTCGTCGTGGGCGCCGTACATCAGGATGGCGTCGCCGCGAATACGACCCAGACTGCGGGACGAAGTTTCCATCAGATCGACCAGTCCATAGACGGTGTCGAACCGGGTCGAGAGGATGCTCATCGGATCTCGTCCGTTACGGATCAGCTCCAATGTGTTCGACGAGGCATGGATGTCGCGGGTGATGAACTCCGGCGGCTCCAGGGCCACATCGCCCAGGGCGCGGGCGGCGATGTTCAGGGCCACGCTGTTCAGCGGCCCCTGGGTCGACCAGCCCCACACCCCCGGCGCCAGCAGTATGATCCGGTCCGCGTCCGGCGGATTGTCGGATCCAAAAGCGGCCGCCGTCACCGATCCCCCCATGCTCTCACCCACGACGGCGATGACAGCGTTCGGGTAGCGGGCGCGAGCGAGGGCCGTGATCTCGCGCAGGTCGTCGGTCATGCGCTGCTGCCCGGCCCAGACGCCACGACCGGGAGCCGCGCCGAAACCGCGCTGGTCATAGGCCCAGGTCTCGATCCCCTGCTCGGCCCACCAGGGCCCCGCCAGACGGAAGCTGGCGTCGTGATCATTCATCCCGTGCAGGGCCACGATCACCGCCCAAGGCGCCTGATCGGCCGGCCCCCAGCGCAGATAGGGCAGACGCGCGCCGTCGGACATCACCAGGGCGCGATCCTCGACGTGGGCGCCGGCGAACCCCGGCGGCGGCGTCATCGGCGGCTGGACATGGGGCGTGGCGCAGGCGGCCGCCCCCAAGGTCAAAACGAGCGCGGCGATAGCGAAAACGGCTTTCATGCGCACATCCTTGTGAAACCCCGTCGAGATCAGTCGTCATCATCCTCGACGACCGGCGGACGGCGGCTCAGGGCCAGGGCCGTCTCTTCCTCGGTCGCTTGACGCAAGCGTGTCACGCCCCGGAAGTCGTCCGGATCGACCGGCTTGCCCTTCTTGGTGATGGTCAGCTTGCCCTGGCGCATCAGGCCCAGGGCCGTGGCCCGCACCTTGGGCAGCATGCGCTGCCACTGCTCAGGCTGTAGCGCCTTGGCCACTTCGGCCGGCTCGATGCTCTTGCCGGGCTCAAGCGCGGAAATTTTGTTCAGGATTGCGGTTTCGATAGGATCGCTCATTGCGCCTATATGCTTCACAGCGAGACCAGAAGTAAGGCCGAGTCGTCATGCCGAAGAAAATCACCGTCACCGAAGGCGAATTCGCCGGCTGGCAGACCTATGACCTCCACGACACCTTCGATGTGGTGGTGGGGCCCTTTTACGGCCGGCTAGACCCCGACGGCCACATGCGCTGCGCCTTCCGCGCCGAGCAGAAACACATGAACGCCGGCGGGCGGATGCACGGCGGCTGTCTGATGACCTTCGCCGACATCGCCATGTTCCAGATCGCCTATCAGGAGATGGAAGGCGCATCGGGCGTAACCGTCCAGCTGGACTCCACCTTCATCGACGGCGCCTATGTCGGCGAACTGATCGAGGCGACCGGCCAGGTGACCAAGGCGGGCAAGAGCCTGATCTTCGTGCGCGGCCAGATCAACACGGGGGAACGGCTGCTGATGACCTTCTCCGGCGTGATCCGGAAATTCACGCCGCGTTGATCAGGTCAGCAGGATCGGCACGTCGTAGTCGGCAAGCGCGTGGTCGCCGGTTACCAGCACCATCCCCTCCTCCAGCGCCTGCGCCACCAGAAGCCTGTCGAAGGGGTCCGTATGGAGCACCGGGAGCCGGCTGACCCGCCAGGCGTGAATAGCCGATACGGGTAGGAAGCGAGCCTGCCGCTCCAGATCGCGGACCAGGTCGTCGTCAAAGGCCAACCGGCCTCTGGCCACCTTGGAGGCGATTTCCAGCAGCTATGCGGTGCTGACGATCAGTTCGTTGCGCCGATCAGCCAGGGCGGCCAGCACTTCTGGCCGCAAACGCTGCCGCCACCCGGTCATCCAGACCACGACATTGGTGTCGAGCAGCAGCTTCACTTGTCGTCGAACGAGACCGGCGGCTCGGCGACCTGCGTCATTCCCGCGACGCCCTCGACCCCATACAGCCGATCCAGCATGGCCTCGTCGAACTCGGGCTGGTCCCAAGCCTCATCCAGGATCACACGCCCCTGATATTTGTCGAAGGCGGCCATGCGGTCCACAGCGGCGTCCGCTGCGGTCACAGGCGACAACCGGACCAGCGGCTTGCCCGCCTTGGCGATGACGACCTCTTCGCCCGCCAAAGCGCGTTCGATCAGTTTCGACAGGGTCGTCTTAGCTTCATGGATGTTCGCTGTGACGGCCATGACGGTAAGCTAACCTAGCTAAGCCCGATCTTCAATCAGACCCCGGCCTTAGCCGCCGGCCGCGCCCGACAGGCGTCGAACCAGCGGTGCAGGTTCTCGAACTCGGCCGGGGGCCGGTAGCGGACCATCCGCGCAAAGTCCAAACCCACCACGGCGACGATGTCGGCGATGGTGAACCGGTCCAGGGCGATGAACTCCCGCTCGGCCAGATGCCGGTCCAGCGTCTTCATGAACCGCTCGGCCGACACCCGGTTGTAGTCCGCCACCTGCGGGATCTGCACCGCCTCCAGCGCCGCCAGCGCCGGGTGGGAGTGGCGCACGTTCAGCATGATCGGGTTGGACAGATAGAACTCGCACCGCCGGGTCCACATCTCGACCACCGCCTGTTCGCGGGCGTCGCGGCCGAACAGATTCGGCTCTGGATACAGGGCTTCCAGATAGCGACCGATGGCCACGGATTCCGAGATGGTCGTGCCGTCATCCAGCTCCAGCGCCGGCAGATGCGGCACGCCGACCTTGTTCCGATATTCCGGCTTCTTGTGATCGCCGGTCAGGATGTCGATCTCGATCAGTTCGACATCCTCGACGCCCTTCTCGGCCATGACCCAACGGACCCGGCGCGGATTCGGCGCGCGGTGCGAGGTGTAGAGCTTCATTGAGCGTCTCCGTTGTTTTGGGAAACGCTACTGCCCAAACACCGCCGCTGGCAAGGCGCCGACGATGGCGGCGCTCATCAGGGTGGCCATGAAGCCAGCGAACAGGGCCTTCCAGATCAGGCCCAGAACCTCGTGACGCCGTTCCGGCATCAGCACCGACAGACCGGTCACGGTGATCCCCACCGAGCCGATATTGGCGAAGCCGCAAAGCGCATAGGTCATCAGCATCCGCGTCCGCTCGCTCATGGCCTCAGGCGGCAGCTTGCCCAGTTCGATGAAGGCCACGAACTCGGTCAGGGTCAGTTTGACGCCCAGCAGCCAGCCGCCCAGCGCCGCTTCGCGCGTCTCGACGCCGATCAGCCAGGCCAGGGGGGTGAACAGCACGCCCAGGATCCGCTCGACCGTCAGCGGCTCGCCGAAGACGATGAAGCCGCCCAGCATGATGTTGACCAGGGCCACCAGGGCCACAAAGACGATAAGCACCGCCGAGATGTTCAGCACCACCATCAGGCCGTCCGACGTGCCCTTGGAGATGGCGTCGAGACTGCTGTCGTACTTGAGCGCCGAGTCATAGCTGATCGACTGAATGGCTTCCTTGTCCGGCTCGGGCACGATGATCCGGGCCAGCAGCACCCCGGCCGGCGCCGAGACGATGGAGGCGACCAGGACGTGGCCGGCGGCGTTGGGCAGGGCCTGGGACAGGATGCTGGCGTAGGCGACCATGGTCGAACCGGCGACCGTCGCCAGGCCCACGGTCATCATCAGAAAGATTTCGGACCGGCTCAGCTTGTCCAGATAGGCCTTGATGACGATCGGGCTCTCGATCGTGCCCAGGAAGATATTGGCCGCCACCGCCAGGGCCGAGGCGCCGCCCAGGCCCATGGTGCGCTGGAACAGCACCCCGAAGCCGCGGATCAGCCACTTCAGGATCTTCCAGTGCCACAGCAGGGCCGACAGGGCCGAGATGACCATGATCAGCGGCAGGACGTTGAAGGCGAAGGTGAACAGCGCCCTCTCGTTCTGCACCGCATAGGGCTGATCCCCGCCGGCCAGATAACCAAAGACGAAGCGTGTGCCCTGGGCCGTGGCGACCGCCAGACCGTCAATGGCGCCCGTCACGGCCGCCAGAACGGTTCGCGACCCCGGAATGGCGAACAGGGCCAGCACCAGCGCCGCCTGAACCGCGACGGCGCCGATGGCCAGTTTCCAGGGGAAGTCCCGCCGGTTCTCGGAAATCGCCCAGCACAGGGCGATGATGACGACCAGGCCGAACAGGCTCTGGAGGTTCAGAAGACTGAACATGAAAGGCGATCCCCTGACCGGCCCGCGCCGGTTTCATCCGCTTCAAGGACAAAGTGACGCGGCTGACAAGGGGCGCACGAAAAAGGGCGGCGCCGAAGCCCCGCCCCTCTTCACATCAAGACCGTTCAAACCGGCTTACAGCTGGCCGCGCACCAGCCGGCCGTAGGTCTCCATCAGGTCCAGCGACAGGGCGCCGGGGGTGAAGCGATAGTCGCCCACCTCGGCCACCGGCGTCACCTCGACGGCGGTGCCGGTCAGGAAGCACTCCGAGAAGTCCGACAGTTCTTCCGGCAGGATGTCGCGCACCACGACCTCGATCCCCTTGGACTGGGCGATCTCGATCACCGTCTGACGGGTGATGCCGTCCAGGATGTGCTCGACCTTGGGCGTGTGCAGCACGCCGTCCTTGACGAAGAAGACGTTGGCGCCGGTCGCCTCGGCCACATAGCCGCGCCAGTCCAGCATCAGGGCGTCGGCATAGCCGTCCCGCTCGGCCGTGTTCTTGGACATGGTGCAGATCATGTACAGGCCGGCCGCCTTGGCGGTGGTCGGCGCGGTCGCCGGATCGGGACGGCGCCACTTGGCCCATTGCAGACGCAGGCCGCGCGCCTTGACCTCAGGATCGAAATAGCTGGGCCAGTCCCACACGGCGACCGCCAGGTGAACCTTGTTGTTCAGGGCCGAGACACTGGTCTGTTCCGGACCGAGATAGGCGACCGGACGCACATAACAGTCGGTCAGACCGTTCTTGGCGCAGGTTTCGTTACAGATGGCGTCGATTTCGGCGACGCTGTAAGGTATCTCGAAATCGAGCAGGTTCGCGGACCGCTTCAGGCGCTCCGAATGCGGCGTCAGCTTGAAGATTTCGCCGCCATACATACGCTCACCCTCGAATACCGACGAGCCGTAGTGAAGGGCATGGGTCAGAATGTGCGTCTTCGTTTCCCGCCAGGGCACGAATTCGCCGTCCATCCAGATCCAACCATCGCGATCGTCGAAAGGAACCAAGGCCATTGAAACACGTCTCCCGCAGAATTGCCGGTGTTAGAGCCGCCCGAATCGTTCAGGTCAACGCCCTGATCGCGGGGAATGTCGCATGAGCATCACCGAATACCGTTCGCAAGGCCGGTCGGGCCCTATCGCCGGGCCAGGCGTCGGCCGCCATCTGCTGATCGTCGACGACGACGACCGCATCCGCGAGCTGCTGAAGGAATACCTGTCGCGCGAGGGCTATCGCGTCACCGGCGCCGCCCACGCGGCCGCCGCCAAGCGGATGATGGAACTGATCGAGTTCGACCTGGTCGTGCTGGACGTCATGATGCCGGGCGAGAGCGGCCTGGACCTGACCTCCTGGGTCCGCGCCAAGGCCGAAACCTCTAAGACGCCAGTCCTGCTGCTGACCGCGCGCGGCGATCCAGAGGATCGGATCGAGGGCCTGTCGCGGGGCGCCGACGACTATATGTCCAAGCCGTTCGAACCGCGCGAACTGGTGCTGCGGATCGAGGCCATCCTGCGCCGCACCGGCGGCAAGCCCATCGGCCCGCGCGAGATCAAGCTGGGAACGGCCGTGTTCGACATGGAGCGGCTGGAGCTGATCCGTGACGGCGCGCCCCAGCGCCTGACCGAGGCCGAGGCCCAGTTGCTGAAGACCCTGGCCCTGCACGCCCACGCCCCGGTCGAGCGGATGAGCCTGTCGCCCGACACGGCCGACATCACCGGCCGCGCCGTCGATGTTCAGGTCACGCGCCTGCGCCGCAAGCTGGAAGCCGACCCCAAGAACCCGCGCTACCTCCAGACCGTGCGCGGCGTCGGCTATATGCTCGCGCCCGACTGATATGCGGCTGCTGCCCGCCCAACTGTGGCCGCGCTTCCTGAAGCGGCGCCTGCCGACCTCGCTGTGGGGCCGGTCCCTGCTGATCATCGTCCTGCCCGTGCTGGTCATGCAGGTGGTGGTCACCTGGATCTTCTTCGACGCCCACTGGCAGACGGTGACGGCGCGACTGTCCGAGGGGCTGGCCGGCGATATCGCCTGGGCCGTCGAGAGCTACGAGGACGATCCCAGCCCGCGAAACCTGGACCGACTGGCCGACCGCGCCGAACGCTCCATGTCCCTGTCGATCGTGCTGCAGGAAGGCCGCAGCCTGCCCACCGAACAGAGGCGCGGAGCCATTGGCGTCGTCGACCGGGTTCTGGACAAGGCGCTGGCGGCGCGGCTGGACCGCCCCTACTGGTTCGACACCACCCGTTACCCCGCCTATGTCGACATCCAGGTGCAGGAGCCTCAGGGGGTGCTGCGGATCATCGCCCCGCGCGAACGGGCCGTGGCGACCCAGGCCCATATCTTCGTGCTGTGGCTGACCATCGCCACGGTCCTGCTGATGGGGGTGGCGATCCTGTTCATCCGCAATCAGGTCCGCGCCATCGAACGTCTGGCCGACGCCGCAGAGGCCTTCGGTCGGGGCGAAACCGTGCCCCGGTTCAAACCCCACGGTGCGCGCGAGGTGCGCGCCGCCGCCGTGGCCTTCCTGGCCATGCGCGACCGCATCCAGCGCCACATCGACCAGCGCACCGCCCTGCTCGCCTCGGTCAGCCATGACCTGCGCACCCCCCTGACCCGGCTCCGGCTGGAACTGGCGCTCGCGCCGCCGTTCAAACGTCAGGCCGACATGCGCGGCGACCTGGACGAGATGGAGCATATGATCGACGAATATCTGGACTTCGCCCGCGGCGAGGCCGGAGAGCCGCCCCAACCGGTGTCGATCCCCGACCTGCTGGCTGCGGCCGGCGACGACGCCCGACGTGCGGGGGCCGAGGTCGAGCTTGCGGTCGCTGAAGGGCTGACGGCCTCGCTTCGTCCCCTCGCCTTCAAGCGCGCCCTGGTGAACCTGGCCGGCAACGCAGCAGCCCACGGCGAGCAAGTGCGGCTGTCAGCACGGTCCTTGGCCTCGGGCGGGCTTGAAATCACGGTGGAAGACGACGGGCCCGGCATTCCCGAAGCCATGTACGACGAGGCCTTCCGACCGTTTTCGCGGCTGGACGAGTCCCGCAACCAGAACCGCAAGGGCGTGGGCCTGGGCCTGGCTATCGCCCGCGACGTGGCGCGCGGCCATGGTGGCGACGTCACCCTGGATCGCAGCGACATGGGCGGGCTGAAGGCGATCATCCGCGTGCCCGGCCAGGTCTCGATCGTCGCCCCCCTCTAGCGTAACGGCGTCATAAGGCGCATCTTCATTTCCGACAGGGCATGGAGACAAATACGATGCGCAAACTCGCCTTCTTCGCCCCTTTGGCCGCGATCCTCGCCGTCGCCGCCATGGCCCAGGCGCAGAGCCCCGCCGTCAACGTCACGGTCGGCCCCGAACTTCAGCGTGAGATGGAAAAGCTGGGCGACCGAGAGGTCAACGAACAGATCGCCGCCTTGCAGGCCGAGGTCGCGGACGCCCTGGCCAAACGCTACCCCGGCGCCACGGCCAATCTGGTGCTTCTGGATCTGAAACCGAACCGGCCGACCTTCGAACAGATCCGCCAGACGCCGGGCCTGGACCCGATCCGCAGCGTCTCCATCGGCGGCGCCGCGATCAAGGGCGAGATCGTAACCGCCGACGGCCAATCACGGCCGGTCGAGTTCTCGTACTTCTCGCCGAACATCCAGGACGTCTGGGGCTATAGCGTGTGGCGTGACGCCGACCGGGCCTTCGAACGCTTCGGCGACCGGATTGAACAAGGGCGCTATTAGGCTCCCTCTCCCGGCGGGAGAAGGAAACAGTCGTCACCCCATCTCGCGGTTACGGCGCACCGCCGCCGCGACCGTTTCGTCCAGCATGAGGCCAAGACGGCCGTCCTTCGCCAATGCGTCCAGCCCGGCTCGGGTCGAGCCGCCGGGCGAGGCGATCCGGCCGATCAGGGCCTCCAGCGCGTCTTCGCCCATCGAATCCGCCGCCGACCGCAGGGTGGCGCGAGCCAGGACATCGGCGGTCGGCGCATCCAGCCCAGCCGCCTCGCCCGCCCGGGCCAGGGCCTCTGTGAAGGCGTAGAAATAGGCCGCGCCCGACCCGGCCACAGCCGTCGCCGCATCCATCAGGGCCTCATCCGCCAGAACGACGGTCTCGGCCATCGGCGCGAACAAGGCCTGTCCCAGCGCCCTCGCCCGGTCGTCCGCCGACCAGACAGAGGCCACGCCGCGTCCCCGCGACACCCCGGTCGTCGGCATGACCCGCACGATAGGCCAGCCGCCAATTCTCTCCGCCAGGGTCGGAGCGGTGACCCCGGCCATGACCGACAGGATCACGGCCCGATCGCCGAGGAAGGGCAGCAGCGGCGTCACCACCGCGCGCCACATCGCCGGCTTGACCGCCAGCACGATCACGCTCGCTTCGGCCAGGGCCTCCAGCGGCGGATTGATCCGCGCGCCCTGGCTCCGCGCCGCCTCGGCGATGGGCTTTTCAGAGGGGCTGAGAATAATCAGGTCGGCGGCCGCGACGGTTCCGGTCAGCAACCAGCCTTCCAGAATCGCCGAACCCAGCCGGCCGCAGCCGACCAGGACGACGGGGCCGCCCCCTGGACCTAGGGCCGACATCAGGCGTTGCCGACCGTCTCGAACAGGCAGGCGTCGATCGCCTCCTGCGGCTTCTTGTTCCCGCGCACCATGAAGTCGAAGGCCGGATAATAGCGGTCCGCCGCCTCAATGGCCGCATCAATCATCGAGGCCGCCTGGGCCAAGGTCGGACGCTCGCCCATGGGCAGGGCCAGCGAATGCCGGAAGACGATCTCGCCGTCCTCGGCCCAGACCTCGAAATGCCCCATCCAGGTGCGCTGATTGATCAAGCCAACCAGTTCATAGGCGGCGGTCTTGCGGCTCTTGGCCACCTTGAGGTCCAGGGCGCAGCACAGTTGCAGACAGTCCCCTTCAGGACGCCAGGCGAACCAGAGTTCGTAATCCCTCCAGTCCCCCGCCAGGGCAAAGGCCAGGTCGCCATCGTCGGTGCGGTCGAACGGCAGGTTCTCGGCCGTGAGAACATGCTCGACGACCTCCAGCGGGTCGAAGGGCACGTCCGTTTCCTCGGGCCGGGCGATGTCCATCAAGTCTCTCGATTCACGTTGCCGCGCGAATCACGGCCGTTAACAGAGTGGTAAGCCTGTTCGCGGATTCGGCTCAACCGGCTGCGTCCCCGGGTTGAGTTCCATCTGTGGACGTTCCCGCCCCTGGCTTGCTCGAAGCCTTGCCGGCCGGCTTCTTCGTCGCCTTCAGTTCCGCGATCTCGGCCCGCAGGGCGGCGATCTCGTCCTTCAGAACATCGAATTCGTCGCGGCGCACCAGATCCATCTCGGCGGCGATCCGGTCGGTTTGGGCGCGCCAAGCCGTCTTGGCTTCTTCACCGGCGGCCTGCGCCAGGCCCATGGCGCCCGTCGTCAGCTTGGCGAACTCGTCCAGGATGGGGTTGCGGGTCTGCATCGATTGCTCCGACTCAAACGTCGTTAAGAGAGGATCACCAATCATGGTGAACGAAACCTTTCTTTCTGCTGCTTCGGGGGCGCCATCAAGGCGTCGTGATGCGTCTTCACAGGCGACGGCGGCGGCGGCGCTTGCTAAACCGCCCTCAGAGACAGGCCAGCACAGGAACGCCCCTTGCCCTTTCCCGAATTCGATCCGGTCCTGATCCATCTGGGACCGCTTCCGATCCGCTGGTACGCCCTGGCCTATGTCGCCGGCATCGTCCTGGGCTGGTGGTACGCCGCCCGCCTGATCAAGACCGAACGCCTGTGGCCCCCGGGCAAGCCCCCGATCAACACGACACAGCTGGACGATCTGGTGCTGTGGATCGTGCTGGGCATCATCCTGGGCGGCCGCCTCGGCTACGCCCTCTTCTACAAGCCGATCATGTACGCCCAGCTGTTCACCGGCCAAACCCTGGGCGAACGGTTCGAGCTGTTCCAGCTGTGGACCGGCGGCATGAGCTTCCACGGCGGTTTCCTGGGCGTCTGCCTGGCCATCGTCCTTTATGCCCGCAGCCAGAAGATCGACATGCTGCGCCTGGGCGACGTCATCGCGCCGGTCGTGCCCATCGGCCTGATGTTCGGCCGCCTGGCCAATTTCATCAACGGCGAGCTGTGGGGTCGCGAGACGACCGTCCCCTGGGCCGTGCGCTTCTGCAATGATCGCATCCAGCAGATGTACGGCTTCTGCCCCGCCGGCGACGCGCCGCGCCACCCCAGCCAGTTGTACGAGGCCGGACTGGAGGGGATCGTGCTCCTGTCCATCCTGTCGCTGGGCGTCTGGAGGTTCGATCTGCTGAAGAAGCCGGGCTATATCACCGGCCTGTTCCTGGTCGGCTACGGCGTCTGCCGCGCCGCGCTGGAGAATGTGCGAGAGCCCGACTACGGCATGCCCGACTTCCCGCTGGGCCTGACCATGGGGATGATGCTGTCCATCCCGATGATCCTGGTCGGCGCCTGGCTGATCTGGCGCGCCTGGAACCGGCCGCCCGTCGAAGCCCCCGCCTCAAAAGAATGAGCGCGGTCGAAAGCCTGAAGACCCGTCTGGCCCGCGAGATCGCCCTGACGGGGCCGATGACGGTCGCCGACTATGTCACCCGCTGCCTGCATGATCCCAAGGGCGGCTACTACGCGTCCCGGCCGGCTTTAGGCGAAAGCGGCGACTTCATCACCGCCCCCCTGATCAGCCAGATGTTCGGCGAACTGATCGGCCTGTGGGCGGTCGAGACCTGGACCCGGCTCGGCGCACCCGAGCGGTTCCGGCTGGTCGAGGTCGGGCCCGGCGACGGAACCCTGATGAGCGACGCGCTGAGGGCGGCCCGCCTGGCGCCCGGCTTCCTCGAGGCCTGCGACCTGATCCTGATCGAGCCCAGCGCCCCTTTGCGCGATCTCCAGGCCAAGGCCCTGGCCGGCGCCGACCTGTCGCCCCGCTGGGTGCGCGACCTGACGCGGATCGAGACCGACGCCCCCGTCATTCTGATCGCCAACGAGGTGCTGGACTGCCTGCCCGCGCGCCAGTTCGTGCGCACCGACGGCGGCTGGGCCGAACGCCGCATCGGCGTGACCGACGACAACGACCTGATCTTCGGCCTGACCGCCATCTCGGGCGGTTTCGAGAAGCCCGTCTTCGACGTCGAGCCCGGCGGGATTTTCGAGATTTCCGAACAGCAGGCCATCTTCGGCCGCGACCTGGCCCTGCTGATGAAGGCCGCCTCGGGCGCCGCCCTGCTGATCGACTACGGCCGCGCCCGGCCCGAGGCGGGCGACACTCTCCAGGCCCTGCGCCGTCACCAGAAGGTCGATCCGCTGGAAAGCCCCGGCGAGGCCGACCTGACCCAATGGGCCGACTTCCCGCGCGTGCTCGGGGCCGCTGTTCGCGCCGGCGCAGACGTCACCAGCTGCCTGGGCCAGGGCGAGTTCCTGCGACGTCTGGGGATCGAAGCCCGCGCCGAACGATTGAAGTCGGCGCGACCCGACGCCGCCCCCGTCATCGACCGCCAACTGAACCGCCTGACGGCAGAGGACCAGATGGGAAGCCTGTTCAAGGCCGCCGCGATCTTCTCGCCCCGCTCGCTGATCGTGCCGGGATGGGAACTGTGAGCGCCCTCGCCCCCATCACGCATCCGCTGCTCAGCGCCGCCGGGATCGACCACGGCTTCTTCACCCGCGCGGGCGGCGTCTCGACCGGCATCTACGAAGGTTTGAACGCCGGGGTCGGCTCCAAGGACGATCCTGCCGCCGTGGCCGAGAACCGCCGTCGCGTCGCCGCCCATTTCGGCGCCGACGCCGATCATCTGAACGGCTGCTATCAGATCCATTCCGCCGTCGCCCGCGTCGCCGAAGCCCCCTGGCATGGCGACCGGCCCGAAGGCGACGCCGTCGTCTCGGCCGAACCCGGCCTGCTCTGTTCGGTCCTGACCGCCGACTGTGCGCCGGTGCTGATGGCCGATCCCGAGACCCGTATCGTCGCCGCCGTCCACGCCGGCTGGAAGGGCGCCCTGGGCGGCGTGGTCCATTCCGCCGTCGCCGCCATGCAGGCCCTGGGCGCAGATCCGCGCCGCATCTTGGCCGTCGTCGGCCCCTGTATCGCCCAGGCCAGTTACGAAGTCGGCATGGATTTTCAGTCGCGGTTCGCCCACCACGACCCCGGCAGCGAGCGCTTCTTCCGCCCCGGCGACATCGACGACAAACGCCAGTTCGACCTGCCCGGCTTCGTCCTGTGGCGGTTACAGCAGGCCGGCGTCGGCCAAGCCGTCTGGACCGGCCACGACACCTGCGCCGATGCGGATCGCTTCTATTCGAACCGCCGGGCGTTTCAGCAGGGCGAACCGGATTTCGGGCGGTTGATCAGCGTGATCGGGGTCTGAGAAGAACCCTCGCCCACACTCACCCCGTCATCCTAGGCCTTGTGCCTAGGATCCATAGACTCGTTAGAAGACGGTGCGCACTCCCGTGATACCGGGAGTATGGATCCTCGCCACAAGGGCGAGGATGACGACGTTAAGATACTCGAGACAGCGCGTTCGCCTGCGTTAGCGGCTCACGGGATGAGCCTCACCCCGCCTGCGCCAGCTCCGGCACGCGCGTCACTTCCCGCCACGCATGGGGCGCAGCCAGCAGGGCGCGAACCAGCTTGTTATTGACCGCATGCCCGGCCTTGTAGCCTTCGTAACGGCCAAGCAGCGGCGCGCCCAGGACGTACAGGTCGCCGATGGCGTCCAGCGCCTTGTGACGCACGAACTCGCGTTCCATGCGCAGACCGCCGGGGTTCAGGATCTCGTCGCCGTCGATAACCACGGCGTTTTCCAGCGAGCCGCCGCGGGCCAGACCCGCCTGGCGCAGGGCCTCGACCTCATGGGCGAAGCCGAAGGTGCGGCAGGCCATGATCTCCTGGCGGAAGGTCGGTTCGTCCACAACGAAGTCGATCACCTGGTTGCCGATCACGGCCGAGGGGAAGTCGATCTCGAACCGCATCTCGTAACGGTCGCACGGCAGCAGGGCCGCGTGCTTGTCGCCGTCGGTGACGTGAACCGTCTCCAGGATCTCGATATAGCGCTGCGGCGTCGCCTGGGGACGGAAGCCGGCGCGGTCCAGCAGTTTGACAAACTCCAGCGCCGAGCCGTCCAGGATCGGCAGTTCGGGCCCGTCCACCTCGACCACGGCGTTAGATACGCCCAGGGCGCAGAAGGCCGCCATCAGATGTTCGATCGTCGACAGACGCACGCCGGCGGCGTTCTCGATCATGGTGTTCAGGCGGGCGTCCACGACGGCCTCGCCCGAAACCGGGATGCGATTATCGCGATCCGTGATGTCCGTGCGCACGAAGACGATCCCCGCGCCCGAAGGCGCAGGACGAACCGCCAGCCGCACCCGGCGGCCGGTATGCACCCCGACGCCGGCGATGATCGCCGGCGCGATGATGGTGCGCTCGTGATGGTCGTTCCTGACCGACAAACTCAAACTCGCTTCAACCTGTGCGGACCGCCTTGATGTGCGGATTACGCCCCACGACCGATCTAGCGCGGGGGGCTCAAGCTCGAAATGAAAGTCGAGTTTCGGATTGTTTCGTTCCGGGACTCTCGCGCCGACGCCGCCCGCCAAAGAAAACGCCCCGGAGCCTGGGCTCCGGGGCGTAAACTTCAGAATTTCAGTCGGTCAGTTTGCGAGCCGGCGGAGAAAAGAAGGAATCTCCAGATCATCGTCAGACTCGCCGGCGGTCGATTGCGGCTGGGTCTGCGGCTGTTCAGCCGTCCGCATCTGCGAGGTCGGCCGGGTGCTGTAGGTCGGCTCGGGCTGCGGCTGGGCGCGTTTTCCCCGGCCGAACAGGCTCCAGCCGCTACGACGGTGATCGCGATCGTCATAGTCTTCAACAGCCGGTTCCGGCGCGCGAGCGGCGTACAGATCGGGTTGCGGTTCCGGCGCGCGGGGCGACTGCGCCGACGGGGCGCGGGTCGTCTCATATTCTTCGACCCAGGGATCGACGATCGGATCCAGGGCGCGCGGGGTCGGCTCCGCGACGCGGATCACCGGCTCGGGCCGAGGTTCCGGCGCGGGAGGGGCCTGAAAGGTGGGGACGACGGGCGCCGGCTCGATGCGGGGCTCCGGCCGGGCGTCGAAACGGGGCTCAGGCGCGCGTTCGGCGCGGGCCGGCTCGCGATAGGGTTCGCGGGCGGGCTCGGGCGCGGTGCGCGAGGCCTGGGTTCCGTACAGGCCGCCGGCCGAACGGCGCGCGCCGTGATCGGCCAGGGGGGCGGCCAGGGGCGATGCAGGCGCCGAAGGCTCGGCGCGCTGCACGCCGCCTTCGTCCATGCCGGTGGCGACCACCGAGACGCGGATCTTGCCGTCCAGCGCCGGATCGAAGGCCGCGCCGAAGATGATGTTGGCGTCGCCGTCCACCTCAGCCGAGATGGCGTTGGCGGCCTCGTCGACTTCCAGCAGGGTCATGTCCAGACCGCCGGTGATGTTCACCAGCACGGCCTTGGCGCCCTTGAGCGAGGTCTCGTCCAGCAGCGGGTTGGCGATGGCGTTCTGGGCGGCCAGCAGGGCCCGGTCATCGCCCGAGGCCTCGCCCGTGCCCATCATCGCCTTGCCCATTTCGGACATGACGGCGCGCACGTCGGCGAAGTCCAGGTTGATCAGGCCCGGCAGGATCATCAGGTCGGTGATCGAACGCACGCCCGAGTGCAGCACCTGGTCGGCCATGCCGAAGGCGTCGGCGAAGGTGGTGCGTTCGTTGGCGACGCGGAACAGATTCTGGTTCGGAATGACGATCAGGGTGTCGACATAGCGTTGCAGCTCGGCGACGCCGGCGTCGGCTAGGCGCATCCGGTGACGGCCTTCGAAGGTGAAGGGCTTGGTCACGACGCCGACGGTCAGGATGCCGCGATCCCGCGCGCATTTGGCGATGACCGGCGCTGCGCCGGTGCCGGTGCCGCCGCCCATGCCACAGGTGATGAAGACCATGTGCGCACCCTCGAGGTGCTGATGGATCTCGTCGGCGGACTCCTCGGCGGCGTTCATGCCGACCTCAGGATGGGCGCCGGCGCCCAGACCCTGGGTGATGGTCTCGCCCAGTTGGATGCGGCGATCCGTCTTGGCGAAGCTGAGGTGCTGCGCGTCGGTGTTGGCCACGACGAACTCGACCCCTTCAAGGCCGGCGTCGATCATATTGTTCACAGCGTTGCCGCCTGCGCCGCCGACGCCGAACACGACGATACGGGGTTTCAGTTCAGTGTGTTGCGGCTTGACCAACGAGAGCGACATAGTTTTCCGACCTTCCGAGCCCTGGACCCCTTGGCACCAAAGCGAATACCCCGCCGAATCGCTTTGGTTATGAGCGCGTTAATGATTGCGCCCACGAGGGTTAAGAGAAGGTTACGGCGATAATGTGAGTCGGCTGGAAGGGGAGGCCCCTAATCGAAGCCTTGCCGCATAATTTAGTGGAAATCACGCTCGCCAAGCAATTTCTCGCTTTCAGTCACCGCACCGCTGACGGCGCTTGCGGTGGCCCGAGCAATTTGGTTCATTGTGGCCAGAATTGGGCCGCGACTGGCTCGGCGTGGGGAGTTTGTGATGTTGAGACTATCAGCCGTGGCGTTTGGAGCGGCTCTTCTGCTGAACTCGACCAGCAGCTTAGCGATGGAGACTGCGCCGGACGCCGCTCTGACGATACCCACAATCCAGCAGCTAGCAGCATTTGACGAACTCTCAGGCTTTGCCGTCTCTCCAGACGGGAAACATATGGCCGCACTGAGGGGCCAAGGCGAAGAGCGTGTCGCCCTGATCTTCGATGCGACTGACTTGAGCAAGGCCCCGCGGGTCCTCGGCTCAAGCCTCATGAAGATTCAAGGCGTCAGCTTCGTTAAAGACGATGTTGTCGCCATATCGGCTTGGCAGCCGTTCGACTTCGGCGAGGTGAAGACATTCACTGGAAAACTGTTTCTGATCAGTGTTGACGGGGGCGCCTGGCGCGACCCGCTCACGGTCATACCTACCCGCTCAGACAGCGAACGTGAACAACTTGATCGGTCTTCAGCCAACATTCTGGACCGACTCCCCAATGACCCTGACAGTGTTCTACTGAGTGTCAGGGGGGATATTTATAAATACAATGTCCACACCCACAGGACGGAGCGCGTCCTGCGCTCAGGCGAACGTGTCGTGGGGTATGAAACCGATCTCAACGGCGACATTCGGGCTAGAGTGTTGAGCGACCGCGACGGTGAAGGCCTTTATATCTCCACCGAGTTTCGAAATTCCGCGGGCGGATGGGACGAACACATCAGGACCCACATAAAAGACCGGGAAGTGTTTGCGGTCGCCGGCTTCACTGCGGACCCCAACATCGCCTATGTGATATCCAATCGCAATCGCGATAAAGCCGCTATATTTGAATACAATATCAACACCAGAACTATTGGAGACGTCGTTTTCGAACATCCACTATTCGAAGCGACTGGCGTATCCGTGTGGGATGTCCCGGGCACAAGCTCTTATGGCGAGATTGCATCATTTTCTTACGACGCGCTACGAAGTGAAAGCTATGCATTATTGCCGGACCTTGCACAGCTTCGAGAAAACATAAGAAGCGCACTGAATGTAAAGTCATCATCTGTTTCGGTAATCGACCCTGCAACGGGAACAAGCCGAACGATTGAATATGATACAGACCGATACTTCCGGATCGTGTCATCATCGCGGGATTATAACACTGCAGTCGTTTGGGCGGGCAGCGCCAATGACCCCGGCGCCTATTATTTGCTCAAGGACAGAACCAATCTTCAAAAGCTCGCAGTCCCCAAGCCGGACCTCAATCCATCAGTGCTTGGGAAGACCTCATTGGTCTATTACAAGGCGCGTGACGGACTCGACATTCCGGCATTTGTAACCAAGCCGTCGGAAGCGCTTTACGGACCAGGCCCCTATCCAACCGTCATCCACCCCCACGGCGGCCCCTGGTCAAGAGACCAGATGGAATGGGACAGCTCCATGTGGATTCCGCTGATGGTGTCGCGTGGTTACGCCGTCATACAACCACAGTTCCGAGGGTCCGATGGCTGGGGCACTCACCTCTGGCGGGCCGGAGATAATGAGTGGGGCCAGAAGATGCAGGACGACCTTGACGACGCCACGCGCTGGGCTGCGGAACAGAATATCGCCATTCCCAACAGGGTCGCCATGTTCGGTTTCTCATATGGCGGCTATGCGTCAATGGTTGCAGCTGTCCGGCCGAACGGACTCTATAAGTGCGCCATAGCGGGCGCCGGCGTATCTGATCTCGGACGCATTCGGAACCAACTCTTCGACAATCCCTATACGCGGGAAGCTCAGCGCGACACCGTAAGCGGGCTAAGTCCGTCCACTGTTGCGGCGCAAACCAGCATTCCGATCCTACTCTACCACGGCGAGCGGGATCAAACCGCGCCGCTCGAACACTCGCAGTGGTTCTACGATGCTGCGCGGACAAGTGGTCAGGACGTAAAGTTCGTCAAACTGCCCGACTACGGTCACGGTCCAGCATGGACGCGTGCGATCATGGCGCGACAGTTGGGACTCATAGACGACTATCTGCGCACCGGCTGCGGCGGCTCGGGTCTGTGACCCGGGCTTTCGCCTAATGCAAAAGGCCCGCCGCTTGGCGGGCCTTTTTCTTATGCATTGGGTGGCTCTACAAATTATCCCGCAGCCACCCGGCCACACGCCCCACCACATTGCCACGATGGATCCGCGGGGCATCCGCCGCCGTGATCTGCCGCGCCATCAGCTTGCGCGCCGACACCGCCTCGCGGGGCCCATAAGCCGCCCGCAACAACACGCCGGCGGTGGCGCAGAACGCCGGACCCGACGCGGCGTCGGCCAAATGCGGCGCGCGTTGGGGTTTTCCCAGGCGGACCGGGCGGTCGAACACCCGCACCGCCAGTTCACGCACGCCGTTCAGCTGGCTGGCGCCGCCGGTGAGCACCAGGCCCGCGCCGGGCTCCAGGCCCACGCCGGCGTTCTTCAGCCGGTCGCGCAGAAGCTCCAGCGTCTCTTCCACGCGCGGGGCGATGACGGTCTTCAACATGGCGCGCGGGACGATGACCGGACCGGCGGAGGCGTCCTCGCCGCGCGGCGGGGCCTCCAGCATTTCGCGGTCTTCGTTGGCGCTGGCCATGGCCGAGCCGTGCAGGGTCTTCAGCCGTTCGGCGCCGGCCTTGGACGTCGACAGGCCGCGCGCGATGTCCGAGGTGACATGGTCGCCGCCGACGTTCAGGCTCTCGATATGCAACAGCGAACGGCCGCCCCAGACGGCGGCGCTGGTCGAGCCGCCGCCCATGTCGATGCAGACGGCGCCCAGGTCCATCTCGTCCTCTTCCAGCGCGGCCAGGGACGAGACGACAGGCGCGGCGGCCACGCCTTGCAGGTCCAGATGCGCCAGCTCGAGGCAGTGACTCAGGGTCGTGAAAACGTTCTCGGCCATGGAGACGACCAACAGGTCGAGCCCCAGAGAACCGCCGCGCATCGAACGCGGATCATGCACGCCGCGCGCGCCGTCGACCGACCAGGCGATGGGCAGGACGTGGATCGGGCGGCGATTGGGCAGACGGATCTGGGCCAGGGCCATGCCGATGGCGCGCGCCAGATCGGCGTCCCCGACCGGATTGGCGCCGAGCGAGACCCGGGCCTGGACCCGGTGGCTGGCCATCTGGCCGATGGCGGTCGTGACGACGACGCCGGAGACGGGGCTCTGGGCCGCGCGCTCGGCACGTTCGACGGCGTGGCCGATGGCCTGGGCGGCCTCGTCCATATTGATGATGGCGCCGCCCTTGACGCCCTTGGACTGGACATGGCTGGCGCCGGCGACGCGGATGGTGCGGTCGGCGTGACGCACGCCGTCAGGCTTCATGATGAAGCACGAGACTTTGGACTGGCCGATATCCAGCGCAGCGATCACGGGGGCGCGGCCGGCGCGGGGGTCCATGCCCCGGCCCTGGTCGTTCGCCGATCCGCGCTGCTTTCCCGCCATCTCGTACTGGTCCTTTAAGCGTCGGCGGCGGGTCGCACGGCGACCTCATCGGGCGTTCTGAGATCGACACGGGCGAAGCCGAGGTCGAGCAGGCGTTCGCGCTGGTCCAGCGCGTCGAGACGGATCAGGGCCGCCTCCTGTTCAACGGCAGGCAGCTGGATCAGGCTACCGTCCTTCAGACGCAGATCCCAGCGGCGTTCGTCCACCCGCACCAGGGCGTCGATCCGGCTCATCAGGCGCGGACGCTGGGCCAGCAGGGGCAGGACCTCGCCGGCGGCCAGATCCGCCCCCTTGCCCACGACCAGAGGCAGGGTGGGATAGCGGCGGGCGTCGGCGCCCTTGATCACCTGGCCGCGCGCGTCGATGACCTTGATCTGGCCGGCGTCCTGCCAGACAGCGAGGCGGTCGTGCTCCTTGATCTCGACGATCAGGGTGTCGGGCAACAGGCGCACGACCCGCGCCTCCTTGACCCAGCCGACGGCCTGCACCCGGTTGCGGATGGCGTCCAGGTCCAGGCTGGTGATCGGCTGGCCGGAATAGAGCCCCAGAGCCTGCTGGATGGCCGGCTCGGCCTCGGCCGAGGCGCCGGTGATGTGCACACGTTTGAGCGACAGGCCCATGCCGGCCGTCATTCCGTCGACCCCGCGCGAGACCGACCGGCCGATCCGTTCGGCCCGCGCCCCGGTCGCCAGAACCCCGACGACCAGCAATGCGCTGGCGCCCAGGGCGATCATGACGGTGCGGGGGGAAACATCGATACGGCCGATGGCGGCCATCTTGCCGGGGATGGCGGACACGGGCTTGGGCGCGCCGCCGCGCGGCCGCCCGCCCTTCTTGGACGCCGCACCGCGCTGGGAACCCGTACTCTGTCGCCGACCGCCGCGAACTACCGCGGGCATGAGGCGTCCTCCACCATCCACCGAACCAGTTCTTCGTAGCTCATTCCGGTATGGGCGGCCTGCTCGGGAGCGAGCGAGGTCGGCGTCATGCCCGGCTGAGTGTTGACCTCCAAGAGAACCAGATCGTCCTTAACATCATCATAACGGAAGTCGCTTCTGGACACGCCTTGGCAACCCATGGCGACGTGCGCCGCCTCGGCCTGACGCAGGGCGGCCTCAAAAACGGCGGGCGGCAGGACGGCGGGCAGGACGTGGACCGACCCGCCCGGCGCATATTTGGCCTCGTAATCATAGAAGCCCTTGGTCGGGGTGATGTCGGTCACGGTCAGGGCGCGCGGGCCAGACTTTTCCCCGATCACGGCGACGGCCAGCTCCTTGCCGGCGATATAGGGCTCGACCATGACCTGCTCGCCATAGGTCCAGCCAGGCTCTCCCACCTCGGCGACCGGGGCGTCGCCCTCGCGCACCAGATAGACGCCGACGGACGAGCCTTCGGCGTTCGGCTTGACCACATAGGGGGGCGCGATCACGTGGCGCGACGCCACCTCGTGCCGGTCGTACAGACCGCCGCCGGGCACCTTGACGCCCGCCGCCTTCAGCACAGCTTTTGACTTATCCTTGTCCATGGCCAGGGCCGAGGCCAGGACGCCGGAATGGGTATAGGGAATCCGCAGGGTCTCCAGCACCCCCTGGACGCAGCCGTCCTCGCCCCAGGCGCCGTGCAGGCAGTTCAACACCACGTCGGGCTTGATCAGACCCGACAGCACATTGGCCAGGTCGCGCCCGGCGTCCACGCGGCTGACGCGCACGCCCTGCCGTTCCAGCGCCTGGGCGCACTGCTCGCCGGAGGTCAGAGACACCTCCCGCTCGGCGGAAAGACCGCCCATCAGGACGGCGACATGAAGGTCTTTGAAAGCGCGGGTCATGGCCTCTCCGATTGCGGCCGAGATGTTTAACAGGCCGTCAACCTTATCGCCCGCGCGTCGTGAAATTTGTGCGTCAAACCTCGGCGATCAGAGGCGCCGGCCGATCCGCTTGATCTCCCAGTCCAGCTGAACGCCGGTCTTCAACAGGACATCGGCGCGCACCGCCTCGCCCAGGCCTTCGATGTCGGCGGCGGTGGCTTCGCCGGGATTGATCATGAAGTTGGAGTGAAGGTCGCTGAACATGGCCCCTCCCCCGGTTTCGGCGTGGAGCTTGCCGCGCCAGCCGGCCTCATCGACCAGTTTCCACGACGAATGGCCGGGCGGGTTCTTGAAGGTCGAACCGCCGGTCTTTTCGCGGATGGGCTGGGTGGTTTCGCGGCGGCTGGTGATTTCGGTGATGCGGGCTTTGATCGCCGCAGGATCGCCCTGCTCCGTTTCGTAGAGAGCGGACAACACGATCACCCCCGCATCCTGAAGAGCGCTATGGCGATAGCTGTAGGCGAAATCCTCACCCCCGATCAGGGACGTCTTACCCTTGCGGTCCATGACCGTTGCGGTCGCGATCACATCCGCTGTCTCGGAACCGTAGCAGCCGGCATTCATAATCACTGCGCCGCCGATAGTACCGGGAACACCCGCGTAGAATTCGAGGCCCGCTACGCCCGCGTCCGCAGCTTTCCGGGCCAAGATCGCATCCGGCACAGCCGACCCAGCGGAAATGCTGATCGGATCGAGTATCTGAACCTTGTTGAACCCCCGGCCGAGCCGGATCACCACCCCCTCGACGCCGCCATCCCTAATGATGACGTTCGACCCGACACCAAGCGTCGTGATCGGCAGTCCGGAGTCAGTGTTGGCTAGAAAATGAGAAAGATCGTCCTCGTCTTCCGGCATGAACAGAACATCGGCGTTTCCGCCCACCCGAAACCAGGTGAAGGGGGCCAAAGGTTCGTCCCGCAGCAGCTTGCCACGCACGGTAGGGAGTTTGTCACGCCAGGTCATCAGATCCTCATCTCTCACTTTCCTTCTCCCGTGGGGAGAAGGTGGCCCGCAGGGCCGGATGAGGGACCGCTGGTGGGCCAGCCCGCACCACCTTACCCCTCACCCTTTCGCACAAGGACGACGGCTTCGCCGCCGTGCGCTCAAGCCCTCTCCCGACGGGAGAGGGTGATTATCACCCCAACGCCTCCAGCTGCGCCGGCAGGCCATAGGCCCAGCTGGTGATGTCGCCGGCGCCCAGCAGCACGACCACATCGCCCGGTTTGGCCTCTTCCTTAATCAGGCGCGGCAGGACGGCGGCGTTCTCCAGCGCCTGGACATGGCGGTGGCCATAGCGGCGGATGCCGTCGGTCAGGGCGTGCTTGTCCACCCCCTCGATCGGCTGTTCACCGGCCGGATAGACGTCGGCGACGATGACGCTGTCGGCGTCGGAAAAGGCCGTCGAGAAGTCGTCCATCAGGTCGCGCAGACGGGTGTAGCGGTGCGGCTGGACCACGGCGATGACCCGGCCTTCGGTCACCTGGCGCGCGGCCTTCAACACGGCGACGATCTCGACCGGATGGTGGCCATAGTCGTCGACGATGCGCACGCCGTTCACGACGCCCGTGGTGGTGAAGCGGCGCTTGACCCCGCCGAACCCGGCCAGACCCTCGCGGATCGCCTCGTCCGACACGTCCAGCTCGCGCGCCACGGCGATGGCGGCCAGGGCGTTGGAGACATTGTGCCAGCCGGCCATCGGCAGGTGCACGCCCTTGATCGTATGTGTCTCGCCGTTCTGGATCACGACATCGAACCGGCAACCGTCCGGCCCCATCTCGACATTGTCGGCCCGCACCATGGCCTGGGGATTGATCCCATAGGTCACCAGCCGCCGGTTATCGATCGAGGCGACCAGCTTCTGCACCTCGGGATGGTCCAGGCAGACGGCGGCGAAACCATAGAAGGGGATGTTCTCGACGAAATCGACGAAGGCCTTCCGCACCGCGTCGAAGTCGCCGTAGTGGTCCAGGTGTTCCGGGTCGATATTGGTCACGATGGCGACGGTCGATTTCAGGCGCAGGAAGCTGCCGTCGCTCTCGTCCGCCTCGACCACGATCCAGTCGCCGTCGCCGACCTTGGCGTTGGTGCCATAGGCGTTGATGATGCCGCCGTTGACCACCGTCGGGTCCAGGCCGGCCGCATCCAGCAGGGCCGCGACCATCGAGGTCGTCGTGGTCTTGCCGTGCGTCCCCCCGACCGCGATGGAGAATTGCAGCCGCATCAGCTCGGCCAGCATCTCGGCCCGGCGCACCAGGGGGATGCGGCGCTCGCGCGCGGCCTTCATCTCGGGATTGTCGGCCTTGACCGCCGTCGAATAGACCACAGCCGACGCGCCCTCGCTGACGTGAGCGGCGTCGTGCCCGATGAAGATCCGGGCGCCCAGCTTCTCCAGCCGTTCGGTATTGGCGCTGGCCTTGGCGTCCGAGCCCTGAACCGAATAGCCGATCTTCAGCATGATCTCGGCGATGCCGCTCATGCCTATGCCGCCGATACCGACGAAATGGACGGGACCGAGGTCGAACGGGACGGGGCGAAGGCGAGCGATCATCCGGTGCGCTTAGCAATAGATTTGGCGGAATGCACGGGGGTGTCTGTCTCCATGTCGCGGCTCGCCCCCTGTCCTGAGTCGGCCTTGGCCAGTCACGCCCCCTCCCGACCAGCCGTTGCTGGGCCAGATCGTCCTATTCCCGATGCACGAACAGGGCCGCTTCGGCGCTTCGGCGCCTTCAAATACTGCTGGTCTAAAGGCCCGAGGTGGTTCCGCCGGCCTGGGCCCGCTCGGCCTTCAGCGCGGCGATGGCCGCTTCCAGCGTCGGGTCCTCGCCGGCGCGGCGCTGGGCCACGGTGCGGGGGGCCTCGATGTCGGGCGTAACCCCGTGCTTCTCCAGCCGCACGCCCCCCGCCGTAACGAAATCGGCCCGGCTCAGGGTCAGCCGCCCGCCGTCCGGCAGCTCCGTCTCCTGGGCGATCAGAACCGAGCCTATGGTCTTTTCGCCCACCACGATCCCGCGCCGCGCCTCCTGCAAGGCTGCGGGGGTCAACTCCGCCGCGCTGCGGCTGCCCCGGTCCACCAGGACAGCGACCTCGTTGGGCACAGGCTCGCGCCGTCCGCCGCAGTCGCCCGAGGCGGTCAGCGTCACGGACCGTCCCGTCCGCCCTGTCTGGGTGGCCCAAACCTGATCGTACGGCAGGAAACAGGTCAGCACAGACTCCGCCTCCGACAGACGCCCGCCCGGGTTGGCCCTCAGGTCCAAGATCACGTCCACATCCGGCGACAGCCCGTCCAGTTCTCCTCCGATCCAGCCCCCCAGGCCCGGATCGAACTGCTCCACCGTCAGCACCAGCACCCCCGGCCGCGACTTGTCCGCCGTAAACGGCTGCGGCCCATCCATCAGGCGCGGCGTCAGCGTCGTCTCGCGCCGCGCGCCCGTCTCATCCGTCAGGACCAGATGCACCGGCCGGCCGTCCTGCACCTCGACATCCGGCCCCCAGGACCGGCCATCGACGCTGTTCAAGGTCCAGCCCAGCTGCACCCCGGCCTCCTGCGCCGGCGATCCCTCACGCACCCGTTCCACCGTCCATATGTCGGGATCTTCTCCCCGCATCAGGGTCATGCCCATGACCGCGCGGCGTGCATACTGCGTGTCCTGTCGGCGCACGGCGGCCGGCGGGCTGGCCCCGGCATGACCGTCGTCCAACAGATCCAGCATTTCGTTCAGCACCCGGTACAGGGCCCGGTCATCGACCGCCGACGCCGCCAGGGGCCGAAACCGATCCCGCGCCGCACCCCAGTCCACCCCGTGCAGGTTGGGATCGTAATAGCCGCGCCGCACCTCGCTCCAGACCTTGTCGAACACCCGCTGGTTCGTCCGCGCCCGATCACGCGAGGGCGCCATCTGCACGATGTCGGAGAAGCGCGTCCCGGTCGTCGCCTGGGGCGCGCCGAACGCCGATCCGGCCGCCAGCAGTAAGCTTAACGACAAGGCGCTGGAAACACTCAGGAAGCGGCGACCGAACATGGGACGATCCTTGGCCGAACCCCGCTCGCCGCGCAAATCACGAAGAGTCGCGCGCGTCTTGTCTTCGCCACAGGCTCGGGCCAAGAGCCCCGCACCTGATTTGCGGACCGCGCCCCGGACGACCCCCATGCCCATCACCACGGTCGGCCTCGATGCCGACGACACCCTCTGGCACAATGAGACGATCTTTCGTCTGACCCACGCCCGGTTCGTCGACCTGCTGGACGACCACGGCGACGCGGCCACCATCGAGGCGCGCCTGGCCGAGACCGAACAGCGCAACCTGCGCCTCTACGGCTACGGCGTGAAGGGCTTCACCCTGTCGATGATCGAGACGGCGATGGAGCTGTGCGACGGCGGCGCCCCGCCCGAGGTGGTGCGCGAGATCCTGGCCGCCGGCCGCGAAATGCTGGCCCACCCGGTCGAGACCCTGCCCGGCGTGGACGAGGTCGTCGCCCAACTGTCCGAAAACTACCGCCTGGTCCTGATCACCAAGGGCGACCTGCTGGACCAGGAACGCAAGCTGGCGGCCTCGGGCCTCGGCGACCTGTTTGCGGCGGTGGAGATTGTCTCGGAAAAGGACCGCGCCACCTACGAGCGCGTCTTCGCCCGCCACGGCACGGGACCGGCCGAAGCCGTCATGGCCGGCAATTCGATGAAGTCCGACGTCCTGCCCGCCATCGCCGCCGGCGCCTTCGGCGTCCACATCCCCTATCACGTCACCTGGGCCCATGAACTGGCCGACGCCCCCGAAAACGAGCCCCGCTACGTCTCGCTGAGCCGCATCGCCGAACTGCCCGACTGGATCGCGGCCATCGCTGACGCATAAGCTCTTGCCCCCCCGCCCCTCCCTCTCTAAACGGGCCGCTTAACCGACAACCCGACGCGAGCTCCGCATGGCGACGCCCTGCGGCGGCTACGCGCGCGCAAACAACGAAGGATCAGGTCGCCCCTTGGACGCCTCGGACATCAGTCATGACGAACGCGACGCCATGGTGCGTGCGGCGCTGGCCGAACAGGGCGACAGCGGCGTGACTCCGCGTCACACGCGGTTCTACTTCTATGGCGAGGGCGACCACGGCGACCTGAACGAGGTCGCGCGCCGCGCCGGCTTCCTGACCGGCGGCGCCGACGACTCCACCACACTCGAGACCACCATGGCGGTGGACGAGGCGTCCTTCGCGGCGACCTCCGCCATGATGCAGACCTGGGCCGCAGCGTTTCAGCTAGACTATGACGGCTGGGACTGCGCGGTCGTGACCCATTAGCGTTCAATAAGAAGAAGAGCTGGCGATGCCCAAGCGCACAGACATAAAGTCCATCCTCATCATCGGCGCAGGCCCGATCGTCATCGGTCAGGCGTGCGAGTTCGACTATTCCGGCGTCCAGGCGTGCAAGGCGCTGAAGGCCGAGGGGTACCGGGTCATCCTGGTCAACTCGAACCCCGCCACCATCATGACCGACCCCGAGGTGGCCGACGCCACCTATATCGAGCCGATCACGCCCGAGATGGTCGAGAAGATCATCGCCAAGGAGCGCCCCGACGCGCTTCTGCCCACCATGGGCGGCCAGACCGCGCTAAACACCGCCCTGGCCCTGGACGCCTCGGGCGCGCTGAAGAAGTACGGCGTCGAGATGATCGGCGCGAAAGCCGACGTGATCGACAAGGCCGAGGATCGCCAGAAATTCCGTGACGCCATGGACAAGCTGGGCCTGGAGAGCCCCCGCTCCAAGGCCGCCCACTCGATGGAAGAGGCGCTGGAGGGGCTGGAGTTCGTCGGCCTGCCCGCCGTCGTCCGCCCGTCCTTCACCCTGGCCGGCACCGGCGGCGGCATCGCCTTCAACCGCGAGGAGTTCGAGGAGATCGTCCTGCGCGGCCTCGACCTGTCGCCGACCACCGAGGTCCTGATCGAGGAATCGGTGCTGGGCTGGAAGGAATACGAGATGGAGGTCGTCCGCGACACGGCGGACAACTGCATCATCATCTGCTCGATCGAGAATATCGACCCGATGGGCGTCCACACGGGCGACTCCATCACCGTCGCCCCTGCGCTTACGCTGACCGACAAGGAATATCAGCGGATGCGGACCGGCTCGATCAACGTCCTGCGCGAGATCGGCGTCGAGACCGGCGGATCGAACGTCCAGTGGGCCATCAATCCGGCCGACGGCCGGATGGTGGTGATCGAGATGAACCCGCGCGTGTCGCGTTCGTCCGCCCTGGCGTCCAAGGCCACCGGCTTCCCCATCGCCAAGGTCGCGGCGCGTCTGGCCGTCGGCTACACCCTGGACGAACTGACCAACGACATCACCCAGGTCACGCCGGCCTCGTTCGAGCCGAGCATCGACTATGTCGTCACCAAGATCCCGCGCTTCGCCTTCGAGAAATACCCCGGTTCGGAGCCCCTGCTGGGCACCTCGATGAAGTCGGTGGGCGAGGTCATGGCCATCGGCCGCACCTTCCAGGAATCGATGCAGAAGGCCCTTCGCGGGCTTGAGACCGGCCTGTCCGGCTTCGACGAGATCGAGATCGAAGGCGTCGCTGACGTCGAAGACGCCGGCGCCGCCCGCGCCGCCGTGGTCCGCGCCCTGGGCGTGCCCACCCCCGACCGCATCCGCGTCATCGCCCAGGCCTTCCGCCACGGCCTGACGGTGGAGGAGGTCAACGCCGCCTGTTCCTACGAGCCCTGGTTCCTGCGCCAGATCGCCGACATCGTGCGCGAGGAAGGCCACATCCGGGTCAAGGGCCTGCCGACCGACCCGACCGAGTTCCGCCGCCTGAAGGCCAAGGGCTTCGCCGACGCCCGCCTGGCCCAACTGACCGGCGCGACCGAAAAGGCCGTGCGTCTGGCCCGTCGCGGCCTGAACGTCCGCCCGGTGTTCAAGCGCATCGACACCTGCGCCGCCGAGTTCGCCAGCGCCACCGCCTATATGTATTCGACCTATGAGACCGGCGCCCTGGGCCAGATCCCCGAGTGCGAGTCCGAACCGACGAACAAGAAGAAGGCCATCATCCTGGGCGGCGGTCCCAACCGGATCGGCCAGGGGATCGAGTTCGACTACTGCTGCTGCCACGCGGCCTTCGCCTTCGACGAGATCGGCGTCGAGTCGATCATGGTCAACTGCAACCCCGAGACCGTATCGACCGACTACGACACCTCCGACCGCCTGTATTTCGAGCCGCTGACGGCCGAGGACGTGCTGGAGCTGATCGAGGTCGAACGCTCCAACGGCGACCTGATCGGCTGCGTCGTCCAGTTCGGCGGCCAGACCCCGCTGAAGCTGGCCCACGCCCTGCAAGAGGACAATATCCCCGTCCTGGGCACCAGCGTCGACTCCATCGACCTGGCCGAGGACCGCGAGCGCTTCCAGCAGATGCTGGAGGCCATCGGCCTGAAACAACCGCCCAACGGCCTGGCCCGCAGCGCCGAAGAGGCCGCGCAGAAGGCGGAAGAGGTCGGCTATCCCGTCGTTCTACGCCCCTCCTACGTCCTGGGCGGCCGCGGCATGATGATCGTCCACGACCGCGAGCAGCTGGACCGCTACGTCCACGAGGCCATGCGCGTCTCGGGCTCCGACCCCGTCCTGATCGACCACTATCTGAACCGCGCCACCGAGGTGGACGTGGACGCCCTGTGCGACGACGAGACCGTCTTCGTCGCCGGCGTGCTGGAACATATCGAGGAAGCCGGCGTCCACTCGGGCGACAGCGCCTGCTCCATGCCGCCCTGGTCCCTGTCGGCCGAGACGGTGGCCGAGCTGAAGCGCCAGACCACCGAAATGGCCAAGGCCCTGAAGGTGCGCGGCCTGATGAACGTCCAGTTCGCCATCGAAGAACCGCACAGCGAGAACCCGCGCATCTTCGTGCTGGAGGTCAACCCGCGCGCGTCCCGCACGGCGCCGTTCGTGGCCAAGACCATCGGCCAGCCGATCGCCGCCATCGCCGCCAAGGTCATGGCCGGCGTGCCGCTGAAATCCTTCGGCCTGACCGACAAGCCCTACGATCATATCGCGGTCAAGGAAGCGGTCTTCCCGTTTGCCCGCTTCGCCGGGGTCGACACCATCCTGGGCCCGGAAATGCGCTCGACCGGCGAGGTCATGGGCCTGGACTGGAAGCGTGAGGGCGAGGCCGACATGGCCCCCGCCTTCGCCCGCGCCTTCGCCAAGTCCCAGATCGGCGGCGGCACCACCCTGCCCACGGCCGGCTGCGCCTTCGTCTCGGTCAAGGAGGACGACAAGGCCTTCATCGTCGAGGCGGTTCAGACCCTGCTGTCCGAAGGCTTCTCCATCATCGCCACCGGCGGCACCCGCGACTATCTGGCGACCCAGGGCATCGAGGTCGGCCTGGTCAAGAAGGTGCTGGAAGGCCGCCCCCACATCGTGGACGCCATGAAGAACGGCGAGGTCCAGCTGGTCTTCAACACCACCTCGGGCAAACAGTCGTTGCAGGACAGCTTCTCCCTGCGCCGCACCGCCCTGATGATGAAGATCCCCTACTACACCACCACCGCCGGCGCCCTCGCCGCCGCCCAAGCCATCGGCGCCATCAAGGCCGGCGACCTGGATGTGAGGCCGATCCAGGACTACGCCTGACGTTGACGAAAGCTCCGGTTTTCGGCCGCACGCTGCGAACGCGTAGCGGCCGGAAACCAGAGACATGCCGATCTCCAATCTCGACCTCACTCTGATAGCCATCCTGTGCGGCGAAGTCCTAGGCTTCGCCGCCTTCGCCAGGGACAAGCAAAAGGCGAAGGCCGGCCTGTGGCGTACGCCGGAGGCGACCCTGCTGCTGTTCGGCCTGATCGGCGGCCTGGGCGCCTGGATGGGTCAGCACCTGCTCCGCCACAAGACGCGCAAGGAACCGTTCAGGACGCAGTTCGGCGTGGTCGTGGTGATCCACCTGATCCTGCTGGCGGCGGGCGCGACCTCGACCCTTCTCTGAGCCTTGCCAGTCGGCTCCCAACCGCTAAGGTCGCCCCAGGGAACAAGGGGATCACGGATGAAACGCGCGATATTGACCACGGCGGCGATGGCTCTGGCCCTGGCGGCGGGGACGCCCGTCCTGGCGCAGGACGCCGGTCTGAAGGCGGCGGTGAAGGCGGATTATGACGCCAATCTCGCGACCCTGTTCGACTGGTTCCACCGCAATCCCGAACTGTCGGGGCAGGAGGTCCAGACCTCGGCCCGGCTGGCGCGCGAGCTGACGGCGCTCGGCTATCAGGTCACGACCGGCGTCGGCGGCACGGGCGTGGTCGCCGTGTTGAAGAACGGCGCCGGGCCCACCGTCATGATCCGCGCCGACATGGACGGCCTGCCGCTTCAGGAACGCTCGGGCCTGGCCAACGCCTCGACGGCGCGCCAGCTGGACGCCGACGGGGTCGAAAAGCCGGTCATGCACGCCTGCGGCCATGATGTGCACATCACCGCCCTGGTCGGCACGGCCCGCCAGATGGCGGCGCGCAAGGCCAACTGGTCCGGCACCCTGGTGCTGATCGGCCAGCCGGCGGAGGAGCGGATCTTCGGCGCCCGCGCCATGATGCAGGACGGCCTCTACACCCGCTTCCCCAAGCCGGACTACGCCCTGGCCTTCCACGTCTCGGCCGACACCCCGACCGGCAAGCTCGAGGCCCCGCTGGACATCACCTCGTCCAGCTCGGACAGCGTCGACATCGCGGTGCGCGGCGTGGGCACGCACGGCGCCTATCCGCACCTGGGCGTCGATCCGGTGCTGGTCGCCTCCCAGATCGTGGTCTCGCTCCAGACCCTGCGCAGCCGCGAGGTCAGTCCGCTGGAGGGGGCGGTGGTCACCGTCGGATCGATCCACGGGGGGATCAAGCACAACATCATTCCCGAACAGGTCGATCTGCAACTGACCGTCCGCGCCGACAGTCCCGAGGTTCGCACGACCCTGCTGGACGGCATCGACCGGGTGGCCCGCAACACGGCCCTGGCCCTGGACGTGCCCGAGGACCGGCTGCCCGTCGTCACCCGCTCGGCGACCGAGACCACGCCGGCGACCATCAACGACCGCGAGACCGCCCAGCGGGTGCGCGACATCTTCGCCTCGACCTTCGGCCCGGACGTGCTGCGCGACACCCCGCGCGGCGGCATGGGGGCCGAGGACTTCGCCTATTTCGTCCAGCCCGAGACCGGGGTGAAGGGCGTCTATTTCAGCGTCGGCGGCACGCCCGAGGCCGAGCTTGAGCAGGCCGCCGGCCACCATTCGCCCCTGTTCAAGATCACGCCGGAACCGGCCGTCACCCTGGGCGTCGAGGCCTCGGTCGCGGCGGCCGAGGGCCTGATGCCCCGCACCAACTAGGGACGGATTAGGCGGCTTCGGCCGCCTCGTCTTCCCCGTCCTCGCCCGCCACGATCCGCGTCGCCGCCAGGTCAGCGGTGACATTGCCGACGGTGCGGAAGATGTCGGGGATGACCTCGACCGCCAGCAACAGCGGCAGCACCCCCAGCGGCAGGCCCATGGCCAGGCAGATGGGGCCGACGCTGGCGAAGAAGCTGACCTGGCCCGGCAGGCCGACCGAGGCGATGGAGACGGCGACGGCCGTCAGCCCGCCCGCGATCAGGGCCCCGACGCTCAGCTCCACCCCGTTCAGCTGGGCGACATACAGACAGACCGCCAGATTGGCGACCGGGCTGGTGATGCGGAACACCGCCACCGCCAACGGCAGGACCAGACCCGCCGAGGTCTGAGGCACGCCCAGCCAGTCGCGCGCCCGCTCGATCATGACCGGCAGGCTGGCCAGCGACGACTGGGTCGAGACCGCCACCACCTGAGCCGGGGCCACGGCGCGCGCGAACCGGCCCAGCGAGATCCGCCCCCAGACCGTCGCGACGACATAGATGATCAGGATCAGGCCGATCTGGCTCAGGCAGACGATGGCGACATAATGGGCCAGGGTGCCCGCCACGCCCAGGCCGGCGCGCAAGCCCACGCCCAGGGCCAGGGCGAACACCCCGAACGGCGCGGCCAGTAGAACCCAGTGGACGATGACCACCATGGTCTCGGCCACCGCCTCGAAGAAGCCCGCCAGGGGCCGGCGCAGCTCGGCCTTGATCCGGGTCGCGGCGAAACCGAAGGCCAGGGCGAAGACCACCACGGCCAGCACTCCGTCGTCCGCCGCCGCCTTGATCAGATTGGACGGCGCCAGACTGGCCAGGAAGGCCCTCAGCCCGTCGGTCCGCGCCGCCTCGCCCACCGCCGCCACCGAGTCCGCCGGAATCCCGGCCAGCAGGGCCCGCCCCGCCTCCGGGTCGATGGGCCACAGCGCCAGCAGCCCCAGGCCCGCCAGGATCGCATAGACCGTCGCCCCGACCAGCAGGACGCCGAACACCGTCAGCGACCGCACCGCGATCCGCCCCGTCGCCGCGGCGTCGGCGATGGAGACGATCCCCGTCACCAGCAGGCTGAACACCAGGGGGATGACCGTCATCCGCAGGGCGTTCAACCACACCTGGCCCAGGTTCTCGACGACGCCCAGTGTTCCAGTCAGCCACGGGACATGGATCTCCTGGGCCAGGGCGCCGACGACGACGCCGGCGGCCAGGGACGCAATGACGAAAAAGCTCAGAGAGGTGAAGAAGGCGGCGACGCGAGATCTGTTCATGACTCATGGCTAGCATCGCTTTCGCCGCCGTGCGCGCCAAACTTCGCTGTGGCGCCGCAAGTTCATGTCGTCGCTGGCCGAAACGCCACGTCCGCGCCCCGCGATAGGTCTGGACTTCCCCGACGGCGGCGCGGAATAGTCTGCGCCGTTCGCACGGAGCCGCCCCATGATCAAAGTCCACCACCTGAACGACAGCCGCTCCCAGCGCGTCCTGTGGCTGCTGGAGGAACTGGGCCTGGACTATGAGGTGATCCGGTACGAACGGGATGCGGCCACCCGTCTGGCCCCTCCGGCCCTTCTGGCCATCCACCCGTTGGGCAAGTCCCCGGTGATCGAGGACGGCGACATCAAGGTCGCCGAAACCGGCGCCGTGGTGGAATATCTGCTGGAAACCTATAGCGCAGGCCGGCTTCGCCCGTTGGCGGGAACCGAGGACGCCCGCCGCTTCACCTATTGGCTCCATTACGCCGAAGGGTCGGCCATGCCGCCCCTGCTGCTGAAGCTGGTCTTCTCCATGTTGCCGCAACGCGCGCCCGGCCTGGTGAAGCCCCTGGTCAAGGGTATCTCCGCCAAGGCCCTGACCAGTTTCGTCGATCCGCAACTGCGCGCCCATGTCGGTTTCTGGGAGAGCGAACTGGGGCGGTCCGAATGGTTCGCGGGCGACCAGTTCACCGCCGCCGACATCATGATGAGCTTCCCGGTCGAAGCCGGCGCGGACCGGGCGTTCGCCCCGGCGGCCCAGCCGCGACTGAAGGCCTTTCTAGAGAAGATTCACGCCCGTCCGGCCTATCAACGGGCGCTCGAACGCGGCGGCGCCTACAGCTACGCCTGAGGCGATACGACTTCTTGGGACGCAACTTCATGCCGTTCGGGGCGTTAGGTCCGCATGAAGTTTCAAACGCTCCAGATCGTCGCCGGACTGGCCGCCGCAGTCGCCTTTGTCCTGGCCTTTATGGCGGCCGGCGTCGCCCTTGTGTCCTGGCTGTTCATGTTGATCGGCCTAGCCGCCGTCGCCTGGCTGGCCTATAGTCTGGTCAAGAGCGTCTTGCATCGCGACACCAAGCCCAAGCCGCCCGCCCGCGCTTAAGCACGCATCAACGCGGGGCTCGCTCTTGAATTCAAGTGCGAGAAACCCTAGTATTGATGCCCGGCCGCGCCCGCCCCGCGGCCTTTTGTGTGCCTATTTCGCGTCTTTCCAGTCTCCGGGCGAACCAGAAAAATCACGACACCAATGGAAAAAGTGCCGATGACGGGCGAGGGCTATCGCGTCCTCGACGATCAACTGAAGCAATTGAAGTCGGTCGAAAGGCCGAGCGTCATCGCGGCCATCTCTGAGGCCCGCGAACACGGCGACCTGTCTGAAAACGCCGAATACCATGCCGCCAAGGAGCGTCAGGGCTGGATCGAAGGCCAGATCGCCGACATCGAGGACAAGATCAGCCGCGCCCAGGTGATCGACGTATCGAAACTGTCGGGCAGCCAGGTCAAGTTCGGCGCCACAGTCACTGTGGTCGACGAGGACACCGAGGACGAGAGCCGTTACCAGATCGTCGGTGAACACGAGGCCGATGTGAAGAAGGGCAAGGTCTCAATCGCCTCGCCCATCGCCCGCGCCCTGATCTCGAAGGAGGTCGGCGACGTGGTCGAGGTCAACACCCCCGGCGGGGTGAAGGCCTACGAGATCCTCAAGGTCGAGTGGAAATAAGCCCAAACTCGCACAAACCTCTCCCTCCCCCTGCGGGGGAGGGGCGTCGCGCAGCGACGGGGTGGGGGCGGCCCAGTCGGGCCGCACTACCTGAATGCGACACAGGTCTGTGGGACTTCCGCCTTGCCCTCCCCACCCGGCTTCGCTCCGCTGCGCCCCCCTCCCCGTACCGGGGAGGGAGATTAAGATGACGCGTCCCCTCTCCATCTGGGTTGTCTCCGACGGCCGCGCCGGCATCGAGAACCAGGCCCTGGGTCTCGCCGAAGCCGTGCAACGCCTGACCCCGGCCGAGATCATCGTCAAACGCATTCAATGGCGAAGCCTGTTTGATCGCCTGCCGTCGGCGCTGAAGACGCCGTCGATGCTGGCCTCGACCTCCGACGCCGTAACAGCCCCCCAGCCCGACATGTGGCCCGACCTCTGGATCGCCACCGGCCGCGCCACCCTGCCCCTGTCCACCCGCGTCAAGGCCTGGAGCGGCGGCCGCACCTTCGTGGTCCAGACCCAGGATCCGCGCTGGGCCAAGGCCCGCTACGACATGATCGTCGCCCCGGCCCACGACGGCTTGGCGGGCGACAATGTCTTCGAGATCACCGGCTCGCCCCACCGCATCACGCCCGACCGGATCGCCCAGGCCGCCCCGGCCTTCGCCGACCGGATCGCCCCCCTGCCCCATCCGCGCGTCTCTGTGCTGATCGGCGGCAAGTCCAAGGCCTTCGACCTGACCGAGGCCCATGCGGCGGAACTCGCCGACCAGATCGCCGACGCCGTTCGCGCGTCGGGCGGGTCGCTGCTGCTGACCTTCTCGCGCCGCACGCCGCAGGCGGCCAAGGCCGTCATGACCGCCCGCCTGTCCGGCCTGCCCGGCTGGATCTGGGACGGCGCGGGCGACAACCCGATGTTCGGCTTCCTGCATTTCGCCGACCACATCCTGGTCACCGAGGACAGCGCCAACATGGCTGCGGAGGCGGCCTCCACGGGCAAGCCGGTCCACATCCTGCCCATGGTTCCGCTCAAGTCCGGCGACAAGTTCGCCCGGCTGCACGACGACCTGGCCGAACGCGGCGCCACCCGTCCCTTCGATGGAACGCTGGGCGGCTGGACCTATGCGCCCCTCGCTGAAACCGAGCGGGCGGCGCGGGCGGTGCTTGAGGCGATGGGGACGCGGTAAATCGCACCCTCACTTTCGTCATCCTCCGGCAAGCCGCGTCTTCGCGGCGCAGACCGGGGGACCCAGCGGCGCCGAAGGCGAAATCTTTCCGCAGCAAGATGCGGAAACAACTGGTCCGCGACAGGTTCGCGCTCTCGCGCGCCGCTGGGTCCCCCGGTCTCGCTACGCTCGCCGGAGGATGACGAAAGGAGGGGTTCAGTCGCCGCCTCCGCCGTCTCCCCCGCCGTCGCAACCCGCGTCATGACTGTGGTGATAGGTGTGGCCACCCGTTATCACCGGCCCGCCGCCGTCCGAACCGTCGCCCTTCTTTGACTTGGTTTTCTCACTGCTCAAAGCCACGCCCAGGCCGACGCCGATGGCGACCCCCAGGCCGATGCCAAAGACCAAATTGTCTAAAGCCAAGCCCAGCACTACCCCAATCGCAACCCCCGCGCCTATGTAGATGGTCACCAAGGCCGCCTTGTTATCGCTCATCCCCGTCTCCCTTTAACGCCCGAGGCGAGACTAACATCGCGCAAACGGGAATCAGCCCCTAAATAGGCGCATGACCCAAGCTCGTACCGTACGCGTCGCCATCATCGGTTCCGGCCCCGCCGGCTGGACCGCCGCCATCTACGCCGCCCGCGCCTCGCTGAATCCCGTCGTCATCGCCGGCCTCCAGCCCGGCGGCCAGCTGACCATCACCACCGATGTCGAGAACTATCCCGGCTTCGCCGAGACCATCCAGGGTCCGTGGCTGATGGAGCAGATGCAGGCCCAGGCCCTGCACGTGGGAACCGAGGTCATCCACGACATCGTCGTCTCCGCCGACCTGTCGCAACGCCCGTTCCGGCTGAAGCTGGACGGCGGCGACGAGATCCTGGCCGAGACCGTCATCATCTCCACCGGCGCCCAGGCCAAATGGCTGGGCCTGGAGTCAGAGGCCGCCTATCAGGGCTTCGGCGTCTCCGCCTGCGCCACCTGCGACGGCTTCTTCTATCGCGGCAAGAACGTCGTGGTCGTCGGCGGCGGCAACACCGCCGTGGAAGAGGCGCTGTTCCTGACCAATTTCGCCTCCAAGGTCACGGTCGTCCACCGCCGCGACGAGTTCCGCGCCGAGAAGATTCTTCAGGACCGCCTGTTCGCCAATCCCAAGGTCGAGGTGATCTGGAACTCGGCGATCGAAGAGATCGTCGGCGTCGTGGACGGCATGGCCAAGAATGTCACCGGCGTGCGGCTGAAGAACATCGAGGACGGCTCGACCCAAGAGATTCCGGCGGACGGCGTCTTCATCGCCATCGGCCACGCCCCGTCGTCGGAACTGTTCAAGGGTCAGCTCGAGACCAACTCGGGCGGCTATCTGCGGGTCAAGCCGGGCACGGCGCAGACCGCCATCGAGGGCGTCTGGGCCGCCGGCGACGTGACCGACGACATCTATCGTCAGGCCGTCACCGCTGCGGGAATGGGCTGTATGGCTGCGCTGGAGGCCAGCCGCTTCCTCGCTGAGGAAGACCACGCCAAGGCCAATCACCCGATCAGCCACAAGGAAGCCGAGAAGATCGGGGCCTGGTGACAGGCCCCTAGCCCTCCGTCAGGCGAACAGTTGCAGGCCCGGCGGCGCATACTGCGCCGGCTCGCCCTGACGGCGTCGCAGGGCGTAGTCGATGGCGGTCCGCACCGCGCGTTCGTCGGTCGGCTTGGACAGGACGCCGATGGCGCCGGCCACGCCTTCACGCACCATGCCGGGGTTGGCGGTCATGAACAGAACGGTCACGCCCATGTCCTGTCCCAGTTCCCGTCCCAAACCAATTCCGGTCGGGCCGTCTGAAAGATGAATATCGACCAGCGCCAGATCGACGTCGGTCTCGCGCGCCAGAACGCGCGCCGACTTCGCCGTCGCCGCGACCCCGACCACCTGATGGCCAAGATCCTCCAACACGAAACGCAGCTCCATCGCCACCAGAGCTTCGTCTTCGATGATCAGGATACGCGCGGGCATGGGGGTATGAGCTTGTGTTCGGGAACGTACCTAACGCGAAACCCGCCCAAGGGTTTCAACCCGAGCGTGATCAAATCGCCTTCTCGGCCGCTCGACGTCGGGACAGCGCGGTGGATGGCAAATCCACAACCATCCTGAGCCCCTCCGGCCGCCATTCGCTCGTCAGCCGGCCGCCCAGCTGGCCTTCGACCGACAGCAGAGCCAAAGACGACCCGAAACCCGTCTTTGTCGGCGCGCCTTCCACCGCGGGACCGCCGGTCTCGGCCCAGGTCAGGACGAACCGGTCTTCCTCCCCCCGCGTCGTCAGCTCGACCCGCCCATGGTCATTGGACAACGCGCCGTATTTGGCCGCGTTCGTCGCCAGCTCGTGGAACAACAGGGCGACAGAGGTCGCCGCCTGGTCGTCGAACACCGCATCGTCTCCGACAATATTGACCCGACACCGGCCCGTATCGTCGGCATAGGCGCCGAACAGGTCGGACAGGAAGGCGTGCAGGGTGGTCGGTCCCACCGTCGGCTTCGACGTCTCCGTGTGCGGCCGCACGAACTCATGGGCGCGCGCCAGGGCCGCGATCCGCGTCCTCAGCGAGGCGGCGAAGGCCTTGGCTTCCGGATACTGCCGGGCGGACAGGGCGACCAGGGCCGTGATCACCGCGAAGATGTTCTTGATCCGGTGACTCAGCTCCTGGCTGATCAGCTCCCGGCCCTGCTCCAGCCGCTTCAGCTCGTCGATATCGGTGCAGGCGCCGAACCACCGGGTGATCTCGCCCGCGTCGTTCAACACCGCCACCGCCCGGCCCAGCGTCCAGCGATAGACGCCCGAGTGATGCTTCAGCCGGTATTCGATCTCATAGGGTTCCCCCGTCTCCAGCGACCGGCTCCACCGCTCCCGCGCCCGGGCCTGATCGTCGGGATGGAACATGCCGTTCCAACCCTCGCCGTCGGTCGAACCCGCCGGCACGCCGGTGAACTCGTACCAACGCGCATTATAGTAGTCGTGGAATCCGTCCGGCCGCGTCGACCACACCATCTGCGGCATGGCGTCCGTTAGAACGCGGAATTGGGCTTCCATTTCGTTACGCAGACGCAGCACCCGGCGCAGTTCCATGTGCGACATGACCTGGCGGGCCATGGTCTCCAGCGCCATGGTCTGCAGGTCGTTGAGGCCTTCCGGTCGGGGCTTGGTGTCCAGCACGCACAGCGTGCCCAAGGTCAGGCCTTCCGGCGTCGTCAGAAGCCGCCCCGCATAGAAGCGCAGACCCGGCTCGCCGGTCACCAGCGGATGGTCGATGAAGCGGGGGTCCAGCGCCGCATCCGGCACCACCATGCCGTCTTCCAGCAACAGGGCGTGGGCGCAGAAGGAGGTGGCCAGGGGCGTCTCGCGCACGCCCAGTCCGGTCTCGGCCTTGAACCACTGCCGGTCGGCGTCGATCAGATTGACGGCCGCGATCGGGGTTTCGCAGATGCGGGCGACCAGGGCGACCACGTCATCGAACGCCGCCTCCCTCTCGGTATCCAGAACACCATAGTCCCGAAGGATCGCCAGACGTTCGGCCTCGTCCCACCCCGGACTGTCTCTATCGGGCACGGTCAATCAGGCGTCCTCGTTCGGCCGTCGGTAAGGTCGGTCCTTAAATGCTTCAACCCTGCCAAGCGTTTCACTAGAGCCTGATCAATTGGCGGGCCGCCCCACCTCCTCCACCGGCATCGTCGCCACGCCTTCGGGCGCCACGACGACACTGGGCGTCGAGGGCGCCGCGCGTTCGAGGGCTTGAAGCCGGGCGTTGATCGCGGCCACCTCGTCTTGTGTCGGCAGGCGACGGCCGCCCAGGCTGACCACTCCGACGACCCGCTGCTGGCCATCGATCTCGACGGTCTTCATCCGCGTCGCGGCGGCGTCCGGCAGCGGCGCATCCGGATCCGCCCCGCCGGTCGCCTGACCGGGTTGAACGCCGGGGCGCAGGCGCGAGAACCGCACCTCGTCGATCACCGGCTCATGGCCCTTGTAGGCGGTGCGGAAGGCGGCGGTTTCGCCATAGACGCCCTTCCAGCGATAGAAGACGTGCGCGCCGATCTTGTTGACCCTCGCCACCGACGGCGCCCACCAGGGATCGACATAGTCGGCGTGATAATGGGTGGCCGTTCCCACCTGCTGGGCGACTTCGCCGTTCAGCGCCTTCTCCGCCGCCTTGCGCGCCCGCTCCCAGGCCCAGGCCACCGGCGCCTGGGACAGCGACCCGTCGCAGGTGAAGCTGAACTGGCAGCCGGTGATCCGCTCGGCGCCTTCGAACACCACGCCGCACACCGTCTTGGCGTAGTTGGGATCGCGCACCCGGTTCAGCACCACCTGGGCCACCGCCGCCTGCCCGGCGTCCGGTTCCAGGGCCGCCTCGAAATAGACCGCCTGGGTCAGGCAACGCAGCGCGCGTCGGCGATCCTCGGCGCTGCCCTTGAAGACAAAGGGTCGTGCGGGGCGCAGCGCGCCGGTCGCCAGCAGGCCGGCGTCAGGCCGATAGGCCGCCGGCTGCAAGCCCGGGTCGTGGCGTTGCGCCAGGGCCAGCTGAGACGGCGTCAACCGCCCCTTCACCGCATCCAGACCGGCGGCGCTCAGATCCCCGCCCGTCACCCGCGCCACCGCTTCGGCCGTGCGGTTCACGTCAGGTCTGACGGTCGATCCCGCCGCCATGGCGACGCCCAGCACGGCGCCGGCGGCCGGCAGAGCCGCCGCTGAGCGCTTCAGCGCCGTCCAGATCATCTTCCAATGCGTCAGCGTCATTCCGGTCCACAAAAGACGAGGCTCCCGCCAAAGGGAGCCCCGCTTCAACCTCGTCATGCCCGCACTTCGGGGCCGTTTTCAGGCGCCAAAACGACCGGCGTTATCGCCCGCCCAGCGTCGAGCGCAGCATCCAGGCGAACTTCTCATGCGCGCCCAGCCTCTGGGTCAGCAGATCGACGGTCACGTCATCCCCGTCGCCGTCCGCCACATCCAGGGCGGCGCGCATGGTGGCGATCAGGGTCTCGTGGTCCCGCATCAGCTCGCGCAGCATCTCAGGCGCCTCCTTTTCCGGATCACCGTCGCGAATGCTCGTCAGATTGGCGAAGACGCCATAGCCCTGCGGGGCGAACTCGCCCAGCGCCCGGATGCGCTCGGCGATGGTGTCCAGCGCCTCCCACTGGTCCCGGTACTGCTGCTCCAACAGATTGTGCAGGGCGAAGAACTCCGGCCCCCGCACGTTCCAGTGATAGCCGTGCGTCTTCAGATAGACCGCATAGGCGTCGGCCAGCACGCGCGTCAGCTGTTCGGCGACGTCGCCGCGCTCGGCCTGGGACAGTCCGGTGTCGATCGTTGCGGTCATATTCGTTCCATCCGTTGATTAGTCTTTACCTCGGACAGGCGCTGTCCGAGCATGACCGTCAGGAACGCGAATCACGAGCAAGCGTTGCATCAACAAGCGCCGCACAAGATCGGTGCGATGAGGGCGGAGCGGCATGAACGCAAATGCGTTCTTCACGCGATTTCTGGACGCTGATCGCAGCCTTCTGGCGCTTGCACGCCTAAAGCGCGGCTCGGTCGGAACACGTATACTGATCGGCGTGATCGGCGCCGGGGCCGCACTGGCGATGCGCGCGGCGGGGGCGGCCTTCTACGGCGAGATCACCGGCTTCATGATCCTCTTGCCGGGGGTGATCCTGGCGGCCCTGGCGGGAGGGCGCCTGTCGGGCGCGACGGCGGTCTTCACCGCCCTGATCGGCGGTTGGGTCGTCGTCAGGCTCAGCGCCGGATCCGGCGCCGGCATGCCCCCGGGCCTCAGCGTCGTCGCCACGGTGAACTTCATTATCGTCGGCCTGTTCTGCGCCTGGCTGGGCGCGTCCCTGCGCCGCGCCCTGGCGCGGCTCGATGCGGTGGTCTCGGCCTTGTCCCTGTCCAACGCCCGCGTGGACGAGACCGAAGACCGGCTTCACATCATCAGCGAACTGGCCCCGGTCATGCTGTGGATGACCGATGCGCACGGCGACGTCATCCACCTGAACAACGACCAACGCCTCTTCTGGGGCGATGCGGACCTGCGCACGTTCGACGCCGACGCCATTCTTCACCCGGACGACCGTGACCGACTGCTCGCCGTGTCTCGACAGGCCAACGCCGCCCTTACCGGCTATGTCGTGGAGGGACGCCATCGTCGTCAGGACGGCGAATGGCGCGTGCTGCGCACCGAGGCCCGCCCGCGGCTGAACGCCGCCGGCGAATTCATGGGCATGATCGGCGTCAACATCGACGTCACCGACGCCCGCGCCGCAGAGGCCGCCCTGCGCGACAGCGAGACCCGGTTCAGACTTCTGGCCGACACCGCGCCGGTTCTGATCTGGGTCACGGACCAGAATCGGCAACGCGCCTTCGTCAATCAGGCCTATGTCGCCTATTTCGGCGCCGATTATGAAACGGCGCGAGCCGCCGACTGGCGCGCCTCCCTGCACCCCGATGATGTGGAGCGCATCCTCGCGGAGTCCATCGCGGGCGAAGCCACCGGCGAACCCTTCTCGCTCGAGGCGCGCTATCGCCGACACGACGGCGAATGGCGCTGGCTGAAATCCTTCTCCCGCCCCCGCCTGGCCGGAAAGACGGTGATTGGCTTCGTCGGCGTCGCCTTCGACGTCACCGACATGCGCGAAGCCCAGGCGCGTCTGGCCGAGTCCGAAGTCCGCTTCCGCACCGTCGCCGACAGCGCCCCGGCTCTGATCTGGATGACGGACGACAGCGCTAAGCTCGTCTTCAGCAACAAGCGCTACCGCCGCTTCTTCGGCATTCGGTCCCAAAAACAGTTGGCCGACGCGTGGCGCAGGTTGGTCCATCCCGACGACGAGGCCGTATTCGAGGCCGCCTTCATTCGCGCCTTCCGGGCCCGTGACCGGTTCGAGGCGCTCAGCCGCGTCAATCATCCGACCCTGGGCCTGCGCTGGATCCGCGCCGAGGGCGTGCCCCGTTTCGACGCCGCCGGCGGCTTCCAGGGCTATGTCGGCGCCAGTCTGGACGTCACGGACGCCAAGCGGGCCGAGGACGATCTCAAACATATCAACGAACTGCTCGAAGTCCGGGTCGCCGAGGCCCTGGAGGAAAAGGCGGCCGCCGAGGCCCATCTGATGCACGCCCAGCGGATGGAGGCCGTGGGCCGTCTGACCGGCGGCGTCGCTCACGACTTCAACAATCTGCTCACGGTGGTTATCGGCGCGCTGGACATCATCCTGCGGTCGAACGATCCGGCCAAGACGAAGAAGCTGGGCGAGGCCGCCCTGGCCGCCGCACGGCGGGGCGAAAGCCTGACCCACCAATTGCTCGCCTTCTCTCGCCGCCAGGCGCTGCGTCCCGAAGCCCTCGACCTGAACGGCCTGATCCGCGAGGGCGAACCCTTGCTGCGCCGCGCCGTGGGCGAGGCGGTCGATTTCAAGGTCAAGCTGAAGCGCGGCGGCGCGCCGGTGAAGGTCGACCCGGCCCAGTTCGAGGCCGCCTTGCTCAATCTGGTCGTCAACGCCCGTGACGCCCTTGGCGATGTCACGGGCGGCAAGGGGGCGCGGATCACGATCCAGACCATGAATTGCGTCATCGAGGCCGGTCAGGTCGCCGAGCTGGCGCCCGGCGACTATGTCTGTGTGACGGTGTCGGACAATGGATCGGGCATGTCGGCCGAGGTGATCGACCGCGTCTTCGAGCCCTTCTTCACCACCAAGCCGGTCGGCAAGGGCACCGGCCTGGGTCTCAGCCAGGTCTATGGCTTCGCCCGCCAGTCAGGCGGCGGTGTCCACGTCATATCGACGGTCGGGCGCGGCGCGGAGGTCCGCCTCTATCTTCCGCCGCTGCTCGCCGAAGATCTCCCCTCCCCGGTCGCCGCAAGCAGCACCGGTGAACGGGCTTCCACCCGAGGCGGTCGGATGCTGCTGGTCGAGGACGACGCCAGCGTCGCCGCCGTGGCGTTGGACCTGCTGGAAGGCTTCGGCCTGGAGGTGCAACTGGCCGAGAGCGGCCCTGACGCCCTGGAGGCCCTGCGCAAGGCCCGGTTCGACCTCATGCTGACCGACATCGTCATGCCTGGCGGCATGAGCGGCATCGACCTGGCGCGTCAGGCGGCTCAGGACTGGCCCGAGATGCGGATCGCCCTGACTTCCGGCTATGTCGGCGACGATGTGGATCAGGTCCTGGCCGGCTCGCCCTGGCCCTTCCTGCGCAAACCCTATTCGACCGAACAGCTACGCAGCATCGTCGATGGGTGCGCCGCCCCTTCGGCGGAATCGTAGCCGCAGCCGCACGTCAGGCAAAGAAAAGCGCGCCGCGAAACTCGCGACGCGCCAATCTTTCAGTCGACCTAAAAGGCCTTAACGACGCGCCTTGCGGGCGGCGTAGCGGGCGTCCCGCTTGGCCTTCTGCTCTTCCTTGGTCAGTTGCTTGCGCGCCTTGCGATCGGCGCGCTTCTCGGCCTCGATCTCTTCCTGGACCGCGAGTTCGGCCGCCATGCGGGCAGCGTCCTTCTCGGCCTTCTCGCGGCGCTGTTCGGCCTTGGCCAGCTCGTGCTGCTGGCGCAGGGCTTCCTTTTCGGCGGCGCGCTTTTCAGCCAGCCGTTCGAACTCGGGGTCGGGGGCGGCGGCCTTCGGCTTGAATTTGGCGAGCAGGGCCTTTTTGGCCTCCTGCTGGGCGGTAATGCGGTCGGAAAATCCGGTCTTCAGATCTTTCATGCGAAAGCGTCAGGGTTCCTTGTGAACAGCCAGGGGCGGCTATCGGGGGTCGGGCGGCGACTAGAAACACACGACCCGAAGCGGGGCGCACAAACCCGATACGCGCAGCAAAAGCAAGGTTTGCGGCGGTTAAATCGAGTCGGCGGGCGATTTGGGCGGCGTATTACGCCCCTCGCCCGCCTGAGTGATGCAGATAGGTCGCGCCCTTGCGACGACAAGCGCGCGGCTCAACCTAGTTCGGTTTTTGCGCCTGGCCGACGGCCGTACCGGCGACTCCGCCCACCGCCGCGCCGACCGGTCCGCCGACGACTGCGCCGGCGACGGCGCCGCTGGCCGCCTTCTGTTCTATAGTCGTGCCGCAAGCAGCCAAGGCCAGGGCTCCAGCGACAACGGCCGCTATGGTGACGATTTTCGACATGGGCTTCTCTCCAAAGGAGACGCTTCAACGCAGAACAGACATTCAGGTTCCAAAGCAGGCCGAATACGCGACTCGGCCCAAATATGAACAGACGATTCCCGCGCTTTAGCTGAAATGCGTTCGCGGCCCACCGCCGAATGAAGACACAGTGAAAGCCAATACAGTATTCGCCATCAGGACTGTCACATTGTTGCCCCAGCAGCGAAAAAGCCCTGGGGTTACAGTGAAAATACCTAATCCTTTCGACGCCTTAACCCCACACTTGCGAATCAGCCACATTCAGGTCACAAACTCCGTTATATAGGCCCCTCCTCGACGTCGGGCAGATTACGCCGTGCGTTGAAGCGCCCTCCGAACTGCGACCGTCAAAGGCGCCCGGAAGGCGAGACTACCCGGGGGCAGCGTTTCTCGCCCTGCTGAACAGGACGAACCGTTGTCGCATTCCTCTCAGATCCGCGCCGTGTCGCGCGCCGATCGTGTGGCTAAGATCAAGCCCATGACGGCTGCTGCGGCCTTTGGCGGTCTGGTGGGACTGGCGATCGGCGGCGCCTATCTGGGCGGAACTCTGGCGCGCACGACGACCTTGCGCGCCCAGGCCGAACGGATTCAGGGCGCCACCGCGGCCGGTTTCACCGAAGAGGCCCTGTCGGCTGCCGCCGGCGGGCTCGACGCCAGCGCCCTGTCCATCGCCCGTCGCCACGATCCCTATACCAGCGCGGGCTCGGCCCAGCGCGACCGTCAGGCCGAGCTCCTGGCCGCCCGCCTCGACCAGTTGGGCGAAAACCGCGACCCCAACCTGCGTCGCGCCAGCTTGAACGTCTCCGTCGGCGCCAAACCCTTCCGTATGGCCAATGCGCTGGACGCCAGCCGCGATCTCGATTGCCTGACCCAGGTCGTCTATTACGAAGCGCGCGGCGAAGGTCGCGACGGCATGCAGGCCGTGGCCCAGGTCGTCCTGAACCGCGTCCGCCACCCGGCCTTCCCCAAGACCATCTGCGGCGTCGTCTATCAGGGAGCCGCGCGCCGCACCGGCTGCCAGTTCTCCTTCACCTGCAACGGCGCCATGCGCGGCCGCGTCAATACCGCCGCCTGGAACCGCGCCAAGACCATCGCCTCGGGCGCCTTGTCGGGTTCGGTCTATTCGGCCGTCGGCAACGCCACTCATTTCCACACCACGGGCGTCGCGCCCGTCTGGCGCAATTCGCTGATCCGGGTGAACCAGGTCGGCAGCCACCTCTTCTACCGCTTCGGCGGTCGCTCGGGCTCCAGCGGCGCCTTCACCTATGCCGCTCGCCCCTCGACGGGGGATGATCAACCCCGCCTGATCCAGGCCGGGCTCGATCCGGTCGAGGCCGCCCGCCAGGCCGGTCAGGCCGTGGCCTATTCCCTGGTCCTGGCCCAGGAAAACCTGTCCGCGCCGGAACCCGTCGCGCCTCAGCCGCGCCCGCAGACCCCGCCGCAACCCGAAGCCGCCGCGCCGGCCGCCCAGGCCGCCGTCCGCACGACCCGCCCTACGGTCCCGCCCGGCAAGACCACCGCCAAGGTCGAGGCCACGGACGTCTCCAACCCGGCCTAAAGCCTCAAAGCGCGTCCAGACCGATGTCCAGCACGGGCGCCGAATGGGTCAGTGCGCCGACTGAGATCACATCGACCCCGGTCTCGGCGATGGCGCGCACGGTCGTCAGATCGACCCCGCCTGACGCCTCCAGCGTCAATCGCCCGGCCACGCGCGCCACGGCGGTCCTCAGGTCCGCCAGGCTGAAATTGTCCAGCATGACCACGTCCGGCGCCACGCCCTCGGCGATCAGCTCCAGCACGGCGTCCAGCTGATCCAGCCCGTCCACCTCGACCTCGACCTTCATCAGATGGGGCGCAAAGGCCCGCGCCCGCCGGACGGCCTCGGCCACCCCGCCCCCACCGCCACCAAAGACGGCCACATGATTGTCCTTGATCAGGATGGCGTCATCCAGGCCGAAACGGTGGTTCATCCCCCCGCCGCACGCCACCGCATGTTTCTCCAGCGCCCGCAGCCCCGGCGTGGTCTTGCGCGTATCCGCGATCCTCGCCCCGGTCCCGGCCACCGCCTGAACATAGGCCCGCGTCAGGGTCGCCACGCCGCTCATCCGTCCGACCAGGTTCAGCGCCGTCCGCTCGGCCGACAGGAAGGCCCGCGCATCGGCCTCCACCACCGCCAGCACCGCCCCCGCCTCGAACGCCGCCCCGTCTTTGAGCCGCACCTCGACCGAGGCCTTGGGATCCATGGCCAGCACCGCCAGCCGCACACAGTCGACCCCGGCCAGCACCCCCGGCTTGCGCGCCGCAAAGGCCGCCTTCATCCGCGCGTCTGCGGGAATACAGGCCATGGCGGTCACATCGCCCGCCCGCCCCAGATCCTCGGCCAGGGCCATCCGCACCACCGGCTCGATCATCACATCAGGCAGCACCCGGCTCATTCCGCCGCCTCCAGCACCGCCGCCTGCGTCGCCCTGACACGCGTATGGTCCGCCACCGCGTTCGTCTGCGGATAATCCGCCCGATAGTGACCGCCCCGGCTCTCGCGCCGGTCCAGCGCGGCCTGGACGATCAGCCGCGCCGCCCCCAGCGCCGCCGCCGGTCCATACTGGCCCTCCTGCCGGTCGATCAGGGCGATCAGCCCCGCCAGCCCCTCCGCCGTCCGCACCACCCCCGCATGATCCGTCATCCCCGCCCTCAGCGCGGCCAGGGCCGCCTCAGGCAGGTCCGGCGCCGCGACGACCGGCAGGGCCCGCCCGCCGCCCGTCTCATCCGCCGCCGCCCGCCCGGCGCGCCGCCCGAACGCCGCCGCCTCGAGCAGGGAGTTGGACGCCAGCCGGTTGGCCCCATGCACCCCCGTCGCCGCACATTCCCCGACCGCATAAAGCCCCGCGACCGTCGTGCGCCCATCGGCGTCGGCGGCGATCCCGCCCATGTGATAGTGGCAGGCCGCCATCACCGGGATGGGGCTGAGGCGCGGGTCCAGGCCGCTGCGCATACAGGCGGCGAACACGGCCGGAAACTCGTGCGGGAACGCCTCGCCTATGGCCGTACGCGCATCCAGAAAGGCGCCCCGCCCGTCGATCCGCGCCGCATGCACCGCCCGCGCCACCACGTCGCGCGGCTTCAGGTCGGCGTCGTCCTCGGGCCCCAGCAGGAACCGCCCCTGCCCGTCGATCAGCCGCGCCCCCTCGCCCCGCAGCGCCTCGGTGGCCAGGGGCGCTGGGTCCAGCCCCACGTCTATGGCCGTGGGGTGAAACTGCACGAACTCGGGATCCAGGATCTCCGCCCCGGCCCGCGCCGCCAGCGCCATCCCCTCGCCCTTCAGCGCCGCCGGCGTCGTGGTCGCGGCGAACAGTCCGCCCGCCCCGCCGGTGGCCAGCACCACCGCCGTCGCCGTGACCTCGACCAGCCGTCCGCCGCGCTCGACCACCGCCCCGACCACCCGGCCGTCGGCGTCCTGCACCAGGCCCTTCAGCCGCGCCTCGTCCCAGACCTCGATCATCTTCTCGGCCCGCACCGCCGCCACCACAGCCGACAGGATGGCCCGCCCGGCCCCGTCCCCGCCGACCCGCGCCACGCGCGGTACGGAATGGGCCGCCTCCAGACTGACCACGAAACCGCCCTCCGCATCCCGGTCGAACGGCGCGCCCTGGGCCGCCAGCCATTCCACCGTCTCGCGCCCGGCCTCGGTCAGGGCCTGGGCCGCGCCCGGCTCGACCAGACCCGCGCCCGCCGCCTCGGTGTCGCGGGCGTGCAGCTCGGGCGAATCCACAGCCGTCAGGGCCGCCGCCATCCCGCCCTGGGCCCAGGCCGAGGAACAACCGTTCAGCAAGGGCTCCGGCGTCGCCACCAGCACCTTGGCCCCGGCCCGCGCCGCCTCCAGCGCGGCCGACAGCCCCGCCAGACCCGCGCCGATGATCAGAGGCCCGTCATGTCGCGTTCGGTTCATCACCGCACTCCGAGAGAATAAAGGCCCAGGCGCACCGCGCTCGCGGGATCGCCTTCGACCATGGGCATCAGGGCGCCGACCGCCGCCGCCGCACAGACGGCCAGGGTCAGCAGATAAAGCGCCAGGCTCTTGCCCGCCTCAGACCAGCTCAGCGTGCCCCAGGCCGCGCGCCACACGCCGCGCTTCAGATGGCTGAACACCGACAGAGCCAGGAAGGCGGCCAGGATGAACCGGCCCGTGGACAGCCCCCACCAGACCACAGCCACGCCGATGGCCAGCAGCACGATCTGCTCCAGTCGCGGATGCACCCGCGTCAGCACCGGCCCCAGGGCCTTGGATCCGTCCAGCGGCGGCGCGGGAACCAGGTTGACCAGGTTCAGCATGGCGATGAAGAAGGCCCCCATCAGCCATTCCCCCTGCCCTGTGGCCAGCCAGACCCCGACAAACGGGATCATGGCCAACAGGCCGAACGCCGGCCCGGCCAACGACACCAGAACCCCGTCCCACTCGCTCTTCGGCGCCCGCCGCCCCTTGGCCAGACCGCCCAGGAAGGGAATGATGTAGATCCGCGCCGGCCCCATGCCGAGCTTGTTCATCACCACGGCGTGCCCCGCCTCATGGACGAACAGGCCGATCAGCACCGCCCCCGCCACAATGGCGCTGCCCGTCGCCCACCACAGGAAGCCGGCCATCAGGGCCGTGGACAGCAGGGCCCAGACCAGGCTCTGGTCCTTCTCGACCGGCTCTTCGAAGGCGGGCTGGACCTGCGCCCCGCGCGCGGCGGCCTCCTCGGGCCGGGCGTCCCAAGGACCGGGGGTGCGGCCGGGGGTGCGGGCGGGCGTCGGGTTCGGGGTGTCTGTATTGCTCATGGCGTTCAGATGGGCGCGCGGACCCGTCCCGTCGCCGGGACCGATCGCCGCGTCGCTCAGATCAGCTCCACATCGACGTGATGCCGCGCCTTGACCAGGTCATAGCGGGCGGGAACAGCGGGCGGCGGCAGGTCGATCATCCGCTGCACGGCCATCCGTCCGCGTTCGATCATCGCCTCCGGCACCGTCACCTCGAACTGCATGTGCAACAGGCAGTCGCGGATATTTTCCAGCGTGATCCGCTTCATGTGCGGGCACAGGTTGCACGGCCCGATGAACTGCACCCCCGGCACGTCCCCGGCGACGTTCGAGGCCATCGAACATTCGGTGATCATCACCACCTGTTTGGGCCGACGCGCCTCGACATAATCGGTCATGGCCGCCGTCGAACCGGCGAAGTCCGCCGCCGCCAGCACGTCTTCCGGGCATTCGGGGTGGGCCAGAATTTCGGCCCCCGGATAGGCGGCGCGCATCTCGGCGATGTCGTCCACCGTGAACCGTTCATGCACCTCGCAGCGGCCCTTCCAGGCGATGATCCCGACCGTCGTCTGGGCCGCGACATTGCGCGCCAGATATTCGTCGGGGATCAGGATGACCCGATCCACGCCCCATTCCTTGGCCGCCCATTCCACCACCTGAACGGCGTTGGCGCTGGTGCAGCAGATGTCGGTCTCGGCCTTCACATCGGCCGTGGTGTTCACATAGGTCACGACCGGCAGGCCCGGATAGCGCTGCTTGATCAGCCGCACATCCGCCCCCGTGACCGACGAGGCCAGCGAGCATCCCGCCCGCAGGTCGGGGATCAGCACGGTCTTGTCCGGGCTCAGGATCTTCGAGGTCTCGGCCATGAAATGCACGCCCGCCTGGACGATCACCTTGGCGTCCGACCGTGCGGCCTCCTTGGCCAGGCCCAGGCTGTCGCCGACATAGTCGCCGACCCCGTGGAAGATCTCGGGCGTCATATAGTTGTGGGCCAGGATCACGGCGTCGCGCTCGCGCTTCAGCCGGTTGATCTCGCTGATCAGGGCCGCCTGGGCCGGCCACTCCAGCGGCGTGACGTGGTCCTTGACCTTCGCCCACACCCCGGCGGTCTCCCGCTCCAGTTCCTGCGTCAGACCAAAGGCGCCGTCAGCCATGACCCTCTCCTATCGACCCTTATGCTCAAAGTTAGCATAAGCACAGCCAATGTAGGCCGATGGAGGCCGCGCGCAAGGGATTATTCAGTCGATCAGTTCGAACAGGTCGCTCAGCGGAACATTCAGGGCCTTCGCCAGGGTCAGGGCCACCACGACCGACGGCGTGAACACTCTGTTTTCAATCGTGTTCACCGTCTTGCGCGACAGCTTGGCCCGGTCCGCCAATTCCTGCTGCGTCAGACCGGCGGCCGTCCGCGCCTCCTTCAGCCGCACGACCAGCCGAGGCTCAGCCACGCTCGGCCTCGCGGTCCAGAAGATAGTAGCGCAACACCGCCGCCGTGGCGGTCAGATAGAGCAGGGCCGGCAAGGCCGCGACGGCCGCAGCCGGCCGCCAGAGTCCCAGTGCAAAGACGCCGATCATCCCAACGGCGGCGACGCCCAAGGCCATGGCCAGCGCCTTGTGCCGGAACGACAGGGTCAGTTCGTCCTCCAGCAGCCGCTTCATCCGCTTGTCGCGCGGATTATCCAGCCCGGCCACCATCAGCAACATGAGGCCGGCGACCATGGGACCGACCGCCACCATCAAATAGTCCGATCCACCCGGCACGCCCGAAGCCAAGCCCCAGCCGGCCTTGACCGACAAGAAGGTGAGATAGGCGCCGGTGATCGGCATGACGGCCATGGAAAGCGCCCGTTGCCGCTGCACCTTGTCGCGATAGCCGGAGCCGGTCTCCAGCTTGAACGTGTCTGCATTGGGCAAGAAGCGCCGTGCGAAGAAGGCGCTCGCAATCATGGCGACGACACCCGCCGCCATCGTCACGCCGCCGATCAGCCGCCCCATCTCGGGGTTCGCCGGCCACTCCTCCATGACCAGAAGGCCGGTCACCAGCAGGGCCAGTCCAGCTCCGCCCAGACCGGCGCAGATCGCCAGACGCTGTGTGCGCCTCCGCTCTCTCGCCCGTACGTCTCGTCTTTCCTGATCGTCCATAACGGCCTCACGTCACCTACAGGTGACATATAACCTATGGGTTACTCGGCGCGTCAAGAGGCTCGTTTGCATGCGCCGCTCCCCGCGCCGTCCTGTGAGAGGTTCAGCCGCCCATCGCCCACAATGCCGCTGGTCGCCGCTTTGCAATTTCAACGCCTTGCGGAATTGTCGAGGCGAGTTTCAAGCCTGAGCGCCGACCGCCCTTACGATAGACGCGATGAAAACCGCTCGTTCCAGTTCCGCGCCTGATCGCCCCCTTGTGTGTCGATTTTCGGTTAGTTTGCGAATGCGGGCGGTTGTTAGCGCAACCGCCCGCCGCGGCCTTGAACCCGCATGCCCCCTGGCTTTGATGCCGTGACGGAGCCTGGGTCAGGCTGTGATCTTCCAAACCCGAACAGTTGCACGGGACGAGGATCCCGCACTGGCAAGGAAGGGTCGCAAGATGACACAGGATAGAGTGTTTGTCGGCATTGATGTGAGCAAGGCGAGGCTGGATGTCGCCTTGACGACGGGCGAGGCCTGGTCGGTGAGCAATGATCGGGCGGGCTGGCGCGCCTTAGTCGACCAGCTCCAGACGATCCGGCCTGAAGCCGTCGGGCTAGAGCCTTCGGGCGGCTACGAACGGGGCCTGGTCGAGGCCTTGACGCAGGCCGGCCTTGCGGTGCGGCGGGTGGAGGCCGGTCGGGTCCGCGCCTTCGCGGGTGTTCTGGGCCTGAAGGCCAAGACCGATCTGATCGACGCCCAGCTGATCGCCCGCTTCGTCCAGACCCTGCCGGGACGGACGGTGGAGCCCAACGCCCGCGCCCAGGCTCTGGCTGAGTTGGTCGATGCCCGCCGCGCCCTGTGCGAGGAACAGGTTCGGGTCCGCAATCAAGCCGAACAGGTGCGCGACCCGATGCTGCGTCGCATGGCCGCCCGCCGCCTGAACCGGATGAAGGCCGACGTCGTGCTGCTGGAGAAGCGTCTGGCCGCCACCGTCGCCGCCGATCCCGACCTGGCCGAGCGCGACAGGTTGATGCGCTCGGTCCCCGGCGTCGGCCCGGTGTTGAGCTGGACCCTGATGGCCCACCTGCCCGAACTTGGTCGGCTGAGCCACAAGCAGATCGCCGCCCTCGTCGGCGTCGCCCCCTATGACCGCCAGAGCGGATCCTTGAAGGGCCGAAGCATGATCCGAGGCGGACGCGCCGTGGTCCGCAACGTCGCCTATATGGCCGCACTGATCGGGGCCCGCCACAACCCTGTCCTGGCCGCTATGAAACAGCGCCTCGCCGCAAAGGGAAAACCCGGAAAGGTCATCCTCGTCGCCCTGATCAACAAGCTGATGACCCTGCTCAACGCCGTCGTCCGCGACCGTTCCGAATGGAGAATCGCAACCCACTGACAAACACAGTTGCTCCGGCAGCCGCTCGTGGGTGGCGGTTTGGCGCCTTTGGCACGTTTGGCGCTTTGTCACCCTGTTTTTGCGCCAAAGACCGCCATCGCCGACGGCAAGAACCGTTCCCAAGCCCGGCAGGTTCGCTTAGACAGCGGCCAACTTCATTCCTCAGAACGCCGCCTTCCCGACATTTCCATGCAAGACACCATCCGCCGCATCCTCACCGCCCGCGTCTATGACGTGGCCGAGGAAACGCCCCTCGATCCGCTGCGTCGCCTGTCGGCGCGGCTCGCGCGGCCCGTGCTGCTGAAGCGCGAGGATCTGCAGCCGGTGTTTTCGTTCAAGATTCGCGGCGCCTACAACAAGATCGCCGGCCTGACCCAGGCCGAACTGTCCAAGGGGGTCATCTGCGCCTCGGCCGGCAATCACGCCCAGGGCGTGGCCCTGGCCGCCGCCCGCCGCAACGTCCCCGCCGTCATCGTCATGCCGACCACCACCCCCGGCATCAAGGTGGCCGCCGTCCGCGCCCTGGGCGGCGAGGTGGTCCTGCACGGCGACAGTTTCGACGAGGCCTACGCCCACGCCCGCCATCTGGAGAGCCAGACCGGCGCCGCCTTCATCCACCCCTTCGACGACCCCGACGTGATCGCCGGCCAGGGCACGGTAGGGCTTGAGATCGCGCGCCAGCACGCCGACCCCATCGAGGCCGTCTTCGTGCCCATCGGCGGCGGCGGCTTGGCCGCCGGGATGGCGGCCATCCTCAAATTCCTGCGCCCCGAGACCCGCGTCATCGGCGTCGAGCCGGTGGACGCTCCCACCATGAAGGCGTCCATCGACGCCGGCGAGGTGGTGACCTTGAACGAGGTCGGCCTGTTCGCCGACGGGGTGGCCGTGCGCCGCGCCGGGGATCACACCTTCCGCCTGTGCAAGGATCTGCTGGACGAGATCGTCCTGGTGGACACCGACGCCATCTGCGCCGCCATCAAGGACATCTTCGACGACAGCCGCGCCATCGCTGAACCCTCGGGCGCCGTCGCGCTTGCTGGATTGAAGGCCTGGGCCGCCGCCCATCCCGGCGCGGGCACGCTGATCGCCGTCAACTCGGGCGCCAACCTCAACTTCGACCGGCTGCGTCACGTCGCCGAACGGGCCGAGATCGGCGAGGGCGCCGAGGCCCTGCTGGCCGTGGCCATGAAGGACAACCGCGACGACTACCGCCGCTTCCTCGACAGTCTCGACGGCCGGTCGGTCACCGAGTTCAACTACCGCTGGTCCGGCGACGGCGCGGCCCAGATCTTCGTCGGCGTCGCCCTGCGCAACGGTCCGCACGAACGCGACGACCTGATCGCGACGCTCCGTTCCAACGGCTACGCCGTCGAGGACATGAGCGACAACGAGACCGCCAAGCTGCACATCCGCTACATGGTCGGCGGCCGCACCGTCGGCCTGCCCCACGAACGGATCCTGCGCTTCCAGTTCCCCGAACGGCCCGGCGCCTTCCTGCGTTTCCTCAACAGCCTCCAGCCCGCCTGGGCCCTGACCCTGTTCCACTATCGCAACCACGGCGACGACGTCGGCCGGGTGCTGGCGGGGATCAGCGTCCCCCCCGAAGAACAGGCCCAACTGTCCGCCGCCCTCGCCGACCTGGGCTACCCCTACATCGACGAAACCACCAACCCCGCCTGCCGCCTGTTCCTGGACGGGGTATGAGCGGCCGTCTTCACACCACACTGCCCCATGCCGCCCTGACCGCTCACAATTACCTGGAGCAGGCCTCGTCAAATCCCTGTGATTGTGAACAAGCTGCCCCAGGGAGAGGGAGACACCATCCATGTTGAAGGCTCTGGCTGCGGCCGCGGCGCTTGCGACCGCAATAATAGCGACCGGCCCCGCGCCCGCTCTTGCGGCGGCGCCCACCGCCAACGCGCAGGAGATGTCACGCCAGGAAAAGCAGGACCATGACCTGTTCCTCCGCGCCAGCGCCGACTTCCAGAGACGCGGACATTCGGCTCTCGCCCGGCACATTCCTGCCCTGCGTCAGGCGCTGGACCGAATGCCGGCAGACTATGGCCAGGTGGTGGAGCAGGACGGGCGTACCATCGTAAGGGTCAGCGATCCCGGCGACGTCCTGATCATGCTGACCGCCTTCGCCGCCTCCGACGAAAAGAGGCAGCAGTCGCCGGGCGGTGCGGCCGCCATGCCCAACGTCTATGGCGACATCACCTTGATGCTCGCCTCCGATGCCGTCGAAGCACGTCGCTACGAGGAAGGCATCGCCTATCTGGACCGAACGCTGAAGATCCAGCCGCAAAACTGGATGCTGCTGAGCGAAAAAGCCGCCGCCCTACAGGGGCTGGCGCGTTGGGAAGAAGCCCTGACCCTGGCCGACGACGCCCTGGCCTCTCCTGACCTGCTGATGATCCTTCACCGCGGCCCCTTCTATCGCCGACGCGGCTTCAGCCTGATTGAACTGGGCCGACTAGACGAGGCCAAGGCGGCCTACGAGGCCGCCCTCGAGCTCGATCCCGAAGACGCCAACGCCAAGCGCGAACTGGAGTATATCGCCCAACTGAAGGCTGGGGCTCCGCCGACCGCGCCTCAGGTGGTCGCGCCGCTCCCGTCCGAAGCGCCCAAGACCTAGAGCAGTCGCCCGCCGGCCTCGTGCGCCAACAGCCAGCGCTTGCGCTCTAGCCCGCCGGCATAGCCGGTCAGGGTCCCGTTCGCCCCGATCACCCGATGGCAAGGCACGATCACCCCGACCGGGTTGGAGCCGTTGGCCAGACCCACCGCCCGCACGGCCTTAGGCGAGCCGATCGCCGCCGCCAGCTGCCCGTAGCTGCGCGTCTCACCCGCCGGAATGGCCCGCAGCGCGGCCCACACCGCCCGCTGGAACACCGTCCCGCCGGTCTTCACCACCACCCCGTCGAACGCCGCCAGATCACCGCCGAAATAGGCCTCGACCGCCGTGCGCACCGCCTCCGGCGCCCGCCCCTCGACCAGTTCGACCGGGCCATGGTGAAGCCGCAACAGCCGCCGCATCCGCGCTTCGTAATCGTGGAAGTCCAGCGCCCGCACCGCCCCCTCGCCATCGGTCGCCACCAGCACCTCGCCCACCGGCGAGCCGATCCGATCCAGGGTCAAGGTCATCGACTGTCTAGGCATCGCCCGTCTCCTTCATGGTCCAGTACAGCGCCCCATAGGCCCGCCAAGGCCGCCACCGCTCGGCCCGCGCCGCCAGGGCCGCATCCGCCAACCGATCGCTGGGCGCATCCTCTCCGGCGTCGATCCAGTCGCCCGCCGGCCTCAGTCCCGGCCAGGCCTCGAGCGCCGCGCGCAGGTCCGGATCCGCCCACAGATCGCGCCGGATCGCCTCGGGATCGGCCGCCAGGTCGAACACCCGCCGCACCCGCGCCAGCACGCCGGGCAGGGCTCTCAGCTCATCCACCCGCGCCTCCACCGCCGCCTTACCCTCGGATCCGGGCCGCACCGAAACCTCGCCGTCCGTCCCGTCCGTCGCGCGCCAAAGCCGCCGCCGCCAGACCCCGTCGGCCACAGCCTCGTCGGGAGCGGCTCGCGCCGCCAGGGCCGACATCATCGCGGTCCAGTCATAGGGCGGGCGATAGGCCAGGCCCAGCTTCACCGCGCCCCCGCCTTCGCCCTCGACCCTGCGCCGCCGCAGCTCCGACGGCGGCCGCCCGTACAGGGCCTGAAAGGTCTCGTTGAACCGTCTCACACTGCCGAAACCGGACGCCATCGCCACCTCAGCCATCGACAGGTCGCTCTCATGGATCAGCTGTTTGGCCAGCAAGACACGCCGCGTCTGGGCCACGCTGACGGGCGCCGCGCCCAGGTGCTGGCGGAACAGCCGCCGCAAATGCCGCTCCCCCACCCCCAGCCGCGCCGCCAGGGTCTCGGCGTCACCGTCGTCCAGCGCCCCTGCCTCGATCAGGGCCAGGGCCCGACTGACGGTATTCGACGTCCCCCGCCACGCCCCCATCTCGGGCGCCGTCTCGGGCCGACAGCGCAGACAGGCGCGAAACCCCGCCGCCTCCGCCGAGGCCGCCGTGGGATGGAACACCACATTCTCGCGCCGGGGCGTCCGCGCCGGACACACGGGCCGACAATAGATCCCCGTCGAGGTCACCCCCGTGAAGAACCGCCCGTCGAACCGCGCATCCCGCGCCCCCAAGGCTCTCCAGCAGGCCTCCTGATCCAGCGTCTGTTCCATGACCCACAGGATGGCGGCTCAGCCCCGCGATGTCTCGCGGTTTTCGGACATGGATGAGGGTGCAGGCGCCATTTCCTTTTCCGAGTCTCCGGTTAAGGTGACCACCTCCCGGGGGGTTCAGTTCATGTCCAGTCATCGTCGCACCGTGCGTCCGCTCGCCTTCGCCCTGGCCGGCGCCTGCGCCGCCGCCTTGCTGTCGGTCCAGCCCGCCGTTGCCCGTCAGACCGCCGCCGACATCCCCACCGTCCGCCAGACCCTGGGCTACGACAGCGGTCAGGAGATCACCCGCGCCGCCGACGTCCGCCGCTATTTCGAGGCCCTGAAGACGGCCGCCCCGAACCAGGTCGCCATCGGCGACTATGCGACGAGCTGGGAAGGCCGCCCCCTGTTCTGGGCCGCCGTCGGATCGCCCGCCAACATCGCCCGCCTGGACCAGATCAAGGCCCAGTCCCGCGCCCTGGCCGATCCGCGCCTGACCTCGGCCCAGCAGGCCGCCGCCCTGATCGCGGACCAGCCGGTGCTGGTGTGGATGGCCTATTCGGTCCACGGCAACGAGATCAGCCCCGCCGACGCCGCCATGGAGGCCGCCCGCCGCCTGTTGACCGACCCGACCGCCAAGGCCTGGCTGGCCAATACCGTCGTCGTCTTCGTCCCGACCCAGAACCCGGACGGGCGCGAGCGTTTCCTCAACAGCTTCGCTTCGGGTCGCGGCTCCGCGCCCAATCCCGACCCCGCCTCGGCCGAGCGCGACGAGCCCTGGCCCAGCGGCCGCTACAACCATTATCTGTTCGACCTGAACCGCGACTGGTTCATCCAGACCCAGCCTGAGACCCAGGGCCACGCCGCCCAGGTCCACGAATGGCGCCCCCAGGTCGTCGTCGACAGCCACGAGATGGGCTCGGACGAGACCTTCTTCTTCCCGCCCGAGGCCGAGCCGCTGAACCCGTGGATCTGGCCGCGCACCCTGGAGAACCGCGCCCTGTTCGGCCGCAACACCGGCGCCCGGTTCGACGCAGCGGGCCTGCCCTACTTCAATCGCAAGGTCTATGACGCCTTCTATCCCGGCTATGGCGACGGCTGGCCCGGCTATCTGGGCGCGGTCTCCATGACCTATGAGGCAGGATCGGCGCGGGGTCTGGCCGCGCGGCGCAGCTCGGGCGAGGTCTTCACCTATGCCGACACGGTCCGCGCCCACCTGACCGCCACCCTGGCCACCATCGAGACGGCCTCGCGCAATCACGACCGGCTGCTGAACGACTTCTACGCCTATCACCGCGACGGGGTGAACGGACGCGGCGCCTATGTCCTGTCCCGCGCCTCGGATCCCGCCGCCGCCGACCGTCTGGCGGGCCTGCTGGTCCGCTCGGGCATCGAAGTCGGCGTCGCGCATCAGGCCTTCTCCTGCGCCGGCCAACACCGCGCGGGCGACTATGTGGTCAACCTGGCCCAGCCCCAGCGCCGCATGGCCGAGGTGCTGCTGACCCACGACGTGCCCATCCCCCCCGCCTTCCTGGCCGAGCAGGAACGCCGTCGCGCCCGGGGTTTGGGCGACGAGATCTACGACGTCACCGCCTGGTCCCTGCCCCTGATGTTCGGCGTCGAGGCCGCGCGCTGCGACAGCGCGCCGGGCGTCGCCGTCGAGACACGCGGCCCTGAACTGGTCACGCCCGCCGTCGTCCAGAACGCCGAAGCCCGCTACGGCTTCCTGGTCGCGCCCGGATCGGCCCAGCCCCGCTTCCTCGCCGCCGCATTGCAGGCCGGACTGACGATCAGTTCCGCCGACCAGCCGTTCACCCAGAACGGGCGCGACTGGCCCGCCGGAACCTTGGTCTTGCCCAAAGCCGGCGCCCCCGCCGACCTGGTCGCCACCCTGGGGCGTCTCGCCGCCGACACGGGCGCCGAGGTGACCGGCGTCGATGAATCCTGGGTCGAGCGCGGCGCCGGCTTCGGCTCCAGCGACGTGGTCCGCCTGCGCGCGCCGCGCATCGCCCTGGCCTGGGACAGCCCCGCCGCTCCCGACGCCGCCGGCGCGACCCGCTGGCTGCTGGAACGCGACCTGGGCTATCCCGTCACCGCCATCCGCGCCGCCAGCTTCAGCGAGGCCGACCTGTCGCAATACCAGGTCCTGATCCTGCCCGAGGGCCGCAACTACGCCGCCGTCCTGGGCGAGTCTGGGGTCAAGGCCCTGCACGACTGGGTCTCGCGCGGCGGCACCCTGATCAGCCTGGGAACCGCCACCCGCCTGCTGACCGATCCCGACAGCGACATGCTGGCCTCGCGTCGTGAGACCGGCGCCTCGGACAAGGACGAGGACAAGCCCGAAGGCGCCGCCCGGATCGCCAACCAGACCGACTACGCCGCCCTTCTGGCCCACAGCGACCACGGCCCCGACTCGGTCGCCGGCGTCCTGGCCCGCGCCCATGTCGATCCCGACCACTGGATCGGCGCCGGCCTGCCGTCCGAGTTGAATGTCCTGGTGCGGGGCGCCGACATCTACGCCCCGCTGATGCGCGGAGAGGGCGTCAACGCCGTCCGTTTCGAAGGCTCCGACCGCCTGCTGGCCTCGGGCCAGCTGTGGGCCGAAAACCAGGCTCAGCTCGGTTTCAAGCCGGTCGTCATGGTCGAGACGCTCGGATCGGGCCAGTTGATCGCCTTCACTCAGGACCCGACGGTTCGCGGCTATCTGGAGGGACTGAAACCTCTGTTCGCCAATGCGGTGTTCAAGGGACCGGCCCACGTCTCGCCGCGCTGGTAACGTCCCAGAGCCTGATCGCGATCAGGGCTGGACACAGGCCCAGACAGGCATAACCTCGTTTTTCGCCCGCAGAGGCGCACTTAGAAAAACGGGAGCTACGCCTTGATACGTCTGTCTCTTTCCACCCTCGCCACCATCAGCGCGGCCGTCGGGGCCGCCGGCCTGGTCGCCTTCACCGCCACGGCCCAGGACCGTCCGAGCCCGGAACCGGCCGCCTCGGGCCGCGCCCTGCCGGTCGGCGCCTATCGTGAGACCTGCCGCAGCATCAGCCTGAACGGCGACCGGCTGCGCGCGCTCTGTATCGCCAAGGACGGCCAGTCGGTCTCCTCGACCCTCAGTGTCCGCAGCTGCCATGGGGCGCAAATTCAGAACGACAACGGCCGACTGGCCTGCGCCGCCGCCCCCATGCGTTCAACCTGACAGCTGTCAAGCGCCGGTCCCGCCTCGGCGGGACCGGCGCGTCTACATGGGCCAGAACATCATAATGGACGGCAATGGTGGAAGCGGCCGGAGGTTCAACGCCGCCTACGTCCCTGCGACCAGCCGTCCCGCCGCCCGCACCATCCGCCAGATCTCGCCGACAAACGCCCAGACCACGATCATCATCAGGATCGTCGCCAGCTCGCCGCCGTCGCCGGCCGAACGGTCGAACAGGTCCCGCACCCGGTCCACGAATTCCGTCACCGTCCCGACCCAGATCACCGGGCTCAGCGGCGACCAGAACCACAGCCACAACAGGCCCCAGGCCGACGCCGCCCCAAACCCGATGTCGCCCAGGGCCGTCAGCCGCACATTGCCGCCCGACGCCGCCCGCATCAGGTCGAACACCACCTTGGCCGCCGCGAACAGGGTCACGGGCCAATAGGCCGCGTCCACGATCTGGCCCAGGATCCGGCCATAGTCGACGCCGTCCAGCACCCCCGCCACCTCGTCCGGCCGGATTGAGGCGACTGGCAGCAGGCCCGTCCACCACAGCAGCAGCACCGCCCAGGCGATGGCGCTCGACACCGCCCGCGCCACCGGCGACATCTCCGCGCTCTTCTTCACCGCCGGCCCCGGCTTGGCGGCTCCAGCCCCAGCCCCGCCCCGCGCCAGCCTCTGCCCCCAGGTCTCGGCGTCGATGTCGCCGCCCAGTTCGAACAGGCCCAGGTCTTTGACCCGCCATTTGGCGATGAAGTCCGGCTTCTTCTCCTGCCGCTCCAGCACGAAGCCGATCAGGGTCACCACCCCGATCACCGTCACCGCCCCGCTGAACAGACCGGCGAAGGCCTGACCGATGGCCTGCCCCGCATAGACATCGCCGCCCAGAACCCGCGCCGCCAACCCGATCAGGGTGACGCACGCCATCACCAGCAGCGCCGTCTTCACCGCAAACAGCCACCACGGATACAGCTCCGGCCCGATCAGCGCCTGCGGCCCCGACCGATACCGCGCCGCCACCGTCAGCGGATGGCCGACCTCGCGCAGCAAGGCCTCGACCTCGTCATCGCTGGGCGTCCGGCCCAGCCGCTCTTCCAGCGCCTCGAGCCGACCCATGATCTCGTCGCGCAGCTCGGCCACGATGTCGTCGCGCGTCGCCTTGGGCAGCTGGGCCGCCACCGCCTTCAGATAGGATTCAACCAGGTCCATCCCACGCTCTCCCTCTTTCCCGATGTTCACAGCATCTTCTCCAGCGAGGCCGACAGACCCCGCCATTCGGCCGCCAGCCGCGCCAGCATGGCCTCCCCGCGGGGCGACAGGCGATAGAACCGCTTCTTGCGCCGCGCCTCCTCGCGCCATTCGCTGTCCAGCAGCCCCTGGCTCTCCAGCCGGCGCAGCAGCGGATAGAGGGTGCTCTCCTCCATCTCGATCCCGGCCTCGCCCAGCGCGACCCGCAGCGAATAGCCGTATTGCTCGCGCCGCAAGCTCGCCAGCACCGCCAGGATCAACGACCCCCGCCGCAGCTCCAGCCGCAGACTCTCGAACAGCAGTTCCTCATCCTGACTCAACCGCCCCTCCAGACACGCGACGCCATACACTGTGCGATACACAGTGTATGGCGTCAAGCGATGACCTCGGCGGCCGCGGCAAAAAAAGAGGCGGCGGGTTTCCCCGCCGCCTCAAACTTCAGCCGATACGCCCGGATTAGAAGGTCTTTGAAATCCGCACGTAGCCGCGACGACCGCGCATGTCATAGCCGTTAAGAGCGGCCGTACCCACGCGGAACTCGCCAGTATTCACCGCAGGCGGACGCTCATCATACAGGTTGTTGACACCGACCTGGAACGTCCAGTCGTTAACATTGTAACGCATGGACGCAGAGTGAACAGTCGTAAACTCGGTGTAGTACTTATAGTAGGCGCAATAGTTGTTGGCCGCAGAGCAATCCGCCGAGCTTATGCCATTCGCAAGGTCGGCATAGCGCGAGTTGGCAAACACTTGGCCACCAGCTTCCGAGATATCAGACCCCCGACCGATGGCGTCGATTCCGTAGAACCAGGTCCAGTCGCCCTTCCTCAACGTGAAGTACATGTTGCCCGTATAGGCAGGGCCATTATAGTTGAAGGTCGTGCCGAGATAATTCTCGGTAACCCCACCCAGCAGACTCGTGAAATCTTCCAGCTTCCAGGTGTGCTGGCTGCTGATCGTCAGATCACCGAACGGCATTTCACGCGAATAGCTGAACGAAAAGTCAATGCCACGGTTGGTCTGCTTGGCGACGTTGATGTAGCTGTTATCGACACCCGTAACATAATGGGTGGTTGCGTCTCGCGTATACAGGCCACAGAAATCTGTATTCCCACGCAGGCACTGTTCGATGATGTTGTAACCACCGAATGTGCTGACCTGATTGTTGATTTCCAACTCCCAGTAGTCGATCGCGACATTCAGATCGGCAAACGACGGGGTCCAGATAAATCCGAAGTTCGTGGACTTGCCGGTTTCAGCTTCCAGACGCCCTTCACCACCAATGGTCGCAACCGGCACCGAGCTGCCGCCGACTGCAGTATAGTCGTCCGGAATCCCCAAGGCGGAGCAAGCTGACTGGATAGTCGTGTCGACGCCGGAGTCGCCATAGTTATAGCAGGGATCGGTGGCTGACTGGCTAGAGTAACCAATCTGCGAACCCAGATACAGTTCATAGAGCGCAGGAGCACGGAAGGAGGTGCCGTAGCTGGCCCGGAGGCGATACTCGGGCGAAATCTGCCAGTTCAAGCTGGTCTTGTATGTGTCAGAGGTGCCGTAAGAGTCATAATCCGAGAGGCGGCCCGAAACGTTGAAATCCAAGGCCTCCACGAAGGGAAGCGCCTTCAACAGCGGAACCTCGAACTCGGCGAAGATTTCGCGGACATTGTCATCACCCGCCGTACGGGCGGCCGACGTGTACAGCGCAATATTGCGGTTTGCCGCCCAGTAGGGAGGGGTGTCGTCGATGGCTTCGTGACGGACTTGGAAGCCGAAGGCGGCGCCGACGTCGCCGGCCGGAAGGCTGAACAGGCGATCGGTCGCCAGGGTGCCTTCGACATAGCCGTGCTCGTAGGTCGTTGTGCCTTCTTCCGTCACGAACAGGAAGTCACGTTCAGCTTGGGTGAAGTTGCCGGCCAGAACGCGATCGGACATCCACGGAATACCTGCGGGCAGGTCCGCGCAGTTGAAGTTCGACACATTGCCGCCCAAAGGCGTGTTGGTGCAGGCGACGTTGGGGCTGTTCAACGCGACGAACCGGTCCAGCAGAATGCGGGGGCCGTTGTCGTAAACCGCGTCGGAATAGGAGTACTGACCATAGACGTCGTAATCCCACTGGCGATCCAGAGCGCCGAAGCTGCCCCGCACCCCGGCGACGCCGCGATAGTAGTCGACCTCTTGATTAGAGCTCGATTCATAGACACCGACCGTGACCGCGTTGGTTCCCAGGAGATTGTTGGGGTTGCTGGCGGGCAGGTAGTTCGGCGCCCCGTTAATGATGTTCCTCTGAGCAAAGCTCTGGAAGACCTGCGCGACCCCGTTTTGATGCGAAGTGCGACGGTTGTACAGAAACTCCCCGTACAGTTCCGCGCTCGGGGTCAGATCATAGCCGCCCGAGAAGTTCAACGTCAGAGACTCCGACGGGCTGATGACGGACGACTTGCTCCACAGGGCTGAGTCGGTCGGCGCATAGAGATAGGTGCCCGGGTAGCCAGCGCGATTGAATCGAGCCCACCCAGCATAAGGCGAGTTGTTGCCGGCTACGGCATAGTTGTAGGCCGAACCATAGCGGGTCAGCGGCACGAGGTTCAGGCCTGACGTGGTCTGAACATAGCCGTTCGTCAGGTTGAAGCACTTGTAGGAACCGGTGCGCGGATCGATGTAGTCGAGACGCTCTTGAGTCTCCGGATCGAACAGATAGTCGGCAGCGCAGGACGTGTCGTCACGATCCGAACGGCGCAGTATCTCCGTTCGCAGATAGTTGACCGAACCGCTCCAGTAACCCCGGTCCATCGTCTGGCCATAAGCGGCGTCCAGTCGATACTGCTCGCCGCCGCCTTCGAAAGGCTGGCTCGCATAAGCGCTAATGGATCCACCGTCCATGTTGCGCTTCGTAATGATGTTCACGACCCCAGCGACGGCGTCGGAACCATAGATGGAAGAGGCGCCATCCTTCAGAATGTCGATGCGCTCGACTTGCGACTGCGGGATGATGCTGAGGTCAACGGCCTGAACCTGCCCGCGCGTTCCTGCCGGACCAAGGCGCCGACCATTCAAAAGCACAAGCGTGCGCTGCGCACCCAGACCGCGCAGCGACAAGGACTGCGTACCGCCGCCACCGGCGGTGACATAGCCGGTGAGTTGATCATTCAGTTGGAACGAACTCGCGGCCAGCACCGAGCTCAGCAGTGCGGTGGCGGCGTCCGGCACGCCGCGCAGATCAGTCTGCTCCGACGTGATAATGTTCATGGGCTGGGCGCTGCTGAACTCGTTACGACGAATGCGCGATCCGGTCACAACGATGTCTTCCACGCGAGCGCTCTCGGCCTTCGTCGTGGGTTCCGTGGACTGGGCGCTGGTTTGCGCTCCGGTCGTTGTCGACTGTGCGGCCGCAGAAGAAGCCGTAGCGATCATCGCTACGGCAACAAAGCCCGCAACCATGGTCGAACCGAGCAACTGGCTCTTTGATTGTAACATATTTAGCACGCCCCTCTTTCAAATCATCAGCGCCGCCGCGTGAAGCAGGCGGACCAGCGACGCTCTTATAGGGCGGCCAACGAAATGCGACATAGCGTCGGTCGCCTTTCCGCCACTTTCGTCGCAGCCAAGTTACATTTTTGCCACTTTCCTGAGACAAACAGGCCCCAAAAAATACTGCCCAAATTTCACCCAAAGTTCGATTTTTTCACTAAAAAATTCCCAATATGCGAACATTTTTGTCAAATCTGGCTATAGAATGAGACTACCCACCCGCTGTGATATTGGCATTGATGCGCGGCATGACCCCAACGTAATCCTTTTCGCCCCAACGTGACCAAAGAGTTTACGGGCCGATATCTCTCAACCAAAAGGGCGGCGGACCTCGGTCCGCCGCCCTGATTGTTTCAACAGAGTCGCCCTTAGAACGACTTGGTCAGGTTCACGAAGGCCGTGCGGCCCAGGTAGTCGTAGCCCGAGTACAGCGAGGCGTTGCCGACCCGGTTGTAATAGCCCGACGAGATGGTCGGCGGGTTGTCGTTCAACAGGTTGCGGACGCCGATCGTGGCGGTCCAGCCGTCGGACGCATACTGGACTGAGGCGTTGTGCAGCCAGTAGTCGTCGGCCTCGAGGTCCAGATCCGACGTCGCCGGATCTTCTTCGTAGTAGGCGTAGCTGTCGGTGCCCTGGATCCATTCGACGCCGTAGCGCACGCGCCACTTGTCCCAGGCATAGGAGACGTCAGCCGTTCCGGTGAACTCCGGATTGTCGAGCATGCCCAGGTCATCTTCCAGGGCGTCCTCGGCGAACAGCTTGCTCGAGATTTCCGTGTACTGGGTGATGGCCAGGTTGAACAGCGCCGTACCCGGGCCGACGTCCTGGCGATAACGGACGGTGTAATCCAGACCCTTCACATTGTCGGTGGCCAGATTGACGTAGCTGTCCGAGACGGTCAGGCCGTTGTCGGCCGGATCACGCGACACCAGGCGGCAGAAGCCGGCGTCGGCCGCGAAGTCCGACGGGTTGGAGTCGTAGCAGCGGTCCAGGATTTCCGTCGCGCCGGTGCGCGACACGCCGTTCTCGACCTCGATCTCGTAATAATCGACGGCGAAGGACAGATCGCCCCAGCCCGAGGGCAGCGGCGGCTGAATGACCAGGCCGACGGTCATGTTGGTCGAGGTTTCGGCCGACAGACCGGCGTCGGCGCCGCCTTCGGTGATGACCTGAACGCCCGTCGTCGCCTCATAGGTGTCCGGCAGGCCTTCGGCCCGGCAGTTGGCGACCCGGTTGGCGTTCACGCCGTCTGCGCCGAACTCGTTGCAGGCGTCGCTGGCGTTCGACAGGAAGCCGGAGGTGGCGCCCACATATTGCTCGAACAGCGCCGGGGCGCGGTACGAGGTGCCGTAGGTGCCGCGAACCGTGACCCAGTCGATCGGACGATAGACCAGGCCGACCTTGTAGGTCGTGTCGTCGCCGTAGGAGTCATAGTCGGTATAGCGGAACGAACCGTTCAGGGTCAGTTCGCGCACGCCCGGCAGATCGACCAGGATCGGCGCTTCGATTTCGCCGAACACTTCCTTCACCGAGTCCGAACCGCGCGTGATGGCCGAGGTGGAGTAGTTGTAGGTGTTGCCCAACTGGGAATCGAGGCCCGGGGTGTCGTCGATCTCGGACTCACGCCATTCGGCGCCGAAATAGCCCATGACCCGGCCGGCGGGCAGGCTGAACAGCGGGCCGTCGATGCCGATGCTGACCACCTTCTCGATGAACTCGGTCGTGCCGGTCACCGGACGGAAGACATAGTCGACCCAGTCCTGCGGCAGGACGCCGGCGATGGTCTGGGTCGTCAGCGCCGGGGCGGCGATACAGCCCGGATTCGACGCCAGATCGGCGCACTGGAACCCGCCCGAACCATTGCTGACGACGTCCAGGGACGCGATCAGATTAGCGGTCAGGAACTGTTCGCTGGTGTAGGTCGATTTGGACCGCGAGTAGCTGGCGTAGGCGTCATAGCGCCATTCCGGCAGGAAGAGGTCGCCCTTGATCCCCACGACGTAGCGGCCGAAATCGACTTCCTGCTCGGAATGGTCGTTGCCGAAGCCGATAAAGGCGCGCACGCCCACATTGTCGCCCTGGTTCAGACCTTGGTCGGCGAAGGCGACGCTGCCTTGCAGGTTGGTCGGGATCAGCGGGCTGCCGACGGCGTAGTCCAGCGCCAGTTGGCGATAACCGGTCTGCGACGACTTGCGCTGGTTGAACAGGGCTTCGCCATAGACTTCGGCATTGCCCAGGGCGTGCAGGTCGTAGCCGACTTCACCGTACAGGGTGGTGATCTCGACGGGCGAAATCAGCGACTCGTTCAACATCCGGTCTTCGAAGGTGTCACGGATGTTGACGCCGTTGCCGTTGCCGCCGACGCCTTCGAACCCAACAAGGCCGGTCGTGACGGCCGAGTTCGGACGCCAGCGGTTAAACTGCGTCCCGGTGGCGCCCGCAGCAGCCTGGCCCGCGGTCAAGCCCGTGGCGATGGTGTTGATCGTCACGCCGTTCGAGCCGGTCGTGGTGATCGGATAGCATTTCGACTGGCCGGTCAGCGGGTCGATGTCGTCCTGACCGTTGCGGAAGCCGTCGGTCTGGCAACGGGTGAACTCGCGGTCGCGCAGGGTCAGTTCGTCACGCTCGTAGCGTTCGACCGAACCGGCGGCGCGCCAGCGGTCGCCCTGCACGCCGGCCGTCAGCGACAGACGCGTTGAACCGCCTGCGCCATTGGCTTCCAGCGGCTCGTTGCGCTGAGCTTCGATGGTCAAGCCTTCGAAGTTTTTGCGGGTCTGGATGTTGACCACGCCGGCGACGGCGTCAGACCCATAGACCGACGAGGCGCCGTCGCGCAGCACTTCGACCCGGTCGATGATGGCGGTCGGCAGCACGTTCAGGTCGGCCGCGCCGACCGAACCGCGCGAACCGGCGGGCGAAACGCGACGACCGTTCAGCAGCACCAGGGTGCGGCTGGGGCTCATGCCGCGCAGGCCGATCGTGTTCGCGCCCGGACCGCCGTCGGTGACATAGCCGCCGTACGAGTTGTTGATCTGCGAGGTGCCGCCGGTCACGGCCGTGCTTTGCAGCGCCTCGGTCGTCGAGGTGAAGCCCTGAAGGGTCGCTTCCTCGCGCGTCACCACCTGGGTCGGCGACGGGGCGTTGTAGTTGTCGCGGCGAATGCGCGAGCCGATGACGACGATGTCGTCAACACCAGCCGGTTCTTCAGCCTGGGTGACCGAAGCATCCTGCGCCAGCGCCATGGACGGAGCAAACATCACCATGGAAGCGACTGCAATTCCACCGACCATGGTCGATGCAAGAAGATTGTTCTTACGAGTACGCATACGCCTCTTCACAGCTAAGGTTGTTTAATACTCGAATACGATATGTATAACTACGGTATGTATCGCCGATATACAGAATGTATCCGCTATGTGACCGGCCTAGGCGTAGCGAAGACGAACTACAACTAAAAAGTCGCATAAAAGTTGGGAACAAGGACAAATTGCGCGCGAAATGCGCCATTGCGCGGCGCGATATAGCATTTTATTTCCACATTACGCCGTTTTACCGCCATTTTTGACGCCCGCGCTGACGGAAGGTCGATCAGCCTTGAGACACCCCCATGGCGCGGTCGCCGCCCGAGCACTAAGTTCTGTTCATGAACCGTTCTTCGACGCCGAAGCCCGCCGCCGCAAAGCCGGCCAAGCCCGTCCATACGCCCGACCCCGGCGTGCGCGAGGCCGCCGCCGCCTTCAAACGCGACCACGCCGCGAACGGGGGCAAGATGCCGATGTTCGCCCCTGTCGCCGGCCCGCGCCTGACGCCGGAAGAGCCGGTCGCCGCCCCCGCCGACTGGGTGCCCCACCGCCCCTCGCACGAGGGCAAGAAGAAGGGCGGCCGCTTCCGGCTCGAGACCAAATACACCCCCGCCGGCGACCAGCCCGCCGCCATCGCCGAACTGGTCGCCCAGGCCGAGGCGGGCGATCGCGATCAGGTGCTGCTGGGCGTCACCGGCTCGGGCAAGACCTTCACCATGGCCAAGGTCATCGAACAGACCCAGCGCCCGGCGCTTATACTTGCACCCAACAAGACCCTGGCGGCGCAACTATACTCGGAATTTAAGTCGTTCTTCCCCGACAACGCCGTTGAATATTTCGTCAGCTACTACGACTACTATCAGCCCGAAGCCTACGTCCCCCGCACCGACACCTATATAGAGAAGGACTCGTCGATCAACGAGCAGATCGACCGGATGCGGCATTCGGCGACGCGGGCGATACTGGAGCGGGATGATGTGATCGTGGTGGCCAGCGTCAGCTGCATCTACGGCATTGGGTCGGTGGAGACCTATACGGCCATGACCTTCACGCTGAAGGTGGGGGACCAGATCGACGAGTCGAAGCTGCGGGCCGATCTGATCGCGCTGCAGTACAAGCGCAACGACCTGACCTTCGACCGCGGCATGTTCCGCAAGCGCGGCGACACCATCGAGATCTTCCCCGTCCACCAGGAGGACCGGGCCTGGCGCGTCTCCCTGTTCGGCGACGAGATCGAGTCCATCGCCGAGTTCGACCCCCTGACCGGCAAGAAGACCGCCGACCTGACCGAGATCACCGTCTACGCCGCCAGCCACTATGTGACCCCGCGCCCGACGCTGAACCAGGCCGCCGCCGGCATCAAGGCCGAGCTGAAGGAGACGCTGGACTGGATGATCGAGAACGGCAAACTGCTCGAGGCCCAGCGCCTGGAGCAACGCACCCGGTTCGACCTGGAGATGATGGAGGCCACCGGCAGCTGCGCCGGCATCGAGAACTATTCCCGCTGGCTGACCGGCCGCGCCCCGGGCGAGCCCCCGCCCACCTTCTTCGAATACATCCCCGACAACGCCCTGCTGTTCGTGGACGAGAGCCACGTCACCATCGGCCAGATCAACGGCATGTTCCGCGGCGACTACCGCCGCAAATCCACCCTGGCGGAATACGGCTTCCGCCTGCCCTCCTGCATCGACAACCGCCCGCTGAAGTTCGAGGAATGGGAGGCCATGCGCCCCCAGACCGTCCACGTCAGCGCCACCCCCGGCGCCTGGGAGATGGACCAGGCCGGCGGCGTCTTCGTCGAACAGGTCATCCGCCCCACCGGCCTGATCGACCCCCCCGTCGAGATCCGCCCGGTCTCGGGCCAGACCCGCAACCAGGTCGACGACGTCATCGACGAGGTCAAGGCCACCACCCGCGCCGGCTACCGCAGCCTGGTCACCACCCTGACCAAGAAGATGGCCGAGGACCTGACCGAATACATGCATGAACAGGGGATCCGCGTCCGCTACATGCACTCCGACGTCGACACGCTGGAGCGGATCGAGATCCTGCGCGACCTGCGTCTGGGTGCCTTCGACTGCCTGATCGGCATCAACCTGCTGCGCGAGGGGCTGGACATCCCTGAGTGCGGCCTGGTCGCCATCCTGGACGCGGACAAGGAGGGCTTCCTGCGCTCCGAGACCTCGCTGATCCAGACCATCGGCCGCGCCGCGCGCAACATCGACGGCCGCGTCATCCTGTACGCCGACCGCATGACCGGCAGTATGGAGCGCGCCATCGCCGAGACCGACCGCCGCCGCGAACGCCAGATGGCCTACAACACCGAACACGGCATCACGCCCGAAAGCGTCAAGCGCGACATCAAGGAGCTGATGGACAGCCCCTATGAGTCCCGCGAGATGGACCGCCTGACCCGCCCCGGCGTCGCCGAAGCCTCCAAACCCTTCGTCGGCTCAAACTTCCAGGCCGCGCTCAAAGACCTGGAAGGCCGCATGCGCGAAGCCGCCTCCAACCTGGAGTTCGAAGAAGCCGGCCGCCTGCGCGACGAGATCAAGCGCATGAAGCTGCTCGACCTGGAATTCGCCAACGAGGCCCTGACGGGGGCGGGCGAAGAGGTGGACCGGTCGGCGCCGAAGAAGTGGCGCGCGGAAGCGGCGGCGGAGAAGGCGGAGGCGTTTAGGAAGGGGCGGTTGTAGGGGCTATCGCTGCCTTAACCCCGCGAAGAAAGTATCGAGCAGTTCCTCGCGCGTCATCAAAGGCGGATGCGAACGGAAATGCGCTTCGAGATCGCCTATGATCACATCTGGCGTCCGCGCATCCTCAATGGATTTTGCGGCCCAGACTCGGCCGGGATGTAGCGTGTCCCATGGCGAACGCTTGTTGGCGCGTGTGGTCGCATCGTCGCCGTGCTTGCCAAGGCCATACAGAATATTCGTCTCGCTGTTCCAAACGGGTCGGAACAGGTGGATCAGAAAATCCTCCGCAGCGGTCTCCCATCCGGATTGCACGACCAAAAAACGCGCCTCGAAATCTTCCACCCTCAGCGTGGTCTCGGCTTTCGCGATGTTCTTCCGATGTTCATTCAGTCGCGCCGCAAGCCTGGGTCCCTGGTCTCGAGCGGTGTGTGCATTCGCCAAGGCTGGCGCCGCCTGTCCCACATAGATCGGGGTCTCACTATTCTTTAGCGGCCCGTAGGGTTCGAAATCGCCTCGGTAGTAGATCGCATAAACGCCAGACCCATAGAACTTGCCTATCTCGGCAAGCGACTCCCGGTCCTGCGCCACAAGGGCCAGAGCGGTGAAACGACCGATGATCTTAGGATTGCTGGGATCGAACACCACTGAGGGCAAGGCGATGGGATCAATCCGCTGTAGCGCGCCTTCAACGTCTTGAACCAATCCGCGAAGGGCGAGGTCCAGCCGATTGCGAAGCTTGGGTTGAAGCGCCTTTTCCGTCGCTGTCTCGACGAAAGATCGCACCTGCTGGCGGATGGCCTCGATCTCATCCGCGAAGTCAGACTTGCCGATCACGCGGCGAACCTCAGCCGCCGCGCCACGTCCTTGCCGACCATTTCCGCCAATCGTACCGGCACCGCATTCCCCAGTTGTCGCATCGTCTCGCTCCACGAGCCGTGGAATACATAGTCATCGGGGAAGGTCTGCAAGCGCGCGCTTTCACGGACGGTGAAATAGCGCACTTCGCCCGTCGGCTTCAGCAGCATGTTTTCGCCGCCCGGCACGCCGTGCACACCCGCCTTCAGGGTCTTCGCCGGTTCATCCAGGGGACTGCCCGTATGGCCAGGATAGCTGCGCGCCCCAGATTGAAACCGGTGGTTCGAAATCGCCTTCGCCTTATGCGGTGAATGTTCGGGGTCAGGCAGATCAGCAATGGCGTCGCGCACAGTCTTCCATGGCGCGGTCGTCGGCTTGGCGTCCATGCGCAGGGCGCGCTGAGCCATGGCCTCCTTCTCGGGGCGATCTTTGCGAGCCACCTTGTGACGATCCCAATAGGTCGCATCGCGATGCTGTTCCCAAAGCAAGGCCTCCGCCGAATGGGTTTCGACCGGGAAAGACCATTCAAGATCGAGATCTTCGCGGAACCCCACGAACAGGACGCGTTCGCGCTTCTGCGGAACACCGTGGTTCGCGGCATTCAGCAGACGGGTCACCAGCCGATAGTTCAGGCCTTCGCGAGATCCGGACATATGATGCTGTTCCAGCCGCGCATGATGCTCGCTCCAGTCCTCATCCGGCCGCGCCGTGATCTCGGGATGCCGCATCTGAAGCTGGATATATTCGAAATAGTTCTGGAAGCTGGCCCGCGTCAGGCCTTTGACGTTTTCGAATACGAAGGCCTTCGGCTGCGCCTCCCGCACCGCTCGAATGGCCTCGGGGAACATGTCACGCGCGTCGTCATAGGCCTTGTGCTTGCCGCCCATGGAAAAGGGCTGGCAGGGCGGCCCGCCGGAGATCAGGTCGAGCTTGCCGGAATAGGCGCCGAAATCGACCGACCGAACATCGCCCTGCTCCAAGGCCCAGTCCGCGACCACGGAACCCGCGCGTCTCTGGTTCTCGCGAATCGTGTCGCAGCAGTAGGCGTCACGCTCGACCACCTTCAAGGGATAAAACCCCGCGCGGTGGAGGCCGATGCCAAGCCCGCCGGCGCCCGCGAACAGTTCAATGGAGTTCATTTGATCCTTGCTCATGAATCCAAGAATGTTCCGATTTCGTTCTCAAGTGAAGCTGTTTTCACGCCGACGATCACCGTAAAGCGCCATCACAAATCAGCCAGCCACCCCATAGCATCTTCGTTGCGAAGCGCGCGGGCGATTTGGGGTTCGGGCATCCCCCTGATCTTTCGTCATCCTCCGGCAAGCCGCGTCTTCGCGGCGCAGACCGGGGGACCCAGCGGCGCGCGGGAGCGCGAGCCTGTCGCGGACTCGGTGTTCAGACAGTGTGCGGCGGATGGATTTCGCCTTCGGCGCCGCTGGGTCCCCCGGTCTCGCTACGCTCGCCGGAGGATGACGAAAGGCGGGGCGGGTTGACGGCTAAACCAGCTCCACCTTCAGCGAATGCCCCAGCACCCGTGCCGCACGACTGAGCGTGTCCAGCGTCACGTTCGACGCCTCCGGGTCGAGGACGCGGTTCAGTTGGGCGCGGCTGGTCTCCATTTCGGCGGCCATGGCGGCGCGGGTCAGGCCCTGGGCCTTCATCGCCTGCTGGAGCTGGAGGGCGATCACGCTCTTGACCGCGCGCAGGGTCACCTCCTCGCGGATGCCGTCCTCGTCGAGGACGTCGTCCAGGGTGGCGAGGTCCGACGGATCGCGGAACTTCATGTCTGTCGTCATCGGGCGCTTCCCAGGCCTGCGGCTGGATTGATCGTACCATAAATAACACGTTCGTCGTTGCGCTAAGGGGAGAAGGAAGAGGGTTGCGTCCGGGTTTGGCGTAACGGCGGTTTAGGCGTGGGGACATGAGCCAGGGCATCCACCGCAAGATCCGATCCGACGCCGTCTGGGCCGAGGTGCGCAAGGCGTGGGAGGATGGGGAGACCGCGCGGTCGGTGGCGCGGCGGTATGACGTCGGGGTTCACGCCCTGTGGAAGCGGCGCGAGGCGGAGGGCTGGACGCGGCCCGACCCGAAGGCGGGGCCGGTGGAGCCGGCCGAGGGCTGGGGCGCCTATGTGCAGGGGCGGCGGGACGCCTTCGAGGGGCGTCTGGAAGAGGCGCGGGCGCTGGCGGAATGTCTGGTCGAGGCGATGCAGGACGAGCGGCTGACGCGGGCGCCGCACTGGCATATTCCGTGGCTGTATCGCTGGCGCGCCGACCATCTGGGGGCCGAGGCGGCGGCGCGGGACCGGGAACGGGCGCGCGAGGCGGGGCATCCGTGGGCCGAGGTGTTCTGGGACGAGGACGGGGTGCTGAGGCCGCTGCGGCGGCTGGATGAAGAAATGGCGCGGCTGCACCCGCAGGACTGGCGCCGGGCGGTGGGCGTGCCGGAGGGGGTGGAGGTGGAGTGGCCGTAGCTCTCCCTCCCCTTCATGGGGAGGGGCGATCGCGCAGCGATCGGGGTGGGGCCCGAAGGGGCGCGAGCGGGGTGGCGTACAAAAGGGCCGTGCGGGCTGACACGGCCCCACCCGGGCTTCGCTCCGCTCCGCCGTCCCTCCCCATGAAGGGGAGGGAGAAGGGTTTTAGTCCTCGTCCATCTTGAGCGCGGCGATAAACGCTTCCTGCGGGATTTCGACCTTGCCGAACTGACGCATCTTCTTCTTGCCTGCCTTCTGCTTCTCCAGCAGCTTCTTCTTGCGCGTGGCGTCGCCGCCGTAGCATTTCGAGGTCACGTCCTTGCGCAGGGCGCGCACGGTCTCGCGGGCGATGATCTTGCCGCCGATGGCCGCCTGGATCGGGATGACGAACAGGTGGGGCGGGATCAGCTCCTTCATCTTCTCGACCATGCCCCGGCCGCGCGTCTCGGCGCGGGCGCGGTGGACCAGCATGGACAGGGCGTCCACCGGTTCGGCGTTGACCAGGATGGACATCTTCACCAGGTCGCCGACCTTGTATTCGGTGATCTCGTAGTCGAACGAGGCATAGCCCTTCGAGATCGACTTCAGCCGGTCGTAGAAGTCGAACACCACCTCGTTCAGCGGCAGTTCGTAGACCACCATGGCGCGGGCGCCGACGTAGGACAGTTCGACCTGCGAGCCGCGGCGGTCCTGGCACAGCTTGATCACGCTGCCGAGGTATTCGTCGGGCGTCAGGATGGTGGCCTTGATCCAGGGCTCGGAAATGGTCTCGATCTGCATCACGTCGGGCAGGTCGGCCGGGTTGTGCAGGTCGATCTCGGAGCCGTCGCGCAGGCCGATCTTGTAAACCACCGAGGGGGCGGTCGCGATCAGATCCAGGTTGAACTCGCGGCTGAGCCGTTCCTGGATGATCTCGAGGTGCAGCAAGCCGAGGAAGCCGCAGCGGAAGCCGAAACCCAGGGCGGCGCTGGATTCCATCTCGTAGGTGAAGCTGGCGTCGTTCAGGCGCAGCTTACCGATGGCGGCGCGCAGGTCCTCGAAATCGGCGGCGTCGACCGGGAACAGGCCGCAGAAGACCACCGACTGGACCTCCTTGAACCCCTTCAGCGGTTCGGCGGTCGGCTTTCTTTCATCGGTGATGGTGTCGCCGACGGCGGCGTGGGCGACTTCCTTGATCTGGGCGGTGATGAAGCCGACCTCGCCGGGGCCCAGCTGGTCCACCGGGGTGTTCTTGGGCAGGAAGACGCCGACCCGGTCGATCAGGTGGGTCGAGCCGTTGCGCATCATCTTGACCTTCATGCCGGTCTTCAGCACCCCGTCGAAGACGCGCACCAAGACGACGACGCCGAGGTAGGGGTCGTACCAGGCGTCGACCAGCATGGCCTTCAGCGGGGCGTCGGGGTCGCCCTTGGGCGCCGGGAGTTTGGTGACGATGGCTTCGAGGACGTCCTCGATGCCGATGCCGGACTTGGCGCTGCACAGCACGGCCTCGGAGGCGTCGATGCCGATGACGTCCTCGATCTGGGCGCGGACCCGCTCGGGCTCGGCGGCCGGCAGATCGACCTTGTTCAGGACGGGGACGATCTCGTGGTTGTTATCAATGGCCTGATAGACGTTCGCCAGCGTCTGGGCCTCGACCCCCTGGGACGCATCCACGACCAGCAGCGAGCCCTCGCACGCCGCCAGGCTGCGCGACACCTCATAGGCGAAGTCCACGTGGCCCGGCGTGTCCATCAGGTTCAGGACATAGTCCTGCCCGTCCTTGGCGCGGTAGTTCAGGCGCACCGTCTGCGCCTTGATCGTAATGCCCCGCTCCTTCTCGATATCCATATTGTCGAGCACCTGCTCGCTCATCTCCCGCGCGGTCAGGCCGCCGGTGAATTGGATCAGTCGGTCGGACAGGGTGGACTTGCCGTGGTCGATGTGCGCGACCACGCTGAAGTTCCGGATGTTCGAGATAGGGGGAGTCGTCATCCGCGCGCCCCTATCACGCGTAGAGGTCCGGGGCCAGCGGGCGTCGTGATCCGCTCCTCACACAGTGTCAGATTAAGCCTTTGCAACAATATGGATCGGCGTTTGAGAGCGGGTCGCGGACGCGGTATGGATCGCGCCTCCCGATAACCGGCGTGAGCCGGCGATCCGCTTCGCCTGCAACCGAGGAATTCCCCGTGTCCAAGACGACCCGAACCGCCATTAGCCTTGGCGCCCTCGCCGTGTCGGCCTTCCTACTGGCCGGCTGCGGAGGGAATGGCGACGAGGCGGCCGAGGAAAAGGCCGCCGGCGGCTCGCGCCAGACCGTCACCGCCGCCACAGTGACCCAGACCAATCTGCGGCGCACCGTCACCGCCTCGGGCAGCGTCTCGGCCTGGGAGGAAGTCCCGGTCGCGGCCGAGACCGGGGGGCTGACCGCCGTCGCCGTCTATGTGGATGAAGGCGCCTACGTCCGTCAGGGCCAGCCCCTGGTGCAGATGAACGACGTCCTGCTGCGCGCCCAGCTGCGCCAGCAGCAGGCCCAGGTGCAGTTGGCCGAGGCCAATGTGGCGCGCGACGACGCGGCCCTGGACAGGGCTCAGCAGCTTAAGGAACGGGGCTTCCTGTCTCAGGCCTCGCTGGACACCGCCCTGGCCAACCAGCGGGCGTCCAACGCCAATCTGGCCGCCGCCCGCGCCACCCTGGCCCAGACCCAGACGCAACTGTCCCAGGCCACCATCCGCGCGCCCGTCGCCGGCCTGGTGATCAGCCGCAGCGTGACCAAGGGCCAGATCATCGCCGCCGGGACCGAACTGTTCCGCATGGTCCGCGACGGTCGGCTGGAGCTGGACGCCCAGGTGCCCGAGACCGAGCTGGCCCAGGTCCGGGCCGGCCAGCCGGCGACAGTGACCTCCAGCGAGGCCGGAACCACCTCCGGCACGGTCCGGATCGTCACGCCCGAGGTCAACGCCAATACCCGCCTGGGCCTGGCGCGCATCTCGCTGTCGCCCGGCGCCCAGTTGCGGCCCGGCATGTTCGCCCGCGCCGACATCGACGTCGGTGACCAGCCCGCCACCACCGTGCCCACCGGCGCGGTCCTGTATCGCGACAACAAGCCGGGGGTCTTCACCCTGGTCGCCGACAGCCGGGTTCACTTCCAGCCGGTCGTGATCCTGTCGCGGACAGACACCCAGACGGCCGTCACCGGCGTCAATCTGGGCGCCCAGGTCATCGTCGACGGCGCCGGCTTCCTGAACGAGGGCGACCGCGTCAATGTCGCCCAGGCCCCCGGCGGCGCCCGCCCCGCTACACAGCCTGCGGCCAAGTAGGACCGACCCATGAACCAGATATCGTCCTGGGCGATCAAAAATCCGATTCCGATCATCCTGCTGTTCCTGCTGCTGACGCTCGGCGGCGTGGTCGGCTTCATGGGGATGCGGATCAATCAGAACCCTGACATCGACTTCCCGCTGGTCGCCGTCACGGCCGCCCGCCCCGGTTCGGCGCCGGCGGAAATGGAGGTCCAGGTCACGCGGCTGATCGAGGACTCGATCGCCGGCCTATCCGGCGTGCGCCACATCTATTCCAGCGTCACCGACGGCGTCTCCTCGACCTCTATCGAGTTCGAACTGGGTACGGACACCGAGCGCGCGACCAACGACGTCCGCAACGCCATGAGCGGCGTGCGCGCCAGCCTGCCTCAGGACATGCAGGAGCCGACCGTCCAGCGCATCGACATCACCGGCGACGCCCTGATCACCTATGTGGTCCGGTCGCCGACCATGACGCCGGAACAGATCAGCTGGTTCATCGACAATGAGATGAGCCGCGCCCTGCTGGCCCTGGGCGGGGTGGGCGAGGTCAACCGCTCGGGCGGGGTGGATCGCGAGATGCGGGTCGAACTGGATCCGCAGCGGCTGGCCGCCTATGGCGTCACGGCGGCCGAGGTCAGCCAGGCCCTGACCAGCGTCAACAACAACCTGCCCGGCGGCCGCGTCACCATCGCCGGGTCAGAGCGGGCCGTGCGCACCCTGGGCGCCGCCACCTCGCTGGCGCAGCTGCGCGAGACCCTGGTGCCGCTGGGCGACGGCAAGACCGTCCGACTGGATAATCTGGGCACGGTCGAGGACAAGTGGAGCGAGCCGCGTCGCCTGGCCCGCTACAACGGCCAGGAAGCCGTGACCTTCAACTTCCTGCGCTCGCGCACGGCGTCCGAGGTCAAGGTCGCGGAAAAGGTCCGTGAAGCGGTCAAGACCATCGACGAGGCCCATCCCGAGCTGACCATCAGCCAGGTCACGGCCAGCGTCGAGGAGATCGAAGAAAGCTATCTGGCCTCGCTTGAGGCCCTGCTGCTGGGCGGCGTGCTGGCCGTCATCATCGTCTTCATCTTCCTGCGCGACTGGCGGGCCACCCTGATCGCGGCGACGGCCATGCCAATGTCGCTGATCCCGACCTTCGCCATCCTGGGCCCGCTGGACCAGTCGCTGAACGTCGTCACCCTGCTGGCCCTGTCGCTGACCATCGGCATTCTGGTCGATGACGCCATCGTGGAGATCGAGAACATCGTCCGCCACATGCGCGACGGCAAGCCGCCCTATGACGCCTCGCTGGAGGCGGCGGACGAGATCGGCCTGGCGGTCGTGGCCACCACGGCCACCATCATCGCCGTCTTCGCGCCCGTCGGCTTCATGCCCGGCATCATCGGCCAGTTCTTCAAGGCCTTCGCCCTGGCGGCCTGCGTCTCCGTGGCCTTCTCGCTGCTGGTGGCGCGGACCCTGACGCCGCTGATGGCGGCCTTCATCCTGAAACACTCCCACCATGAGGACCGCGATCCCTTCTGGATGAGCGGCTATCTGAAGGCCCTGCGCTGGTCGCTGGGCAATCGGTGGAAGGTCTTCATCATCGGCATCCTGTTCCTGGTCGGGTCGATCGCGACCTCGGTCGTGGCCAAGATGTCGTTCGAGTTCATGTCGCCGGGCGACACGGCGCGCGCGGCCTTCCAGGTCGAGCTGCCGCCGGGTTCGACCTTGCGCCAGACTGACGCCGTGGTGCAGCAGATCACCCGCAAGCTGGAGGCGCGCCCCGAGGTCACCTCGGTCTATGCCGCCATCGGCGGCCAGGACGTGACCCAGGCCAACATCTATGCCGACATGGTGCCCAAGGGCGACCGCGAGCTGAGCCAGCAGGCCTTTGCGCGGGTCATGGTCGACGAGATGAAACAGATCCCCGGCGCCCGCATCCGGGCCGGCATCGCCCAGTCGGGCGGCGGTCCCGGCGACGGCACCACCTACACCTTCTCGATCCTGAGCGACGATCCGGTCGCCCTGACCGCAGCGGCGCGCAAGGTGGAAGAGGAGATGCGCGGCGTCCCGGGCCTGGCCAATGTGGTCAACTCGGCCGCCATCGCCCGTCCGGAAATCCTGGTCACGCCGCGTCCAGACGAAGCGGCCCTGGCCGGGGTTTCGGCCGGCGACATCTCCCAGGCGGTCCGGGTCTCCACGATCGGCGACGTCGACCAGAACCTGCCCAAATATAATCTGGGCGACCGCCAGATCCCGATCCGGCTGCAGCTGACCGAAGAGGCCCGCAAGGACCTGAGCGTGCTGGAAACCCTGCGCGTGCCGGGCAACAACGGCGCCTCGGTGCCGCTGAGCGCCGTCGCCGACATCGAGTTCGGCGCCGGTCCGGCCACCGTGTCCCGCCAGGACCGGTCGCGCATCGCCTCGATCAGCGCCGAACTGGACGGCATCACCACCGGGGCGGCCGGCACGGCGGTCAACCAGCTGCCCTCCGTCAAGGCCCTGCCCGCCGGCGTGCGCCAGGTGCCGGCCGGCGACGCCGAGTTCATCCAGGAGATGCTGACCGGCTTCGGCGTCGCCTTCGCCTCGGGCATATTGCTGATGTATGCGGTTCTGACCCTGCTGTTCAAAAGCTTCGCCTATCCGATCACCATCATGGCGGCCCTGCCCCTGGCCATCGGCGGCGCCTTCATCGCCCTGGCCATCGGCGGCGCCAACTTCTCCATGTCGGCCCTGATCGGGGTGCTGATGCTGATGGGGATCGCGGCCAAGAACTCCATCCTGCTGGTCGACTATGTCATCATGGCCGAGAAGGACGGGATGCCCCGATACGAGGCCATCATGGACGCCGCGCACAAGCGGGCCCGTCCGATCCTGATGACCACATTCGCCATGGGCGCAGGCATGGTGCCCATCGCCATGGGCATAGGCGCAGACGTCCAGTTCCGCTCGCCCATGGCCATCGCCGTGCTGGGCGGACTGATCTCCTCGACCTTCCTGTCCCTGCTCTACATCCCGGCCATCTTCACCATCATCGACGACGTGGCCCAATGGGCGCGACGCATCCTGCACCGTTCAACAGCGGGACAGCGGGAGCTGGCGAAACCGAGGCAGGGGCCATTGGTGGAGTAGCGGCTCCCGCTTGGATCCGTCATCCTTGTCCTGCGGGCTCGGCGCCCAACATCGGCCCCGGAAACGGTTCGGGGTGGTTGATGAAAGGCGGACAATCAGACACGGCCGTCAACAGACAGGGGTGACGGGTCGGGGAGCGGTCAGAGATCAAGGCGGAAACACGGCGGCGCACACGGCAGCGCACTGGCGCGACGCAAAAGCGGCGGTTATAGCTGGGGGATAAGGCGAGTTCATCGCCAGCCCAATATAGAGATGAAACGCATGGCCGACGCGCACGCCGCTCCGCACCACGACTATCACCTCGTGCCGCCAAGCCCATGGCCGCTGCTGTCGTCCATTGCGGCGACTATCATGTTCATCGGCGCCGTGATCTGGATGAAAGGGCTGGCGCCGGCCGAGAATGGGCCGATCGCCGCCAACTTCCTGGCCGAGGGACGCCAGGGGGTGTTCTTCGCCGGACTGGCGGGGGTGCTGATCTCGGCCTTCGGCTGGTGGTCGGACGTGATCAAGGAATCCAAGGCGGGCGACCATACGCCGGTCGTGTCGATCGGCCTGCGCTACGGCATGATCCTGTTCATCGCCTCCGAGGTGATGTTCTTCGTCGCCTTCTTCTGGATGTTCTTCGACATGGCCCTGTTCCATGAATCGCGGGCGCTGACGCCCGAGATCGGAACCTGGGCGGATACGGCCAAGGCCTGGTCGACCTGGCCGCCGCAAGGGGTCGAGGTTCTGTCGCCCTGGCAGCTGCCGCTGCTGAACACCGTGACCCTGCTGCTGAGCGGCTGCACCGTGACCTGGGCCCACCACGCGATCCAGGTCGGCGACAGCAAGGGCGCCAAGATCGCCCTGGTCATCACCGTGATCCTGGGCGTCTTCTTCACCAGTGTTCAGGCCTATGAATATCATCACATCCTGCACGAGCACCTGTTCTTCAACGAGGAGGCGGTCAACTCGGGCCTGTATGGCTCGATCTTCTTCATGGCGACGGGCTTCCACGGCTTCCACGTCCTGATCGGCACCATCTTCCTCGCGGTCTGCCTGATCCGCCTGCTGGCCGGGGACTTCACCCCGCAGAAGCATTTCGGCTTCGAGGCGGCGGCCTGGTACTGGCATTTCGTGGACGTGGTCTGGCTGTTCCTGTTCGCCTTCGTCTACGTCGTCTTCGGTTGATCGAAGACGGTCCTGAAGACCTCGAGACGGCGCGGGACGAGGGATCGTCCCGCGCCGTCGTGGTTTGCGACACGCCGGTTCGGGCGGCGATGCGCGGACGCTGTCCCCGGTGCGGCCAGGGCGCCCTGTTTGCAGGCTTTCTGAAGGTGCGACCGGCCTGCGCCGTCTGCGGCCTGGACTACGCCACCATCCAGACCGGCGACGGACCGGCCAGTTTCATCATCCAGATCGCCGGGTTTGTGGTCGGGTTTTCGGCCCTGGTGGTGGAGATCAAATTCCACCCGCCCATGTGGTTGCACCTGATCGTCTGGCTGCCGCTGGTGGTCGCCCTGTCGCTGGCGCTGATGCGGCCGGGGCGGGGGCTGATGATCGGCTTGCAGTACAGGAACCAAACCGCCCCCTCCACCGCTGCGCGGTCCCCCTCCCCCGATCCGCTTCGCTCCACGGAGGAGGATCTATGAGGCGGTTTCCCTGGATATTGACCGTGCTGACGGTGGCGGCCCTGGTGCTGCTGATCGGGTTGGGCCTGTGGCAGGTCGAGCGGCTGAAGTGGAAAGAGGGGCTGATCGCGGCGTCCGAGGCGGCGGCGGCGAAACCGCCTGCGCCGCTGGATCAGGTTTTGGCTGAGGGCGATCTGGAGTTCAGGAAGGCGTTGATCGTCTGTCCGGGCCTGGCCAGCGCGCCCTATGTCGAGCTGCAGTCTATCCATGACGGCGAGGCGGGGGTGCGGCTGATCTCAGCGTGCAAGCCGGTCGGCGCGGCGTTCAGCCTGCTGATCGACCGGGGCTTCATCGCCGACGGTGTGTCGGCCCGGCCGCGCGTGATCGAGACCAGCCTGCCGCTGGTGCTGATCGGCGAGTTCCGCAGCTTTGATCCGCCGAGCGGCATGACGCCGGCGCCGGCGAACGGCCGCTTCTACGGCCGCGACACGGCGGCCATGGCCGAGGCCCTGAAGGTCCACGGGCCGGTGCGACCCGAGGCAGTGTTCGCGGTCAGCCCGACCAATCCCGAGTTCGCGCTCTTGCGGCCGTCCGCGCCGCCGGCGGCCTTTTCCAACAATCATTTCGGCTACGCCCTGACGTGGTTCGGACTGGCGATTGCCCTGGCGGGCTTCTATGTGGCCCTGTTTCGACGTCGAATGAAGAAAGACATCCCCTGACGGCTTCCCTGCACACCCTGTCCAACGGCGTTCGCGTGATCTGCGACCCCATGCCCGGCCTGAAGACTTTAGCCGTCGTCGTCACCGTCAAGGGCGGGGCGCGGTGGGAGGCGGAGGATCGCTCCGGCTGGTCGCACCTTTTGGAGCATCTGGTGTTCAAGGGCGCCGGCGACATGGCCGCGCGCGAAATCGTCGAACGGATCGAGGCCGAAGGCGGCACGATCAACGCCTCCACCGGCTATGAGCGGACCAGTTTCGAGGTGCGGGGGCTGGACGGGTCGCTGCCGCTGGCGATGCAGGTGCTGTCGGACCTGGTGTTCCGGCCCACGCTGGACCCGGCCGAGATCGAACGCGAAAAGGACGTGGTGGCCCAGGAGATCGCCGAGGCCTTCGACACGCCTGACGACCATGTGTTCGAGATGGTGCAGACGCGGGCCTTCGCCGGCCAGCCGCTGGGCCGGCCGATCCTGGGGTCGGTCGCCAGTCTGAAGCCGGCGGACAAGGCGAGCGTCGAGACCTGGCGCGCGCGGCTGTATTCGCCCGACCGGATGGTGGTGTCCGTGTCCGGCGCCGTGGACGAGACCGAATTGCTGGCCCTGGCCGAGCGCTGGTTCGGCCATGCGGTCGCCACCCCGGTCGAGGCGCCGGCGTCGGCCCTGTTTGTCGGCGGGCATGCGGCCCTGACGCGCAAGATCGAACAGGCCAATCTGGTGTTCCAGCTGCCGGCCCTGGCGGCGACCGATCCGGCCCTGTCGTCGATGCGGCTGTTCGGCGAAATCCTGGGCGGAGGCATGGCCTCGCGCCTGTTCCAGAGCGCGCGCGAGGAGCGGGGCCTAGCCTACGCCATCGACGCCTATCAGGAGCCGTATGAGGACACGGGGGTGCTGGGCATCTACGCCGGGGCGGCGGCCGACCGGGCGAAAGAGCTGGCCCAGGTGGCGGCGGGCGAGGTGCGGGCCCTGGCCGAGACCGGGCCGACCGAAAAGGAGCTGTCGCGGGCCAAGGCGGTGATGAAGGCCGGGCTGTGGATGTCGGACGAGAACCCGATGAGCCGGGCGGGACGCAACGCCGCCCAGACCCTGATCTTCGGCGCGCCCCGCGCCAGCCTGTCGATGACCGAACAGCTGGAAGCCCAGACCGTCGAGGACGTGCGGGCGGTCGGCGCGCGGATCCTGTCGGGCGGCCAGGCGGCCAGCGCCGTGCTGGGGCCCAAGTCGGCGGCGCCGGCGGGCGAGGCGTTTGCGGCGGCCTTGTTTGGGGGATAGCCCCTGCCCCAAAGAAAATGGGCCGCCTCGTTTCCGAAGCGGCCCAAGTTTGCTCAGGGGAGAAATCAGAAGCGGTAGTTCATGCCCACCGCGAAGGTCCGGCCGTAGCTCTGATAATCGATGGTCTGACGCTCATCGCCGTTCTGGAAGGTCTTGAACGGTTCGTCGGTCAGGTTGTTGACCTGGGCCAGGATGGACAGGCCCTCCAGCGGACCCGACTGGAACTCGTAGCCGACCTGGGCGTCGACGACGGTTTCCGCCGCGACCGAACGCAGGGTGCGGCCGTTGCCGAAGCCGGCGACCTCGCCCAGATAGTCGGAGCGGTAGCGGGCCGAGACGCGGGTCTGGAAGCCGTAGCGCTCATAGTAGAGGGTGCCGTTGACGACGGTTTCCGACAGGCCCGGCATGGTGGTCGGCGCCTCGTTCGGATCGGGCTGGACCTCGCTGTCGGTCTGGGAGGCGCTGAACATTCCGCCGAAGCCTTCGAGGGCGGGGTGGATGATGTCGAACGGCGCCGAAACCGAGAACTCCACGCCCTTGATCCAGCCGCCGTCGCCGTTGTCCGGTCGCGAGGACAGACCCTGGTTGATCACCGGCGTCACGCCGCCGGTCGGGTAGCCGGTGAAGTCGACGATCTCGCTATGGTTATAAACATAGCTTTCGAGGTGCTTGTAGTAGGCCGCCAGCGAGACATAGCCCTTGCGGTTGGCGAAATACTTCTCGATCGATATGTCCGCCACATCAGCGATATAGGGCCGAAGTCCCGGATTGCCGCCGCTGGCGCCCCAGGGCGACTGGTTGTCGGGCTGGGCGCTGGGGATGTTGTTCGCCACATTGAACGAATAGTTCTGCGAGGCGCGCATGTCGTCCATCCGCGGGCGCGCCAAGGTGCGGGCCACGGCGAAGCGGGCGAACAGGTCGTCGCCGACTTCCAGGATGAAGTTCGAGCTGGGCAGGATCTCCAGATAATCCACGCCGCCGCTGACGGCGATGGTTTCCGACACGCCGGGACCGACCTGGCGGGCCGAGAACCCGTTGGACTGCTGGTCGGTGTAGACGAACTGCATGCCGACATTGCCGGTCAAGGGGCGGCCGAACAGCTCGTGGTCGATGTTGGCGCGGACATAGGCGGTCGAGACCTTTTCGGTCACTTCCCAGTTGCCGGCGGCGACGTCGGCGTTCGGGTTGCGGACCAGGTCAAGCAGGCCGCTGTTGACCAGGCCGAGAGCGTCATAGCTGAGCACCTGCGAGATGCCGAGATAGCCCAGATCGGTCGGGTCCAGCAGATATTCCGACGGAACGAACAGGTCGCCGCCGCCGGGGACGCCGATATAGTACTGGTCGTTGACGAAGGTCTTGTTGCGCTCCGAATAGTTCAGGCCGAAGTCGATCGACTTGAACGGGCTCTGATGCAGCTGGCGGTTCGCGGTCAGGCGCACAGCCTTGATCTCGTCCTCGATCGACGGGGTGTTCATATAGCCGACCTGACCGCCCGGAATGACGTCCCCGCCCCAGCCCTGGGCCGAGGTGATGCGGATCAGGGTCGGGTCGGCGTAGTCGAGCTGGCTGGTGAAGCGGGTGACGCCGTCATCGGTCAGTTCGAAGCCGAGGGTGTCCAGCGCGCCGTTGATGTTGCGCCCGGTGCCGGCGTTGGTCTCGAGGATGATGTCTTTCCGCTCGACCTTCGAATAGTTGACGTCCAGGCCCAGGGTCCAGTCGTCGTTGGCGACGAACTCGGTGTTCCAGCCCAGGGCCGTGATGTTGCTGTCGCGCTTGTTCAGGTCGTTGCGGACGACGCCCTTGATGTTGTCCCAGGTTCCCGCGACGATCAGACCGTCCTCGACCGTGTAGCCCGAGCGGAGCGATGGGGCCGGGCGGCAGAGCGACGAGGCCACGTTCACGGTGCAGTCCCCAGCCGAACCGCCCCAGGCCAGCGGGAATTCGATGCCGCGCAGGACCTGGGTGTTCTTGAACTCGGAATAGAAGGCATCGATCGTCGAATGGATGCGATCGTTCGGGCGCCATTCCAGTACGCCCATATAGCCGTCGCGCTCCAGCTCCGACGACATGACATAGGGTTTGACGCCGCCGGTCAGCAGATTGCCGTCGCTGTAGGTCGGGTAGCCCCAGGCGTTGAACCGCTCGGACTGGTAAGGCGAGCTCATGTGGGCGTAGCCCAGCGCGACGCCCAGGGTGCCGTCCATGAACTGGTCGATATAGGAAATCGTGTAGCGGTCGCCGCTGTCGGTCGTGCCCGAGTTCAGGGCGCCGATGTCGTTCCACTCGTGACGATAGTTCAGGGCGATGGCTTGGCGGCCATAGGCCAGGGGTCGAACGGTGCGCAGGTCGACGGTGCCGGCCAGGCCCTGACCGATCAGGGCGGAGTCCGGAGTCTTGTAGACGACGACGCTGCCCAGCAGTTCCGACGGGAACTGATCGAACTCGACGCCGCGGTTGTCGCCGGTGGTGACCAGTTCACGGCCATTCAGCAGGGCGGTGGTGAAATCGGGGCCGAGGCCGCGAATCGAGATGGCCTGGCTGCGGCCGTCGAGGCGCTGCGAGGTCACGCCCGGCAAGCGGGCCAGGGATTCGGCGATGGAGACGTCCGGCAGCTTGCCGATGTCCTCGGCCGAAATGACTTCGACGATCGAGGTATTGTTGGCCTTGGCCGAGATCGAGGCCTCGATCGAGCGGCGGATGCCGGTGACGACAATCTCGCCGACTTCGGCGGCTTGCTCGTCGGCCTGGGTCGTGTCGGCGGTTTGGGCGTGAACGCTGCTGACGGCCATCAGCATGGCGGCGCCGAATGCGGCGCCCGACATCAGGCGCACGCGCCGGTTAAGACGTTGAGACATGGTCATCCTCCCTGAGGCTGTCGCGATTCTGAATGTCGCAACCGAAGCCTTCGCAAAAATATGCAAACATTTGTCATTCTTGCAAGCAGTTAATCTCTGCGGCGCATTTTCGCCGCGAGCCAAGCTATGCAATTGCCCCTATCCAGCCGCTTTTGCACCACTCCATGCTGTGTAAATGCTGCGTCGCAGCAATCTAATGCGCGTTGACACATCGCACCGGGACTGCAAAATCTTGCAAATCGATCTGGAAGGCTTTGCACTTTCCGGACGGGGAGGACGACAGGATGACGCTTGCTCGACAGTGGAAGACGCCGAAGCGCGCCGTGATGATGGCCGCCGCCCTGCTGGCCTCGACCTCTCCCCTACCCGTCCAAGCCCAGGCGGCTGCGCCGGACGCCCTGACCGCGCTGCGTCAGCGTCCGCCCCAGGACGAGGTGATCTATTTCCTGCTGCCCGACCGTTTCGCCAACGGCGATCCGTCGAACGACCACGGCGGCTATGCGCCCGAGCGGTTGACGAGCGGCTTCGACCCGTCCGACACCGACTTCTATCACGGCGGCGATCTGGCCGGCGTGACCGAGCGGCTGGACTATATCCAGGGCCTGGGCGCGACGGCGGTGTGGCTGGCGCCCATCTTCAAGAACAAGCCGGTCCAGACGCACGGCAATTACACGGGCGCGGCCCACCACGGCTATTGGATCACCGACTTCACCGCCGTCGATCCGCATTTCGGCGACGAGGCGGCGATGCGCGCCCTGGTCGACGCGGCTCATGCGCGGGGCATGAAGGTCTATCTGGACATCGTCGCCAATCACACGGCCGACGTGATCCGCTATCGCGAGTGCCCGGACCGGCCCTGCGAATACCGCAGCCGGGCCGACTATCCCTACACCCGCCGTGGCGGGCTGGGCGGGGCGGCGATCAACGCGGGTTTCGACGGGCGGGACTTCTCGCGCCTGACCCGGCCCGACTACGCCTACAGCCCCTATGTTCCCGCGGGCGAGGAGAAGGCCAAGGTTCCGGCCTGGCTGAACGACCCGATCCACTATCATAACCGTGGCGACAGCACGTTTGCAGGCGAAAGCTCGCTGGACGGGGACTTCGCCGGTCTGGACGACCTGCTGACCGAGGACCCGGTGGTGGTCCAGGGCATGATCGACATCTTCGGCGGCTGGATCGACAAGTACGGGATCGACGGCTACCGCATCGACACCGCCCGCCATGTGAACCCAGCGTTCTGGCAGGCCTTCATCCCCGCCATGCTGGAGCGGGCGCGGGCCAGGGGGATTCCGAACTTCCACATCTTCGGCGAGGTGTTCGACGCAGACCCGGCGGTGACAGCACGGTTCACGCGGGTGGACGCCTATCCGGCCGTGTTGGACTTCCCTTTTCAAAAGACGGCGGTCGAGGTCGCCTCGGGCAAGGCGGGGACCGACGCCCTGACGCGGCTGTTCGCCGCCGACGCCGTCTACGCCAAGGGCGCCGATACGGCCGCCATCCTACCGACCTTCCTGGGCAATCACGACATGGGCCGGGTCGGCTTCTTCGTGAAACAGACCAATCCGACCGCCGACGAGGCCGAGATCCTGGCCCGGGTGAAACTGGCCCACGCCCTGATGATGTTCAGCCGCGGCGTGCCGACCCTCTATTACGGCGACGAACAGGGCTTCGCCGGGGCCGGCGGTTACGGAAACTCGCGACAGGACATGTGGGCCGGCCAGACCGCCGTCTATGCGGCCGAACACCCCATCGGCGGACGCCAGCCGGCCTATTCGACCGAGGCGCCCCTCTATACGGCCATCGCCGAGATGGCCCGGATTCGCGCGGCCGAACCGGCCCTGCGCCGCGGCCGTCAGGTCGTGCGGGCGGCCGGTGACAAGCCGGGCCTGTTCGCCCTGTCGCGCCTCGACGAACCCGGCGGCGAGACCCTGGTTCTGTTCAACACCTCGAGCGCCGCCGTCACCGCCCAAGTGGAGGTGGAGCCCGGCTCGCTGCGGTGGCAAGCTGTACGCGGCGACTGCACGACCCAGGCCTCGGCCCCCGCCAGCTACGCCGTCCGCATTCCTCCTCTCGACTATCTGATCTGCAAGAGCGCCCCACAGTGAACGCCCAAACCCTCGACCTCGCGACCGCCGCCCGACCGGCGACCGCCCACACCGAATGGTGGCGGGGCGCCGTGCTGTACCAGATCTATCCGCGCAGTTTCGCCGACGCGAATAACGACGGCGTCGGCGACCTGAAGGGGATCACCGCCCATCTGGACCATGTCGCCTCGCTGGGCGTGGACGGGATCTGGCTGTCGCCCTTCTTCACCTCGCCGATGAAGGACTTCGGCTATGACGTCGCCGACTATTGCGACGTCGATCCGATCTTCGGGACCCTGGCCGATTTCGACGCCCTGGTGGCGCGCGCCCATGCTCTGGGACTGAAGGTCGTGATCGACCAGGTCTTCTCCCACACATCGGACGAACACCCCTGGTTCCTGGACAGCCGCGCGTCAAAGACCGGCCCGCATGCTGACTGGTACGTCTGGGAGGACGCCAAGCCCGACGGCTCGCCGCCCTCGAACTGGCAGTCAGTGTTCGGCGGCCCGGCCTGGACCTGGAACGCCCGGCGCGGCCAGTATTACATGCACAATTTCCTGGCGTCTCAGCCGCAGCTGAACGTCAGGAACCCCGCAGTTCAGGACGCCCTGATCGCGGCGGCGCGGTTCTGGCTGGACCGGGGGGTGGACGGCTTCCGCCTGGACGCCATCAACTTCTCCATCCACGACCTGAAACTGACCGACAATCCGCCGATCAATGACGGCAAGAAGCGCACCCGCCCGTTCGACTTCCAGGACAAGATCAACAATCAGAGCCAGCCGGAGATCATCGGCTTCCTGAACCGGATCCGCGCCCTGACCGACAGCTATGAGGGCCGGTTCACGGTCGCGGAAGTGGGCGGCGACCACGCGGATCGGGAGATGAAGGAATATACCGCCGGGGCGGACCGCCTGCACTCGGCCTATGGCTTCCTGTATCTGTACGCCGACACGCTGAAGAGCGAACTGGTGGCCCAGGGCGAGACCATGTGGCCGGACCAGCAGGGCGAGGGCTGGCCGTCCTGGACCTTCTCGAACCACGACGCGCCCCGCGCGGTGTCGCGCTGGGCCCAGGGCCGGGACCGCAAGGCCTTCGCCGAGATGGCCCTGTTGCTGCTGGTCTGCCTGCGCGGCAACGTCTTCGTCTATCAGGGCGAGGAACTCGGCCTGCCCCAGGCCGAGGTGCCGTTCGAGCGGCTGGTCGATCCCGAGGCCATCGCCAACTGGCCCGAGACCCTGGGTCGCGACGGCGCCCGCACCCCCATGCCCTGGCATGCGGACCAGAAGAACGCCGGCTTCTCCACCGTCGAGCCCTGGCTGCCGGTCGATGCGCGCCACCTGCCGCTGGCGGTCGATGCGCAGGAGGCCGATCCGGCCTCGACCCTGCATGTCGCCCGCCGGATGATCCGGCTGCGCCACCAGCATCCGGCGCTGCGATACGGCGGGATGGAGGTCGTCGAGACGTCAGGCCTGCTGGTGTTTGAACGCCAGGAACGCGGCGGCGGCGGGGAACGGCTGCTGTGCGTCTTCAACCTGGGTCACGACACCGTCGATTGGCGCCCGCCCGTCGAGGCGACGCGGATCGAGGCGATCAACTGGACCGAGGCCGACGGCGCTGCCCTGCCGCCGCTGGCCGGACTGGTCTTCAGACGGGCATGAGCCTGTCAGCCGCCACAGGTCTCGCGCACGATCAGGTCGGTGGGAATCCGTTCCGACCGACCGGCCGTCGCGCCCCCGTGGTCCAGCAGTTTGGACACCATCAGCCGGCCGGCCTTCATCGTGTCTTGGGCGATGGTGGACAGGGCCGGACGCGAATAGCGGCTGAAGGGCACATTGTCGAAACCGATCACCGAGACGTCGCCCGGCACGGTCAGTCCGGCGTGCTCCAACGCCCGCACCGCGCCCAGGGCGATCTGGTCGGAGGCCGCCACCACGCCGTCGAACTTCACGCCCCGACGCACCAGGGCGTCCACCGCGGCCTCGGCGGACTCGACCTCGAAATGGGCGGGGACGATCAGGTCGGCGTCCACCGACAGACCCGCCGTCTCCAGCGCCTCCAGATAGCCCCGGTGCCTCTGCATCGCCTCGGGCGGATCCAGATCGCCCAGAAACACGATCCGCGAGCGACCCAGCCGCGCCAGGTGCGAGGTCGCGCGGCGACCGCCGGAGAAGTTGTCCGAGCCGATGGAGCAATAGTCCTGCTCCGGCAGGTCGGCGCCCCAGACCACGAACCGATGGTCGCCCGCCGCCAACCGGTTGAAGGCGCCGTGCAGGCTGGACTGACCCAGGAAGATCACGCCGTCGGCGCGGCTGGTGTTCATCGCCGCCGACAGCTCGTCATAGGTGGCCGGCGAGATATGGCTCATCAACAGGTCGCAGCCGCGTTCGCGCGCCGCCTCGCCCACCCCGGCCAGCAGCTCCAGGAAGAAGGGATCCGAGATCCGGCCCTCTCGCCCCTGCGGTCGCGGCGTCACCAGGGCGATCGTGCCCTGGGCCCCGATCGGGCCGGCCGGCATGTAGCGGCGGAACGGATAGTCGTGCTCCTTCGCCAGCTTCCAGATCAGTTGTTTGGTGCGGTCGTTGACGGCGGGGCTGTCGTTCAGCGCGCGGGAGGTGGTGGCCACCGACACGCCGGCCAGGCGCGCGATGTCTTCAAGTCGAGTGGTCTTGCGGCTCAAGCTCGCGGGTCCCCAGGCCAGCCTGTTCCGGCTGCAAATTTTTCTGCAAACATTTCAGCCACCGTTCGCGGCGGTTGGCAAGAGGCGGCGTAACGGAGTTCCCATGATGAAGCGCAGATCCTTTCTGGCCCTCGGCGGCGCCTCGATCCTGGCCTTCGGCGCGACGGGCGTGCGGGCCCAGACTAGCCCGGTCCATGCCCGCGCCAGCTCGCCCGGCGGCGTCCTGACGGTCGAGGCCTTTACCGACAACGACGGCCGGCCGATGTATTCGGTGCTGCGCCAGGGCCGGATGGTCGTGGCGCCGTCGAAGCTGGGCTTTCTGCTGACCGACGCCCCGGCGATCGAGCGCGGTCTGGCCCTCACCGCCGGCCAACCGGTGACGGTGGACGAGACCTGGGAGCAGCCGTGGGGCGAGCGCCGGTTCATCCGCAACCACTACACCGAATGGCGGGTCAGCTATGCCGAGACCAGCGGCCTGCAACGCCGGGTGGACGTGGTGTTCCGCCTGTATGACGACGGCCTGGGCTTCCGCTACGAGTTCCCGGACCAGGCCGCGCTGAAGACGGTCCGCATCGGTTCGGAGCTGACCGAGTTCAACCTGGCTGAAAACGGCGAGGCCCTGTGGGCGCCCGCCTGGGAATGGAACCGCGAGGAATACCTCTACAACCGCACCCCCATCGACGCGGTCGGCAGCGCCCAGACGCCGATGACAGTCAGGGGCCAGTCGGGCCTGCACGTCTCGATCCACGAGGCCGCCTGCGTGGACTACGCCGGGATGAACCTGCGCCGTTCGGAGGAGACGAAGTTCCGCACCCAGCTGACGCCGGGCCTGACCAACGCCGCCGTGGTGCGCCAGGCGCCCTTCAATACGCCGTGGCGGACGTTGCAGGTGTCGGACACCGCCGCCGGCCTGATCGAGTCCAGCCTGATCCTGAACCTGAACGAGCCCAACAAACTGGGCGACGTGTCGTGGTTCAAGCCGATGAAATACGTCGGGGTCTGGTGGGAGATGCACCTGGACCTGAAGAGCTGGAACTCCGGTCCCAAACACGGCGCGACCACCGAAAATGCGATCAAACACATCGACTTCGCGGCCAAGCACGGCTTCGGCGGGGTTCTGGTCGAGGGCTGGAACAAGGGCTGGGACGGCCAGTGGTTCGCCAATGGTTCGGACTTCAGCTTCACCGAGGCCTATCCCGATTTCGACATCGAGGCGGTCTGCGCCCACGCCCGGTCCAAGGGCGTGCAACTGATCGGCCACCACGAGACCGGCGGCAACGCCTTCCACTATGAGCAGCAGCTCGAACCGGCCATGGCGCTTTACGAGCGGCTGGGCGTCCATTCGGTCAAGACCGGCTATGTCGCCGACGCCCAGGGCGCCCGCGTCGCCGGACCGGACGGCCAGATGGTCATGGCCTGGCACGAGAGCCAGGCGATGGCCCAGCACCATATGAAGGTCGTCGAGGCGGGCGCCCGGCACAAGGTGGCGATCAACGCCCACGAGCCGTTCAAGGATACGGGCCTGCGCCGCACCTATCCGAACATCATCAGCCGCGAAGGTCAGCGGGGCATGGAATATTCGGCCTGGGGCGATCCCGGCAATCCGCCCGAGCACGAGCCGAACCTGGTCTTCACCCGCCTGCTCGCCGGGCCGATGGACTATACCCCCGGCATCTTCGGCATGGAGACGCGCAGTCCCGGCGGGGTGCAGACGACCTGGGCCAAACAGCTGGCCCTCTATGTCGTCATCTACAGCCCGATCCAGATGGCGGCCGACCTGCTGGTCAATTACGAGGCCAATCCGGCGCCCTTCCAGTTCATCAAGGACGTGCCCTGCGACTGGGCCGAGACCCGTGTGCTGGCGGCCGAGATGGGCGATTACGTCGCCATTGCGCGCAAGGACCGGGCGTCGGACGTCTGGGCCCTGGGCGCCGTCACCGACGAACATCCGCGCGTCCTGACCGCCCACCTCGACTTCCTGGACGACGGGCGCCGCTATCGCGCCGAGATCTACCGCGACGGCCCCGACGCCGACTATCGCGGCAAGCGCGAGGACATCGTCATCGAGCAACGCGAGGTGACGTCGGCCGATGTCCTGACCCTGGCCCTGGCGCCCGGCGGCGGGCAGGCGATCCGGTTCGTGCCGGTCGGGCGGGGGCGTCGCAAATGAGCGCCCCTCAACCCTCAAACCCGTCATCCTCGGGCTTGTCCCGAGGATCCATACTCCCGGTGTCCACCGGTGCGCACCGTCTTCGACGGAGTCTATGGATCCTAGGCACAAGGCCTAGGATGACGACGATAAGGAGAGGCGTCGCATGACCCTGCTCGCCCACCGCCCGCGCCTGTCCGGCCTGGCGATCTGGAACATGTGCGTCGGCTTTTTCGGCATCCAGATCGGCTTCGGCCTACAGAACGCCAACACCAGCCGGATCTTCCAGACCCTGGGCGCCGAGGTCGACAGCCTGGCCATCCTATGGATCGCCGCGCCGCTGACGGGCCTCCTAGTCCAGCCGATCATCGGCCATTTCAGCGACAAGACCTGGACCCGGTTCGGGCGTCGCCGCCCCTATTTCCTGGTCGGGGCCATCGCCACGACCCTGGCCCTGATCGCCATGCCCAACAGCCCCGGCCTGTGGTTCGCCGCAGCTATGCTTTGGATCATGGACGCCTCGATCAATATCACCATGGAGCCGTTCCGGGCCTTCGTCGGCGACAATCTGCCGGAGGAGCAGCGCACCGCAGGCTATGCGATGCAGAGCTTCTTTATCGGCGCCGGCGCCGTCTTCGCCTCGGTCCTGCCCTGGCTGCTGTCCAACGTCTTCGGCGTGGTTCCGACGGCCGCGGCGGGGGTCGTGCCCCTGTCGGTCAAGATCGCCTTCTACGTCGGCGCGGCCGGCCTGTTCTCGGCCGTGCTTTGGACCGTACTGAGCACCAAGGAATATAGCCCCGAACAGATCGCCGCCTTTGAGCGCGCCAAGCAGGCGGCCCTGGGCGCGCCTGCTGACGACGGCGCCGAGGCGCCGGCGCGCAGCGTTCAGGGCTGGATGACGTCGGGCCTGGTCTGCGCCGTGCTGGGGGGGCTGGGTTTCGTGCTGATCGGCGCGCTGAACCTGGAGAAGGAGCTGCTGGTCCTGGCCGGCTTCTTCGCCGGTTTCGGCCTGTTACAGATCGCGGTCGGCATGATGCAACGCCGCCAGATCGTCAACGCCGCGACCGAGATCCTGAACGACATCTTCCGCATGCCCGAGACCATGCGGGGTCTCGCGGTGGTCCAGTTCTTCAGCTGGTTCGCCCTGTTCTCCCTGTGGATCTACACCACCGCCGCCGTGACCCGCGTCCATTACGGCACGACCGATGCGACCTCGGCCGCCTATGCCGCCGGGGCCGACTGGGTCGGGGTTCTGTTCGGGGTCTATAACGGCGTGGCGGCCCTGGCGGCCTTCACCCTGCCGGTCCTGGCCAAGCGGATCGGGCGCAAGGCGACCCACGCCCTGATGCTGTTGCTGGGCGCGGCGGGCCTGTTCGGGGTCTTCGTCATCCGCGATCCGGGCCTGCTGTGGCTGCCGATGATCGGCGTTGGCTTCGCCTGGGCCTCGATCGTCTCCCTGCCCTACGCCATCCTGTCGGCGGCGGCGCCGGACCGAAAGATGGGCGTCTATATGGGCGTCTTCAACATCTTCATCGTCGTGCCGCAACTGCTGGCCGCCACCGTTCTGGGCCTGATCCTGAAGCATTTCTTCGGCGGGCAAGCCATCTGGGCCCTGGTGCTGGGCGCCGTTTCCTTCGTGCTGGCTGCGATCAGCGCGCTGTTCGTCCGCGAGTCCGGCTCGCTTCCCCCCACGCGCAATCCGTGAGGACCTCCATGCGTATGTCAAAGACACTCTGCCTCGCCGGCGTCGCCGGCCTGGCCCTCGCCTCCGCCGCCTCGGCCCAGTCCGTCGCACCCGGTGCGCCTGGGGCGGCGCCCGTGTGGTCCAGCGCCGCCAAGACCGGCGCCGGGGCCTCCTACGAAGCCTATGTCGACGGCCAGTATCGCGACGGCGGCCCGACCGGGGCGGTGTCCAAGGTCTGGTTCTCCATCGCCGACGGCGTCCTGACCGAGACCATGTACGGCCTGATCCACGAGGCCCAGATCAAGCAGCTGCGCTTCGCCGTCGTCACACCGGAGGGTCTGGCGCTGGAAGGCGACGACACCACGGCCAAGACCGAATACCTGCACGTGGACGCCGAGGGCCGCCCGCTGTCGCCCGCCTACAAGATCACCACCCGCGACAAGGCCGGCCGGTTCGAGATCGAGAAGCGCATCTTCGCCGACCCCGACCGCAACGCCTTGGTGCTGCGGGTCGTCATCACGGCCCTGAGCGGCGAGGCCACGCCCTATCTGCTGCTGGAGCCGCACATCGCCAATACTGGGGTGGATGATCGCGGCGCCGTCACGCCCCAAGGCTTCCACGCCTGGGAAGGTTCGATCCATCTGGTGCTGAAGCCCAGCGAGGCCTTCACTGCGGCCAGCGTCGGCTTCGTCGGCGCGTCGGACGGGCTGACCGACCTGAAGGACGGAAAGCTGGCTTGGACCTATGGTTCGACCGGCGAGACGGCGGGCAATACGATGATGACCGGCGCCCTGCCGACCCTGCGCATGGGCCAGAGCCTCACCCGTGACTTCGTCGTCGGCTTCGGCGACAGCGAGGCGGCGGCCCAGGCGGCGGCGGACGGCGCCTTCGCGACCGGACTGGACGAGGTGCTGGCGCGGTTCAACGGCGAGGGCGCCCGCACAGGGTGGGAGGACTATGTCGCCTCCCTGACCGAACTGCCGCGCATCGCGCAGCAGGCGACCGACGGCGGCAAGCTGGCCTATGCCTCTGCCCTGATGCTGAAGGTGCAGGAGGACCGCACCCACGCCGGCGCGCTGATCGCGTCGCTGTCCAACCCGTGGGGCGACACGGTGGACGCGTCGAAATCCTCGACCGGGTACAAGGCGGTCTGGCCGCGCGACTTCTATCAGGTGGCCATGGCCCTGGCGGCCCTGGGCGACAAGGAAACGCCGCTGGCGGCCTTCAACTATCTGCCCCAGGTGCAGGTCGGACCGAACACGCCCGGCAATACGGGCGTCGGCGGCTGGTTCTTGCAGAAGACCCACGTCGATGGCGAGCTGGAGTGGGTTGCGGTTCAGTTGGACCAGACGGCCATGCCGATCATGCTGGGCTATCGCCTATGGAAGATGGGCTGGCTGTCCGATGCGGAAATGGCCGACCACTATCAGTCGATGCTGAAACCGGCGGCCGACTTCCTGGTGGACGGCGGCAAGGTCGGGCTGTTGTGGAACGACGCGGATATCAAGCCGCCCTTCACCCAGCAGGAACGCTGGGAGGAGCAGCAGGGCTATTCGCCGTCCACCACGGCCGCCGTGGTCGCCGGCCTGACGGTCGCGGCCGAGATGGCCCGCGCCTCAGGCGACGCATCGGGCGCGACCCGCTACCAGGCCGCCGCCGACGGCTACGCCTCGAAAATCGAGGACCGGATGTTCACGACCAACGGCGATTTCGGCGACGGCCGCTACTACATCCGCATCAGCCAGAACGAGAACCCGAACGACAAGGCCCCGATCGGCGCCGCCAACGGCCAGATCGCCCCGGCCGAGGATCGGGTGGTGGACGGCGGCTTCCTGGAGTTGGTGCGGTACGGCGTGCGCAAGGCCGACGATCCGCACATCCTGTCCACCCTGCCGGTCTATGACGACCAGTCGTTGGAGGATCTGTACCGGGTCCGCTACGACTTCGGTCTGGAAGGCGACACGACGCCGGGCTGGCGTCGCTACGGCGTCGACGGCTATGGCGAAGACCGTGTCACCGGGGCCAACTATGGCGTCGGCGGCCAGATGAGTCCCGGCCAGCGCGGCCGGGTCTGGCCCTTCTTCACCGGCGAGCGCGGCCATTATGAACTGGCCCGCGTCAGTGTGAACGGGACGCCGTCCGCCGCCGATATCGCCGCCATCCGCCAGACCTATGTGCGCGGCATGGAGCGGTTCGCCAATGACGGCCTGATGCTGGCCGAACAGGTCTGGGACGGGGTCGGGGATCCGACCGAGCGCGACTACGCCCTGGGTCAGAACACGGATTCGGCGACGCCCCTGGCGTGGACCCATGCCGAATATCTGAAGCTGCTGCGGTCCCTGGCCGACGGCAAGGTCTGGGACCGGTACGACCCGGTCGCAAGCCGCTACGCCCGCTGAAACGAAAAAGGCCCCGGAGATCGCTCTCCGGGGCCGATTTCTTAGGTCAGCGATGCGCTGGGATCAGAAGACCAGCTTGACGCCTGCCACGACCCGATCATAGGCGCCGTCGACACCCTTAACGTCGGTGTCGTGATAGCGGACATCCAGCGCCAGGTTATCGGTCAGGGCGTAGGCGACGCCGGCGTTCCAGGTCGCATAGTCATCGGTGACGTCCAGCCATTGCTGGCCGATGGCGCCCGAAACCGTCCACTTATCAGCCGGGCTGAAGGACCCGTTGATTTCAGCATAGGTGGCGGCTTCGTCCACGCCGAAGAAGTCCGGCGAATAATAGACGGCGGCGCCGATCGTGGCGGGCCCGACGGCGCGCGACGTCGCAGCCTTGAACTCCACATAGTTGTAATCGACCTCATCCGGCGTACCCGCATAGAGGTAGCCGATCACGCCGAAGTCGAGGGCGAAGCCAGAGGCCTCGGTGCGATAGCCGCCATAGATGTCGAACTCGGCATCCGTGTCGTCGCCGAAATCAACGTTCGAGGCCCAGGCGCCGGCGTAGAAGCTGCCGGAGGTCAGATCGACGCCGCCCTGGATGGCGGGATCTTCGGCCGTCTGGCTGAAGCCGCGGAACACATAATCGGTCACGATCCCGGCGTTGAAGGCGACGTCGATGTCGCTTTGCGCCGAGGCGGGCGCCGCCAGGCCGATCAGGCCCGTGGCGAGAGCCGCCGCAGCGGCGGAACGGAAGAATCCAAACTTCATAGTCATATCCCCTTGATTATATTTGTTTCTGTAGCGCCGAGACAGGCCCGGCAGGCTGGATGCGGCCGGCGGAGCCGCATCCAGATCTCATTAGTGGTCCAAAGTCTCGCCGTGCAGCGAGGTGTCCAGACCAGCGGCTTCTTCCGCCTCGCTCACGCGCAGGCCCGTGGTGAACTTGCAGATAACCAGGATGACGAAGGTGCCGACCGCGCTGTAGGCGATGGTCCAGGCCAGACCGAGGGCCTGGGTGCCGACATTGGCCCCTTCCGACAGGCTGTTGATCGCGGTGGTGGCGAAGACGCCGGTCAGCAGGGCGCCGATCAGACCGCCGGCGCCGTGGATGCCGAAGGCGTCCAGGGAGTCGTCGTAGCGCAGCAGCTTCTTGATCCAGACCGACGAGATATAGCAGACCGGTCCGGCGATCAGGCCGATGATGACCGCGCCCTTGGGATCGACGAAGCCGGCGGCCGGGGTGATGGCGACCAGACCGGCGACCACGCCCGACAGCATGCCGATCAGCGAGACCTTCTTCTTCTCGATCAGTTCGATGATCTTCCAGGTCAGGGCGGCGGCGGCGGCGGCCAGGACGGTGTTCAGCAGAGCCACAGCCATCAGGTCGTTGGCCGCGCCCGCCGAACCGGCGTTGAAGCCGATCCAGCCGACCAGCAGCAGCGAGGCGCCGATCATGGTCAGAACGGGGTTGTGGGCGATGATCGGTTCAGCGCCATAGCCTTTGCGACGGCCCAGGAAGATGGCGCAGACCAGACCGGCCACGCCCGAGTTGACGTGAACCACGGCGCCGCCGGCGAAGTCCAGCACGCCGGCCGAACCCAGGAAACCGCCGCCCCACACCCAGTGACAGATGGGCGAATAGATCAGCAGCGACCAGAGGGCCGTGAACAGCAGCAGACCCGAATATTTCATCCGCTCGGCGAAGGCGCCGGTGACGAGGGCTGGGGTGATGATCGCGAAGGTCATCTGGAATGCGATGAACAGATATTCGGGGATGCCCGTCAGCAGGCTGTTGGCCGTGCCCAGGGTCACGCCGTTCAGGAACAGCATTTCGATGCTGCCGACATAGGGCTGAAGCACCGGGTCGGGGTTGGCGCCGAAGGCGATGCTGTAGCCGGCGATGAACCAGACCAGCGACACGACGGCGAAGACGCCGACCGATTGGGTGATGGTTGCGATGACGTTCTTACGGCGCACCATGCCGCCGTAGAACAGGGCCAGGCCCGGCAGGGTCATCAACAGGACCAGGGCGGTCGAAGTGCCCAGCCAGGCCGTGCCCGCGCTGTCCAATTCGAGCGCCGACTGGTGCGCCAGAAGCGCAGGCGCCGCCTCGGGCGTTTGGGCGAAGGCCCCGCCCGCATAAAACAGCCCGATGGTCAGAAGCAGGAGCGCGACGGCTCCCGGAAGTCGATTCCAGACACGCGACATGAGCAAAAATCCCCCTTAGCAATCTCGCAGATGCGAAGGTTTTACTGCAATCGCTTCTGACGCAAGGGGCTTGACCGTAAACGGTGCAACTTTCTTGCAACGGTCATTGAAGAAAAGTTAAGCCCCACATGATCGTTGCGTCATGCGGGGCCTTTTAGATCGATTAATGTTCCACCAAACGGTGTTTGCGGTACGAAATTCGCACCCCGATTTGGTCAGGCCCAGTGCATTTGCACCCGATGCGCCGCCGCCCAATGGATCGCACGGATGGCGTCGATGACCGCCTCAGTCGCGGCGCGGGTGCCCAGCGCTCCGCCCAGATCCGCGGTGACGGCGCCGGCGGCGAGGACGGCCGCCACGGCGGCCTCGATGGAATCAGCCTCGTCCTCCAGCTTCAGACTGTGACGCAGCAGCAGGGCGGCCGACAGGATGGTCCCGACCGGATTGGCCAGGTCCTGCCCGGCGATGTCCGGCGCCGAGCCGTGGATCGGCTCGAACAGGCCCGGCCCCTCCGTGCCCAACGAGGCCGAGGGCAGCAGGCCGATCGAACCGCCCAGCACCGAGATCTCGTCCGACAGGATGTCGCCGAACATATTTTCGGTCAGGATGACGTCGTATTCGCGCGGCTTGCGAATCAGGTGCATGGCCATGGAATCGACCAGGGCGTGTTCCAGCTCGATCTCGGGGAATTCCTCGGCGTGGATACGGGTCACGACCTCGCGCCACAGGCGGCTGGTCTCCATGACATTGGCCTTGTCCACCGAGGTCACCTTGCCGCGGCGCTGGCGGGCGGTCTGGAAGGCGGCGCGGGTCACGCGCTCGATTTCAGGCACCGTATATTCGCACAGGTCCGTGGCCCGGTCGGCGGTGCGGGTCTTCTCGCCGAAATAGACGCCGCCGGTCAGCTCGCGGAAGACGATCAGATCGACGCCTTCGACGATCTCGCGCTTCAGCGGCGAACGATGCGCCAGCACCGGCGACACCTGCAACGGCCGCAGATTGGCGAACAGGCCCATGGCCTTGCGGATCGCCAGCAGGCCTTCCTCGGGCCGACGCTTGCCGCCGTCCCATTTAGGACCGCCGACCGCGCCGAGCAGAACGGCGTCGGCGGCGACGCAGACGGCGCGGGTCGCCTCCGGCAGGGGCTCGCCCGTCTCGTCGATGGCGGCGCCGCCGATCAGATGTTCGGTGAAGTTGAAGCTGTGGCCGTAGAAGTCGCCGATCACGGCCAGCACGTCGCGAGCGGCGCGCGTCACCTCGGGCCCGACGCCGTCGCCGGGCAGCAGGACGATATTATAGGTCTTGGGAGCGGTGTGGGGCATCAGACAGTCTCTCGCGAGCGCTCAAAGGCTTCGATCTCAGGCAGGTTTGATTGCAGCCAGCCCAGGGTGTCCACCCCGTCCAGCAGGCACTGGCGTGCGAAGGATTCGACCTCGAACGGCACGGGCTGCGCATTGCCGCGCCGGATCTGGTTGGCCTGGAGGTCGATCGTGACCGGCTGATCCGGTTGTGACGCCAGATCGTCCCAGACCGCCTGGTCGACGACGATGGGCAGCAGGCCGTTTTTCAAGGCGTTAGATGTAAAAATGTCAGCGATTTCGGTCGAGATCACCGCCCGGAACCCATAGTCGTACAGGGCCCAGGGCGCATGTTCACGCGACGAGCCGCAGGCGAAATTCTTGCCCGCCAGCAGGATGCGGTGCTCGGCCGGCTCGATCCGATTCAGGATGGCTTCGGGCTTTTCCGAACCGTCGGTTTCGTAGCGCCAGTCATAGAAGGCGGCCTTGCCCAAACCCTCGCGCGACGTCGTGGTCAGGAAGCGCGCGGGGATGATCTGGTCGGTGTCGATATTGGCCTGGCTCAGGATCACGGTTTTAGAGGTCAGGACCTGGAAGGGTTCAGACATTTTGCACTCCTACCGTCTCGCGCGCGGCGCTCGCCTGCTTGAGGGCCGCCTCGCTCAAAAAGACGCGCGGATCGGTCAGCACCCCGGCCACAGCCGTCGCCGCCGCCGTCGCGGGGCTGGCCAGGATGGTGCGGGCGTCCTTGCCCTGGCGGCCTTCGAAATTGCGGTTGGAGGTCGAGACGGCCAGCTGACCCGGCGCGACGAAATCGCCGTTCATGGCGATACACATCGAACAGCCGGGGATACGCCATTCGGCGCCGGCGGCGATGAAGACCTGATCCAGGCCTTCCGCCTCGGCGTCGCGACGCACGGCCTCGGAGCCCGGCACGACCAGCATGCGCAGACCCGGCTTGACCTTGCGGCCGCGCAGCACCTCGGCGGCGGCGCGCAGGTCGGGCAGACGGCCGTTGGTGCACGAGCCGATGAAGACCACGTCCACCGGCTGGCTGGTCGTCGCCTCGCCGGCGGTGAAGCCCATATAGGCGATGGCCTTGCGGTCGCTGTCCGACTGGGGTTGCGGCACGGGCGTGCCGATGGGAGCGCCCGCATCCGGCGTCGTGCCCCAGGTCGCCATCGGGCGAATGGCGGCGCCGTCGATGACGACTTCCTGGTCGAAGACCGCGTTCGGATCGCTGGACAGTTTCAGCCATTCGGCCGTCGCGGCCTCATAATCGGCGGGCACATGTTTGCGGCCGCGCAGCCAGTCGATGGTGGTCTGGTCAGGGGCGATCATGCCCGCGCGGGCGCCGGCCTCGATGGACATGTTGCACAGGGTCATCCGCCCTTCCATGTCCAGCGACCGCACAGCCTCGCCAGCGTATTCGATGACATAGCCGGTGCCGCCGCCGAAGCCGATGGCGGCGATCACGGCCAGGGCGACATCCTTGCCCGATACGCCGGGTTGCAGCCGACCGGTCACCGTCACCCGCATGGCCTTGGCCTTGCGCTGCAACAGGCATTGGGTGGCCAGAACATGGCCGACCTCGGACGTGCCGATGCCGAAGGCTAGGGCCCCGAAGGCCCCATGCGTCGCCGTATGGCTGTCGCCGCAGACCACGGTCATGCCCGGCTGGGTCAGGCCCAGTTCCGGCCCCATCACGTGGACCACGCCGCGGTCGTCGGAGTCCCAGCCCGCCAGCGGTACACCGTGGGCGGCGCAGTTCTTCTCCAGCCGATGGACCTGAGCCTCGGCCTGGGCCGTGACATAGGGCTTCAGCCCGTTCAGCCCCGCCGGCAGGGTCGGGGTCGAATGGTCCAAGGTCGCATAGGTCCGGTCGGGACGCCGCACCTTCAGCCCGCGCGCCTCGATCTCGCTGAAGGCCTGCGGGCTGGTGACCTCGTGGACCAGGTGCAGGTCGATATACAGAACGCCGGGCGTGTCGCCTGTTTGCGGCCGCACGACGTGGGCGTCCCAGACCTTGTCGAACAGGGTGCGGGCCGTCAGCTTACGCATACTGGGCCACCGTCTCCTCAACGCCGTCGACCCGGTCGATGATGGCGATCAGTTCGGCGTCGCTGATCTCGCCGATCTGGTCAGCGCGCTGCTTGAAGCCGACCACCACGGCCGCCAGACGCTCGCCCTCGATGGGACGGCCGATGGTCTCGGCGCGCTTGGCGATGGCGTGGCGGCCCGAGTGTTTGCCCAGCACGAACCAGCTGCCTTCGAAGCCCACGTCCTGGGGCCGCATGATCTCATAGGTGCGGCTGTCGGCCAGCATGCCGTGCTGGTGAATGCCGGCTTCGTGAGCGAAGGCGTTGATTCCGACGACCGACTTGTTGCGGGCGATCACCGTCTCGGTGATCTCGCACAGGATCTTGGAGGCGCGCACCAGATGGCGGCTGTCGGCCCCGGTGGTGACGCCGTACCGGTCCTCGCGGACCTTCAGCGCCATGATGACTTCTTCGATCGAGGCGTTGCCGGCGCGTTCGCCGATGCCGTTGATCGCGCCCTCGACCTGACGCGCCCCGCCCTCGATGGCGGCCAGGGAGTTGGCGACCGCCATGCCCAGGTCGTCGTGGCAGTGAGCCGAGAAGATCACATGGGGATGGCGTTTGTGGATGCGGGCCGCCAGGGCGCGGTAGGTCTCGCGCACCTCTTCCGGGGTCGCATAGCCGACGGTGTCGGGCACGTTCAGGGTCCGGGCGCCGGCGTCTGCGGCGGCTTCCAGCACATCGGCCAGGAACTCGGGCTCGGTGCGGAAGGCGTCCTCGGCCGAGAACTCGACGTCGTCGAACAGGCTGACCGCGTATTCGACCGAGCGGACGGCCGTGGCCAGAACCTCGTTGGTCGACATCTTCAGCTTGGCGGTGCGGTGGATCGGGCTGGTGCCGATGAAGGTGTGGCAGCGACGATGCGACCTGGGCGCCGGCTGCAGGGCGCGGAAGGTGGCGTCGATGTCCTTTTCGTTGGCGCGCGACAGGGAGCAGAAGATCGGCCCCTCGACCTCGCCAGCGACCCGGCGGATGCAGTCTTCGTCGCCGGGCGAGGCGGCGGCGAAGCCGGCCTCGATAACGTCGACGCCCAGGTCCTTCAGGACCTGGGCCATCTTCAGCTTGGCTTGGGCGCTCATGGAGAAACCGGGCGCCTGTTCCCCGTCCCGCATCGTCGTGTCGAAAACGATGACGCGGTTGGGGTCGGCGGCGATCTCCTCAGTTCGGGATACGCCGGATACTCGTACTTTTTCGGCGGTCATTATGCGGCCTCGGATTGAATAATGTCATTGCCGATACGGCGCACGCCGAACAGCCGGTCAATCTGGCACCCCAGATTGTCGATGGAACGGCCGGCGTCGCGGCCGCGCACGGTCAGGGCCAGGTGTCGGAAGGCGCCGCCCGAACCGGGAATGTCGGCCATGTTCATGCCGTCGATGTGGAAGCCGCGGCGTTCCACAAGGCCAATGAGACGCTGAAGCGAACCGTCTGCACGGTCGATCTGGATGTGGATCGTGTTGCTCATCTCAGGAGCCCTCCATCATTTCGGCGTTGCTCTTGCCCGGCGGAACCAGCGGCCAGACATTGTCTCGGGAATCGATGACCACATGGGCCAGGCAGGGACCGTCGGCGGCCAGCAGGCGCTGGATGCCGTCGGACACCTGATCGCGGCGATCGATACGGAAGGCCTCGATGCCAAAGGCCTCGGCCACCTTCACGAAGTCCGGATTGTCGGACAGGTCGATCTCGGAATAGTTCTCGGCGAAGAACAGCTCCTGCCACTGGCGCACCAGGCCCAGGGAGGAGTTGTCGATCAGCACGATCTTCAGCGGGATGCCGTAACGCTTCAGCGTCGCCAGCTCCTGGATGTTCATCATGAAGCCGCCGTCGCCGGCGATGGTCACGACCGTCGCCGACGGATCGGCCAGTTTGGCGCCGATGCCGGCGGGCAGGCCGAAGCCCATGGCGCCCAGGCCGCCCGAGGTGATGTGGGCCTCGGGCCGCGAGAAGCGACAGTGCATGGCCGCCCACATCTGATGCTGGCCCACGTCGCAGGCGGCGACGAAATCATCGCCCGCCGCTTCGGACACTTCCTTCAGCAGGGCCGGGGCATAGACGCCCTCGCCCGGCGCATCATAGCGATAGGCGTGGGTCGCGGAGGCCTCGGCGCAGTCGACAACCCACGGCTGGATGTCCAGGGCCGGGCCGCCGGCCATCCGCGCCGTCAGGGCCTCGACCCCGTCCTTCAACTCGCCGACGACGGCGACATTGGCCGCCCGCAGCTTGCCGACTTCCGAGGCGTCGATGTCGAAATGAATGATACGGGCGTTGGGCGCGAACTCGGCCAGCTTGCCCGTCGCACGGTCGTCGAAACGGGCGCCGACGACGATCAGCAGATCGCTGTCCTGCACCGCATGATTGGCGGCGCGCGTCCCGTGCATGCCCAGCATGCCCAGCATGCCCGGCGCGTCGGTCGGGATGGTGCCCAGGGCGTTCAGGGTCGAGACCTGGGGGATGCCGGTGGCGGCGACGAAGGCGCGCAGGGCCTCGGTCGCACGGCCGATCTTCACCCCGCCGCCGATATAGACCAGCGGCTTCTTGGCGGCGCGGATCGCGGCCTCGGCGGCGGCGATGGCGTCGTGGTCGATGCGCGGCGTCTCGTTGGGGATATGGAAGCCGTAGTCGTCGCTGGTCGTGGCGAACTGCACGTCCTTGGGCAGATCGACCAGAACCGGCCCCGGACGGCCCGAGGCCGCGATATGGAAGGCTTCTTCGATGGCCGCCGGAACATCGGCGGCCGCGCGGACCAGGATCGAGTGTTTCACGATCGGCAGGGTGACGCCCAGGATGTCGATCTCCTGGAAGGCGTCGGTGCCCATCAGCCCCTGCGCCACATTGCCGGTGATGCAGACCATGGGCACCGAATCCATCATCGCATTGGCGATGCCGGTGATCAGATTGGTGGCGCCGGGGCCGGAGGTGGCCATACAGACCCCGACCTTGCCGCTCTTCCTGGCATAGGCGTCGGCGGCGAAGGCCGCGCCCTGTTCGTGGCGGACCAGGATATGCTTCAGCTTGGATCCGGCCAGGGCGTCATAGACCGGCATGATGGCGCCGCCCGGATAACCGAACACCACCTCCACGCCCAGCCGCTCCAGGGTGGAGACCAGCAGGCGCGCCCCCGATTGAGGGGCGGCCTCGGCTGAGGATTTGAAGGCGGCGGCGGTCATCAGGGTCATCCGGTCTTTACGCTTGGGCTCAGGCCGCTTCGGACTTGGGCGTGTTCAGCCAGGCCATCCGCTCGCGCAGACGGGCGCCGACCTGTTCGATCTGGCTTTCGCGGTCCGCCTTCAGCCAGGCTTCGTACTGCGGCTTGCCGGCCTCGTTCTCGGCGATCCAGTTGCGCGCGAAGGTTCCGTCCTGAATCTCTTCCAGGATGGTCTTCATGCGGGCCTTGGTCTCTTCGTTGACGACGCGCGGACCGCTGGCGACGGCGCCGTACTTGGCCGTCTCAGAGATGAAGTGGTGCATCTTCGAGATGCCGCCCTCGTAGAACAGATCCACGATCAGCTTCAGCTCGTGCAGGCATTCGAAATAGGCGATCTCGGGCTGGTAGCCGGCCTCGACCAGGGTGTTGAACCCTTGAATGACCAGTTCCTTAGCGCCGCCGCACAGGACGGCCTGTTCGCCGAACAGATCGGTCTCGGTCTCTTCACGGAAGGTGGTTTCCAGCAGGCCGCCGGTCGCGCCGCCATTGCCCTTGGCGTAGCCCATGGCCCGGTCGCGGGCCTTGCCGGTCACGTCCTTCTCGATGGCGAACAGCGAGGGCACGCCGCGACCGCGCTGGAACTCGCGACGGACCAGGTCGCCCGGGCCCTTGGGCGCGACCAGGATGACGTCCATGTCGGGGCGCGGGGTGATGCGCTCGTAGATGATCGAGAAGCCGTGGGCGAACAGCAGGGCCGAGCCCTCCTTGGCGTTCGGCTCGATGATGTCGCGATAGACCTCGCCCTGGACCATGTCCGGGGTCAGGATGGCGATGATGTCGGCGCCCTTGACGGCCTCGGCCGGCTCGGCGGTCGGCACGCCGTCCTCGGTGGCGTGTTTCCAGCCCGTGCCGCCGTGACGGACGCCGGCGACCACGTCATGGCCGCTGTCCTTCAGGTTCTGCGCATGGGCGCGACCCTGCGAGCCATAGCCGATGATGGCGATGCGCTGACCGGCGATGGCGCCCGGCTTGATGTCTTCGTTGGTGTAGATGGTGATGGCCATGAGAATTCAGGCGTCCTGAGCAGCAGTGGATTTGTGAGACGCCTGGCCAAAATCGGGAATTTGGGCCGGCGGCGGGTTGGGGATGGTGACGGCGCCCTGGGCCGCCGAGGCGACCGAGGCGCGGTACTTGGCAAAGACACCTCGCGCCGGGCGGACTACGTGGGGCGTAAAGCCCGCCCGGCGCGTCGCCAGATCGACATTGACGTCGATACGGCGGTTGGTGACGTCAATGGTGATGCGGTCACCATCGCGAATGAGAGCGATCGGGCCGCCGACGGCGGCTTCCGGGGAGACATGGCCGGCGACGAAGCCGTAGCTGGCGCCCGAGAACCGGCCGTCGGTCAGCAGGGCGACATTGTCGATCTTGCGCCCCTTCAGGGCGGCGGTGACCTGCAGCATTTCGCGCATGCCGGGGCCGCCTTTAGGCCCTTCGTAGCGGATGATGATGACGTCGCCTTCGCCGACCGAACCGTCCTGAACGGCGTGGAAGGCGTCTTCCTCGCTGTCGAAGACGCAGGCCGGACCCTCGAACTTATCGACCTTGTGGCCCGTCAGCTTGATGACCGCGCCTTCCGGGGCGACGTCGCCATAGATGACGGCGAAGCTGCCACGCTCCATGACCGGGGCTTCAAAGCTGGTCACCACCACCTGGCCGGGCGTCTCCTCGGCCTCGGCGGCCTCGGCGAACAGGCTGCGGCCGGTGACGGTCGGGGTGTTCACGATCTTGCCGGCCTCGGCCATGCGTTGCGTGACCAGGCGGGTGCCGCCGGCGGCGAACAGGTGCGAGGCCAGGAAACGGCCGCCCGGCTTCAGATCGCAGATGACCGGCGCCTCGACACAGGCCTGGTGGCAGTCCTCGACCCCAAAATCGACGCCGGCTTCCGCTGCGATGGCGGTCAGGTGCATGACGGCGTTGGTCGACCCGCCCGAGGCCGAGACGGCGACGGCGGCGTTCTTCAGGCTGGCGCGGGTGATGTATTTGCGGGCCGTGTCGCCGGCGAAGACCCGCTCGACGATCAGTCGGCCGCAGCGCTCGCCCTCGGCCGCCTTGTTCGGATCGACGGCCGGCACGTCATTGGCGCCCATGGGCGAGATGCCCATGACCGACAGGGCCATAGCCATGGTGTTGGCCGTGAACTGGCCGCCGCAGGCCCCGGCGCCGGGGCAGACGGCTTGCTCGACCGCCTTCAGACCGGCGTCGTCCAGCGCTCCGGCCGAATGAGCGCCGATAGCCTCGAACACCTCCTGGACCGAGACCTCCTTGGTCCCGATCACGCCAGGCATGATGGTCCCGCCGTAGTAGACCAGGCCGGGGATATCCATCCGCGCCAGGGCCATGGCCGCCGCCGGGATGGTCTTATCGCAGCCGACGATGCAGACCACGCCGTCCAGCTGGTGACCCTCGATGGCCAGTTCGATGGAGTCGGCGACGACCTCGCGGCTGATCAGCGAGGCCTTCATGCCCGCCGTGCCCATCGAGATGCCGTCCGTGACGACGATGGTGTTGAAGTCGACCGGATAGCCGCCCGCCGCGATGATGCCGGCGCGCACGTCCTTGGCCAGCCGGTCCAGGTGCATGTTGCACGGGGTGACCGTCGACCAGGTGTTGACGATGCCGACCATCGGCTTGTCGAAATCGGCGTCCTGCATGCCGGCGGCGCGCAGATACGAACGGGCTGCGGCCCGGTTCGGGCCAGCCGTCACCGCCGCGCTGCGCGCGTTGGGCTTTCTGGGCTCTGAGGTAGAATCTTGCGTCATCGGTCCGGTTCTTTTTGAACCGCCAAGCACTAAAAACCCCGCTTCCTTTCGGGAGCGGGGTGGTGCGAGGCGATCCTGAGTGTGTCTAGTTCAGGTCGCGTGCATCCACGCCGCTTGCGTAAGCAGGCCGAGGAGTACGAGGAGAATGAGGAATACAGGGCGTTCCAGGCCGATCGGCACGCGAACGGCCGCGACCGCCTTTGCGGTGCATCCCTTCATCATGTCGCGCGTCATTGTGGCCACGGGGGCTCCCTGTTCTGACGCCAAGAAACCATACCGGCCGGAGTCGCACAACCCCTGTCGCAAAAATTTTGCTCAAAGAGGCCAAAGCCGCCTCAAGAAAGGTGTTTCTTGCCGGAAACGATCAAACCGAGCCTGGAAGGTAACGCTTGCTCACTCCTTGTTAGGGGTCTGGGGCGGCGGCGGGGTTGAAACCGGGCCGCGACAGTTCCATTGAGACGCCCAACACCATAATCGTTCAGAGGAGCCTCCCATGACCGTTCGCGTCGCCATCAATGGTTTCGGCCGTATCGGCCGTCTCGTCCTTCGCTCGATCATCGAGCACGGCCGCACGGACATCGAAGTGGTGGCGATCAACGATCTGGGCCCAGTCGAGACCAACGCCCACCTGTTCCGCTATGACTCGGTGCACGGCCGCTTCCCCGGCACGGTGACCTCGGGCGAAGACTGGATCGACGTCGGCACGGGCAAGATCAAGGTCACGGCCGAGCGTGATCCGGCCAACCTGCCCCACGCTGAACTGAAGGTGGACATCGCCTTCGAATGCACCGGCATCTTCACTTCGAAGGACAAGGCCAGCGCCCACCTGAAGGCCGGCGCCAAGCGCGTCCTGGTCTCGGCCCCCGCCGACGGCGCCGACAAGACCATCGTCTACAAGGTCAACCACGAGACCCTGACCGCCGACGACATCGTGGTGTCGAACGGTTCGTGCACCACCAACGCCCTGGCCCCGGTGGCCAAGGTGCTGAACGACCTGTTCGGCATCGAGCGCGGCTATATGACCACCATCCACTCCTACACCGGCGACCAGCCGACGCTGGATACGATGCACAAGGATCTGTACCGCGCCCGCGCCGCCGCCCTGTCGATGATCCCGACCTCGACCGGCGCCGCCAAGGCCCTGGGCCTGGTTCTGCCGGAACTGAAGGGCAAGCTGGACGGTTCGTCGATCCGCGTGCCGACCCCGAACGTCTCGGTCGTCGATCTGAAGGTCGTCTCCGGCCGCGACACCTCGGTGGACGAGATCAACGCCGCGCTTCAGGCCGCCGCCGACGGCCCGATGAAGGGCGTCCTGTTCACGACGACCGAGCCGCTGGTCTCCAGCGACCTGAACCACATCGCCGCCTCCTCCACCGCCGCCCTGCCCCAGACCCAGGTCATCGACGGCAAGCTGGCGCGTGTCCTCAGCTGGTACGACAACGAATGGGGCTTCGCGACCCGCATGGCCGACACGGCCCTGGTGATGGCGAAGTTCCTTTAAACCGCAGCGTCTCCTCCCCACACCGTGGGGAGGGGGACCACGGAGTGGTGGAGGGGCTCTCTCCGCCGCACCGAACCTGGGGCCAGAGCCCCTCCGTCACGGCGCAAGAGGCGCCGCGCCACCTCCCCATCGCTTCGCGATAGGGAGGAGACAGGGAAACGACAGTATGACCTTCCGCACCCTCGACGACGCTCACGACCTCGCCGGCAAGACGGCCCTGGTCCGCGTGGACTTCAACGTCCCGATGGAGGGCGGCAAGGTCACGGACGACACCCGACTGCGGGTCGCCCTGCCGACGATCCAGCGCCTGCGCGACGCCGGCGCCAAGGTCGTGCTGCTGGCCCATTTCGACCGGCCCAAGGGCCAGCGCGTCCCGTCGATGAGCCTGAAGCCGGTGGTCCAGCCGCTGGAGGAACTGCTCGGCGCGCCCGTCCGCTTCGCCGACGACTGCATCGGCCCGGACGCCGTGGACGCCATCCGCGACCTGGACGCCGGCGGCGTGGTCCTGCTGGAAAATGTGCGCTTCCATGCGGCGGAAGAGGCCAATGATCCGGTCTTCGCCCAGAAGCTGGCCGACCTGGGCGACCTCTATGTCAATGACGCCTTCTCGGCGGCGCACCGCGCCCACGCCTCGACCGAAGGCATCGCGCACCACATCCCCGCCTATGCCGGCGAGTCCATGCGCCGCGAACTGGACGCCCTGGACGCCGCCCTGGGCAATCCGCAGAAGCCGGTCATCGGCATCGTCGGCGGCGCCAAGGTCTCGACCAAGCTGGACCTGCTGAAGAACCTGGTCGGCAAGCTGGACCGGCTGGCCATCGGCGGCGGCATGGCCAACACCTTCCTGTTCGCCCAGGGCATCGACATCGGCGGCTCGCTGGCTGAACGCGACATGGCCGACACGGCCCGCGAGATCATGGCCGAGGCCGAGGCGCGGGGTTGTGCGCTGCTGCTGCCGGTCGATTTCGTGGTGGCGACGGAGGTCAAGCCGGGCGCCGCATCACGGCCCGTGGTCGCCGGCGCCGCCCTGTCGGCCGACGACAAGATCCTGGACGCCGGCCCCGCCACGGTCGCCCGCCTTCTGGAGGCCCTGACGGCGTCCAAGACCCTGATCTGGAACGGCCCCCTGGGCGTGTTCGAGATTCCGCCCTTCGACGCCGCGACCGTGGCCGTGGCCCGCCATGCGGCGGCTCTGGCCAAGGCCGGGGTGCTGGTCGCCGTCGGCGGCGGCGGCGACACGGTCTCGGCCCTGAACCACGCAGGCGTCTCGGACGACATGACCTTCGTCTCCACCGCCGGCGGCGCCTTCCTGGAATGGATGGAGGGCAAGCCCCTGCCGGGCGTCGAGGCCCTTAGGGTTTAACCGTCGGCGCCCGCGCCGCGCCGTGCTGCCCGGGATAGGGATTGTCGCAAGACCCAGAAGCCGCTTGCGGATCCCTACAGGCCGGCACATCGCAGCGTGAGGATTGTCGGCACGTGCCCTCCAGGGCACTTGCCATAGACCCCGCCCAATCTATTTTTGGCGGGGTCGCACATGCGCTCAGCCCTGCCGATACAGCGACGATCAAAAACGTACGCATCGTTCAATTCCAACGTGTAAACCACGCCGACGATCTCACGCCTCAGTTGCTTGCACAACCGTCCTGATGGTGATCCACGGGATTTGCACACGCGGAGGCGCAGCGGCATCGCGCCCCCGACTTCGTAATATCCCAGGAAGGCGGTTGTTACACGGCGTGACTTTGTTGCGCCGCAACGCTAGTCTCTCGCCCAATCACAAAAGACTTTCGGCTCAGGAGATTTCATCATGGCGCGCATCACGCTGCGACAGCTGCTCGACCACGCGGCAGAGAACGACTACGCCCTGCCCGCCTACAACATCAACAATATGGAACAGGGTCTGGCGATCATGGAGGCGGCCCACGAGGTCAACGCCCCCGTCATCATCCAGGCCTCGCGCGGCGCCCGCAACTACGCCAACGACATCGTCCTGGCCAAGCTGATCGACGCCCTGGCCGAACTCTATCCCGACATCCCGGTCTGTATGCACCAGGACCACGGCAACGGCCCGGCCACCTGCGCCACCGCCATCCAGTACGGCTTCACCTCGGTGATGATGGACGGCTCGCTGGAAGAGGACGCCAAGACCCCCGCCTCCTACGAATACAATGTGGAGGTCACGCGCCGCGTCACCGAAATGGCCCACGCCTGCGGCGTCTCGGTCGAGGGCGAGCTGGGCGTTCTGGGCTCGCTTGAAACCGGCATGGGCGAGGCCGAAGACGGCCACGGCTTCGAGGGCAAGCTGGACCATTCACAGCTGCTGACCGACCCGGATCAGGCCGTCGACTTCGTCGCCGCCACCAAGGTCGACGCCCTGGCCATCGCCATGGGCACCAGCCACGGCGCCTACAAGTTCAGCAAGAAGCCGGACGGCGACATCCTGGCCATGAATGTGATCGAGGACATCCACCGCCGCCTGCCCAACACCCACCTGGTGATGCACGGCAGCTCGTCGGTGCCGCAAGATCTGCAAGACATCATCAACCAGTACGGCGGCGAAATGCCCCAGACCTGGGGCGTGCCGGTCGAGGAAATCCAGCGCGGCATCCGCCACGGCGTGCGCAAGGTCAATATCGACACCGACAACCGTATGGCCATCACCGGCGCCATCCGTAAGGCGTTGATGGAAAACCCGCGCGAGTTCGATCCGCGCGCCTATCTGAAGCCCGCCAAGGCGGCGATGAAGAAGCTCTGCTTGGAGCGGTATCAGCAGTTCGGCTGCGAAGGTCAGGCGTCGCGCATCCGCCCCCTGTCCACCGCCCAGATGGCCCACCGCTACGCCTCGGGCGATCTGGATCCGTCCTTCCGGGGCGCGGCCGTCAAGGCCGCCTGACCGATCAGAACACCGGGTAGCGGCCGCTCAGTTCGCCCCGCACCTGGCGCAGGTCCCATTCGGCGCGATCCAGCGCGTCGCGCGCCTCTCGGGCGTTGCGACGCGCGTCGCGGATTTCCCCGCGTACTTCGTCGATCCGGTCGCGGATTCGCTGCTTCTGTTCGTCCGTCAGGCCGTCCTGGCGAAGTTCGCGCTGCTTGGCGTCCAGCTTTTCCTCGCGATCCTCGATACGGGACTCGGCGCTGCTTAGCGCGCTTTCGGCGTTCTCGACCGCCGCCTCGACCTCATGCAGCCTGCGCCCGTCATTATAGGCGGGCAGGAACTCCGCCTCCTCTTCGGGTCGGCAGACTCCGTAGTAGCTATTGCCCGCACGCCCTTCGACCCAGCCCCGCTGGAAGGTGCAGTAGCTTCTCAGCCCGTCCTCGCGCGCCGATCCATAGGCGGCCGGATTGGGCGACACCTGATATTTCTCACAAGCCTTGGCGTGGTCGTCCAGCCGACTCATCGGATAGCCCGCCGTTCCGTCGGCATAGCCTTTTTCACCCCAGGCGCCGGCCAGGCATTCATCCTTGCTCATGGTCGTGCAACTGCCCAGCAGCGCCGCTGCGGCGATCCCGCCGCCCGTGATCAGAAAATGCTTCATCAGTATCCCCTACGCCCCAAGGGTCACTATCAAACGGTGACGGGTCCTCGCGCAAGCCGCGCGTCGTGCTAATGAGCGCCGGTGTCCGACCCAGGTATGATCGACGAAGAAGACCTGCCCCTCCCGCTCTCTGCGGCCGAGGTGTTGGAGGCCCATGTCGACGCGCCCGGAGTTCGGCTGGACAAGGCCCTGGCCGAAGCCTTCCCAACCCTGTCGCGCGCCCGCCTTCAGGCCCTGCTGGCCGAAGGCGCTGTCAGCCGCGACGGGCTGATCCTGACCGCCGGCTCCGCCAAGGCCCAGCCCGGCCTCTATGTCGTCGCCCTGCCGCCCGTCGCTCCCGCCACGCCCCAGCCCGAAGCCATCCCCCTGACCGTCCTCTACGAAGACGCGGATCTGATCGTCATCGACAAGCCCGCCGGCATGGCCGCCCACCCGGCGCCCGGCTGCGAGACCGGCACCCTGGTCAACGCCCTGCTGGCCCACTGCGGCGACAGTCTGTCGGGCATCGGCGGCGTCGCCCGCCCCGGCATCGTCCATCGCCTAGACAAGGACACCTCGGGCGTCATGGTCGCCGCCAAGACCGACCGCGCCCATCAGGGCCTTTCCGCCCTGTTCGCCACCCACGACATCGAACGGACCTATATCGCCCTGACGCGCGGAATGCCGATTCCACGACAAGGTCGCATCGAAACCCAGATCGGTCGCTCATATGGCGATCGAAAGAAGATGGCTGTGCTTACGTCCGGCGGGCGCCACGCCGTTACAGACTATAGGACCGAAAAGGTGTTCGGGCTGCCTTCGAAGCCAGGCGGCCCGCCGCCCGCCGCCCGCGTAGCCTGCACGCTCCACACCGGCCGGACCCACCAGATCCGAGTCCACCTGTCGTCCAAGGGTTCCCCCATCCTCGGCGACGCGACCTATGGCTCGGGCAGCCCCGCTGCGGCGGTCCGCACCGCCGTCGCCGAGGCCGGCCTGACCCGCCAGGCCCTGCACGCAGCTGTCCTAGGCTTCGTCCATCCAGTCACCGGGGAAACCCTGCGCTTCGAGACCGCGCCGCCCGCTGATATGGTGCAGCTCGAAACCCTGCTGTCCGACCTCTGAGGCTCGCCATGCTCGGCCCTGAAATTCACGACAAGGTCGAGCTCAACCGTTACGAACGGCCCGTCGATGGCGAGGTGGCGGTCGTCACCTACAACCTGTCTCCGCCGAACCTGATGATCACCGAAACTTTGGCGCCGCAACGGCTCGAGGGGCAAGGCATCGCCAGCCGACTGGCGAAGCATGTCCTCGCCGATGCCCGGGCGCGAGACCTTTTGATACTGCCGGTCTGCCCCTTTTTCTCGGCCTATCTCAACAAGCACCCTGAGTACGCGGACGTCGTGCATCCCACCTATCGGGGACTTCTGGGAATCTGACGAGGGGTCGCCGAATTCTCCAACGATCACATTCGCTCACCGAAGGGTTGTCACCACACCCGCCAGTGACATAGCGTCAGTAGATAAACAGGAGCTCCAGGCCATGATCATTTTCGTCGTTGCGATCGCTCTTTACAGCCAAGCCGCAAGCCTGCCGCTTCCGGCCACATCCTCGGCGCCGTCGGCTCAACCCACCGCGCCACGGGTTGTCGAAGTCGCGACCGCCGACACAAACGGAAGCGAGGCGGAAGAACGCCGGGCCGGGCGCCGTCTGATCTGCCGCAACGAGCCGGTCGTCGGATCGCGGTTTCCGGTTCGGCGTTGCCGGCCTGCTGATCTGACTCCGGAAGAGCGCGCGCTCGCCGCCGATCAGTTGCGCCGACAGCAAAGCCAAAACATGAGAGCAGACGGAAGTCAGCTTTGAGCAGAAAACGAACTTAAATAACACCATTGTACAAAGGGATTTCACGCCATGATCATTATCGCATTCGCTCTTGCGCTCTCCGGTCAGACGACGACGCCGCCCCTTCCAACCGACTCATCTGCCGTTCCGATTCAAACTGCCGAAGCCACCACGGCCACCCCCTCGAACGGAACGGCGGCGGAAGAACGCCGGGCCGGACGGCCTTTGGTCTGTCGGAACGAGCCGGTCGTCGGATCGCGTTTTCCGGTTCGGCGTTGCCGGCCTGCTGATCTGACTCCGGAAGAGCGCGCGCTCGCCGCTGACCAACTGCGCCGCCAACAAATCGGCACCCTGAATGGAAGCTGATCGCCGACCGGCCAAGACGCGCGTCTTGAATAGCAACTGACTAGGTTCTATATCAGACACCAGCCGGCACGAGTGGCGCCGGGGCCACGGTCACGCTTTCGTGTGACCCCCCGCCTCTAAAAACGGCGGCAACCTATCGCTACTTCAACGGTTGAGGGGTGAGACGTCGGTGCACACGCCGTGGCCGACGACGAAGAACCCGCTCGTTTGACGGTCGGAGGGACCATATGGCTGCCAATAGTACGCTCGCGGTGATGTCGCCTGAACAAGGCTTGTCGCGTTATCTGACGGAAATCCGCAAGTTTCCGATGCTGACCAAGGACGAGGAGTTCATGCTCGCCAAACGTTGGTCGGAGCACCAGGACCCCGAAGCCGCCCACCGTCTCGTAACCTCGCACCTTCGTCTCGTGGCCAAGATCGCCATGGGGTATCGCGGCTACGGCCTGCCGATCGGCGAAGTGATTTCCGAGGGCAATGTCGGCCTGATGCAGGCCGTCAAGAAGTTCGACCCGGACAAGGGTTTCCGACTGGCGACCTACGCCATGTGGTGGATTCGCGCGTCGATCCAGGAATACATCCTGCGCAGCTGGTCGCTCGTGAAGATGGGCACCACGGCGGCGCAGAAGAAGCTGTTCTTCAACCTGCGCAAGGCCAAGAGCCAGATCTCGGCCTTCGAGGAAGGCGATCTGCACCCTGAACACCTCGCCGCCATCGCCACCAAACTGGGCGTCAGTGAGGAAGAGGTCACCAACATGAACCGCCGCCTCGGCGGCGACGCCTCGCTGAACGCACCTCTGCGCGCTGACGGTGAAAGCGAGTGGCAGGACTGGCTGGCCGACGACACGGCCGTGTCCCAGGAAACCCAACTCGCCGAAGACGAGGAAAAGGGCATCCGTATGAGCCTGCTTCAAGAGGCCATGGAGGAGCTGACAGATCGGGAGAAGCACATTCTGACCGAGCGCCGCCTTAAGGACGACCCGGTCACCCTGGAAGAGCTCGCCGGCGAATACGGCGTGTCCCGCGAGCGCGTTCGTCAGATCGAGGTCCGCGCCTTTGAAAAGCTACAGAAGGCCATGCGCGCCGCCGCTGAAGAGCGCAATCTGGTGGATGCGTGATTTGACCCTGGGGGTCGCCTGACGGCGGCCCTCCGGCGTCAGAAAATCAGGACGCCCGCGCCATCTCTGCGGCGGGCGTCATGCGCGCCGTCGCCAGGATCTCTTCGATCGGCCGTGTCAGTCCGGCCTTGGTCACTGCGCCCGACCCCATGAGGGCTTCAAGCCCACCGGCTGCGATCGCCAACTTGGCGTCGCCGGCCTTGACCGCCAAGGTCTTCAAAGTCTGCGCCTGCTGTTGGATGGCGCGCACCGCTTGGGCCGGATCCTGATCGAATTGCGATATGGCGGCAGCCAGAATACGGATCGCTTGGTCCTTGACGTCGATCTTGCCGGCTGCTGCTGAGCCGTCCGCCCGGCGTTTGCGCGCTCCGGAATATTCGCCCGAGTTGAAGCGGCGCCGGTCCGGGCCGACATAGCCGACAGCCTCGACCCAGGGGCGTGATTTCAAAGCGACGTTCTCGACCCGTTTGAACAGATCGCCGATCGTATAGGGCTTGCGCAGAAACTCATGCACGCCGGCGTCGCGCGCGCCCTTGATGGCGGCGGCGGTGGCCTCGTTCGTGATCATGATTATGGGCGCCGTGCGGCAGGCCATGTTCGACCGCCGTATCCGTCGCGCCAGGGCCTCGCCGCTCAGCGCCTCGCCCGCGTGTTCCGTAAAGATGATTCCCGGCTCGACGTCGCGCAGCAATTCCAGCGCGCTTTCCTCGTTGACAGCGACATAGACCTCGCGCGCGCCCAGGCCCTTCATGACGTCGGACAGAAGTCGCGCGGCGGCGACATTCGGTTCAACGATCACGACCCTGCGCACGGCGGGCTCAATGCGGCTCAAGGTTCTGGCGTCGGCGGTGAACAAGGGCTTCTGCTCCGGTTTCAGCCGAAACCTTACGCAGTGCTGGTTAAGGCCCGTTGAATCGAAGCGCCTTTTCGTCTCACCCTTGGAAAGGATCGCGCATCAGGATGGTGTCGTCCCGCTCCGGGCTGGTCGAAAGCAGGGCCACCGGCGCGCCGATCAGCTCCTCAATCCGACGCACATATTTGATCGCATTGGCGTTGATATCCTTAAAGCTGCGAACGCCGGCGGTGCTCTCGCTCCAGCCTTCCAGCTCTTCGAACACCGGTTCGGCCGCCGCCTGGGCTTTCAGGCTGGACGGCAGATAGTCCAGCACCTGACCATCGACCTTATAGCCGATGCAGATCTTCAGCGTCTTCAACCCATCCAACACGTCCAGCTTCGTCAGGGCGATTCCGTCGATGCCGTTGATCGCCACCGACTGGCGCACCAGCACGGCGTCGAACCAGCCGCAGCGACGCGCCCGGCCGGTATTGACCCCGACTTCGCGGCCGACCGTCGCCAGATGCCGGCCGACTTCGTCGTCCAGCTCACAGGCGAACGGACCCTCGCCGACGCGGGTCGTATAGGCCTTGACGATCCCCAGCACATAGCCGACGCCCCGCGGTCCGATCCCGGATCCTGCTGCGGCCTGCCCCGCCACGGTGTTTGAGCTGGTGACATAGGGATAGGTGCCGTGGTCCACGTCCAGGAAGGCGCCCTGCGCCCCCTCGAACAGCACCCGCTTGCCGTCCTTCTGCGCCTGATCCAGCACCCGCCAGGCCGGCTTCACATAGGGCAGGATCTTCGGCGCGATCTCCAGCAGCGACGCCAACAGCGCCTCGGGATCGATAGGCTCCAGCCCCAGGCCCGCGCGCAGCGGATCGTGGTGCGAACGCAGACGCTCAATCTTGACCTTCAGGTCGTCTTCATTGGCCAGGTCGCACACCCGAATGGCGCGCCGACCGACCTTGTCCTCGTAGGCCGGACCGATGCCGCGACCGGTCGTGCCGATCTTGGCGCCCGGCGCGCTGGCCGCCGCCTCGCGCGCCACGTCCAGCGCAGGGTGGATCGGCAGGATCAGGCAGGCGTTATCTGCGATGGTCAGGATGTCGGGGCTGATGGCCACGCCCTGGGCCGCGATCTTCTCGATCTCGCCCACCAGGTGCCAGGGATCCACGACCACGCCATTGCCGATGATCGACGGCTTGCCCTGGACCACGCCGCTGGGCAGCAGGGCCAGTTTGTAGACCTTGCCGTCCACGACCAGCGTATGGCCCGCATTGTGCCCGCCCTGGAACCGCACGACCATGTCGGCGCGGTTGGACAGCCAGTCCACGATCTTGCCCTTGCCCTCGTCGCCCCACTGGGCGCCGACCACCGCTACGTTCGCCAAAGTCCGTACTCCGCTAGAATGCGGGCGCAGCCTATAGCGGGAGAATCGTCCGGTGTCCCATCAGGCCGAGGGCTTTTTGGGTCGATAGTCGCGCTTATCGATACAAGCGTCGTACATCGCCCGGTCGATCTTGATCCAGTCGGTCTTGTTTATGCCTCGCCATCCCTTTGTCGCCGGGCTGAAAGGATAGGCAGAAGCTACCTTGATCCAACGATCTTGCTGGCTGGCGAGGAGCCTGATCTCTGACGCCACCTCTGCCAAATCCTGATCGCGGCAGAACAGCAGCGCTACGTCATATTCATCGCGATGCGCCATTTGAATGACGTCCAATGCAATCCTGACGTCGATACCCTTCTCGTCGCCATCCAGAAACGTATGGATCGACCCGTCCGGCAGTTTCACCTGCTTGTTCCGATAACGAAGGGGTCTGGTGCAGATATAAGCACCTTCACGACCCATTTGCGCTCCCTTGGCCGTCCAGAAGTGATGCCAGAACGGGTTGTCTGCGGCGTCGGGAACCCCGGTATAAAATCGCACTCCCTCGACCTGCCAGCCTTGAGCTGCACAGATCGCCTTCGCCAAAGCGACGGGATCGAAGTTCGGAAATGGATAGCCAAACGCGGCTTTTGCGCTGTGAAACAGGTTCTGGCCGTCAAAGAAGGCGACGGCTCTGATTGCCTGGGGAATATGGACCATACCGCGAGAGTTGCAGAACTTGGACCCAAAAATCAATAACCCCGCCGGAGGCCCCTTTCGAGGCGTGTCCAGCGGGGAAGAAGTAATAACCGCTATATGGCGCGCTTAATCTGGATATTCAACTTCAGTTTAAATAATCCCCACCGCCGTCTCGAACGCCCACTCCAGCCAAGGCGTCGCATCGACCACATCGGCGACCTCGACCGTGCAACCGCACCACAGCCTCAGTCCCGGCGGCGCATTGCGGTGCGGCTCCATGTCGAACACGGCCGCCTCGCCCTCCAGCAACGCCTTGAACCGCATCACGAAGGCCTTCTGCGCCTTGGCGTCCAGGGCCGCGATGCGCGGGTCGGTGAACTTCAGACACACCGAGGTGGTCGAGCGGATCTCGGGCCGTTCGGGCAAGAAATCGATCCAGTCGGTCCGCGCCACCCATTCGGCCAGGGCGGCGTAGTTCGCGTCCGTCCGCCGGATGAGTTCGCTCAAGCCCCCGATCCCTTGCGCCCACTCCAGGGCGTCGATCCAGTCCTCGATGGTCAGGATCGAGAAGGTGTTGATCGCCACCCCCTGCCCCAAGGCCCGGTCGAACCCCTTGCCGTCCGTCAGCCGCAGCAGCTTGGGAATGGCCCGATCCGGCCGATACGTATCCAGCCGCGCCACCGCGCGCGGCGACAGGGCCATCACGCCGATGCCCGCCTCCCCGCCCAGCGCCTTCTGGAAGCTGAAGGTCACGACATCCAGCTTGTCCCACGGCAGCGGCATGGCGAAGGCGGCCGAGGTGGCGTCGCAGATGGCCAACCCCTCGCGGTCATCTGCGATCCAGTCGGCGTCCGGCACGCGCACGCCCGAGGTCGTGCCGTTCCAAGGAAACACCACGTCCTTGGACCAGTCGGCCCGGCTCAGGTCCGGCAGTTGGCCCCAGGGCGCCGTCAGCGCCTCCGGCTCCAGCCCCAGATGATCCTTCACATCCGCCAGCCATGTCAGGCCGAAATTCTCGAACGCCACCACCTGCACCGGCCGCGCCCCCAGCATCCCCCACAGGGCCGCCTCGACCGCCCCGGTGTCCGAGCCCGGCGTATAGAGCAGCACATGGCTCTCGGGGACCTCCAGCACCGCCCGCGTCAGCCGCAAGCCGTGCGCGAACCGCTCCACCACCTCCGGCGCGCGGATGCCGCGCCCCAGCAGATCCTGCGGCAGACCGGCTAGGCTGTACCCCGGCCGCTTGGCGGTCGGCCCGGCCGAAAACCACGGCCGCGCCGGCTTCACATCAGGCTTTGCGATCATGATTCCATCTCCTCGGCGCTACTGCGCGGCTTGAGCGCCGTTTAGCGTCCCGGCGTATAGGGCCGCTTGGCGCGCCAGTCCTCGGCGAATTTTACCAGGGCCGCATCCGGCTCGTCCGGCAGGGTCACAACCAGCCGCGCCAGCAGATCGCCCCGCCGTCCTTGTGCGAAGGCGCCCCGCCCCTTCAACCGCAGCAGCTTGCCTGAGTTGGATCCGGCCGGAATCGTCATCTGCACCGCGCCCTCGGGCGTCGGCACCCGCACCTTGGCGCCCAGCACCGCATCGGGCACCGACACCGGCAGGTCCATGGTCAGGTCCGCCCCGTCGCGCTTGTAGATCGGATGCGGCTCGATCTTCAGCTCAATCAGGGCGTCGCCGTTCTCGGCCCCGCGTCCTGGCGATCCCTGGCCGCGCAGGCGAATGGTCTGGCCATCGGCCGCCCCCTTGGGAATGGTCACATCCAGTGTGCGCCCATCCGAGAACTGGATTCGCTTGGTCGCCCCGGCGATGGCGTCTTCCAGACTGATGTCCAGCGTCGCCTTCACGTCCTGTCCGCGCGCGGTGAAGTCTCGCGCCCCGCGCTGACGGCCGCCCCCGCCGAACATGCCGAACAGGTCGTCCAGATCGACGCCGTCAAAATTGCCCCGGCCGCCCGGCCCGCCGCCAGTCGCGCCTCCGAACGGACTGCCGCCGGTCCGCGCGCCGCCGCCGAAACCGCGATATTGTTCGTTGCCGTCGTTATCCAGCTGACCGGCGTCGTACTTGGCCCGCTTCTCGGCGTCGCCCAGGATGTCGAAGGCCGCCGTCACCCGCTTGAACTTGTCCTCGGTGATCTTGTCGCCGGGATTCTTGTCGGGGTGCAGTTCCTTGGCCAGTTTGCGGAACGCCTTCTTGACCTCGTCCGCGCTCGCGCCCTTCGAAACGCCCAGTTCCTTATAGGGATCGCCTGCCACGTGCGTTGCCGCTCCAACTGAAAACACCGAGAGGCCGTCAGTTAAGCCATGGCCTCGCCCCCGCAAAGGGCCGGACCCGGCATATTTGCTCAAACCAGCCCGATTTCCGCCTCGACGCCCCAACCGAACCCATCGCCCCACTGCGAGACGCCGATCCGCGCCATCGGGCTCGCCCCGCCCGGAAAGTCCGCCTCTAAGTCCAGTGCGGAATACAGAACCGTCGTCCCCCCGACCTCCATCGTCCGCACGACCGTCGCCTCGCCGTCGATCACCCGCACCCGGAACCGCAAAGGATCGACCGCCGTCGGCTCGCCATCCCAGCCGTCCCCATACAGCCGCACACGCGGCGTCCATCGCACCGTCAGTCCATCGCTTCCGCCCTCGACCGCCAGTCCGGCTGGAGACCAGGGCCGCGCGTAAAGCCCCTGCAGGGTGAAACCGACCTCGCTGAACCCCGCCCCGCCCGGCGCCGACCCCGCCGGACCGACGCGACAGACCAGCGGCAATCCCCGCTCGTTGCGCCCGATCTCCGCCCGCGCCGGCCGATCGTCCAGGAACACCACGATCGACCCGGCCCTCGCCCCCGCCCGCATCTCGACCTCGGTCCCCTGCTGCCCGCGCAACAGACCCGTCAGCCGCCAGGTCTCCGGCCCGACCAGTACGGCGGACCGATATTGCACCACCTCCCACCCCGCCGCCGTCTCGACCGCAAGCGCATTGGCGCCGCCCAGCACCGCCGCCTCGACTGCGCTCTGAGGCGACGCCCCTTCGATACGAACAACGATCGCGCTGACCTCGTCCCAGCGATGGCGCACGCCGGCGCCCAGCTCATCCATCAGGACCCCAACCGTCGCCGGCGCTTCCATGTCCGCCCGCGCCGTCAGGGTCTCGACCGAGGCCCCGGCATACAATCGCATCGCTCGCCACGGCTCCGCCGCCGCCGCAACGACCGGCCGCCGGTCTTCCTCCCCGCCCATCAGGGGCGGCAGGTCCATCACCAGTGCGAAGGGCGCCCCGACCAGGGAAGGCGTCTCGCCTCCACCTACGCCGACCTGGTCCTCGTACGTCCGCCTTCCCCCGACCGGCTCCAGCACGGCGGACGGCGTCTCGTCGGCCATGACCCGCATCACCCGCCAATCGCCGCCCCGCCCCTCCAATTGCAGAACGTCGCCCGGCTCAAACTGCAAGGCTTCCAGCGGCCCCAGCGCAAGGGTGACCGTCTCAGCCCTCGCCGCATCCAGCGCCCGCTCCGCCGCCGCCCGCGCCAGACCGTCGCCGCACGCCAGCGGTAGGTCCATATCCACCCCTCCGCCGGTCGCCGCAGTATCGGCGTCCTCCGCCCGCACCGTCACGGCGCCCGTCTGATAGTCGGCCGTCTCGTCGATGAACCGCACCCGCGCCTCGCCGGGCCGCATCTCCAGCCCGCGCGTGACCGTCTCCGCAGCGCCCTGATCCGCCAGGGCCAGGGCCTCCCGCGCCAGATCGGCGCAGATCGGTGTCCGGCCCAGCACCGCCACCCGTCCGTTCCGCTCGGACGCCACCGCATCGAACGCGGCGAGTAAGGGCTCCAGCGCATCCCGGGTTCGCATCGGCCGGTCAATGACATAGCCCGCCGCCGCCCCTTCGACGCCCTCGACGGACATCTCGTCCACCGCCAGGCCGCCGCGCGTCAGCACTGCCTCGATCAGGTCGCGCCCATCTCCAGCCAAGCGTCCGTTCAGCCAGTGCCCGGCGCGCCACGCCTGCGCATCCGCCCAGACATCGCCCCGCGCGGGAAAGGCCGGATAGGGCCGCGCGTCCCAGCACCAGGCGTCCGCTCCCTCCAGCATCCGCCCGCCATAGACCGCCGACACGGGATTGTTCTCAGGTCTGCCATAGTGACCCAGCACCGCCTCCAGAGCCGCCCGCTGCACCGCGTCGTCTCGCACCCCGGTTGATCCCGGCGGCAGGCTGCTCTCGCGGCTCTTGGGGTCCTGGAACAGATTGGGCGCATTGCCGCCTCGGTTCACCGCCGCACAGCCGAACTCCGACAGCCGCACCGGCTTCATCCCCGGAAGCCAGGCCGTCGGCGTCGCTCTCCGCACCCCGCCCGGCCGGTCATAATGAAGGCTGGACCACCAGGATTTCAGATCCTTGGGCCGGAAGACCCAGTCCTCGCCATGCGCCGTATCGACGATAGGCGTCCGCACCTGCGCCGCCCGATCCACCTCATTCGCATAGTACCAGTCGAACCCGTCCCCGCCCGCGACGCCCGCCGCCAGATAGGCCGGATCAGCCGCGCCGTCGAACACGGCCGCATCCACACCGCCGTCGCCTTCGCGCCAGTCGGTCAGCGGCGGGTACCAGTCGATCGATACGTGGTCGATGTTCGGATCAGCCCATAACGGATCGAGGTGAAACACCACCTCGCCACCCGTCTGCCGCCCGAAATATTCGCTCCAGTCGGCGGCATAGGACAGCTGCACCTCCGGCCCCGCCACCGCCCGACATTCCGCCGCCAGGGCCCGGAACTGCGCCACCGCCGGAAAGCTCCCGGCGGCACCCCGGGTCCAGGTCACGCCCCGCATCTCTGAGCCGATCAACAGGCCGCCCGCCCCCTCCTCGGCCGCGATCCGGGCATAGTGCAGCGCCATCCGCCGCAGACCCCAATCCTCGGCCCCACCGAACAGGGCCGCAATCTCTGCCGTAGCCCCCGCCCCATCCACGCCAGCCACCCGTCCGCGCCACGGATAGCCGGGGCAGTCCATGAAGACGAACGGATACAGCGTCACCTCCAGCCCCCGCGCCTTCAGTTCAGCGATCGCCTGCCGAACGCTCTCATCCGACGGCGTCCCGCCATAAGCCGGGGCGCCGTCCACGCGAGTGACCTCATAGGCCTCCTCACGCCGCACCCCCGCCACCGACCAGACCAGCGGTTCAGTCGGCTTGTCGCGCCGCTCCACGCCCGGCCGAACCCGGCAATGTCCCGCCCGCAGATCATCCCCGAACCATCCCACCACCAGACTGACCCGTCTCAGGTTCGGCAACTGCGCCTGCAGCTGGTCCAGCGACACGACCAGGTCCGCCCGCCCCTCGCCGTTGTGGACGTTCTCGACCGTCGTCCGCGTCAGCCCCTCGCGCCGCACCACCGCCTGCGTCGCCAGGGCGAACTCTCCCGCGCCGGGGATCAGACACACCCCTTCCAGCAAATCCTCCAGCCGCGCCTCCCGCCCTCGCGGCCGACGAAACACTTCGAAGCTCAGCTGCGGAACCCGATCCCCGAACGGCCCCAGCGGCAGGTCCTCGAACACCACATAGGCCGTGCCGCGATAGGCCGGCGCATTTCCCTCGACGGCCTCGATAAGGGGGTCCGGCGTCTGGTCCTCTCCCCCGCGATAGACCCGCATCGCCACGCCGCTCAGGTCCATCAGCCGGCCGTCGGCCCAGACCCGGCCGATCCCGTCGATCTCCCCCTCGCACAGGGCCACAGCGAAGCTCAGCGAATAGACATAGTCGACCGTCGTCGGCCCGCCCTTGCCCGCCTGCCCCTTGTTCCTGCTCTCCAGGAACCGCGCGGCCCAGATCACCTGCCCCGTCACCCGCGCCCGTCCCAAGACACAGGCCATCGGCGACCCTTCCGCCGTCCCCTGCACATTCAAGGCGTCCAGCCTCGGCCCGACCTGCCGCGCCGGCGACAAGGATCCGACCACCCGATTGTCGATCGCCCGCCCGATCGTCGCCCCGATTACCCGCCCGACCGCCCCCCCGACCGACTGCCCCACCGCGCTCAGTACGACTTGCGCCATCTACGCCTCCTCAAACCCGACAAATCCTCCCCCCCTTGGGGGAGGTGGCGCGGCGCTTCTTCAGCGCCGTGACGGAGGGGGCCAGGGCGTCCACCTCCCAGGGGAACCGGAACACGGCGACCAGCCTTCGCCGCCACCACGTCCCCATCCAGCTCTCAACCACCGCCCGTCCCCAATAGGCGTGGATCATCCTCGGCTCCGGCTCTCCGCTGTCGCTCAGGATGGCGCAGTGTTTCGCCGCCGCGCCCGTCGACATGCGGAACACCAGCACGTCGCCCGCTTGCATGTCCGCGACCGGCACAGGCTTCAGCCACCGTCCCGCCGCCTCCAGCAGGGTCTCGCGTCCGCCGGTCTCGGCCCAGTCCGCCGAATAGGCCGGCGGCGCCTCAGGCTCCGCGCCGACCACCTCTCGCCACACCCCGCGCACCAGTCCCAGACAATCCGCCCCCACGCCCTTCACGCTGGCCTGATGCCTGTACGGCGTGCCCAGCCAGGAACGCGCCGAGGCGACGATCATCCGCCCCCTCACCGCCGGCTTCCGCCATCGTTCCGCGCGCTCCCCGCCGGGTAGGCCATCAGGAAATCATCGCCCGGCACGTCCGCGAACCCTCGAAAATTCACGCCATTGCCGAACGTACCGACGCAGGTTTCCCACCGCTTGTCGCAGCCCCGTCCCGTCGTATCCGCGACCCGGCAGCGCTCATCCCCCAGCCGCGCATCGCACATCCGCCCATAGGTCCGCCCGACCACCCGCTCCAGCGTCGCCAGAGGCCCTTCCAGATCGGCCAGGAACCGCCCCTCTTCGCGACGTATCCGCGCCAGGGTCCCGGCCCACAGCCGCACCTTCAGGCCCGGCTCCGACCAGTCCACCCGCCATAGCTCCACCGCCGCCCCGTCAAACCGCCCCGCCGCCACATCCGCCTCGGTGATCGCCGCATCGTCCAGCACCCCCGAAGCAGACGCCGCGCCCGCCGCCAAACCCACCGCGCTCTCGGCCGCCCCGGCGGTCCAGCCGCTCCCCGCCCGGCAGACCACCCCGTCCACCACCAGGTCGCGGTCATGATCCGTGAACCCGGTCACGCACCCGTCGGCCCGCTCCAGCCGCCAGACATGGCACAGCGGCGCCGCCCCGCTCTCGATGCGGGCGGCCATTTCCTCCGGTACGTCTCTCATGATCAGACCCGAACCTCGATCAACGGAACCGCCGCCATCCGCCCCGCGTCGAAACTCTCCAGCGTCGTCTCGATCCGGTCCGTGTCGAACCGCACGGGCGTGTCGAACAGGAAGCCCGCCGTCACCCCCACCCCCGCCCCCGGCGCGATCATCAGGGTCACTTCCCCAGTCGTCGCGTCCACCGCAAAGCTCGAAGTCTCGACGCCGCCGACCGCGACCCGAACCGATCCCTGGACCGGCTTCGTGATCGGCCGTTCCACGTCGCCGTAGGCCTTGCTCAGCTGGAACGCCGTCCGCTCCCCGTCCCCGACGCCCAGCCCCTGGTCCGTCGCCGAGACCGTCTCGCTGGGCGCGCACGACTTGAAGTCCGCAAAATCCTTGAACCGGAAGCCGTACAGCCGCCCCCGCCGCGCCTCAAAGAAGGCGATCAGCTCGGCCATATCGTCCAGCGACCTCAGATTCGCCCCGATCAGAAACCGTCGCCGCCCCAGGGCCCACGGTGTCGATCGTCGCTCAAACCCGGACGCCAGGGTGGCGATCTCCGTCCGCCGCTCCACCCCGCCCGTCGAACCGAAGGCCAGCCGTACGGGCAGGCGCGCCTCGTGGAAGTCCATCCTAACCTGTCCTCTGTTTTACTTGTTCGCAATGCGCCGGTCGTCCATGCTCGCCCCATCGCGGTCGCAACGGCCGTATCGAGACGGGAGCGAAGACTTGCGCGGCGAAATCCTCAGCTATGACACCACGGCCGGAACCGGTTTAATCAGCGGCGACGACGGCGTGCGCTACAGCTTCGTCTCATCGGGACTTCAGTCGCCGGCCGTTCCCGCCGCCGGCGTGCGCGTCGATTTCGTGCCCGAAGGCGAAGAGGCGACCCAGATCCTGATCCTAGCCGGCGCCCCCTCGACGGTCGGCGTCGCCGGCGGCCTGGCGGCTTCGAGCGACAATCCCGTCGCCGGACTCGACTGGCAAAAGCTTCTGTTCGCATTCGAGGGTCGAACGCGCCGCAGCCATTTCTGGATCGGCTGGCTGATCCTGCTGGGCGTCGGCGTCGTCGCCGGCTGGCTGCCGATTATAGGCAGCCTGATCTCCCTCGCCCTGATCTGGCCCAACCTCGCGATCTCGGTGAAACGTCTGCACGACATGGGCAAGACGGGCTGGTTGATCGCCATTCCCTGGGCCTCGTCGGTCGTCTTCTTCATCGTTGGCTTCGTCATGGTGGTCATGGCCGCCGTCGCCAACGGCATGACCGACTACGACTTTGACGAGGACCCCGCCGCCATGCTGGCTCTGATCGGCCCCGGCATTATCGCCTTCCTTCTCTCCGCCGTCGTTCCCCTGATCTTCCTGCTGTGGATCGGCCTGGTCGACAGCCAAAAGGGCGACAACCGCTACGGCCCCAACTCCAAGGGCGAATGATCCGAACGGGGGGTGAGCGAGAAGTCGGGTGAGCAAGGCGTGAAGAGTGAGCAAGGGGTGAGCTAAGGCCGACCACCATCTCACCTCCATCTCCCCTTCAGCTCACCTCTCGCTCACTCCCTTCTCACTTTTCACTCGCCACTCGCCACTCAAAAACCCTACATCCGCCGCGCCCCCAGACTGACAGCCCGCGCCAGCATCTGGGCGATCTGGGCCTCGGAGCGCAGCAGGGCCGGCGCCCCGCCGTCCACCGCCACATTGACCGTCACCCCGCCGCTCGCCGACGGCCCGATCTCGCCGCCGGTCGCCGGCCGAAACACCTCCGGCCCGCGCTCCCCGACCAGATAGGCGGCGCCGCCCATCACCGGTCCGCCGTCGGCCCGCGCCCCGCCAAAGCTCGACATCGCCGCCTGGATCGCCGCGCTCAGTCCGTTGCCCGATCCGCCCGATCCCGCCGCCGCATTGACCGCGTTCAGCACCGCCTTCGCCAGCTCGCCCAGCGACACCTCCCCGTCCGCCGCCGCCCGCGCCAGCGACCGGGTCAAACTGTCGCCCGCTCGCCCGAACGCCGCTTCAATGGCGTTGGCCGCATCCTCCGCCGGACCTTTCAGCGCCTCCAGCGCCGCCCCCGCCTCGGCCGCCTTCAGCGGCAGATCATCGACCGCCTTCCGCCCGAACTCATCCGCCATCCGGCCAGTCCTCCATCAGTTTCGCCAAGCCCGCCCGCCCCATCCGCGGCGACGCGCGAGGCGCCTCGGTCAGCATCCGCCATTCCTTCAGCGACAGCCGCCAGAAGGCCTCCGGGGCGATCCCCATCCGCATCGCCGCCCGCAACATCTCGCCCCACGACGTCCGCCCGGCGCTCACCGCGCCGCCGCCTCAAACGCCGCCGCCACCGCCACCGCCGCCTCGCGCGGATCGACCCCGGCCACATCCACCGCCTCCCCGCCTCCGCGCAGCACCGCCCCCAGCACCACCATCAGATCTCGCGCCGACAAGGCCTTCATCCGCTCCGCCGCCGCCGCCAGCCCCTCGACCCCCAAGCCGGTTTCGATCTCCGCCAGGGCTCCCAAGGTCAGACACACCCTTCGCCGCACCCCGCCCAGCACCACTCCCGCTTCCCCGCGCGGGCCAATCTCCCCTCCTTGGGGGGAGAGGGCCGCCCTTCGGCCCGAGGGGGGCCAGTCCCCGCCGCTCATGTCGCCGAAAACCCGATCTCGCCCGCGCTGGCCAGGCTCAGCGCAAAGGTCGCCTCCCCCTCGTGCTCGCCGGCGTACTCCAGCGCCGCCACCAGAAAGGCCCCCTCCAGCACGCCGAAGTCCGGCACCACCAGCCGCCACCGTTTCGCCGCCTGGTCGAAGAAGGCCTCCCGCACCAAGGCGTCCGACGCCGCGTCGCGGAAGATCCCCTGCCCCGACACCGCCGCCGACTTGACCCCGGCCCCCGCCAGCAACTCGCGCCACCGCCCGGCGCTGTCGCCGTCGGTCGCATCCACCGTCCGCGCGTTGAGCGAAATCGTCCGCGCCCTCAGCCCCGCCACCGTCGTGAACACGCCCGGCGCGCCCTCGATCTTCAGCAGCATGTCCTTGCCCGCCTGTGCGGTCATCTTCGTCCTCGCTTTGCTTGTTGATTGGCGAGCGGCGAGTGGCGCGTGTTTCAGTGAGCAGAGAAATGACGAGTGAGCGAGAGGTGAGCATGCAACTTCAGCTCACTTCTTCGCTCACGCCTTCGCTCACTACTTACTGGCCACTCCACACTTCTGCGCTCACTCCACCTCTTCCGTCACCGCCCTCAGCCGCACGACCGCAAAGGTCCGCCGCCCGTCCGACGCCCTGAACACCTCCGAAACCCCGGCGCTCAGCGACACCGTCCGCACCCCGTCGGCCTCCAGCCGCGCGTCGTGCAGACAGGCCCGCACCGCCGCCGCCATGGCCTTGGCCTCTTCCGATCCCGCGAACCGCGACACCCCCGTCAGGGTCAGGTCGTGTTCGACCCCGCATCCGTCCGCCGCCACAGGCCGGCTCTCGCATCGGCCGATCGCCAGATAGGGACAGACCGCCGCCTCCGGCGCCTGATCCCATATCCGCCCCTCCAGCAGGGCGCCCAGCGTCGCATCGGCTTTCAACGCCGCCAGGATCGCCCCTTGCAGGGCCCGTTCGTGATCTCTCATCGCCCCCGCTCCAGATCCAGCAGGGCACGGCCCGGCCGCGGCGTATCGACCGCGACGATGGTCCAGTCCGCCCCGCCGAAGCGCAGCACCCGGCCCGGCGTCAGGCGCGGATCGGCCCGCGCCTCGGCCGTCGCCGTCTCGATGATGCGCCGCTCGTCGCCGTCGCCCCGTTCGACACGCCGACGCACCCCGCATTTCAGCCAGGCCGAGCCCACGGCTTCAAAACTGATGCTGCGCCCGCCATACGGCGTCTGGGTCTCCACCGGCTGGAACAAGCCGGCTAGCACCCTCAGCCCGCCGCTCACAGCCGCACCACGCGATAGGGCGCGACCCAGGTCTCGACCGCCGTCGCCGCCCCGACCGCCTCGCCCCGCTCATAGGCCCGCAGCACCAGCATCAGGATCGCCAGCCTCAACCCCGCCGGCGAGGTGGAGGTCAGGTTCAACCCCACATCCCCCTCCACCCGCGCCTGGGCCGCCTCGATCAGGGTCTGGATCAGCCCGTCCTCGGCCTCATGCTCGACCCGCAGAAACAGCTTCGCCTCCGCCACCGTCACCGGCTGCGCCATGTAAAACCTCGCTTGTCTTGAAAGAGGCGAGTGGCGAGTGAAAAGTGAGCAAAAGGTGAGCAAGCCGTGAGCCGCTCTTGTCTTTACGCTCACTTCTCGCTCACTACTCACCTACTATGGACTCGCCACTCGACGACTAACCCGCGCTGAACCGCATCACCTTCACCGCGTCGAAGTTCTGCACCCCGCCCCCGACCCGCTTGGTCGTGTAGAACAGCACATAGGGCTTGGCCGAATAGGGGTCGCGCAACACCCGCACCCCCGCCCGGTCCACGATCAAATACCCGCGCTGGAAGTCCCCGAAGGCGATGGACAGGCTGTTGGCCGCCACATCCGGCATGGTCTCGATCTCAGTGACCGGATAGCCCAACAGCGACGCCGTCTCGCCCAGCCGCGTCGCCGGCTGCCAGATATAGTTGCCGTCCGCGTCCTTAAACTTGCGCACGGCCGAGACCGTCTTTCGGTTCATCACGAACCGCCCGTTCGGCCGGTACTGGGCCTTGGGCGCATAGACCAGGTCGATCAACCGGTCCGCCGGACTGGTCGGCGCGAACCCGCCCGCCGCACCCGACGCCACATAACCGATCTGACCCCAGGCCTGACCCGCGTCCGCCACGGTCGGATAGGTCAGGAAGCCCTTGGGCTTGTTCACCCCGTCGCCGTTGACGAAGGCCTGGGTCTCCTGCGCCGCAAAGGCGTCCTCGACCTCGGCCGCCAGCCATTCGTCCAGATCGACCATGGCGTCGTCCAGCAGGGCCTGGGTCGCCGCCGGATTGGCGTACAGATCCGCCGACGGAAACTCCAGCAGGGCCAGGGTCGCCGGGTCCGTTTCGGGCCGCGCGGCGGCCTCCGCCACCCAGCCGCAGGACACGCCCCCCGTCGACACCGGCTTTCTGAACACCCCCGCCGCCACCGTCCTGACCGTGGCGATCTCGCGCATCGGCGACGCCGCCATCAGCCGTCGCTCGATGGCCCGCTCGGTCTCATACGGCACCACATAGCCGCCCGAGGTCGCCCCGCCCGACAGCCCCGCCTTGACCTCCAGCGCGCCAGACTGGCCCGTCTTCAAATACCCATCCCACGCCGCCTTCGCCTCCGGTGCAGACGCCGGTTCGACCCGCTCCCCGCCGATCATACCGCCGATAGCCGGACGCCTGTTCTGGCTCATCACCCGATCCAGCCGCGCCTGCGCCGACGCCACCGCCTGGTCGATCCGCGCCACCTTCTCCTCCAGCAGCACATCCGCCGCCGCCTTCCTCTCGATCTCGCCCAGCCGGGCGTCATTCGCCCCCTTGAACGCCTCGAACGCCGCCATCATCTCGCGCACGACAGCGGGCGCTTCCGGCGAGCCGGAAGCCTGTTGGGTCTCTTTCATGATATCTCCGGTATTAGAAACCGCTAGTTGCGGTTAGGGACGAGGCATGAACCGCCTCAAAGAAATTTTCCTATCGGGCACTTCTCGCGACCGTCGAGAATGTGGCCATAGGCGCGCCATGACCTAGGATCATTCAATAAACTCGCGACCGCACTTGCAATGGCAAAGCTCGCGCCTAGGTTATGGTTAACAAAAACCTAAGGAGGCTACGCGATGGGATTACGCTACGAAAATCTCGATGCTGAAACGCGGACATTAATGTCTGAAGAGATCGACATGGATCGCCAAGAACAGTCCATGTACGTCAGCAACCACCTCAATGATCGAGGTGCGGAGCTCTGGCCGGAATTAACCAGCGAAGCCGCGAAGACCGGTACCGACGACAGCTTGGCGCGCGCACTCACTGACCAGAACCTTCTAAAGGACCGAGTCGAGCGGCGAACACCAAGTGGGGGAACCACCATGGCAAAGGTGCCTTATACGGCCCCCAGCACCCTCGCTGAAGCTCAGTTCAATATGTACTATATGCGCGCCTTGGCTCGTCGAGCGATAAGCACAGGCAGCCCCCTCGTCGTCTATAGAGGCAAAGAAGTCACCTACGCGCGACCAGAGAGCGAGAAACTTCTCGGCACCCACTTCGATCCTCAAGTTCTACTGGATGAGCTACGGCGTACGAAGGGTGTCGATCCAGCGATACCCATGCCCCTGCCGAATTCAGGACTTTGCGTCCGTTTATAGACGTTCCAGTCGACCCACCTCGTTACAGGTGTATCGGAAAGAAAAATCCTCTGCTTCCATCACAAAAAGCTCTGCATCTTCATTGATGCCGAGATCGTGCTTATTCGCGATTGAAGTTAAATCACGAAGAAAATCAGCTTGAGAACATGGAGAACCATCATCGGCCTCAATATCGTTCTGTTTTGAAGCATTACAGATCGTCATAGCTTTTCTCCTTCACCCCAAACATTTTTCAAAGCCATAAACCGCGCCCTTGGCAGCATCGGGAAGGTCACCAGCGACACCTCCCACAGCTCGATCCCGCTCAGCACCCTCAAACGCCCCTGACGCTGCGCCCGCGCCTTTGCAACGCACGGTAATCTTACCGCTCGCGCATCTCAAAAACACTGATATGTCTGAAAGGCGAAACCCCGCGAGGGCCTTTCGGCTGTCGCGGGGCTCTATCAGTCCGAAACCGTATGCCAAGGCAGTGACGGGTTCCGGCTCACTGGGATGTCTATACGCATAGTGGCGAACCTAGTTCAACAAACTCTTATCGAGCAGCTGAGGCCCGTCATATCCGATGACCGGATGGGGACCTATCTAACAGCCGCAGGCTTTGATCCCGAGCGCGCCCTACGCCTCTACATCTGGAATGCTCTAGTTGGTGAAGCATTTCATCTTCCCGTTCAATCTGTTGAAGTCGGACTTCGAAACAGGATCAACCATCATCTGATCAGTCTCTATGGCCAGAAGTGGTGGCAGGAAGACCAGTTCTTGAAGATGGCCGGTCCCGAACGCGCTTCTGATATCGAGGTCGCCCTGCGGCGGATCCGCAACAGGGGCGCAACACTGGATACCGGCCAGGTTGTAGCCACACTTTCCTTCGGCTTCTGGGCAAGCCTGCTTCAGAAGCGATATAATCCAAACCTCTGGGGCGGACGACTGCATACCGCCTTCCCCCATTTGGCCTCTGGACGGACCCGAGGAGATCTCGCACAGCGAGTCAAACGCGTCGCCGATTTTCGAAATCGCGTCTGGCACCATGAACCCATCATCAAGAAGGATCTGTCAGCCGAATATTCGGCTGTCATGGAGCTGCTGGGTTGGATCTGCCCAGTGAAAGCCCAATGGGTGCGGCCTCACTGCCGCGTCCCCGCGCTTATCCGACAAAAGCCCTAGCCGCCGGCGGGACGGTCGCTCTCAACAGCCGCAAACCTAGCCCCCGGCAGCATGGGAAACGTCACCAGCGACACCTCCCACAGTTCCACCCCGCTCAGCACCCGCAGCCGCCCCTGACGTCGCGCCCGCGCCGTGCGGTATCCAATCGACAGACCGTCCATCGCCCCCGCCCGGCTCAGCGCGGCGGCGAAGCGGGCCTCGGCCGACCAGTCCTCGATCCGGCCCCGCACGAACAAGCCCCGCGCGTCCTCAATGATCTCGTCCCAGACCCCGACCGGCGCCCGCGCGTCATGCTGGTTCAGCATCCGCACCCCCGCCGCCCCCGTCTTCGCCAGACTGTCCGCAAACGCCCCCGCCTGCACCACGTCCCCGTTCAGATCCGCCACGCCCCACAGCGAGGCGTAGCCCTGGATCATCACAGCCCCTCTCCCCTTGCGGGAGAGGGAGACCGCGCACGGCGGCGCAGCCGTCGTTCTGGCGCGGTCGGGCGAGGGGTCAAACCAGCCCTTCCATCCATGACCGACCAACCCCTCATCCGACCTCGCTGCGCTCGGCCACCTTCTCCCGCAAGGGGACCGTTGCATTATTCGCGGATCGTGATTCCCTGTCCCTGACGGAGGGATTACGATGTCGGTGAAGCGGACGGGCCAGTTGGGATTTGGCGAGGTTGCGCTGGCGCGGCGTAGTGGCAGCGCGGCCCTGGAGCGGGTGTCGGCTCTGGTCGATTGGACCGGGTTCGAGCGAACGCTGGCGGGGCTTCGCGAGGAGGGGCCGGGCCGACCCGGCTATCGGCCTCTGCTGTTGTTCAAGGCCCTGCTTCTTCAGGCCTGGTATGGGCTGTCGGACGCCGAGCTGGAGTTCCGGCTGGGCGACAGCCTGGCGTTCGGGCGGTTCGTCGGGCTGAGCCTGGAGGACGAGGTTCCCGACCACACGACCCTGTGCCGGTTCCGTAACCGGCTGGTGCGGGATCGGCTGCTGGAGCGTCTGTTCGCAGAGCTGGATGGTCAGTTGGAGGGTGCGGGCGTGGTCCTCAAGCAGGGCACGATGCTGGACGCCACCCTGATCGAGACGCAGGCCGCAGGACGGCGCGGCCCCGGCGAGGCCAGGGTCGATCCCGACGCCGCCTACGCCCGCCGCTCTGGCAAGCCGGGTTCGACCCACGGCTACAAGGCCCACGTCGGCGTCGATCAGGGCTCGGGCCTGATCCGGTCGATCCTGACCACTCCGGCCAACGTCAACGACACCACTCCCGCCGACGCTCTGGTCCGGGGCGATGAGAGGGCCGTGCTGGGCGATGCGGCCTATCACACCCATGCTCGGCAGGCCGCGCTCAAGGCTCAGGGCATCAAGCCGCGCCTGATGCGACGGCCCAACAAACATCACCCGACACTGCCGCCCCGTCTGGCCCGGCTCAACCGCCTGATCGCTCGCCGGCGCGCCGCCGTGGAGACCACCTTCGCCACCTGGAAGCGCCGCATGGGCCTGACCGGCATCCGCTACATCGGTCTGACCAAGGCGTCCGGCCAGATGCTGATGGTCGCCATGGCCTTTAATCTGCGCCGCTGGGCCGCCCTGCAACCCGCCTGACCAAGCCCGGAATCCGTCCAAAACCCGCCGACCCGACCCGAAACAACCCAATCTCACCAGCATGAGCGCTGCCTTATCGCGCCAAGCCAAAAGCGGGACCGTAACGCAATGGTCCGGCAAGGGGAGAAGGGATCATTCGACGCCCTCATCGCCCCTCCAGCCTCCGCTCGATCCGCTCCACCGCCGCCGCCGTCGCCTCCCCTTGCGTCTCCAGCCGCGCCAGCCGTTCGGCCACCAACCTCTGCTCCCCGACCCTCTGCTCCAAGGTCGCGATCCGCGCCGCCGCGCCCCCGGCCCAGACCAGGCCCCCGACCGTCTGCACCGCCAGGGCGGCGATCAGGGCCGCCACGGCCTTCTTCACCGCATCGCTCATCCTTCCACCCCCGCCATCCGCCGTCGCTCCTCGTCAGTCAGGAAGCTCGCCGCCTCCAGCCGCGCCCACAGGGCGTCGCGCTCGGGCTGCAGCGCCGGCACGGCCTCCAGGTCGGCCCGCACCTCGCAACCGGGGAACCGTTCGCCCAGCCAGCCCGTCATCGCCCCCGCCGCCTTGCGCACCAGGGGCGCGATCGTCTGCCGCCAGAAGGCCGTGTTGGCCTCGCGATAGTTGGCGTAGGTGGCGTCCCCCGGTATCCCCAGCAGCTGCGGCGGCACCCCGAAGGCCAGGGCGATCTCGCGCGCCGCCGCATGTTTGCCGGCGGTGAAATCCATCTCGGCCGGCGTCAGGCTCAGCGGCTTCCAGTCCATCCCGCCTTCCAGCAGGATCGGCCGCCCGGCGTTCCCGGCGCCGGCGTATGTGGACGACAGCTGCGCCTTCAGCGCCTCGAACTGACCGTCGGTCAGCCGCTCACCCTTCTGCGCCCCATAGACCAGCGCCCCCGACGGCCGCGCCGCATTGTCCAGCAAGGCCTTGTTCCAGGCCCCCGCCGCATTGTGCGCATCCACCCCCTGCGCCGCCGCCTCCATCGGAGACAGCCCGTACCAGTCGTCCAGCGGGTGCCACAGTTTCAGCTGCATCACCGGCCCCCAGCCGTCCGCCGCCCGCCCGATCCGCATCGACCGTCCGTCGACGCAATACTCCCATGCCTCGGGCCAGCCCGACCGGCCGGGAACCACCTTCACCCGGTCCGACCTCAGCGCCCACAATTCCTCCGGAACCTCGTCCCCGACCGCCTCGACCCAGGCATTGCCCGACACTTGAAGCGCCCCATAGACCGACTCCATCAGCTCCGCCCCCGACTGTTCGGGATTGGGCCGGCGGATCAGCCGCGCCAGCGGATGGGCCTCGTCCCTCACCCCCTCCACAAACACCGCAAAGGGCGCCGAGGCCGCCGCCTCCGCGATCATGCGGATACAGCGATAGGCCACCGCATTCTTCTGATACCCCTCGCGCGCCAGACTGGCGTAGTCATTGGGCGTCCACCGCGCCCGTCCCACGCCGTGCAGCAGCACCGCCGCCCGACTGGCCTTCTCTTCGGGCGCGCGCAGACGCACGCCCTGGCCGAACGGCCACCGGATCGAAACCATCAAAATCTCCTGGAAAATTCTCCCTCCCCTTCATGGGGAGGGACGGCGAGGCGTCAGCCGAGCCCGGGTGGGGCCGTGCGATCCCGCACGCCGCCCTCGCCCACAACGTCTTTCAACCCTGTCCCGTCGGACCCCACCCTGATCGCTGCGCGATCGCCCCTCCCCATGAAGAGGAGGGAGAGATGTGGCTTCGCCATCCACCGCATCAACGGCCGCTCGACCCAGACATGCACCGCCGCCCCGGCCGTCAGACTGAGGCTGACGGTCAGCACCACCACCGCATCCCCCGGCAGGACCGCGCCCGCTTCAAACATCCGACCCAGCCCCCGGATCACCAGCACATGAACCAGATAGACCGCATAGGAGGCGTCCCCCATGAACATCAGCCCGCGCCGAACCAGGCCGGGCGCCGGATCATCCCGCCCCATCCGCGCCGCCCCCAGCACGACCAGTCCCGCCGGCAGCCCCCAAATCACAACCCGCGCCAGCCCGACCAGCGGCTGGTTCAGCGCCGCCGCTCCATCGATCTCACCGTATCCCAACCCCAGCGACAGCCCGAACCCGATCAGTCCCAGAACCACCGCAGCAACCGCCGCCTGTTCCGGCAGGCCACGCCCCCAACGCGCGATTCCCACCCCGATCAGAAACTCCAGCACCATCGGCGACCCGACGAACCTCAGCACCGGCGTCGCCACGACCAAGCCCAGGATCACCGCCCCGACGGCGACGCTCGCCAGCCCCCATCCCACCCGTCCACCGCCCGCCATCGCGAGCCCGAACCCGGCGTAGAACAACATCTCAAAACACAGGGTCCATCCCGCCCCCAAGGCCGGAAACGTCATCTCCAGCCCGCTGAACGGCCAGAACAGAAAGGTCGCCGCCGCCACATCGGGCGCCAAAGCTCCACCCCGCGCCATCCCGACCAGGATCGGCAGGGACAACAGCCAGTAAATCGGTGCCACCCGCCGCACCCGCCGCCACAGGAAATCTCCCGCCGCCCGCAATCCCGCCTGCCCCTGCGTGGTCATTGCGATGATGAAGCCGCTGATCACGAAGAACAGATCGACCCCCGCCACCCCGAAATCCTCCGCCGTCCCGCCTGCGAGCACAGTCTCTAGCCCCAGCCGCCCCGCTGTCAGATCGACGGCGTGCGCAACCACCACCCCCGTGGCCGCCACGAACCGCAACACCTGGATCTCGTCGAACCTCTGCCTCATCCGCAACGGTTAACACCGGCGCGAACTCAACCCAACTTCAGATCATCACTCGCGCTCGCACAGACTGTGCGATCAGCGCCTGCCCCGCCGCATTCGGATGAACCGAATCGAACATGAGGCTTGTCGCAAAAGCCCCGCCGAACAGAGCCGCCCCGTCGATGGGCGCCGCCAGTCCCTTCTCCGCCGCCACCGCCACGGCCGCCGCCGCTATGGCCTGCTGCGTGGCGTAGCTCGCCTTGCCCTGGGCGGGATTTGACGGGGCCCCGGTCATCATCAGCACATCGCCGCTGATCAAGGCGCGATCCACCAACAGATCCAGACTGGCCCGATAGGCCGCGACCGCCGTCCCATTATTCCAGTCGTTGATGGTCAGACAGATCACTGTCAGATCCGCGCCCGCGGCCGGCAGGCCGCCATAGGCCCGGTAAGCCTGATCCGTCGCCGTCCAGTCCGCCACGCGTGAGCCGCCCCAACCGGCGTTGATCACCTGCACCCGCCGCAGCTCGGACTTCCAGGCCACGCCCCCGGCGATAAAGACCGCACCGCCCGACGCCCGACGCACCGAGATCGGCCCCGTCGTCTCGGGAAAGGCCACCGTATGTCGCTCCAGCCCCGGCGGCTTCAGCGTATCGATGGTCGCGCGCACCACCCCGTCGGTCTCGACAGCGATCACGCCCAGGGCCGTGTTGCACACTGCATAGAGGTCGAACCGGTCCACCGCCCCGTCGGGCTGAAACGTCCAGGTCTCGGTCCCCCAGTCCGGGGTGGTGAACAGCTTCCCGCCCAGACTGGTCAGGCTGGTCACGCTCCATCCGCTCCCCAGGCTGACGCGCGGGTCATAGGCGCCATATCCCCCCGTGGCCAGATCGCCCGCTCCCGCCCCCGCCAGCGACGCCGCCGAGGCCGGCAGTCCCCCTGCGCTCATCAGATCCGCCAGCCGCTTCGGCCACGCCGCCCCGCGCCCGTCCGGCGTCCATCCGCCCGGCACGCCGCCGAACCCCTGGGCCACGCTGTCGCTGACCACCAGCAGCCGCGCATCCCGAACCCCCGCCAACATCTCGCGCACCGCCGCCGACCAACGCGGCAGGTCCGGCACATCGAACCCCGGCCGAGACGGCGCCAGCATCCCGCCTGGCGCCGTCGTCATCGCCTCGACCGACAGGCTCAATCGCACACCGCCACGACCTGGGCCGCCGTCGTTCCCGTGGCCAGAACCCGGCGCACCTGCACCGGCAACCAGCCGACCGGATGATTGGCGAAGGTCACAGCCTCCCCGTCCTCGCCCTCGACCGTCAGCACCCGCAGATTCCCCGCCGCCCCGACGTACAGGGCCTTGGCGTAGGTCGTCAGATCGACCGTATCGCTGGGCGTCACCGCCACCGCGCGCCGCCCCGGCCCGCTGGCGTCCCGCCCATGGTTCAGCAACCCGTCCCGCTCCGCTATGGCCGGCATGTCTCTCTCCTCCCAAGATAAGAATAACTCTCCCTCCCCCTCGGGGGAGGGCAGGCCGCGTCAGCGGCCGGTTGGGGGCGGTCGGGCGACATTCCCCCGTCGCCCGGCGCGTGCTAATCTTCGCCTATGACGATCCACGTCGACATCGCCCGGTCGCACGCCACCCTGGCCGAACTCGCCGCCCAGGCCGAGAACGGCGAGGAGATCGTCCTGTCCCGCGACGGTCAGGCCGTCGCCGTCATCCGCGCCGCGGCGGCCCCTGAAACGCCTCGGTTTCGTTTCGGCGCCCTGGCCCACCTCGGCCCGCTGACGGACGAGGAAGCCAATCTCTTCCTCCAGCCCGACCCGGAATTCATAGAAGCGGCCGAGGCCGCCGACGAAGACGATCTTTATCGTTGAGCGGCGTCCTGCTCGACACGCACGTTCTGATCTGGAGCCTGTTCGATCAGCCCCAAATGACGCCGACAGCCCGATCCTGGATTGATCCTTCAGAACCGATCTATGTCAGCGTCGTCAGTATCTTCGAAATCGACAACAAGCGTCGTCGCGGAGGCAGTCGAGCGGCAGACGCTCTTCTGCACCGTATGCCACGCAACATGCCGGCCGCCCTGCCTCAACTCGGCTTCACCCTGCTTGCAATCGATCCGGACGTCGCGTGGCGCGCGGCCAATTTGCCTATCGACGCCCGCGATCCATGGGACCGCATCCTCGTGGCCCAAGCCTTGGCGTTGGACGTACCCTTGGTCAGCGCCGACGGCCCCTTGCGGGCATCGACGCAGACACACCCCCAGACCGCCGGCGTCATAGTCTTCTGATCCCCTGCTTGCTGTCTCTCCAGCAACGCCCGCCCGGCTCATCGCTATTTCCCGCCATGCCCAAACACTACAGCACCAGCGTCCTCAGGCGCGCAAACAGCCGCGACAAAAGCACAAGCCTTTGAAGCAAAAGGATTCAGACCAGCGTCATTGTAATAGCAGCCGCCGCGAACCCATCAGGCTGCGACCATCAGCCCCGTTCGACCGCCCACTCGGGCGCCTCGAAATCCAACGCGTCTTCGGGCTCGGCCAGCGACAGTTCCGAAATCGTCTGCCCCCGCACCGACACCCCGGCCGTATGCACCGTCTCCGGGTCGCCCGAGACCAGCGGATGCCAGGCCGCCAGCGGTCGCCCCTCGTGCAGCCGGCGATAGGCGCAGGACTTGGGCATCCACCCCAGGGCCTCGATATTGTGCGGCGTCAGCTTGATACAGTCCGGCACCTGGGCCTTGCGGTTCACATAGTCCGAACAGGAACAGGCCTGAGAGTCGAACAGCTTGCAGTGAACCCGCGTCGGGATCACTTCGCCCGTATCCTCGTCCTCGAACCGGATCACGCAGCACAGGCCGCACCCGTCGCACAGCCCCTCCCACTCGGCCGCAGACATCTCTGCCAGGGTCTTGGTTTCCCAATAGGGATGGGTGGGGGAAGAAACGGAAAGCATGGGGCGTCGCGCCTAGTCGATGGATGCGGCCATCAGATGGCGGCCGCGTCCTGAACCAGGCACCCATACCATCCCAGCCCCTCATAGGTCTCGTATCCGGGCGTGCGGGCATAGCCGACTGTCCGATCGCCATTGGAATAGCTGCCCATGGCGCCCGCGCCGACATCCAGTTTCACCGTCTCGCTCAGCACCCCGGCCCCGTCGGAGGCGGCCAACACCCGGTGCTTCTGGTCCAGCAACAGCACCCGCGTCCTGGCCCGCTCCTCGGGCGTCAGCCGCACCCCGTCCACCACCGTCTGCGCCTGGCTCTGCCAGTCGAAATGGATTCCCAGCACCCCGATCACCGCTCCGTTCGCCAAGCCGCCCTTGCGGATCGCGGTCGCGTAGGTGGCGACTGGCGCCCCGTTCAGTTCCTCCAGCCTGATGACGTCCGCCACCGCGAAATCATCGCCCGACTTGGTCGCCATGGAGTCGCGGAACCAGGACATGTCCCGCACCGACCGTCCCTGCACCGAATAGCGATCCGGCCGGCCATTGGCCACGACTGCGCCGCTCCGGTCGCAGATCCACAGGTCCAGATAGACGGTATAGGCGTCCAGTATGACCTTCAATCTCTGGCTGGCGTGCTCAGCCTTGGCCGCGTCCGGTTCAGCGACGCAGTCCACCACCGCGCTGTCCGTCGCCCACCAGCGAACGTCGCAGGTCCGCTCGTACAGGTTCCGGTCGATGATCTCGATGGCGTTCAGCGCCAGGTCCGCCAGCCTCTGCCCCCGCAGTTGCCCAAGGATCGCCCCGCCGATGGCCGATAGCTCGGTCAGATCGCCCCGCACCTGCTGCTCCAGGGCGCCCGCGACGTCGTCGATCTGCCCCGAGATCCGCTTGAACTCCTCGGCCACCACCATGAAGCTGCGGCCCGCCTCGCCGCTGCGCGCGGCCACCACCTGGGCGTTGACCACCAGCATCTTGGCCGCCCGGTTGACCGAGGCGATCTCGCCGATCTTCTCGCCGGCTACGGCGTTCAGCCGCTCGGACAGCTCGAGAATACGCTCGGGCCTGGCGCCCGCGCCCACATCGCTCATTTGAGATCCCCACCTCGTCACCTTGGCGCGCCACAGGGGGAGTAGGGGCGAAACCAAAGATGCCCTTCAACCTAAAGCCTTAAAACTTAACGCATTATAACCATGATTCACAGAACGTCGGTCTGCGTGATTGGACGGAGAACGCCCCTCAAGGCCGAAGGTCGTGGCGGATCGACGTCCCCTCCTCTATATGGCCGCCCATGGCAGCCAGACCCCCCCTCGTCGCTCTCAAGGACGTCCGTCTTCAGGACGGCCAGCGCCCCCTCTTCGACGGTGTCGACCTCGCGGTCGAACCGCGCAGCCGAGCAGCCCTCGTCGGCCGCAACGGCGCCGGCAAATCCACCCTGATGAAGGTGGTCATGGGCATGATCGAACCCGACAGCGGCGACCGCTCGGTCCAGTCCGCCGTCCGCTTCGCCTATGTGCCGCAGGAACCCGATCTCAGCCCGCCCTCAAGTAGCGCCAGCGATAGGGCGACAAAGGAGTGGACCCTGCTCGACTACGCTTCGTCCGGCGAGGCCGAGAGCTGGACCGCCGAAGCCTGGCTGGCCACCTTCGGCCTGAACCCCGAGAAGTCCACCCAGGGCCTTTCCGGCGGCGAAACCCGCCGCGCCGCCCTGGCCAAGGCCTTCGCCGAAGAGCCCGACCTGCTGCTGCTGGACGAGCCGACCAACCACCTCGACATCCTGGCGATCGAACTGCTGGAGAACGAGCTGATCCAGGCCCGGTTCGCCCTGCTGGTCGTCAGCCACGACCGCGCCTTCCTGAACCGTGTCACCAATACGGTCCACTGGCTGGAAAACCGCCGCGTCCGCACCCTGAACAAGGGCTTCGTCGAGTTCGACGAATGGTCGACCAAGGTCATGGAGGAAGAGGCCGAATCCCTGCGTCGCCTGACCAAGACAATCGAGCGCGAGACCGCCACCTTCTACAGCTCAATCACCGCCCGCCGCAGCCGCAACGAAGGCCGCGCCCGCTCGCTGAACGCCCTGCGCGCCGAACGCGCCGAGAAGATGAAGGACGCCCCGCGCGAGCTCTATCTCGGCGTCGATTCCGGCTCGACCTCGGGCAAGCTGGTCGCCGAGATCAAGGGCGTGTCCAAGGGCTTCGCCGGCCGCACCCTGTTCCGCGACCTGACCACCCGCATTATCCGCGGCGACCGGCTGGGCATCGTCGGCCCCAACGGCGCAGGCAAGACCACCCTGGTCAAGACCCTGCTGGGCGAACTGCCGCCTGACGAGGGCACGGTCCGCATGGGCTCCAATCTGGAATCCGTCTATCTGGATCAGTCGCGCGAGGGGCTGAAGTCGGACATGACCCTGTGGGACGCCCTGACGCCGGGCGGCGGCGACTCGATCCTGGTGCGCGGCGTGTCCAAACACGTCGCCGCCTACGCCAAGGACTTCCTCTTCTCCGAGGCCCAGCTGCGCCAGCCGATCTCGACCCTGTCGGGCGGCGAGCGCAACCGCCTGCTGCTGGCTCGCGCCCTGGCCAAGCCGGCCAATCTGCTGATCCTCGACGAACCGACCAACGACCTGGACATGGACACGCTCGACAAGCTGGAAGAGCTGCTCGAGAACTATGACGGCACCCTGATCCTGGTCAGCCACGACCGCGACTTCATCGACCGCCTGTCCACCTCGACCCTGGCCCTGAACGGGCGCGGCGACATCGTCGAGACCCCCGGCGGCTGGACCGACTTCATCCGCCAGAATCCCGGCTTCCTCCAGCCGGGCTCGAACCCCCGCCCCCAGGACAAGGCCGCCGCCCAGCGCGCCGCCGACAACCCCGCGCCCGCCGTCGCCCAGGCCGCCGTCAAGAAGACCGCCAAACTCTCCTTCAAGGACGCCCACCGCCTGAAGGAGCTGGAGGCCCTGATCGACAGCCTTCCCGCCGTCATCGTCAAACACGACGCCACCCTGGCCGACCCCAACCTCTACACCCGAGACCCCAAGGCCTTCGACGCCGCCATGAAGGCCGCCGACAAGGCCCGCGCCGACCTTGAGGCCGCCGAACTGGAATGGCTGGAACTGGAAGAGAAGAAGGCGGCGCTGGCGGGGTGAAGGGTCATATGGCCCAAAGGACCGTCCTCTCAGCCCTACCAGCCTGAATCATATTCCCCCACCCGTCATCCTCGCCCTTGTGGCGAGGATCCATAGACTCCGTGGAAGAAGCGACCCACGCCGTCGAACACTGGGCGTCTGGATCCTCGGGACAGGCCCGAGGATGAGGGCTGTGGGAAACGCCGCCCGCGCCCTTGAAACCAAACCCGCCGTCACCCACTCCAGCAGCATGACCCTGCGCACTCATGACGTCGAATTCCCCCCGGCCCAGCAGGCGGCCGTGCGGCGCGTCAACTCCGTCCTGGCCCGCGCGCCGCGCCTGCGCACCGACGCCTGGCGGATCGATGCGGGCCAGCGGATGTCGCTCTGGCTGGACGCCGCCGCCGGAGCCGTCACCGTCCCGCGGCTGCGCAAGCGCGGCGTCACGGTCGAGATCGTTCAGACCGACGGCGACCACCCCGTCCCCTTGCGCATCCTCCACCCCGAGGGCCCGCCCCGCGCCGTTGTTCTGGACATCCACGGCGGCGGCTGGGTGCTGGGAAGCGCCGGCCTGAACGACCGGCTGAACGCCCATCTGGCCCGCCACGGCTTCTGCGTCGTTTCGGTCGATTACCGTCTGCTGTCCGAGCGCCGCCAGGTCTATATCGACGCCGCCATCGCCGACTGCCTCGCCGCCGCCCACTGGACCGTGACCCATGTTGATCGCCTGGGCGCCGCGACCGTCTTCCTGATTGGAGAATCCGCAGGCGGCCACCTCGCCGCCCTGACCGCCGTGGCCCTGCGCGACCAGGGGTTGATCGACCGGGTGTCCGGCTGCGTCTTCACCTATGGCGTCTTCGACCTGTCGGGGACCGAAAGCGTCCGCACGGCTGGCCCCGACACCCTGTTGTTCAACGGCCCGTCCATGCAGGCCGACCTGGCTCGTCTGGCCCCGGACCGAGACGAGGCTGGCCTGCGCCGGTCGGACGTCTCGCCCCTCTACGCAGACCTGACCGGCCTGCCCCCCGCCCTCTTCCTCGCCGGCGAATACGACCCCCTGTTCGAGGACAGCCTGCTGATGGCGACCCGATGGAGTGAGGCCGCCGAAGCCGACCTGATCCGCGTGCCCGAGACGCCGCACGGATTCCTCCATTTCGGCGGCCCGGCCGCCAGGGGCGCACGGGGCGCCGTTCGCGCCTGGTTGAGCAACCGGCTCACAAGCTGAACCATTTCACGATTGTCGCAACGAAGGATTTCCCTTACCGCAGAAACCTTCACCGCCGCGCAGTCCATACGCAGAGAAGAAGAGGAAGCGGCTTTTGAGTCCGGCGTGGTTTCGCAGCAATCCGATCTATGGCTATGGCTTGGCGATCTGCGCCTGGCTGACGGCCTTTGGCGTCAGGATGGCGCTGGCCGACTGGTTCCCGCCCGGCTTCCCCTATCTGACCTTCTTCCCGGCTGTCGTGGTCGCCGCCTATTTCGCCGGCCTGAGGCCCGCCCTGCTGACCGCCGTTCTGTCCGGCCTCAGCGCCTGGTGGTTCTGGATCGGAGCGCCCGGATTTGACTGGAGCCTGGCGACCGGACTGGCGCTGATCTTCTATGTCTTCGTGGTCGCGGTCGATATCTTCTTCATCATCGGCATGAACTCCGCGACCGACAATCTGCGGCTGGAGGTGGCGCGCAACGCCGCCCTGGCCGAAAGCCGCGACCTGCTGCTGAAAGAGGTTCAGCACCGCGTCTCCAACAACATCCAGGTGGTCAGCAGCCTGCTGCGGCTTGAGGCCGGGATGTCCAAGGATCCCGCCACCCGTCGCGCCCTATCAGAGGCCTCGGCCCGCACCGCCATGATCGCCAATGTCCAGCGCAGCCTATTGGACGCCGACGGAGCGGCCGCGCCTTTCGACGACCTGGCGCGCCGTCTGGTCTGCGACGCCCTGAACGCCGCCGGCCGCAACGACGTGACCGTCATGGTCGAGGACGCCCGCCACGCCCTGACGGCTGAAGAAGCGACGCCGGTCGTCCTGATCCTGCTGGAATGCGTCAACAACGCGCTGGAACACGCCTTCCCCAACCGTGCCGGCCGCATCGACGTTCGCCTGTATGAAGACGGGCCCGAGCGTCGGCTCGAGGTGCGCGACGACGGCGTCGGCCCTCCGCCGGACTTCGATCCCGCAAAGGGACGCAGCCTGGGCCTGAGGATTGTTCTAGGCCTTGCGGAACAGCTTCACGGCCGATTCGACATCGTCGACGCCGCCCCCGGCGCGCTCTGCGTTCTCAGCTATCCCCGGCCTGTCGCGCACTGAAATCGCGCAGTCGCGTTTCTGTGGACAAGACAAACCGCTGATACGCCAAAGCGAATTCGATCCGTCCACCGATGTTCACAGGCTTGTCCACCGCCGCCGGGCCAATCATGCACATCGGGGCGAGTTCGGGCGCTTGCCTCATACCGGGTTTCGCGAGAACGTCAACAGGCCGAGGGACACGGCGGCGCGGAAATCGGGGGAGACCCCGGCATCAAGCGAACCGGCCCGGCTCTACGACCCGGCGCGAACGGGCGGTCTTCGGATCGTAACGGGCGGCGGGCGGGATCCACGGCCCCGGTCTTCGACGGTCTTTGGATCGACGCTGCACAGGGGAACCGGATCGGGATCGACGGACGACGCGGACGCAATGCCGTGGGACGCCTGAGACCCGGAGCGCGACAGGATACAGCCGACCGTCCTCGCGGGTTCGCCCCCGACGACGCCCAGGCCGAGGCCCTGACCCAACCGGCCAAGTCCAACCCGGACTTGGCGAGGGGACGAAGTTCACGGGTTCCCCCTGAACGCTTCGTCCCCTCGCTCAATTCGGGCCTGCGCCACACCAGACAGGTTCCCTCCGGGCCCTCTGCCCCCCAATCAATGCGCCGTCGCTCGCCCCCCGCCTTCCCAACGCCGCCATCCCCTCGTAAAGCAGGGCCATGATCCAGCGTGGGAATCGCCTGCTGACCCGACGCCGCGCTCTGCTCGCGGGCGGCGCGGCCGTGGTCGGAGGCGCGGCGCTCGGCCTTCGCGCCTGCACGCGATCCGAAGCGCCGGTGGACGAACAGGGCCGCGTGCGGCTGCGTTTCGCCACCGACTGGCGCGCCCAGGCGGAACAGGGCGGTTTCTATCAAGCCCTGGCGACCGGCGCCTATGAGAAGCGCGGCCTGAACGTCGAGATCATTCAGGGCGGGCCGGGCGTCAACGTGCCGCAACTGCTGGCCTCAGGCGCCGTCGAACTGGGCATGGGGTCCAACAGCTTCATCCCGATGAACCTGGTCGCCGCCGGCGCCCCGGTGAAGGCCGTCGCCGCCTTCTTCCAGAAAGACCCCCAGGTCCTGATCGCCCATCCCGATCCGGCGCTGGAGACCATCGCCGATCTGGCCGGTCGGCCGATCCTGCTGGCCGACGCCTCGATCAACGCCTTCTGGGTCTGGCTGAAGGCCAAATACGGTTTTACCGACGACCAGGTCCGCAAATACACCTTCAACCCGGCGCCCTTCCTGGCCGACGAGCGGGCGGTGCAGCAGGGCTATCTGACCAGCGAACCCTACACCATCGAACAGGAAGCCGGGTTCGAGCCCAAGGTCTTCCTGCTGGCTGACGAAGGCTATCCTTCCTACGCCACCATGGTCCTGGCCCCCAACGCCTTCGCCCGGGACAACGCCACGGCCCTGCGCAGCTTCATCGCCGCCTCGGCCGAGGGCTGGCGCGACTATCTGCGGGGCGACCCAAAGCCCGGCGACGCTTTGATCCGCAAGGACAATCCGGAAATGACCCAGGCCATCCTGGATCAGGCCCGGCAAAAGCTGCGCGACAACGCCATCGTCGACGGCGGCGACGCCGCCCTCTATGGCCTGGGCGCCATGACCGCCGACCGCTGGCAGGCCTTCTTCGAGGTCACCAGCCAGGCCGGAGTCTTCGATCCGGGCCTGAACTGGCGCGAGGCCTTCACCGACAACTATCTGCCGGGCCGTGGCTGAGCCCATCGCCTTACTGCGGGGGGTAACGGTCGATCTTGTCGGCCGCCCCCCGCTCGGCCCCATCGACCTGACCGTGGCGCGGGGCGAGATCCTCGCCCTGGTCGGCGCATCGGGCGCGGGCAAGTCCACGATCTTGAGGCTGCTCGCCGGACTTCAGCAACCCAGCGCGGGCAAGGTGTCGCGCGCCGCCGGCTTGGGCCGCACCGGCTTCGTCTTTCAGAGCCCGACCCTCATGCCCTGGGCCGACACCTTGTCCAACGTCGCCCTGCCGTTGGAACTGGCCGGCGTCTCCAAGACCCAGGCCCGCGACCGCGCCGCGGCCGCCCTCTCGGCGGTCGGCCTGGGCGACCGGCTCGACGCCCGACCTTCCCAGCTGTCGGGCGGCATGGCCATGCGCGCCGCCCTGGCCCGCGCCCTGGTGACAGGCCCCGACCTGCTGCTGCTCGACGAGCCCTTCGCCGCCCTGGACAGCGTGACCCGCCGCCGCCTGATTGAGGATCTGCACGCGCTCTGGGCCACGGCCGATCCCCGCCCCGCCGTCGTCTTCGTCACCCATGACGTCGAAGAGGCCGTCTATCTGGCCCAGCGGGTCGTGGTTCTTGCGGCGACCACCGGCCGCCCCGTCGCTGATCTACCGACGCCCGGCGCCCCGCCGCGTCCCGACCGCTGGCGCGCCGACCCCGCCTATCGCCAGACGGTCGAGGCCGTCGCCGACGCCCTGGAGGCCGCCATGGCCCCGCAAGCCGAGACAGCGGCATGAGACGCCTCGCCAACCTCGCCCCGCCGCTGTTGCTGGCCGCCGTCCTACTGACGGTCTGGGAGACCGCCTGCCGCCTCCTCGATCTGCCCGTCTATCTGCTGCCTCCGCCCAGCGCCGTGGCCCTGGCCCTGGTCGAAGCGGGGCCGCGCCTGGCCGCCTCGGCCTGGATCACCTTCGGCATGGCGGTCCAGGCCCTGGTCCTGGCCGGTCTGATCGGCGGAGGCCTGGCCTTGGCGGTGTCGCTCCACGCAGGCGCCGAGCGGGCCGTGCGCCCCTTGGCCGTGGCGCTTCAGGTCACGCCCGTCGTCGCCGTCGCCCCCCTGGTGCTGATCTGGGCCGGGCTGGACCACGCCGACCGGGCCGTCGTGGCCCTGGCGGCCCTGGTCGCCTTCTTCCCCCTGTTCTCTGGCGTCCTGACCGGGTTGAAGTCCGCTGATCCGGACCTGGAGCGGTTGTTCGACCTGTACGGCGCCACGCCCCTGCAACGACTGTGGCGGCTGCGCCTGCCCTCGGCCCTCCCCTTCGCGCTTGAGGGGCTTCGGGTCGCCGCGGGCCTCGCCGTCATCGGCGCCGTGGTGGCCGAGTTCGTATCCGGCTCCGGCGCAACCCAAGGATTGGCCTGGCGCCTGCTGGAGGCCGGCAACCGACTGCGCACCGCCGAAATGCTGGCCGGCGTCCTGTGTTTGACCGTCTTGGGCCTGGTTTTGAACGCCGCCGTCGGTCTGGCCGCGCGATTCCTGTTGCGCCGTTAGCGGCGGGTT